>CAVPBD010000009.1:0-415478 GCA_963701765.1 Candidatus Bathyarchaeota archaeon
CTTATAAACAAAATTTCTAGTATCTGCTATATTAGGAGAGAATTTTGTGAACTCAAAAATTAAATTTTTAGCTACTGCTGCCATAATTTTTATTTTGGCATTTTCAACAGCAGTAGCAATTCTGCCAACTGCTACCGCCCACACACCACCATGGAACATTCCAACCTACGCATACCTAGTAGTTACACCTAACCCTGTCGGTCAAGGCCAACAGCTGTTCGTCGTTATGTGGCTAGACAAAGTCCCCCAGACAGCTGCAGGCATCGGCGGAGACCGATGGCAAAACTATAGAGTAACCATCGCAAAACCTGACGGAACCAGCGAAACCTTAGGACCCTTCACCTCAGACGCAACCTCCTCAACATACACACTATACACCCCCACCCAAACAGGAACCTACACATTCACATTCAACTTCCCCGGACAAACCGCCTCCCTATACAACCCCATAAACGGCATAGCAGGAACCCCCAGCGCATACGTAAACGACACCTACATGCCCAGCAGCGCAACCAAAACCGTCATCGTACAAGCAAACCCAGTAACCGCCGTAGAATCATATCCGCTTCCAAGCAGCTACTGGTCCAGACCCATAGAAGGACAAAACACCAACTGGGCAACCATAGCCTCAAACTGGATGAACGCCCCACAAATCAACGGAAAATTCCAGCCCGACGGAGCAGCACCTAACAGCGCCCACATAATGTGGACCAAACCCTTATCCTTCGGCGGCGTCCTAGGCGGAACCAACACAGGCGTTCCAACCGCAACTTTCTACTCAGGCCTCTCATACGAACCAAAACTAGTCAACCGCATAATCATGTATGGCAGACTATACTACAACCTACCCAGAAGTGACGCAGCAACAGGAAATGGCTATGTTTGTGTTGATTTACAGACAGGCCAACAAATTTACTACCAAAACATGACCATGCCATCGTTTGGACAATTCTACGATTACGAATCAATGAACCAGCACGGCGTCATAGAGAACGGCTATTTATGGTCCACCAGCGGCACCACCTGGCTAGCATATGACCCAATAGATGGAAACTGGCTGTTTAACCTAACAGGCGTTCCCTCCGGCACCCAAGCATACGGACCCAACGGCGAAATCCTAGTATACCAACTAGATAACACAAGGCACTGGCTAGCACAATGGAACAACACCGCAGCACCAAACCTAGCCCTAGAACCTGGAACCGGAACCAACGCCTACCAATGGAGACCAGTAGGCAAATCAGTTAACGCAAGCACCGCCTACGACTGGAACGTAACCATCCCCACTTTACCCACCGGAGCTAGGATAATTCGAGTAATATACAATGACATGATTTTAGGATCCAGCACAACATTTGCCGCAACAACCAGCTACGGAACACCCGATCCCTGGACAATGTGGGCAATAAGCCTCAAACCCGCCTCCAGAGGACAACTTCTATGGCAACAAAACTACCCAGCACCCTCAGGCAACCTGAGCATAGTCCAAGGCCCCATAGATTTAACCTCAAGAACATTTGGCATGTACCTAAAAGAAACCATGCAATTTCTCGGATTCAGCCTTGACACAGGCACCCAAATCTGGGGACCATCCAGCCCAATGCAAAGCTCATACGACTTCTACAATTACCTCACCAACTACGGCCTAGACGCAGCATACGGAAACCTCTACACATGCAGCTACGGCGGAGTACTCTACTGCTATAACATGACCACCGGGAAACTAACCTGGACTTATGGTAACGGCGGAGAAGGCAACAGCACCAACTCCGGACTAGACACCCATGGGGCAACTACCCACTAGTGCTAGCAGCCATCGCAGATGGGAAAGTGTACGTATTTACAAGCGAACACTCCCCTAACGTTCCACCCTACAAAGGCTCCCGAGTCCGATGCATAGACGCATACACCGGAGAAGAACTCTGGACCGTACTCGGCTGGGGCAGCGTAGGCACCGGCAACAGCGCAAGCTTCGCAGTCGCAGACGGCTACATGGTATACCTAAACACCTACGATATGCAAGTGTACTGCTTCGGCAAAGGACCAAGCGCAACCACAATAGAAGCACCCCTAGCATCGATAGCGAAAGGACAAAGCCTGATCATACAAGGCACCGTCAATGACATATCCTCAGGCGCCAAAACCAAAATCGCAAGTGGTCAATTCACCAGCGTACCCGCAGTATCAGACGCAAGCATGGGCCAATGGATGGAATACATCTACATGCAAAAACCCTGCCCAACCACCACAACCGGCGTCCAAGTCAAGCTCACAGCAACCGACCAAAACGGACAAACAACCGACATAGCCACAGTCACCAGCGACCCAAGCGGCCTATACTATTACAAATGGACACCCTCTGCAGAAGGCACCTACAAAATCACCGCAACATTCGCAGGATCCAACTCTTACTGGGGCTCAAGCGCAACAACCGCCATAGGTGTAGACCCAGCAGCCGCAGCTCCAACCCAAACAGTAGCACCAACTCCAACTCTAACGCCAACCCAAACCCCAATAGCTACCCCCACAGCTTCACCCACACCAGCACCTGAACCAGCCACAGGCATCCCAACTGAAACCCTACTCATCGCAGGCGCAGCAGTAATAATCATCGCCGCAGTAACAGCAGCCGCAATGCTACTCAGAAGACGCAAATAAACAACCAAATATTTCCCCCTTCTTTTTTTATGAACCAAAAAGCAAATCACATCGATAATGATGTGACTTAAGATTATTGACATATTCTTTTTTTAGAAATCATTCTTTTATTTCCTCTTTACCTACTGTCAATTGCGCTTCAACAAAGGAGAGCAAGGTGCAACCACCAATCCCTTAGAGGCTTTATCCCAAAGCATGGATGCACCTTGCCCTTTCTGCTAACAATCTATAGTTTTATGTTGGGGATGGCGAAAAACACTCAATTGTGTGTAATTATGTGTAATATTACACAATTTCACACAAGAATTGAATAAAAAACTCATAAACAAAACCACAAAAGCACAATTATATACAAAAAAAGTATAATAAAGCATAAATTACAAACAAAACACCAAACAACAAAGAAAACCCATACAAAAAAAGGAAGAGAAAAACCATGCCCAGAGGAATCCCCTGGACCACCGAACAAGAAACCGAACTAAAAACCCTACTAAACAACCAAACCCCCATCGACGTAATAGCCCTCAAACTCGGCAAAAAACCCGGCGCAATTATCGTAAAAATCAAACGACTCGGACTTAATCCAACCCGCCCCGAAGGAAACCACTTCACAGACCAAATCACCCTCCCAAAAGAATTGCCAAGCATCGAAGCTACCCTAAAAATGCTCGCAGGCGCCCTACAAACCTTAATGAAACCAGGACTCACAAAAATCGAAGTCCAACGCCTACAAGCCGTAGCAACCATCGCAAAAACCTACAAAGAATTCGCAGCCGACTACGCCCGTTACGACCAAATCGAAACAAAACTACTCGAAATGGAGGCCAAATATGAGAAACTATTGCAGCAAACAAAAACGCCGAATGAAAATCCCCCTACTAAAAACTAAATACCAAACCCTCCTACAAAAAGCAGAACAACTCGAAACCCAAACCCAGCAAAAAACAGCACAACTCAGCCAAGACCCAGTCGAATTCTGCAAAAAAATCTTAGGCTTCACACCCTACACCTACCAGACAGAATTTATCCGCCTATTCCAGAGTAGCGACTTTCTAGCCGCGAGATGGTGCCGACAAAGCGGCAAAAGCTACATCATATCCGCGCTCCTACTCTGGTACGCAGTCACCAACCCCAACAGCGCCATAGGCATCATAGGTCCCTCATGGAGACAAACCAAACGCATCCTTAACCGCATCATAAGCTTCTCCCACAAACTCCCCCCAAACACCACCCTAAGACCCCAAAAAACCCAACTCAACTTCACCAACAAAAGCACCATCGAAGCCTTCCCAAACAACCCAGAAACAATCCGAGGCCCCACCCTAAACGTAGTCTACTGCCTAGCCCCACACACCCTAATTAATCTCCCCGACGACACCAAAACCCCGATAAGCAAACTAAAACCTGGCCAACAAGTCCTATCATACAACATAAACACAAAACAAATCCAACCCAAAAAAATCCTCAACATCTACCAAAACCCCCTAGCAAACCGAAAAATAATCCAGATAATTCATCCCTACGGCGTCTTAGAATGCACCAACGAACACAAAATCTACACCCAAAACAGAGCATACCTACCAGCCCAAGAACTAACCTACACTGATACGCTGCTAACCCCCAAAAGCAGCACGCAACTACGCAACAAAGCCCTTCTCCAAAACCCCCCCTACCAAACAGTCTACAACCTAGAAGTCGAAGATAACCACAACTACTTCGCAACAAACATCCTAATCTCCAACTGCGATGAGATGAACTTTATCGCCAACGATCAAGAACTCTACAACGCCATCCTCTACACACTAGGAACCACCGACGGCAAATTCGTCTGCCGCCAGCACCCCCTGGCACACCGACAGCATATTCTTCAAAATCTTCAACCACAAAGACTTCCGCAGCTTTAGCACCTCCCATGTCACATACGAAAAAGCCCTAGCCCCAAACGGACCCCTAAAACCAAACATCATCAACAAAATCAAAACCCAAATGGGAGAAGACCAAGGAAGATGGCGACGCGAAATGGAAGCCGAATGGGTAGAAGACGATGATGTGTGGCTCACCCAAAGCCTCATCGCCGCCTGCATAGGCACAGCCAAAACCTGCGGCACCGACCTGCAAGAATACGACCCCGAAAAAACCTATGAAGGCGAATTCTTCGCCGGACTCGACTTAGCCCAAACCCGCGACTACACCGCCCTAGCCATAGTAGAAAGACAAAACGATATCCTCTTTTTGCGGCACCTAAAAATCTTCAAACAACCCACCCTATACGCGCAGGTCCTAGGCTATCTTAAAACGCTGCAGGACCGCTGGGGAGGCTTCCAAAAAATCCGCGTCGACTTCACACGCGAAGGCCCAAGCATAATCAACGACATGACCCAAGCCAACATAGAAAACGCCGAAGGCGTAAATTTTAGCATCCCAAGAAAAAGCGAAATGGCCCACCTACTACGCGCACGCATGAGCAAATCACCAATTCTTCTATCCCCTAATGCACTGGGAACAACCCTACCACGGCGATTTATGCACCGAACTTAACACCGAACGCTACCTACAACACAAAGACGGCCAAGTAGGCTACTACCACCCAACCGGCACACATGATGACGTCTACTGGGCAACCGCACTGGCGGTATACGCGACAACACTACCAACCCACCTGATCAATCCCCCGATAAAACCCCCCACAACTAATCAACTAAACACAACCAGATAACCAAAATCCACAACAGAGACGATCAAAAAAAGATATGGTATAACCCTGAAAAATGTTCGCTAACAGCGAATATATATAAATTAAAACGAACCCTGTTAAAATATTTGAAACGTGAAAAATATATTTGAAACCAAAGTAACACGATTAATCCTGCGACTTCTCACAAATCTCAAAAAAATGACTTTAAGACACTTGCTGAGCAAGCAAAATTATCAGTAGACTATTCTCATGCAATTATAACTAGATTAATCGATGTGAAATAGGTCAAAAGAACTCAAAAATAAGTTTAACACTTATACACGCAGTCTTTTTTTCTAAATATTAATTCAAAATTCATAGAAGTTAAATAAAATCAAAAGAATTCTACAATTAAGTCTGATGTAAAAATGTCGTTACTTAATATTCTTAAATCTAGTAGAGCAATTTCGCCGATTCTAGCCACATTACTTCTTATTGTCATAACTGTTGCTGCGATAACAGTTACTTATGCTTGGATATCAAGCTACACAGAAAACACAACCAGCCAAGCAGGGATTATGCTCTATAACGCCAATGTGGCTTTCACAACAGACAAAATCGGTATAGACATAGGCAACTCAGGCACATCAGATACAAATATAATTGCACTTTACATTGGCACTTCAGAATCAAACCAACAAAACTACCTCACCGCACCAGTTGCGCTTAAGCAGGGGCAAATAATTAACCTAAATCTAGATTACCCTTGGGTAGAACAAACAACATACTTTTTTAAGGTAGTTCCAGATGCAGGACTACAAGCACTCACATTCCAAGCAAAATCCCAACAAGGCTCTACACAGATAAACATGAACTGGTGGAGCACACTGTATGGCTATAGACAAGCAATGAACATAACCAATAACGCAGCGCAACAACTCCAGCAGGCTACTCAATAAAAGCAAACATAGATCCAACCACGCTAATCGCCTCAGGAAAACTCAAAGCAGACTACTCAGACCTACGCGTCACATACCTACAAGGAACATCATGGACCGAAATCGACCGAGACATAATAAGTACCGAAAATGGCAACATCGAAGTCTGGTTCAAAACCCAAACAACAATAGACCAATCACCCTCAACAGATAACAGCTACTATATTTACTACGGAAACCCCTCAGCGCAAAATCCGCCCCAAAACAAAAGCAACGTTTACCTCTGGTTTGACGACTTTAACCGCCCAAACAATGCTGACATAACAACCGAATCTGCATATAAGCAAACAAACGGCGGCGCATGGGCAATCGAAAATAACATGCTAAAGAACACCGGCGCAGCCGGCGATCCCAACAAACTACTTGTGAAACCCTTGGAACAGTAAACTTCGGCGTAGAACTGTCAACAAAAATACAAATAACCAATTGGGTCGGAGACTCGGATCTTGCAAGGATGGGCCTTACATGCAATGTAGATACACCAAACGGTGAAGGCTACTGCGGCTTATTACATTTCAACAATAATCGAGTAGCATTCCTAAACGATCTACGCTCCTGGGGAAGCAGTGCCACTTACTCCTGGACAACAGGCATCATGTACAATATGCAGTTTAAAGTTACTGACGCTGCTTCCCTACAAGGTTCAGTTAGAATATGGCAAGACGGTACTACTATGCCATCGGGTTGGACTTTGCAGGGTAACTTCGGTGGCAGCGCAAGAAACAGCGGCGAACTCGGGCTAGCAGGCTCAAGACAAGCCGATATCACCTACTTTGATGACTTCAAGGCAAAATATGCAGCACAAAATGAACCCACAGTCAACCTCAACAGTGAAGAATCAAAATAAACCCGCTAACAGCGCAACATTAACTAATAAAGTTAGCAAGCTTAGCTATAGAGCATCAGAGCATGCTTCCTAACACACACCAACAACCACAACTCAACCACCAAAACACCCAACACCCATCAACAACCATCAAAAAAACACACAACAAACAACCCAAACAACAAAAACCCCACCAAATAAACCAACCAAAAAACCCAAAAAACTCAACACCAACCAAACAAACAAAACAACCCAAACACCCACCTTCAAACTAAACCTACCCATCAAACCCACCCACAACCAACAACAAAACACAACCACACAACCAAAAACCAACATCAAAGACCCCACAACCCACAACAAACAAACCCCAAAACACACCCCAAACACAAAACCCACCCCAAAAAACACACCAACCCACAACCAAAAAATCTAAACCCCCACACCCACAACCAAACAAAAAAAACAAACAGTCTTAAGCTAGCAAATTATTAATAACAAATAAACCAATAACATAAACCGGTTCTATGACCAATTATAAACGAGCCAGCTCCCAGAGTTTATTTGACGCTCTTTTAGAAATCGCCCCCGTAGCTATTCTTGAATTCAAAAAAAACCAACCCCACATTAAAAGAATCAATCAAATAGCTAGCCAAATCCTAGGCTACACAGAAAACGAGCTACTAACTCTCAACCCCTACGATCTGCTAAATGATGAAAACAAAAACTCTCTAAAAGAAAGACTCAAAATCATCCTATCCGGAGGAAAAGTAGCAAACAAAATTGAACTCAAAATAAAAGCTAAAGATGGACACGAAATCTTTGTGGCTTTGAATCTAAAGCCATTCTATGAAAAAGGGAAACTAAAAAGCATATTAGCGGTCCTTTACGATTTAACCCAACGCAAAAAAGCCGAAGAAAACCTCCAAAAAAGCATCCAAATGACCGCACAAGCAAAACAAGAACTAAACATCATCCTAGATTCCTCACCCATAATAATTTTCTACAAAGACAAAGAAGGCAAATTCAAACAGGTCAACGAAGCATTCGCAAAAACACTAAAAACCACAAAAGAAAAACTCATAGGCAAAACAGTCGCCGACCTCTACTCCCCCAAAATCGCCCAAGACATGAGAAACGACGACCTCATCGTCATGCAATCAAAACAACCCAAACTCGAAATAATCGAACCCTACGAATCACCAACAGGCATAAGATGGATCCGCACCGACAAAATCCCCAGCTACGACCAAAACGGCACCGTAAACGGCATCATCGGCTTCTCCGAAGACATAACCGAACGCAAAGAAGCCCAAGACGCACTAATCGAAAGCGAAAAAAAATACCGAATGCTCATCGAAACCGCATCCGAAGGCATAATCCTAGGCAAACCCGACGGCCCCTATATCTTCGTAAACAACAGATTCGCCCAAATGCTAGGATATACCATACAAGAAATCCTCGGCAAATCAGGCACAGATTTCGCATTCGAAGAAAAATACAAACAACAAATCATACAAAACCGAAAAGCACTACACGCTGGCCAATGCATCTTCGGAGAACGAATACTACGCAAAAAAGACGGCTCAATTCTATGGACAGCCTACAACGCATCTCCCATGTTTGACAAAGAAGGCAAACACATAGCCAATATGTCACTCTACACCGACATCACTGAACACAAAAAAATCGAAAACCAACTAAAAGAAAAAGAACGCCTAGCAGCCATAGGCGCCACAGCTGCCATGGTAGGCCACGACATACGCAACCCCCTACAAGCCATAATGAGCGACACATACCTACTCAAACAAGAACTAACCGCCATGCCTATTAGTAAAATAAGAGAAGGCATCTCGGAGAGCCTAAACGGTATAGAAGAAAACATCAACTACATCAACAAAATCGTCGCCGACCTACAAGACTACGCAAGACCGCTTAACCCCAACTACACCAAAATCAACCTACCCCAAACCATCAACAGCGTAATAAAAAGCATACCTATCCCCAAAAACATAAAAACAACCCTCCAAACCAAAACCCGCATAGAAATCAAAAGCGACCCAACCTTTCTACGACGCATCCTAACTAACCTCATAAACAATGCCATCCAAGCCATGCCAAACGGAGGCAACCTAAACCTGCGTAGCTATACAAAAGACAACCAAACCTATATCACCATCGCGGACACCGGCATAGGCATCCCTGAAGAAATAAAACCCAAACTCTTCACCCCCATGATAACAACCAAAGCTAAAGGCCAAGGCCTAGGCTTAGCCGTAGCAAAAAGACTCACCGAAGCACTGAACGGAAACATAACCTTTAGCAGCCAAAACCAAAAAGGAACAAAATTCACCATCCAACTCCCCAACAAACCAAACAAAAAACAAAACAAAAACAAAGACACTAAAACACAGCAACTCAGAAAATGTTAATAAGAACACACACCGATAAACACAGAACAGATGACCCTTATGGCAGTACCAACAGAATTTATAACCTCACTCTTACTCTGGTTCGTCCGAGCATTCGTATCAAGCCTCATCTGCATCGCCATCGGACTAATCGCAATAAAAACCATGACCCACCTAACCACAAAAATCTCCGAATTTAAAACCATAAAAGGACACCCCATAGCTACAGGCCTTTTCATAAGCGGTTTTTTCATCTACGCTGGACTCGCAGTATACGGATCAATGGTAAACCCCTTCTTCTTATCCCAATCCGTCATGCTAAGCTCATTCTTTAATCTTCAACGCCTACTAGTCGTCATCCTAAGCTTCTTTGTGAGCCTATTCTTCGGATGGCTATTCTACCTAATTTTCTCAAAACTCTCCCCCTTCGGCATAGACCTAGACGACATAAATCAAAACCCAACCGCAATAGGAATCTACCTCTTCGGCTACGAAATATTCCTCGGACTAATCGTATACGGAAGCCTAATGATACCTTTAGGCTAAAAGAGGAAAAAACATGTCCCTGTCCCAAAAAATCGCCGTAGGAATCATCCTGCTATTCGCTCTTTCTTGCCTCAGCGTAGCATACGGCATTCCAAGTGGCGGTGTATTATCCCCCGGAATTCTCATCAAAAATAAGCCTAGGCTACCTAGAATGGTATGACAGCTGGGGATACACAAGAACCAACAGCGAAGGCACCAACGGCTTTCTCCCAAACGTCGCATACGAATCACTAGGAGACTACAAAGAAACAGCATACAGCATCGGAGAAACATTCAAAACCAACTACCCCGACCAAACAACCCGAGCCGAAGCCATACTCACATACGTCCAAAGATGGACCGAATACGGATACGACGAAGACAACGTCTTCATGGACAACACCGCCCAACCTGAATGGGCATGGAACGCAGACGAAATGGCGCATAACTTCAACGAAAACACCGGCGCTGTAGCAACTGGAGACTGCGAAGACATGGCATTTCTATGCTCTACCCTCTACTTAGCAGCAGGGTTTGATGTAACCATAATCTCACCACCCACACACGTCGCCATGATGATTTGGCTCCCAGAATACTCCAACGCAAACTATTACTGGGATCTAAATGACGGCAGAGGTCAAGGTTGGATCTGGGTCGAACCCACCGGGGAAGAGAATCCCCTTGGATGGACACCCCCCGATTTCACCGACGGTAACTTTGATGTTTACCCCATCACCTCATCAGCTAGCTCCTCAATTATAACCAGTGTATATTATACTCCGCAAAACCCGCAGGCAACTGATGATGTAACCGTAAGTGTTTCGGTATCTCCAAGCAGCTCCATCAGCAAAGTCAACCTATACTACGCAATTAACCAAGGTAACTACTTCTCACTTACCATGAGCCTCAAAGCCTCATCAACCTACAAAGCAACCTTGCCCAGCCAAACTGACGGCACCGATGTAACATTTTATGCCACTGTAACTGACACGGATGGAAATACTTCCGAATCCAGGGAATATAGCTACACAGTCAGTAACGGGGGAGGATCACAACTGGAGATTCCCGGCTTTCCCTTCGAATCCATCATCGTCGGCTTAATCATTGGACTAATAGCTTTATTCTACGTTAAGAAAAAAAGTAGCACTACTTAAAATCATCTTTCTTTTTTCTAACAGACCCACTGCGAGCAAGGCTTAGAAAGAACTGCTCAAACTCAGGTAATAACCGATCCGTTACAAAGACAAGCACAAGTACACCAATAACGCCCAGCAACAGGCTAAGCGGATAATGAGCTAAAGACCATGGTAAAATATTAAAATATAATAGACTAAACTCAAAAACTATGCGCAATAGATTTGCAGCGTAAAGAATTAGAGAAACAACCGCAAGCGCAAGAAGCTTCTTTTTCCAAGCCGCCTTAGGAAGAGGCAGTAGCAACCCAAAGAAAACCGCAATAACCTGCACCCCTGTACAGTCCTTCACAATCCTAATGTTATCAAGAAATACGCTCTCGCCTACAACTTTGGTTTGAACCTGCACGCCGGCAGAGTTGAGCAGAAACGCGCTATGGTCAGCTATGGCTTTTTCGAGAAAGAAATAATTAGGCAGATAATATATTATCAAAATGATTAGGGCTGCGAGGAACCCATAAACAAAAACTTTTCGAAGAGGACTGTTGTTGGTTTCAAATGTTTTGTTGGTGGGCATCTTGCTTTTATGTATTGGTGCGGGCTTATATTTGTTAAATCTAGTCGAAGCTGCTCAGTTGCTTGTGTTGGCGGGGGTTTCTCTTTTCGTAGTGGGCATAATTTTAAGCAAAAAGAAGCCTAAAATATCCTACTCAAGCGAAGTATGCAACATTGGGTAAATGTAGCTGGCGCTAGGTTTGTTTTTCTAGATTGTTTTGTCGGCGTTTAATCGCGTAATCGAGCACGTCTTCACTTCTCTTAGATAACTCTTGCTTACTCTCACTTTTGGTTAGTTGCTGATAAAGATACATAGACATACCGATAACCCCGATTAAAGAAATTATGCATATCGTCAAATTGCCTGTAAAAGCTGCTCCATATTCGCCTAGCAAGAATGCTTCAATTACTGGAAACAGAAACTGGACAAAAAGGTGTCCTATGATTCCCAAGGTTAAGCCCAATGCAGTGCCCCGCAAAAAGTTGACTCTTCTATTGTGCTCTTTTTTGTTTTCAGATAGTTTCGCTTTTACTTCTATTAATGCGTCTAATTCATATTGAACTATATTCTCATGTTTTGAGATATCGCTCATAACACTACTCTTTGCTTAAGCTAATAAAAAGTTTCTTCGTATACCGAATAAACTATAAAACAAACAGCTTTCAATCCGTTTGGTTTGTTTTTTTTGTTTGGTTGTGGGTGTGGGGGTTTGGGTTTTTTGAATTGTGGGTGTTTTTTGGGGTGGGTTTTGTGTTTGGGGTGTGTTTTGGGGTTTGTTTGTTGTGGTTGTTTTGGGGTTGATGTTGGTTTTTGGTTGTTTGGTTGTGTTTTGTTGTTGGTTGTGGGTGGATTTTGTACAGCGCATCTTTCTTAAAAGAGCGGCAAAGAAAAAATATGTGTTATTCTCTTTTAAACTAAAGTTCAACTAGAAATTCCGCGGGAAACTGAAGTGAGATCATTGATGCGCCACGAAAACAATTTGCAGAATCAGAGAAGTTTTTGGTGCGGTTGCCGGGATTTGAACCCGGGTCGTCAACGTGGCAGGCTGATGTCCTAAACCAGGCTAGACTACAACCGCTCTTGATATCTGCTTGATTTATTTTGTTGGAGTTATTTTCTATTAGACCATTACTTTGACCATCTTGGTCAATTTTATGGTTTTCTCCAATTGCTATAGCCTTAGATGCAACACTTTCAATTAAAGCTTTTTGACCAACTCTGTTTAGTTGAACTTCAGCATAAGTTACTGATTGACTGCAGTATGAAAACTTTGGTTTACCAGATACCATCCCAAGATAATGCCTTATACGTGCTGATTTCATTTTTCCTTCTTTATTATAAAAGGCTTGAACTAGTCCAGGTTTTTGGCCTATTTCACAAATTGATTTTATGCATTTTATTTTCATTAAATCACATCCAAAGTTTTAGTTGAGCTCACCTGACTGGTCAAGGTTGCATATAAGGTTCATCTAAAAACTGTTCGTTAATATTTACAGTAAAAATAAAAAAAGAGATACAGCAAAAAGTGCTGTAAAGTAATTTTTTTATGGTGTTAAGATTGTTCCTGTCCAGACGAATGGCTGTCCAACTAATCTAATACCCTCTAGCTGTATTTTTTGTCCCTCAAATACACCTGTTCCATGAAGTACTCCATGCAAATACATGTTATATTGAGCTGAACTTGATGCATATGGGGGTCCAACAAGTTTTCCAATAATATTCCCTTCATAAGTGCCTGCTCCAATTGTCCAAGTCATTTCAAATTTTATATCTCCCTCTCCAGTTTTCAGATTGATATTAATTATAATTATGCTACTTGTGGTTCCAGATGGTGCTGATGGAGGGGCATTTGGGCTAATCCAAAGTTTTCCTGCACCTACTTGGTTTCGTGCGTGAAATGTGTCTCCTTCTGTTACAAATACACTATATTCAGGTGGCTGAGTTGGTGGAGGCACATTTGGGATTTGTATTGCGTAAAAAGGAATCTTCTTTTCAGTTGGCTGTGCTAATGCTGGCATTACTGCTACAAGCATCATTAAAACTGTTAATGCAACAGTTAGAATTGTTACCTTTTTCATAATCATTCACCTCCTTTAGAATTAACAAAATTAGCTATAGATTCTGGTATAGTAACATTAACTATTAAAAATTTTTTGCGAAATGATATATTATTTTTGAAACAGAATATGCTCAAAATATGCTAACTGACCTAGTAAATCTTGATTAGTACACTCTATAAACAAAGATTCTAAACTGGGCATATAATGTGTCCATATGCTTTTCTAACTCATTTTCTAAGACTAATCAAAGTTATTTCTTAACTTACACCAAAGCAGCTTAACCAAAAGGAGCAGTGTCACATAAGTTAAAACTAATATCCAAATTACATCTAACAGAATAGCACTAATTCTATTGCGTGGCGCTTTTTTCCAATACTTTCATAGAGCACTTGCTTGGGTAAACATTCCTTTGGGTTGTTTTAAAGAAACATTCTAGCGCAAACTGTTCAGGTTTTTTAGGTATTTTAAAAGCCTTAACATTTATTCTTCAAATACTTTTACTTGTCTTTCTAATCAAAAAAAAGAAAGAAGGAAATGTTATTTAGTTTGTACTTGGGTTTATTTGCGTTTTCTTAGTACGAGTGCTGCTGCGATGACTGCTATGATGATGACGACTGCTGCGCCTGCGATGAGTAGGGTTTCAGTGGATACGCCTGTGCCTGGTGTTGGAGCAACGGTTGGGGAGGCTGAGACTGTGGCTGATGGGGTAGATGTTGGTGCTACAGTTTGGGTCGGGGTTGAAGTGGGAACTGCTTGAGCTACTGTGACGCCCATGTATGTTGTTGCTTCTGAACGATAGTATGCTTTTGTTCCGTCAAATTTTGCGGTGATTTGGTAGAAGCCATCATTGGTTGGTGTCCATATGATACCGTAGTTGCCGTTGAGGTCTGTGGTTGTTGCGCCTATGTGTTCTTCTGTGCCATCTTCAGCTGTTGCCATAAGGTGCACTGTGACTCCTGCTGCGTTGGTTGGCTTTGGTTTTTGCATGTATTGATATTCCATCCAGGAGCCGACCCAATTGTCAGCTACGCATGCGATGCCTGGTTTGCCTGGTGATTGATCAGTTACTGTTCCAGTTATTACTGCCCCTGTACCTTCAGCGATAACAGTTTGAGGTGCCGTTACGGTGGTTTCTGTTGGTCCTTTGCCTAAGGTGTATACTTGCCCGTCCAATACGTTAAGTGAAGTCAAAATGCCGTCTGCAATTGCTGGCATACGCATCCACGCGGATATGTTCCATATATGTGTTCCAGTGTAAGCGTCTATGCACCATAGTTTGCCGCCTCTCCACATTACGGAGTCGGGTGAGTGTTCATCGTTTGTTATGTAAATTTTGCCGTCTGCGATAGTGTAGCCGTTATAAGTTGGTAATGTTCCGTAGGGTGTTTCGTATCCCATGTTGCCAAAGAAGAATTTCCAGATAAGTTGACCAGTTGTGGAGTTGTAGCAGCGTACATAGCCGTCGAAGCCTGCTGTGTATAGTCGTCCATAGGCTAAGTGCACTTGGTAAGTGAATATACCCCAGCCGTTGGTTAATGCTTCAGTTTTCCATAGTTCACGTCCAGTTCTTATATCGTATCCATGTACCTGCATTTTGCCTTCATCAAAGAGTGTGTAGACGTAGTTGTCAATGTTCCATGGTGCTCGATAATAAGCTGAATAGATATCAGTTCTATTGACTAGCCAGGATTGGGACAGGGTAGATGGGTAAGCTCCAGTTATTGTGTCACGTTTCATTGTTTCAAGGTTGTAGGCCATGTCTTCGTAGATGTGTGGGAAGCTTGTTACGTCATTTAATTCAGCTAAGAGCCAACCTTGGTTTATTGCACGTATACCTTGGTTTCCAGGTACATCAGGTATTGTAACGTTCCATTCAACACCCATGAACGGTGAGTTGCTTTGTCTACTTAGCAAAGCTTCCGTAGTTGGGTTAGTGCTTAAGGCTCTTGAGGCGTTGACTGTACTGCCATATGCTGGGCTCCAAGTGTCAAATGTTGTTGCTCCACCGATGGCTCTTGTTGTGTTCCACAAGGTAAGGGTATTTTGTTGGGTATTTAGAATATATACTAGAATTTCGCCTTTATCACCAAACATGGTAAATCCGCCTGTGGGCATACCAGTGACGTTAAGTATCCATCTGCCAGTGAAAGCGTCATACATCATCCAGTTTTGACCGCTAATGCTCCATAAGTATGGTAGTAGACCGTGTTCATTGCCTGTTTCTACGTCTAAGATTTGAGCATAAATAATGCTTGTGTTATTGATGGAGTAGATTTCTTTTCCAGTGTATAGGTCTATGCAGATGGTTTGGAATGTTGCTGTTCCTGTTGGACCATGTTCTTGATAATAGAATTCTGCCGTTAATGATTATGGGCAGGTAGTATTGTTCGTAGGATAAGCCTGTGTAGTAGGCTCTGTCGCCCCATCTGCCGCCAGCCATACCTCCGAACCAAATTGGCTTGTTCCAAAGTACGTGGGGGGTTTCAGGTCCTGGGGTGTAAGGTGCAAAGACAGTGCCCCAATAGAATGGTCGGGAAGTAAAGTCATAGCCTTGCATTAGCCAGTTATCGGATATTTGGGACCAACCTTTGTTTTCAGCGTTTATTGGGCGAGTCCAATAATCTTCTGGTAACGGATTAGTTGGGTAGCTGGGTATTGGGTCCTGTGTAACTACGAGTGCTGTCTTTGAGCTTGTACTAGCTATATAGTATCGTGTTGTAGTTACACCACCGCTTGTGGTGGTAACCTGTTGTGCTGGGAAGTTCGTCTGGAAATAGTAGGTGCCTGTAGTAGTTGGTGTGAATTGGAAATAACCTGCGCTTGTTGAATCCATAGCTAAGGGTCCTTTAGTCTCAGTGGTGCCGTCAGGTCTAGTGATGGTTACGGTAGTTCCATTAAAGAGACCCGCTCGTATTGTGGCGCCAAATGCTACTTTGTCAATTCGGTATGTAATAAGTGCCCATTGACCTATTCCTACAGTTTCAGGTGAAAGCATAACGTAGGCGTGGGTTTCAATTTGAATGTCTACTGCCTGTGCCTGAGGTGCAGTGATAAAAAACACGCTCAGACATAGGAATAAAATTAAAGATATAGAGAATACTCTATTTTTTAAATTCTTCATTCTCTTTCCTCTTCGCACTATGAATTTGCTCGCACTTTGTTAATAAAACTTTGTTGACTACCTCTAACGGTAGTTTTTTTTGCAATGAGCAATTTCAGATGAGATACCTTCATGTTCACACAAGCAGAGATACCCGCAAGATCACAAAGACAACGAAATGATGCAGCCATACTATGTAAAAAATAACTCTCTTTCCTTTTCTTTTAAAAAAGCAAAAAATTGACAGAGAAAATCAGTGGGCTGAAGGGGCTTCGGTAATCTTTAATTCCTAAGCTGTTGAAGCATAGGTTCTTTCACTTTCTCTCCTAAAATTTTCCCCTGCCAAAGCCCCAGCAAGCCTCTTTTTATTGCAGGTTTCTACTATCAAGAAATCACAGTTCTGTGCTTTTAATTAAGAATTTTAAATTTTGTTCATTCTTAAACTAATCAATTTTTAAATTAATAATTTTTAAGAATTTTTTCTTTGTTCTTCTTTCCATAAGTTCTATATATTTTGTATCTCTATATGGGTGTTGTTATGTCCCAAGCGGAGCCAAAGGTCCAGAATGACTCAAATCTTCGGTTTCTAGTTTCTACTTTAGCTTTCTCCTCGGTCGCTATCGCGGTCTCCAACGGCATCATAACCTTGCTCCTAATAGAGATTGCATCCGCTTTTCAGGTTAGCGAAGGTGTAGCAGCACAAATCCGAACCGTAAACGCCGCAGCTGAACTCATCTTCGCTCTACTCATGTGCATCCTAGTTGTACGCTTCAAACACAAATCCTTACTAATTGCGGGACTTTCGATTGTCGCAATCTCAGGAGTCGGCGCCTATCTTGCACCAACCTTTGAGCTCATACTGTTCTTCTCTTTCCTAGAAGGTATGGGGACAGTTATGGTCACTATAATGGCCTTTACCATAATCGGCGATTTTTTATCTAACAACAAAAAAGCTCAAGCAGTAGGTTACATCGTAGCCGCGGGTTACTTCTTTGCTTTAGTCGGCTCACCCTTAACCAACTTCGTGGCCAATCTTGGCGGCTGGCGACTTACCTTCCTGCTTCTCGTTGCACCTATAGCTCTGATAGGGTTAGTATTGGTCTTTTTCTGCATCAAAACACCTACCCCAACACAAAATTCGAAGACTAATAAAAGCATCTACATCAGTCAATTCAAAGAAGTTCTAAAAAACAAATCCGCAACTTTCTGCCTTTTTAGTAGTTTATTCTACACCGGACCATCTATTGGTCTGTTCGTTGTAGCCTTTATGCGAGAAAACTTTGGTCTCTCAAGAGACTACTCAGTCTATATAATAATTATTACTGCTTTATTCTTCATCACCGGCAGCCTCCTAGCCGGTAGACTGGGAAACCGACTGGGCACTAAAACCTTAACCTTAATTGGTTTCCTTACCGACGGCTTCTTTATTATTCTAATATTCTGCTCCCCAAACATCTGGCTAGCTATGGCATTCAACTTTATCCATGTACTATTCACAGGTATAGGTGACTCTGCATTTTCATGCCTAGCTGTTGACCAAATCCCTCATTCAAGAGGCACGATGATCTCCCTGATTAGAGTTTTCACCAGCGCTGGAAAAACCCTAACCCCCGCCGTAGGTGGTGCCCTACTTGTAGTATTGGCGTCTCAACCAGCTCCAATGAATTACCAAGCACTCGGAATAACCTTAGGCGCAATAACTATATTCGCTGCTATTATCCTAAAACTCTTCGTAAAGAATCGACCCTGTGTTGCTGATTAACTAAAAGATTAAATTACCCAAAAATTCTATGCTTTTTTCTAGAATGTACTTATATGTTGGCGTGGACTAGGCCAAATTTCCGGGATCGGTCTGAGGTCGGTTTCTAACTTTTTTATATTATGTATCTTTATTATTTCTTCATTGTTTCGATAGATTTCCTCAATAGCTCTGATTAGAATTGAGACTTGTAGATCATATTCCCCTACTGATTTAACGATGTAGCTAACGTCTGGGATTTTGCAGATTTTCTCGATTGTATTTTTCATAAAAGCCTGAGATGAAACCGACAAATAACAATTTAAAATCCCTTTATAGCCTAATTTAACCGGATTAATCTGAATAGAAACCTTAATCAATCCCCTCTCAACAAGTTTCGAATATCTTCTAGCCACGGTATCGGTTGAAACCCCTAGCTCTTGACCGATATTGCTGAAAGCAACCCGCCCATCAGCGGTTAATTTATCAACTATCTGCATGTCCAACTCGTCAATACTCCTATTCACTTGAAATAGCACATTTTTTTGGGGTTCAACCTCATATTGCTCTAATTTTGTCTTTTGTTGTAAGCCCATAGATAAATTCTCAGGTGTATTTCTCACTCCCGTCCACAAATAGGTCCGAATCGAATTTACGGGATTTTGTCTTTTCAACTCCTCTTTTATACTATCGAGATCGCTAAGTTTCCTCAGATTCGCAATTATTCCAATATTATATAAGGAATCATACTGGCGAAACGGACGAATAGTTGGAAATTTCCTTAGACGCGATAGGACCTCATCGGTATGTTGCGACTCAACATTAACCAATATAACCCCTACGCCTTCAAAACCAAAACCTGGATAATTATACTGAATAGTAGCCCCAACAATAATCCCAGCTTTTTCCATCTCCCGATAATGTTTCCAAATCACATCCTTCGAAGCTTGACATTCCTTAGCCAAAGCAGTGAAACTTTTACGCCCATCCCTAAGAAGCTCTTTTAAAATCACTGCGTCTAACTCACTAAGATTCTTCATTAATATAATTCCTATTTTCTCTTCATAAGAAAGATATTTTCTGACTTTTTATCGTTTTCGCAATTTTCGCCTAACACATTAAAATCAGACGATTTTATCAGATTGTTCTAAGCAAACATTGCAATCGTCCAACAAAATTTTAGAAGGTTGATATGTATTGCCGAGGGGTAGGCCATTTATTTGGTATCCTTGAAACTTCCAAATTCATCTGCGCAATCCCGGGAATTCTCCCGATTTCATCTCTAATTCTAAATAAATCCTGGAGATCTCTTAACATCGCAAAAACCTGTAAATCATAATCCCCACTAGTCTTCATTATACTGATTATGTCGGGAATCTTTCCAATTTCCTCAATTATCTGAAGAGTATCTTGCGAGTTGATTGTAACATATATTACCAACATTGCATGATACCCAATCTTGGTGGGATCAATTTGAATCGTAACTTTAATTGAACCATTAGTTTTGAGCTTTTCATATCTACGCTTTACCTTATCAAGGCTAAGACCTAATTCCTGTGCAATTTTCGTAAACGGAGCCCGACCATTAATAGCCATTTTCTCAGAAATCCTCAAATCTGCCTCAGAAATGTTCACAACCCTATCCTGAACAGCACTCCCACAATACTTCTCAATTGGAGCCTTTTTATTAACAGCTACTTTTTGCCCTTGAGGCATAATCTCCAAATTGCCATGCATTTCCCTTACATCAGTCCAAATTGAAGTTTTCAAATTAAAAATCGAAAACTGGCTTGTAAGTCTCTCCTTAATATCCTCCAATTCCCGAAGAGTTCGAAGAATGGTCACAATCCGTATTGTTCCTTTTGGGCTACAACTGTCACGAACCGAATAAGTTTCAGGCATCCTCTCAATATACTCAAGTAACCGGTCAGATTCAGAAGGCTCAATATTGATCAAAATATGCCCAACAGTTTGATAACCAAAATTCCTATAATTAATGTGAATAGTGGCACCTTTTATTATGCCCGCGGTCTTCATCTCGTGGTAATTCTTATAAACTTCTTCCTTTGGTACGCCAATTTCTTTAGCGATCTTTGTAAAACTCTTGCGACCATCAACTAGCAAAGCTCTTAGAATTTCCGCTTGTAAAGTACTAACTTGCGTAGCTAAGACCCAAACCCCTGTATCTTAGCAAAATAGGAGCTTCTATTATTAAAAATCTTCTGAACCAGACAAGTTCTAAACCTCGCCCATAAAATCGGTACTCACCATTCGAACAACTTATCTTAGACAAGCGTCAAATTTCAAAGATGACGATGGGCTCTTTTAATGCTCTAAACACCTAACTTTTCTTTATGTCGAATAATCTTCCTTACCAATAATAAAAAAATATTGTCTAAATATAATTTTTCTGACGATTTTATAATATTGCAGTGTGTATTTACAAAAATATTAAATACATAAGATCATAAAACGACTGGGTACAAACATGGGAGATGAAACTTTGAAAAATACCCCTAATCTAAAAATTAATAAGGGCACTATTTTGTCAGTGCTCACAGTAGGGTTGCTGCTAACTTTTGCAGTTTCACTACTTGCCATTCCAGTTGCTACTGCACACACTCCAGCATGGAATGTGCCGACCTATGCCTACATTGTGGCTACACCAGATCCTGTAGGCGTTAACCAAAACACCTTTATCATGATGTGGCTCAATTGGCCTCCACCAACCGCAGCAGGTACCGGCGGAGACCGCTGGCAAGGATACAGGCTGACAATTACACGGCCCGATGGAACAACAGAAACCAAAGGACCATACACTTCTGACTCAACTTCATCAGCCTTCATCCAATATACACCCACACAAATAGGCACATACACCTTAAAATTTGACTTCCCAGGACAAGTTGCTTCACTATATAATCCACTCAATGGTGAAGCAGGATCTGCAAGTGCCTACGTCGGTGACAATTTCTTATCCAGCACTGCAACATCCACCCTCACAGTACAAGCTTCACAGTTATCACCAATTCCAAGCTATCCATTGCCCGCCAGCTACTGGACACGCCCAATTGAAGGACAAAACTCAAACTGGGACTACATCGCATCGAACTTCCTTGGTACTGGTAGCGGTCAAATTGTAGGTGGAGGTGGCTTCGGTGGTGGTGGCGTACAATTAGACGGAATCGCACCCAACAGCCCACACATTATGTGGACAAAACCACTACAAGACGGTGGTGTTGTCGGTGGACAATACAGCATTGGTGCAGGTGTAAGCTACTACTGCAGGTCTCTCGTATCAAGGCAGGATGGGAACAACCCTAATCGTAAACGGCCGAGTCTATTATGATACCCCTCTAAGCGATGATAATGTCAAAGGACCATTCATGTGCATTGAC
The DNA here is from genome assembly GCA_963701765.1 of Candidatus Bathyarchaeota archaeon. GTDB lineage: Archaea > Thermoproteota > Bathyarchaeia > Bathyarchaeales > Bathycorpusculaceae > JADGNF01. The sequence goes on from CAVPBD010000009.1 coordinate 22,078, forward strand.
TTCGTACTGGCCAAACTCTATGGACAAACGAAAGCATCGCACCAACCTTCGGTCAACTTTACGACTATGAATCTATGAATCAACACGGTGTAATTCCAGACGGATACCTGTGGCAAATTTCCGGCTCCACATGGATAGCTAGTGACCCACGCACAGGCGCATGGTTATTTAACCTAACTGGTTGCCCCTCAGGCACCCCAGTGGCTGGTCCAAACGGTGAAGTTCTACGAATGGTGCTAAGCTACAACAGAACATCAAACACTGGTTTTCTGAGCCTATGGAATAACACTGCTGCAGTAGGTCAACAAGGCGGAACCGTTGGAAGTGCTGTATATCAATGGAGACCTTTAGCTGGAAACAGAACAATTGATGCATCCAAAGCATATACATGGAACGTTTCAGTCTCTGGTCTAATAGGAGCTGCAAATCCTCAAATGCTTAGCATAGTCTACGATGATATTATAATCGGAACATCCACAAGTTTACCCGCTTTCAGCGCTTTCGGTTCTCCAGAAACCTTAACCTTCTGGGCAATAAGCCTAAAACCAGCAACCCGAGGACAACTGCTCTGGCTCAAGAACTATCAAGCACCATCAGGCAACCTTACCGTAGCATATATGGGCGCACCCAGCTCTGGCTCCACCAACGTGCAAGTTGATGAAAAGAACCGCGTATGGTTTATGACCAACAAAGAAACTATGCAATGGTGGGGCTACGACCTAGACAATGGTAACCTACTCTGGGGACCATCAGGCATATTCAATGACTTCCAATACTACGGCACAGTCTCCAACCCGCCAGCACCAGGCTACGTTTATAACGGCGTCTTCTACGTTGCAGGCTACGGTGGCATACTCAATGCTATCGAATCCAGAACCGGAAAAGTACTATGGACTTATGGCAACGGCGGAGCAGGCAACAGCACCAACAGCGGCTTAGATACACCATGGGGCAACTATCCACTCTTCGTAGGTGCATTCGCCGATGGCAAAATCTACGTATTCAGCAGTGAACACTCACCAAACGTACCACAATGGAAAGGTGAACAAGTACGATGCATCGAAGCAGCAACAGGAAAAGAATTATGGGTTATGGACGGATGGCCAGGAATGGGCGGTTTCGGTCAACTCCCAATACCCATAGCAGACGGCTTCATGGTATACCTCAACACCTACGACAACCAAATCTACTGCATCGGTAAAGGCCCAAGCACCACAACTGTACAAGCACCACTAGCAGGCATATCCTTAGGACAAAGTCTAATCATACAAGGCACAGTCGCTGACGTATCCGCAGGAGCTAAAGCTAAAGTAGCAAGCGGTGAATTCAGCATCGTACCAGCAATGTCTGATGCAAGCCAAGGCAATTGGATGGAGTACATCTACATGCAAAAACCATGCCCAGCTGACGCAACAGGTATTCCAGTGACTATATTCGCAACTGACGCAAACGGCAATACCCAAACAGTAGCAACAGTCACTAGTGACGGAACAGGCCTATACAACTACGCATGGACCCCACAAACCACAGGCAAATACGTTATAACTGCAGTCTTTGAAGGCAGCGAATCATACTGGGGCTCAAGCGCAACAACCGCAATCAGTGTAGATGCAGCGGCCGCAAAGCCAACTGCAACAGTAGCTCCAACTGCAACAGTAGCTCCAACTGCAACAGTAGCTCCAACCGCAACAGTCAGCGCATCTCCAACCGTTGCTCCAACACCAGGCACAGGCATTTCAACTGAAACTTTACTCATCGCAGGCGCAGCAGTCGTTATCATCATAGCAGTCATCGCAGCAGCATTAGTGCTAAGAAAACGCAAATAAACAATAAAACAAAACCAAACAACATTTCCCTTTTCCTTTTTTTGTGAAAAAATATAGTCTATAAACTATGAGCTGAAAGGGCTTTGACGGTTTGCGCTTGATAAGGGTTTAATCATTGGGTACTTTCTCTCCTGGGATTCACCCGCCAGAGCCCCAGCAAACCCCAAAAAATTAAAAATCACTTAACTTCTAATAATTTTCCGCATCAAATAATTCTCTATAACTATTACAATAGGTAATGTTGATTTGTGATTGATTTATTGGGTCAATGGTTAGAATTGCATGTAATTATAATGGGAGCCCAACTGCACTCAGGTAGATAGTGCTTTCTTTTTTTCCGTCTACATCTATTATTTTGTTGATTTCATCGTCAAAGAAAGCACCGATCTGACATGAACCTAGACCTATGCTTGTAGCTGACAAAGCGAGATTCTGAGCAATATGGCCTACATCTTCGTATACGTATCTGTAAGCTCTTTGGTTATATTTCCAAGTTGATCTTGAGAAAATTGCAGTCCAGATGAAGACAACTTGAGCATCAATGCACATTTTCTGTTCCAACGCAGAGTGGGCCACTTCTTCTCCCAACTCGCCAACTTTCAACTCTTCTAACTCGGTGTTTTGAATATCATAGTGATACAGACCATTTTTCAAGCCTTCCACATTATTTACGACTATGTAAGTTTCGATTGGATAAAGAGCTCCGGCTGAAGGTGCAGTGCGAAATTCATTCCTGTTTTCATCTTTACGAATCCCCGTAGATGCCCAAAGGAGAAATGCAAGTTCAGATGCTCTCATAGGTTCATTAGAAAAGGCGCGAATACTCTTACGATTCCTAAGCACTTCAATAAATGGTGTACGAGCGCGAGATTTTACAGTAAAATCAGTAGCCAACGGAATTCTTTTTGCTTGATATTTCTTATAAGCCGAAGGTTTATTCTCCCAATCTAAAACATGACCAAAACGCTTTTCCCGGCAATACTTCGTATCTTGCTGAAAAATCTCTCCAACCCTATCGCTCATTACAGTCTCCTCAGAAAGTATTAGCATCATCCTTTATTTGAACAATAAGTTTAGCAAAACGCTCTATCCAATATCTCAATTAAATTCGTTAAAATTTCAGTTATCCTCAAACTCTAGCGTAGTCATAGACTCATGTAGGAAATCTATGTTTGTAATTTGAAAAAGATGGCTTTTACAATAGCAATCTGAGCAGCCGAAATTCTTTACAGTGAGACCTTGTTTGGATATTTGGATAGCGACGTGGCATTCTTCTATTTTATGAGCTTGCTTGTGGAAGATTTGAATGATTTTTGCGTTTTTATTCTGTAGAAGGTAGTCTATATGCCAGAATTTGGTCTTGTCTTTTCTAAGATGTCGCTTTACGCGTTGCTCCAAATTTTTTTGTGCAGAACCAACATACGCGTAGACACCTTTTTGGAATATTTTCTCTCCTAATGCACCAACTGTGACCTTAATGTCCTGGTCTACCTTGATGATTAACACGTAAATTCCTTTCAAGGTCCTCAACCAATATAGCGGCTCAATTCTTTCGGTTCAGAAGATTTTTGGAGTTTTATAGTTTGAGTTGTTTTAGAGTTTCTTCCAGTTCTTTGAAATTCTTCACGATTATGTCAGTGTGCACTTCAATCCAAGGACTTAGGCACTCCATCTCTGAGACTAATATTATTTTTTTACCCTTTTTCTTAGCATAGAATAATTCCATGCATGCTCCTGCTGATAGCTTAGGTAAATATACAATCATAAGATCGCAACGATCAGCATCATCTAAGTCCCTTTGTACAAACTCGCTAGGTGGGACTTTTTTCCACCATATCGGTTCTTCTTTACGATAAAGTACTTTTTCGCGATTCCATGGATCAATTACTTCAAAACCTAGGCGTTTGCATATGTCTCCGACTATTTTTCGATATTCCTGCTCATTTTCCACGCCCTGTATTGGTCCGGCAATGAATGCTTTCTTCATCAAATCCAATTTACCTGTATGCAGATTTAACGATTTCCTTTCAATGGGCATCTGACAGTTCTAACAGCTTTGTGATGCTGGTCGTTGGTGACATGCATGTTTTGTTCCTACACACGTATGCAGTTGCTTTTCCTTCTAACTGTTTATAGTCTGAGTTGGTCTCTTGACTAGGCATCTTAAGTGAAACCGTCGAGTTAGGTAAGTACATTTTTCGCAGAGCCGAAAGCATGTTAAGGGTGTCATTCTCTTTTATGTCTCCCACAATAACTATATTGCTTGTTGGTCCAATTGCAAAGTCAATACCTGCCAAAGTGTACGTATATGCTGTAGGAGATGTTTCTATTTCTTCAGAGAACAGCCTAATTATTTTGGAGGCTAACTCTTCATAATATGCATCGTTTGTCAGATGTGCCAAACGCAGAAGATTTAGCAGCGCCACCGAATTGCCCGAAGGTATTGCGCCATCATAAATCTGTTTTATCCTAATCATGCCCTCTTTTGGGTTTTCTTGGGCAAGGTAGAATCCTCCGTTAGTCTGATCCCAAAACCGTGAAATCATAAATTTCGTTAACGAAGTGGCTGCTTGCAGGTACTTTTCCTCAAAGGAGGCTTCGTAAAGTTCGATTAAGCCAAACGCGAAAAACGCATAATCATCTAAGAAAGCATCCACGGTTTTTTCACCTTTGGCAAAACAGTGATACAATTTTCCATCTTCGTCTGTTAGGTTTTTTAAAATGAAGTCTGCTGCTCTTTCTGCGGAGGATAAATACTGTTGGTCATTAAAGACTTGGTGAGCTTTTGCTATGGCTGCTATCATAAGTCCGTTCCAGTCAGTTAAGATTTTATCGTCTTTTGCTGGCGCTATCCGTTTTTTTCTTGTCTCAAAAAGAGCGTTGCGAATTCTACCCAACTTAACTATGAGTTCATCAATCGTTAGACCTGATTCTGATGCAATCTCCTCTAAAGGTCTATGCAAGTGTAGAATGTTCAAGCTGTTTCTTCCACGGGATGCGGGGTCATAATAGTTTCCTTGGGCTTCTACTGCGAAAAGCTGAGTTGCCAAATCCACATCCTCAGAGTGAACAGTTTCTCGTATTTCCTGTTTTGTCCACAGATAGAATTTGCCTTCTTCCCCTTCTGAATCTGCATCCTCAGAAGAAAAGAAACCCCCTTGCGGCGAAGTCAAATCTCGAAGTACATAATCTATCGTTTCTTTGGCTGTCAATTTGAACTTCAAAGCACCTGTAACTTGAAAGGCTTCAATGTAAGCAAGCGAAAGAAGGGCTTGATCATAGAGCATTTTCTCGAAATGTGGTAATAGCCATTGTGAATCTGTGCTGTAGCGATGAAAACCAAAGCCAATTTGATCAAAAATGCCTCCAAGTCGCATTTGTCGCAATGTCTTCTCAACCATTGCTAAGGCGTTTTTCTCCCCAGTTCTTCTATAGTATCTTAGGAGAAAAAGAAGTGAATGGGGTCTGGGAAATTTTGGGGCATCACCGAAACCCCCGTTTTCATCATCAAAATCCATAACTAATTTCTCATAAGCGTCATCCAAGACTTCTTTTCCTAATTCTTTTCTTGAAATGCGTTGTTCAGATGCTTCGATTCGTTTTATAACATTATCCCCAGTCAATTCTAGATCAGCGCGGCGGGTTCTCCAGATTTCCATTATTTGTGGAACCAACTCTAACATTCCAACTGCGCCAAACCGATTGTTCTTTGGGATATAGCTAGCAGCGAAAAATGGCTTCTTATTAGGCGTTAGTAGCACGTTTAGTGGCCAACCGCAACTTCTGCCCATAGCTTGACAAACCGACATATAAGTGGCATCAATATCTGGCCTTTCTTCTCTATCCACCTTGACACAAACAAATGCCAAATTCATTAACGTAGCAACTTCGATATCCTCAAAGCATTCTTTCTCCATAACATGGCACCAATGACAAGACGAATACCCGATAGAGACAAAAATCGGCTTATCCTCCGCTTTTGCTTTATCAAAAGCCTCTTGGCACCATGGAAACCAATCGACAGGATTGTAGGCATGCTGAAGCAGATAAGGGCTTTTTTCTCCAATTAACCTATTGGCTTTTCTTCTGGATGGTTCTGCCTGCATAAATTCTACCTCATTTTCAACTAATTTAGACTGAAACTTGAATATAATTATTGGGTGGAAATAGAGTATGATAACTGGTTTCTTTAATGCAGTCTATTTTTTTTAATCTTCTTTCCTTGGAGAACCAAAACTCTCCCCTTATCGTTCAAAGCGCCTTAAACTTTGCTTACTATTTAGCATTTGAATTATTTTCTTAATATTTGATGCTAAGGTAAACCAAGACGGATAAAGCTATGAGTTCGAATAGGTCTGGCAATATGACAAACCATAACACGAACGGTCCTGCACCGAAAAATCCGTAGCCAAATGCCCATAATAAGATGGGGCTTGCAGCTAGGTCTTTAATTAGAAAGACTGAAGTGAATAGTAATAATCCGATTGTGAATTGTGATCTTGTTTTAAGGTATATTCCTAGATATGTAAGTAATAGGACTATTAACAATACTAAATTAATTGTGTTGAATATTGTTCTTGTTACCATATATAATATTGCGTCTGCGTCATTGACATTTTGTTGATGGGGTTTTAACCATGGAAGAGCTTGTTGTGGAGGTATACTCATGGAATAGAATGCGAAAATCGCTATAATTATTGTTAAAACTGCAAAAGCTGCGAGAATAATTAGGAGTTGTTGTTTTCTGTTCATATGATTTCCTTTCCGTTTCCCTTCCTTTTTTACTTTTTCCAGATTTTCTTCAGAATCTCTTCAAAAACGCTATAGTTGTCTTCCATTGTTTGTGAAAGAAAATAGGTTGCTCCGTATTTATCTCCAACTGAAGTAACGATTCGGTTCTTTTCAAGAACCCCTAGGTGGTATCTTGCAGTTTTATAGTCGACTTTAAGTGTGGTTGCTATCTGGTTTGCGTTTTGGGGAGTTTCGTGGATAGTCTTTATTAATTCTGCCCGAGTCACGCCGCCTCTGGTACCTGCAATTAGCCATCCGAGCAGATACTTTAATGGGCGCGTGCCTACAGACATTAACTTCTCTCCGTTGAGATTCTTATCACATTCTGCAAGTTATTAGTAAATAAAGTTGTCCCTTGCTCAGTTTTTGCTACTCAAGATTTGGGAGAGATTTGGGTCTGATTCTGAAAAAGTGTTTTAAACAATTTTGCGTGCTTGAGCAGTGAGAGCTAAAACCCAACACCCTACTCTCAAGGACTCGTAAGGCTAGAATAGTAGAAGAAGTCTATAACTTCATTTATTTCTGCTATCCTAGCCTTACCGGGTTCATATTAACCAAGTGATTGGGTCTGAGGAATAAAATGGAGAACCAAACACAAATTGATATTTACATAATCAAAACTTTAAAACCTATGACTAATTTGACTCGGAACTTAGATAACGATTTTTCGGAGTTGTAAAGGCTTGGGTATTGTAAGTCGAGCTTTCAGGAACTTATCAAGACGCAAAATCCGTGCTCTATTGGTAATTATTGCTTTAGGTTTTTCCATGGCAATTATGATAGCTGTTCCGGCAGGCATAGCTGCGAATCAATCGACTACACAGAACCTAACTACTAACCTGAGTAATACTATCACTCAAACGGAAGCGTCCATTAATCAGACATTAACCCAGATTGACTGCAGTCTAACTCCAAGCGCACCTTCAGGTTTTGGCTTCAGCCCGGATAACACTTCTATGCAACCTGGAGGTAACCCTCCTTCTGGTACACCTCCTAGTGACTTTATCCCTGGGCAATTCGGCGGCGGAAGAGGTGGCATACCTGGCGAGTTTGGTGGCGGAGCATTCGGTGGCGGCGGAAGCCAACCCATGAATGAAACATATTATGGCGATATAGCAAATGTCTCTGGTGTGGTTGCTGTTGCTCCAATTCTGCAGGTGTCTGAAGGGCATAATACTACCATTACTACTCCCTTTGGAAGCAGTTTTACTCGTCTTGTAGCTGAATACGTAATTGAAGGTGTCCCACTGACTTCTATCGTTGATGATTATCCTATTTTACCTACCAACATTACCGTAGGAAGAAATCTGCAAGCAGGTGATACTGGCGTTGTGCTTCTAAGTGAGAATAATACAGCCTATTTCGGAGTGAGTGTTGGCGATACTGTTACCATTCTAGAAGAAAATTTCTTGGTAGTGGGTGTCTATGGATCGTCAGGAGTTTCAGATAGAACCACTCTGTACATGAATCTTTCTGACGCTCAAGCATTAACTAATAACACAGGATACATAACTAGTTTAGAAGTATTTGCAGAAAGCAGCGACGTTGTAACTTCGGTAGCTAGTAGTATAGGGACTTTACATTCAGAGCTCGATGTTGTTACAGCTCAAGAACGCCTAGACCAACTTGAACAGGCGCAGGCAACTTATGCTGCCCAACTAGAAAGTGCACAAGCTACCCTTAGCGCAACTCAAACCCAAGCTTTTGAAGAAATAGTGATTGCGGTTGCTGCTACAAGTCTAATTGTTTTCTTTGTTATGCTGTATACCGTGCGAGAAAGAACCAAAGAAATCGGTACCCTTAAGGCAATAGGTTTTAGCAACCGGACGGTGATGGCTCAGTTTCTACTTGAAGGTGTGTTGCTCAGTTTGCTCGCAGGCGTAGTAGGCATAATAATAGGTAGTGTTGCAGCACCCTATCTGTCATCGCTTTTGCTACCAAGCGTAAATCTATTTGGCAATACTGGTAATTTCAGAGCTGGCACAAGTAGCACAAGCTCAGCTATTACGATAAGTCCAGAACTTATGCTGATAGCTTTTGGCGCATCCGTTTTGCTCGGTGCCATAGGCAGTTTATATCCAGCTTGGAGAGCATCAAGAACAAGACCCGCGGAGGCAATGCGATATGAGTGAGTTCGTACTAAAAATAGAGAATCTAAGCAAAACCTACACTCTTGGCAAGCGTGGTGTTCCCGCTCTTTCCAACCTTAACCTTCAAGTGAAGAAAGGCGAATTCGTAGCTATAATGGGACCTTCGGGCTCAGGTAAAACTACTCTGCTAAACGTAATGGGTTGTATAGACAAACCAACAAGTGGCAAAGTACTCGTAGACAATGTCGACATCGTGGGATTGGCCGAGTCGGAGCTTTACAAGATACGCAGAAACAAAATAGGCTTTATTTTCCAAAGCTTCAATTTATTGCCTTACCTAAACGCCCGAGAAAACGTAGAATTACCAATGGAAACCACTGGGAAACCTAAATCCGAAAGAGGCGCACGAGCAAAAGAGCTTCTTGCTATGGTTGGTCTTTCAGGAAGAGAAGAGCACAGACCTCAACGTCTAAGCCAAGGTGAACAGCAAAGAGTCGCTATAGCTAGAGCATTAGCAAATGACCCTGCGATAATTTTGGCTGATGAACCTACCGGAAATCTTGATATAAAAAATAAACAGGAAATCGTCAAATTGCTCGCGAATCTTAACATAAACAACGGTACCACCATAATCATGGTCACTCACGATGGACAAGTCGCAGCACACACCGAAAGAATGCTTTTTCTTAGTGATGGAAAAATTGTAAAAGAAAAAGATGGCTTACACTTAGTAAAGAAACATATCTGTCCTTATTGTAGAAGCAAATTGGATTCTGGAAACGATAAATGCCACAGCTGCGGCAAAAGCATTTGCTTTAAAAAGAAAACTCCTGCACCTTCCTCTAAAAGCGGTGAATAGTGTTCTATGTTCCTAAAAGACTCAAAATTACCAGGTGAAGTATAGTGGAAGTCCCTTCAGGTCAAGAGTTTCCTCCAGCACCACCTAAAACCAATACTAAATTGAAGCGCTTTTCTGCAGCATTTTTAGTAGGGTTAGTTCTTGTGGGTTTAGTTGCAGGTTCATTGATAGGTTACTCATTAAGTTACTCGGTTTTCGACAAGAAAATTGGTGATTTGCAAACCCAGCTGGCGAATCTGCCCCCTCAGAACGCAACCTACGTTTCATATGCTAACACGACGTATGTTATGGACCAGAACGTTTCGTTTTCTCAACTCTATAGACAAGTACAGCAATCAGTGGTACAAATTCGGGGATTAATAATTCAAAGAGATATGTTCGGTCGCCAATATTACTCAACAGTGCAAGGTTCAGGATTCTTAACAAACATGAATGGCCAAATCATAGTTGTAACCAATAACCATGTTGTCGACGGAGTAAGTAATATTACGGTGACCTTCACTGATGGTGCTGGTTATTCTGCAACTGTGCTTGGTTCAGATGAATACTCAGACTTGGCCGTTCTTGGTTTAGAAAATGCTCCAAATAACTTGCAGACTCTGGAAATTGGTGATTCTTCAAGTTTAGAAGTCGGAGATCCTGTAATAGCGGTAGGCAACCCATATGGGTTACAGGGGTCAGTGACATCTGGCATAATAAGCGCCCTTGGGCGGACTATAAGTGAAGACTTATCTGGAACAGTGATCATACCCGGAGTAATTCAGACTAGCACACCCATTAATTCTGGCAACTCCGGAGGCCCATTAATCAACTACGCTGGACATGTTGTAGGCATAACCACCGCTATAGTAAGTGAATCACAAGGACTAGGCTTTGCAATTCCCTCCAATACAATTAAACGAGAAATCGAGTCGCTAGTAACCACAGGTTCGTATGATAAGCACCCCTCAATAGATGCGAGCGGAACCGATATGACCCTTGAAATCGCCAAAGCCATGGATGCAAACGTTACTTATGGTTGGCTAGTGGAAAGTGCTGATGCGCAAACAGGTCTGAAGGGTGGAAGTAAGCAAACGGTTGTTTCAGGAAACACAGTGATTATCGGCGGAGATATAGTTACAGCCATCAACGAAGGACGCGTAACAAATACGGATGAACTGCTATGGTACTTAGAGGAAAACACCTTACCCGGTCAAACAGTAAACCTGACTGTAATCCGCAATAACAAAACAATAACAGTTCCTGTCACATTAGTTTCTCTAAACTGATTTCCTATTTTTCTTTTAATACTCTATTTTTTAATAGTTGGGTTTCGCTACTCTTATAAGTCGAAATCACGGAAGTGTATTTTCTATGCAAGCCGAAATCGGAATTATCGGAGGAACAGGTCTTTACGACCCTAAACTTCTTAAAAATATCCAAGAAATTGAAGTAAATACTCCTTATGGTGCACCATCAGATGCCTTTGTTGTTGGCGAGTTGTCTGGTCGAAAGGTAGCTTTTTTGGCGCGCCATGGACGTAAGCATACAATACGCCCTACGGATGTTAATTCGCGTGCAAACATTTATGCTCTAAAGAAACTTGGCGTTCAACAGATTCTTGCGGTCTCCACGGTTGGTTCCCTTAAAGAAGAGTACAAACCTGGTGAACTTGCGTTCGTTGACCAATTCATAGATCGAACCACTAAACGCGAACAATCCTTCTACACACAAGGGCAAGTTTGTCATATCTCCGTCGCTGATCCGATGTGCTCTCAAATAAGAAAAACCCTAATAGCTGTAGCAAAAGCAGCCAAAATTAATGCTCATCCGACCGCAACATACGTGTGTATTGAAGGTCCAAGATTCTCAACCAAAGCTGAGTCCAAGCTTTTCCAGCAATGGGGCGCAGATTTGGTAGGTATGACTTTGGTGCCAGAATGCGTTTTGGCAAGAGAAGCAGAACTGTGCTACGCTTCTATCGCTACTGTTACTGATTATGATTGCTGGAAAGACCACCCAGTAACTACCGAAGAAATCTTAACCACAATGAAGGTAAACATCGAAAAAGTAAAAACAATCCTGACCAACACCATCGCAAAGCTACCCAAAGAACGAGACTGCGAATGCAAATGTGCACTAAAAAATGCATTAGTCTAAAAGTAAAACAAGGAGCGAATAAAAATTGAATCTAAAATCAAAAATTAGAAGAATACCCGAATTCAAGGGCGTAGTTTTCTGGGACATAGCTACTCTACTTAAAGATAAAAAAGCGTTCAAAGAAGTCATTGACAAACTTGTTGAGCACTACAAAGATAAAAAAATCGACTTAGTTGTATCTAGTGAAGCACGAGGCTTCATAGTCGGCGCACCTCTAGCTTTTGCGCTTGGAACAGGTTTTGTCCCTATACGCAAAAAAGGAAAACTACCCGGTAAATGCGTTCAATTAACCTACCAAAAAGAGTACGAAGCAGACACAATAGAAATCCAAGAAGACGCGATAGTTAAAGGACAAAAAGTTCTCATCGTTGATGACCTACTCGCAACCGGCGGTACAATCAAAGCAAACATCGAACTCGTAGAGAAGCTCGGCGGCAAAATCGTAGGCTTAGGCTTCATAATAGAACTTGACTACTGCGGCGGCAGAAAACTCCTTGGTAACAAACACGAAATCTTTTCACTAATAAGATACGAAAACACAAATACATAACCAACTATCCTCTTTCTTTTTGGTGAATTATGGTAATTAAGAAAACAACATATTTAACCAAAAAATACTGAAGTTCTAAAATGTAAATATTAAAAATTATTGGCCAGTTAGAGATAATATACTTAAAAAAAGAAGATAAAGGTTTAGACCACTTGGAATGTGGTTTGTGCAGTGCTAATTGTATATCCTGCGTGGAAAGTTGTTGTGCTGATTCTGTATGTTCCCTTGGCGTTTAGTGAGGTGATTTTGTAGTTGAATTGGTCGATGCCGTTTGCGTTTGTTGTGTCTACGCTTATCCAGACGGGTAGATTATTAGGGCCATAAATTATTGTCAGGACTGATGCACCTTTAACTGGATTAGTGCCATCGGTGACTTTGATTGTTACTATTACGGTTGAGGTTTTTGAATAAGATGCTTTATTGGTTTCAATGCTAGCACTTAGTGCTTTTGTGGTGGAGGCTGCTGGTGTTGCACTTACTTCATTTGATGCGCCTGATTCACCTATGGTATTGACTGCTGTAACATAGTAATAGTAGGTATTTCCGTTGGTTACTGTGGTGTCGATATAAGTTAGAGCGCTAATTGTGCTTGCAATTAGTGTTTTTTGGTTTGATGTTGTGACTTCTGTATATGTTATAGCTGATTGCTAAGTTACTGCCTGTAGATGTAGGAGCGGTCCAGGAGAGGGTAACTTTTGAATCACCTGAAGCTGCTTTAAGATTCTGAGGAGCTGAAGGCGCCGATGGAACACTTACGGTAATGGTTAATTGGTGACTTAGGCTACCGCTTTTACCTGTTACTGATTATTGGGTATGTTCCTGCTTGCGCGCCAACTGGGACATCTATTGTCAGAGTTGAAGTTCCAGTTCCGATTAAAGTAGCTGGAGTAAAAGTTGTCCAATCAGATGGTGCAGCTGTTAGCGATACGCAGTCGCTAAAGCCGTTAGCTGCGGTGATTGTGATAGATGTAGTTGCAGAACTGCCTGGGGCAATAGTAAGGGCTGAGGAAGATGCAGTTATGGAAAAGTCTGGTTGAACTATTGTTGTTGCAAAGTTCGTAGTTATTGGGCTTCCTAATCCAGTGGCTAAGTCGTATCCTGTAGTGGCAGAATATGCTCCTGTTGTTCCCGATGTGATGTCTCGGAAGTATGAGGAATAACTATTTTTGGCGTTTTGGTAAAGATTATTGTTTGAGACTGTAAGACCTAGTGCATGAATTGCTGCCCATTGTGGTGCTCCGATGCTTGTTCCGCCAAGCTTGAACCATCCGCTTCTGCCCATAATTGACATCGACATATACACCGAAACCCCTGTAGCGGGATCAGCAACATAAGAAACATCTGGTACACACCGTTTACCGTCTATACCAGAGATACCATATGTGGTTTGATAAGCCGGTGCATTCTCGTAGACACTTACACCACCTCCACTTCCACTCCATCCGATTTCAGAGGTGACCTTTCCGTTAGAATCTAGGTTAAGAGTCGTTCCACCAACAGCGATGACGTTAGATGAACTAGCAGGCCAGTAAACAACTGCACCTTCATCTCCTGAGGCCGCAAAGAAAGCGGCGCCCGTGGCGCTAGTAAAGTATGAGTTATAATCAGTTTGTGCTGGTTCTTCAGTAGTTCCCCAACTCATAGAAATAGCAACTACATCAGATCTGCTTCTGGCGTAGTCTACAGCAGCTAAAATGTCAGGTACCTCATCTGATATTGCCTCTACTAAGAGGATTTTAGCATTTGGAGCTATTGCATGTGCCCATTGGGTATCTATACATGTTTCAAGTGCCCATAAGCTGTTAGTGGTTATGCTTGAAGCCATCATGTGCTTCTCAAAAATAGGGATAGGTAAACCGTAATAGTTGCTAAATGTTACAAGGTCGCTGTAGGCAGTTGGGCAGTCAAAGGCGTTTACGATAGCTATCGTTCCCGAACCGCCGGTCAAGGGTAAGTTATAGGCGGTTTTTACTTGAGAAGGAGAAAGTCCACTTGGGGCAGTGCTTATTGCAGCAGAATTTACGCGGTTAAGAGGGCGCGCTACCCAATCTGTTTGTGTCTTTGCTGAGACATTTGGAGAAAATGCTTGAAGATATATCGTGAAAAGGAGAACTATTATTGTACAAGTTATGATTTTTTTTGTTGTTGTTTTGTTCAAGATTGCCCAACCCGTCCTTGATTGTTGCATAGGAGTATACGCTCAGCTTAATTAACGTTTATTATGTCTTAATACTGGATAGTTACGAATTAAGTGTGACTGAATCTGGGCCTCTGAATTATTTGCAATCAAAAAACAAACCTAACCAATGCAATAAAAACAAGCAATTCGCGATTATTTGATGAAGTTTTCTTACAGATTCGAGCTTCATAAACACTTTATTAATAAACAGTCAACAAAGATGCAAGTGTGAATAATGCGAAGGTCAAAACTTGAACTCTACCAAGCCATCCTAACCGCCCTATCAGAGAAAGCCCTACCAATAGATAACATTGCATACGAATGCAAAACGGATTGCGTCCTACTCAAAGAGCGCCTCGCCTTTCTACTAAAACACAATTTAATTGAAGAAAAGATAAACCGCAAAAAACGGTTCTATGGACTGACTCATCGAGGAGAAGCAATATTTAAAACACTCACAATTGCCAAACGCCTCGAAAAACTCCAAACCAACATTGAATTAGACCAAACTCTGCAAATCATGCCCGCCTTCGCTGAAAATGAGGAAGAAGAAGCAAACGGTTCTAACAAATACCACAACAGTTAAACAAATCCGCCCTGGTTCTCTTTCTTAGATACGCATGGTTATCCCCTCTACCCACACCCCCGGGAACATAACTGATAAAGAAATTTTGCAAGCATCAGATGCTCCATTGCTCAATAGAGAGTCCCGCACAGTTCACTTCTATACACCAAGCTTCATTCCTTACAAAACAGAATACTCCAGTTCACTAAAGGGCAGTTTTCCAACAATCTCGATAACAGGGAACAATTGCACCCTAAACTGCAAACACTGTGAAGGCAAAATTCTACAAACCATGCAACCTGCAACAAATCCAAAACAACTCCTTACCCTGTGCACAAAACTCAAACAAGAAGGTGCATTAGGCTGCCTAATTAGCGGTGGATGCTTACCCAACGGTTCAGTTCCCCTTGAACCCTTCCTTCCCACTTTATCTAAAATCAAACATGGTTTAGGTTTGACGGTTTTTGTTCATACCGGCATAATCAATTTAGCAGTTGCAGAAGGTCTTAAAACTGCGGGGGTGGATGCTGCGTTGATAGATATAATCGGTGATGATCAGACTATACACCATACTTACAATCTTAAAATAACAACTCGCGCCTATGACGATTCGCTTAAGGCACTCCATGATGCGAAAATGCTTTTTGTCCCTCACGTTATTGTTGGGCTTAATGATGGAAAACTAAAAGGAGAATTCAATGCACTTAGTATGATAGCTAAGTACGATCCCTCCGCAGTTGTTATAATCGCCTTCATGCCTATTCCCAAAACATCCATGGCACGAACTAATCCGCCTCAAGCAATTGACATTGCCCGAACCGTCGCAACCGCACGAGCATTGCTCCCCAAGACCCCTCTTGTATTAGGTTGTATGCGCCCCAAGGGCAAAACCCGAAAAGAAACAGAGATGCTATCTCTTAAAGCAGGTGTAAACGCTATAGCCTATCCATTAGATTCTACTATCAAATATGCAAAAAACCACGGCTATGTGATCAAGTTTTCTTCTTTATGCTGCGCCAACATATACAAAGATTTGTCACTAAATAAGTCTTAGACGTAGTCTGATGGATATCGAGTAGAGCCTATTTTATTACTATATTATGTGGAATGTGCGGGTTCTTTGAGCATTTTCACACTAAGAACTATCACCCATATCGAAGTGGCAATGCCAGATATGAATTCGGGAATTGCTACATTTGCGGCATAGTGAATTGTGAATTCTAAAATCCATGGTGTGGCTGCTGCTATTCCTATCGCCAATGTGAATATGCTCATGATTTTTTGTCCATTTACCCAGAAGGCTCCAGTGAGAATCCATAATGCTATGGGCATGAAAAAGAAAAGTGAGACAGATACAATATAGTGTATCGGTTTTACATGCTCATTAAAAATTCCTATACAAATCAATGATACACATGCAATAACTAAAATCCATGCTCCTACGCGTCCGAGCAATTTTTTTCTTAAAAATTGTGTTAAACCTAACGCAAAAATGGTAAACAAGATTCCCCCTACGATTAGTCCAACATTAAAAACTGTCATCGTTATACCTGAGACTACACCTAAATCGCTAAGGGCATTATTCATCCAATTAAACTCTCTATAAGATCCGATTGCTAAAAGAATACACGCGTATGTAATAACTGGTGCAACGGCACCACAAATGCCCCCAAGTCCAACAATTTTTTGCATAATCAGACACGCTTATCATAGTGTGTCTTTTTGGGCTTTAAGAGTTTTTTGTGTCAAGCGGAACGAATCGCCTTAAACCTTGCAATGCACGCGTTTTTTCTTTGTCTCCAACTTTAGCTGCCTGTACAGTATCTTTAAGAATCTGGATAGATTCATCCATCGATTGTCGATTCACCGGATAAGGCACACCATCTTTTCCTCCATAAGCAAAGCTATACTTTACAGGGTCATTCCAACTCGGTTTTTCCCCATATGCCAGTTCCGCAATAAGCGCTAACCCCCGAACGGTAGCAGGTCCAACTCCCCGCAGACTCAATAACTCCTCATAATTACTCGGTTGAGTCATGTATGCCTCTGCAAGGGCATTCCAGTTAATGTTCCTTGGCATATCCAACAAAGTTAACCGTGGTGATGTTCCACTGCTGGGAAGCCAATCCTGTAACGATTTCTGATTTCTCTGCGCAGGCGGAGTGATGGTTTTGACTAGTTGTTGGAGTTTTCGAGTTGGTTCTTTGACAAGATCTACGGAGGTTTTTCTAGCTCCTTCGCTTTCTTTTGCTGTCATGTTCAAGACAATTTGATGTTTAATATTACCCACAATGGCATTATGCGGTTCTACAACAAAATTCGTGGTGGTATCGCTTAGCCAGTGGTAGCTTGATCTCTGGATGCTTCTGCTTTAAGTGTCCTTCGCAATTGCGCATAGGCACATGCGCCTTAGAGTCAATTCAGTTGCGCGCATATTCTTTTCCGGTTTCAACTGAAGAAGCCGACTTGGTCGAAATATTTGACATCTCCATTTTAGCGCGCGCTATTTCTGGAAGCATTAGTTCTATGCAAGGCTTTTTCAGTTGGGGGCTTCGGCGCTTTCTCAGGTTGTCATCATCAATGCTCTTGTCGTATAATCTATTGCGATGTAGGCTTGACGTCCTTGATCGTTGCTGAAGGTTTTTATGCAAATTTAACGTGTATACTACTGTTTTTTGTCGTTTGGCGCGGGTTCTCCAGGAATAGGGGTCTTTGGCGGAGTTTTCTTTGAATTGGGCAATTTTGGCACTACTATTTCCGGGCGTGGCTCAGGTACGTTAGACTGAGGCACACCAGTTTCGTCAGAGGGTCTTTTTGAGTACTTCTTATATGGCACACCGGATTCGCTCATAATACTACACCAAAAGCAGTTTCTCGAGGGTTTTATTAAGCCTTTGTGACTGCTACTTGACACTATCAAACAGAATACTTGCCGTAAGCGGCAACTACTCTTGTTCAAAAACTTGTTTTTTTTGAAGCACATAGCACGCGCGAAGTTGGGGGAGCCTCGGAATTGGCGAAAGGTTCGAGTTTTGATTGGTATGGTTCGTGTGAAGTTATTTTATTTTCTTAGCTTTAGTTCAAGTTTCTTTCTAATTGCGATCTCGCTAAGTAATTCTCGTAATACTTGGCTTTTCTCTTTAAGCGCCATTTTTTCGGTTTGCTTTCTTGCTTGCCAAAGAGATGTCTCTAAATCTTTAATTTCCAGAACAGTTGCTGCTATGCAGTACAGACTTTTAGATCGTCCATCATTGAACTCTGCCAGCATGTCGCTAAGAATTTTCTCTTTTAATTTTTTGTTGTTTTTCGAATTCAGCTAAACCATTTTTTTCAATAAACGATATGTTATCTTCAAGGGCTTGATAACTCACAATCGAATCGAAGCGTTTACCCATTTCTCTATGCTTTCTCCACTTCTCACAAGCTATCTTTTCTTGGACAGAAGCCGCAGAATTCTAATCCCTTCTTTTTAAATGCACAATTAAGAAAAGCGCATGCCGCGCCCATCCGAAACTCACTTTTACAACCTGGGCATCTGCTCTTTGTTTCTCTGTGATAAGCTGGACAAAGTCGACATGAAAGTCCACAGACTCCGACTTCAACATAAACATTTTTCATTTCTATTTTCACATCACACTATTCTTTGCAGTGTTATAATTTTAATTTTAAATGCGTTTTGATAGGGCGGCAATTTGTTCTCTGAATTTATTTCTCATTTTTGTAAATCGCATAGCTGCCGAAGGATGTATGATTTCTATATATTCTATACCTTCTTCTCTTGGGACTTCTCGGGCTGAAGCTCCTACAAGTATAACAATTTTCGGCTTAATTATCCTAATCTGGTTAACTAAGTATGGCAGACAAGATTTGGTTTCTTCTGTTGTGGGTTTTCTGTTTTTTGGTGAAACATGTTTAACTATATTGGTTACAAAAATCTGATTACGGTTTATTCCGTATTCTGCTAAGGTTTTGGTGAGGAATTTTCCTGACCGGCCAATAAAGGGTCTGCCTGAGATGTCTTCTTCTGAACCTGGATTCTGACCTATCAACATTATTCGGGCGTTAGATGGGCCTTCGCCTGGGACCACATTTTTTGCTTCTTTCCAGAGTTCACATTTTCGGCAGTTACACATCTGAACGTTTAGATCTTCCAGTGACAAGAATTTGACCTCTGTGTTGGTGGTTTATGACAATCGCACATCCTTAAAAATTATACCACCTTAAAATTAGGTAGTGTCTATACCCTCTTTCGAGGTCTTCAAATATTTTCAGAAACATTTTATACCCAAACTACTAAATGCTGTTAAGCGAAAAACAATAACAAATGAGGTTTGTTTTATGGGCTGCCACGGAGGATTTTCCCTTGACGAATCAGTAAGAAGGACATGGTACGATTCCGAATTAATACTCAAAGACATCGGTTTAACCAAGGGTATGGTGTTTATAGACATGGGCTGTGGAGACGGCTTTTTCTCTCTTCTGGCCTCAAAAATAGTGGGCGCGACAGGAAAAGTCTACTCAGTAGACACTGACAAATCAGGTATAGAGAAATTAAAGCATAGAGCAGCAGAGCTAGGCATATCAAATATTTACCCCTCTGTTGGTGCGGCTGAAGAAACTCTCTTATGCAAAAAATGCGCTGACATAGTCTTCTATAGTATGGTTCTTCACGACTTTAACGACCCCGCAAAAGTGCTACTAAACGCAAAACAAATGCTCAAGCCAACAGGGTTAGTAGCTAATTTGGATTGGAAAAAGAAAAAAATGCAGTTTGGTCCACCTTTCCAAATCCGATTCAGCGAAGACAAAGCATCAGAGCTAATCACACAAGCAGGTTTCAAAATTAAAAACATAACACAAGCAGGCGAACATCATTACATCATAACCGCAAAACCCTAAATAAATTAGGTTAGTTCTGCAGCAGCGTAAAGTTCAAGCAAATCCCGCTTAAACCGCTCCGGCTGAGTAGTGTATCCTGAGTGCCCAGCTGCTTCATATGTGACTAATTTTGCGTTCGGAAGCGTATCTGAAAGTGTACGCATTTCTTCTCCTGAGATAATATTATCTTCGGTTCCCCAAATTATTCGAACTGGAAACCTGAACTTTTTATACTCATAAGATAAGCTCTCTTCTTCAAATGCTCTGGCAGGTGCAGACAGTAGCAGTCCTTTAACTGGAAATTCTGCGGCATAACGTAATGCAATATGTCCACCTGAACTAGCGCCAACTAGAACTGGTGGATTGGTCCCAAAAATGTTCTCGATAGCTGCACGCGCAACTGTTAGATTGGCTTTGGGGTCTTGGGTTTTGGGTTGGCATTCACTCTTAAGTCCATAAGGCATATCTAACGCTAGGAAGGGTACCCCTTTTTCAACTAACAAATCTAATACGCCAATGCGCTGCCAAATACTACTATTATAGGAGTACCCATGAAAGAAAACAACCGGAATACCAGATACTTGATTAGTAATAGCACGACACTTGTAACCTGCGACGTTGAGGATTTTCTCTAGCATCAAAGAACCTCTACATAAATGTTAAAAACGATGCTCACTTATAATCTTGGTTTTCTGCGTCTTGTTTGATTAAACTCAATAACAGTTATCATTATGCTGACCGAAACCAAAACTGCAGAAAAACAAACCACAAGCACAATATCAGTTTCATCTGAAATCTGGTTTCTTTCAGGTTCTGAAGTTAATGTTGCAGTTGGAGTTGGAGATGTGTTTGAAGAGATTTCTTGAGTCTGCGAAGAATTATTTGTTTGCGACTGTGAAGATGGAGATGAAGAAAGTATGATATTAGGTGATGGGAATGAATTAAAGTTGGGTTCAAATCCAATTGATTCAGGATTAAAGGAATATCCTATGCTTACATTGGATTTTGCGCCTATAATAATTAGTCCGTTCTCTGTCACTGACTTAAAATAGCCACCCCAACCATCGCCACTTTCACGTTTTATACCATCTATATAGACTTTAAATCCGATGACGAATCCATCAGCGTGCCAGTGCATGTTAAATGTCTGATTACCTATTCCTTCAACGTTGTAGGTTAGCCATCCAACTTGGTTTAACCATGTAAGAGTATCTAGTATGGGTAAGGGTAACATTGCTGTTTTGAGCTGACATTATCAATAGGTGACTTTTTCTTTCACTACTTGATCCATTCCCACTTAATGTTAAGTCCCCAAATCTCCAAAAATTGTTTTCAAGAACTGCTTCGTTATATGTGCCAATGTAGGCGAAATTGATTGTACTATTAAGTGCTGGGATGGCGAAGGTGTCCGCAGGTGTGATGGGAACTGCTGCTTGAGCGCATCCTAAAAGGCTCAGAGTTCCGGTCAAAGCCATAATCAACATTGCCCCTAACAGCAGGCCATATGAGAGAGGTAGGAACCTGTGCTTCACCTTCGCCACCAAAACTAACAAATACTATATGGCTTTTAGCTCTCCCTGCGGAACACAATGTTCCCCAGAAGAACAGCCTATCCCAAACCCAAACCACAATATCAAATATAAAAATGAGAGAATAGAGATTACTTGAAGCTGAAGTAGCTTTACCCGAATTTTGCGAGCACTTCCCGTCCGAAATCAGTTATTTCTACAGCGTAGAACTCGTAGGGGCTCATTCTTTTTGGCGTTTCAAGTATGTCGATGAGCTTGGATTTTGACAGGTGCCTCACTGCGTCGTTAAGACCTTCAGGCATCAAACCTGTCTTTTTATGTAAGAGGTCCACTTTCACCAATAGACCTTTCTCAAATTGAGATAGGACTATAAGAACCCGTTTGGCTGACTGGTCAATCATGTCGAAATCGTCTTGTTCAAAATCTTCAAACATACAAAACACCTAACCCTAACTAAAGCAGTCTTTACATAAAAATCATTTGAAAAGTTGGAATTTACCTTGATAACTATGCTATCATCACATAAAGACTTGATGATTTGTGTGAGTTGGCTAAAAAGATTGGGATAAGTAACAAAAAACCTATAGCTATAGAAAAAGCCATTTTTTACTAAAATTTAATTTCCTTCCTTTTCTAAAGTAGGTTGAATAAGAAAAAAAATTGTAGTTCATCTGCTTTAGTATTTCTTTCTGGAAAAGAGGATTATATTTTGTTGGCAGTCTTTAGAATTATTATGTTAGTGTACCTACAAGCTTAACTCTTTCTAGGTTTTCGGGTCCATGGGGTGCTATGTCAATTTCTTCGGTAAGGTCTTTCCCCGCTTGATGAGATGCTAAATGATCTCCATCCATCCAAAATGCGCTATCGGTAACATCATAGACTTTTCCGTTAACAGCTACGTATGCTGGATTGCCATTTTTACCATCGTATTTCGCTAGCTCTTCTAAAGTGAACTTTTTTACTTCTCCCAAAACATCACCTTCTAATTGAAAAGTAGAAACTCTAGATATTTAGGAATTACGCAAGTAAATGACCTTTTATTCTTTAGTTTTAATCATCGGAGCGTTGTCTTTTGTTTTGGAAAAGACTTATAGTTGAGTTGTTATAGCGTGTAAATGGGGAAGTTGCTATGGGTTACTGTACTAAATGTGGCGCTCCTATTCCAGAAGATGCGTTATTCTGTACTAAATGTGGTACGTCAGTAACTACGCAGGCAAAAGTTGCATCACAAGATACAGCTGCCAGTGGATATAGTTTGAAATTGGCAACTTGGGGTGAACGCTTTGTTGCATGGCTAATCGACGTAGTTATAGTTGGGCTTTTCGTAGGGATTTTAAGTGTATTTGCCTGGTTTGCTTGGACACCAATTTCCTTTTGGCCTAGTTGGGTCCCACTGGCAAACTTTAGTGCTGGGGGAGTTGTTTATTTCCTTTATTGGATGATTATGGATGGTGCTTATGGGCAATCTCTTGGAAAAATGATCATGCACCTAAAAGTAACACGCCTAGATGGCAGTCGAATCAACTTGGCCACGGCAGCTTTGGAAAGTATTGGCAAAGCATTCTTCATGCTCCTAGACTTACTCATTGGCTTACTCTTCTATCCTGACCGAAAACAGAGAATCTTCAACTACCTATCTGAAACCATAGTCATACACGAATAGAACAAGACCTCCCCATCACTAAGGTTCATTTAATCAAATGAATTCTTTTTCTTCTATAATAGACTGCCAAAACTAGTGTTACCGCTGATAGAATTAGTGCAGTTACTAAAATAACAAGAATCGATAATGTTTCAGTTTTTGGGGCAAATACTATTTGCTCATTTAAATTGATATTATCTACAGTTATGGTTCCTGAATTTGGTGATGCAACGTAGCCTTCTGGTGAAGATATTCTGAAATTATAGGTTCCATTCGATACCTTGAAAGTAATCGTGTCGGAATTAGATGTCTGTGTATATGAGTCAAATGTTACGCTCCAGCTAGTTCCCGATTGTAAGCCAGAGGCTACAAATGAAACTGAAACCTGTGCACCTATCGCGTAGATATAGTGATCATATGAGCCAAAATAGACTATCCCTTCTACTACTGCCGGAGAAGATACTACCCAATCATCTGTTTGGTAACTCCAAACAAGCGAGCCATCATAAGTATTTAACGCGTAGACATTGCCATCATGGGAGCCAACATAAACGATCTCATCGGCTACTGCAGGAGAGGATGCAACTTCCCCGTTTGTACGATAACTCCAAACCCGCTCTCCTGTGGAGGCATTCAAAGCGTAAATGTGGTTATCTCCTGAACCTACATAGATAACGTCCTTAGAGATAGCAGGGGAGGATGCCACATGGGTTTCCAGTAGAATATTTCCAGACCAAATCTCCAGTTAACGCGTTTAATGCATAAACATTACCATCATAGGAACCAACATAGACCATTTCATTAGCTAATGAGGGAGAAGAAATGACTACCCCGTTTGTGGTGTATTTCCAAACAAGACCACCGTTTGTTGCATTCAAAGCATAAATGTTATGATCATTTGATCCAACATAGACAAAACCATAAGCTACCGCTGGAGAAGATAAGTGAATTTGATCACCAGTTGTGTACTTCCAAATCAGACTACCCGATTTGGCATCCAATGCGTAAACACTAAAGTCCTCAGAACCAACATAGACTACTCCGTTGGATATAGCTGGAGAAGAGACAACCGCAAATCCTGTTTGATACTTCCAAATAAAATCACCATTTGCAGCATTTAAGGCGTATACGTTTCCATCATATGAACCTACATAGACAATTCCGTTAGAAACAGCAGGAGTAGAAAGCATAACCATGCCCTGAGTAGAATAACTCCAAATAACAGCGCTAGAGAATTCATCTAAAGCAACCACCCCAGTCGTTGCGTTTAAGGCATACAAGTTTCCGTTATATGATCCTACATAGACAATCCCATCAACTACAGTAGGAGAAGAATCTACAATATCTCCTGTAGTGAACTTCCATACAAGTGAGCCATCCAAAGCATTTAACGCATAAAGCCTTCCATCCCAGGAACCCACATAGACAACCCCTTCTATCACCGCTGCCTGAGAAATCACAACATCCCCAGTTGCATAACTCCACAAATATGTTCCAGATTCGGCGTCTAAAGCGTAAATCCTATGGTCATTAGAACCAACGTATACCTTTCCATCAGAAACAGTAGGTGTTGCCGATACCCCCGAACCTGTTGAATAATTCCAAATCAAAACTCCATTGTCTTTTTTGAATGCATACACATTACCATCTATTGAACCCGCAAAAACCAAATTCCCAACAGCAACGCCAGAGAATACAGGACCATTTGTTTTATACTTCCAAACTAAAGAACCAGTTGAAGCATTCAGGGCATAAACATGAAAGTCATTTGAACCAACATACACTATACCACCCGTAACTGCAGGGGAAGAGACCACCATATCGTCGGTTGCATACGCCCATAAAAACGAACCAGTAGTGGCGTTTATAGCATAGATTTTCTGATCTTCAGAACCTACATAAACTACTCCTTCGGCAATGACTGGCGATGATAACATAATCTGACCCCCTGTATGAAAACTCCAAATAGGTTTGCCGTTGGAAGCATTCAGCGCATAGACATTGTTGTCCTCTGAAGCAGCATAAACTACTCCCTCGTTGTAGGCTATAGCAGAATCTACAAAGTACCCTGTTTTATAACTCCAAACAAAAATCCCGGTTGAAGCATTCAGGGCATAGACATGGTAATCCTCTGAACCTACAAAAACTAAACCTTGAGCAACAGCAGCAGGGGACAAAACATTAGCCCCAGTAGTATAATTCCATAAAAGGACACCTGTTGAAGCATTTGCGGCATAGACCTTGTCATCTAGAAGAACCAAAATAGACTACTCCATCAGAAACAACAGGCGAATCTACAGGTCCACCGGTATTAAATTTCCATAATGTCTGATTAGTTATCGGTCCTGTTGCATCTGAAAAGCCTGTATGTTGCAGGTTATTGTGGAACATGGGCCATCTGTCCTTGGTTGCTGGTTCAGTGGGAAGACTATTTGTTTCATACAAAGGAAATGCAACTAGGTAGTAACAGAATAATTGCGAGATGGACGCTAGATTTTATTTTCATTCCCTTGACCACTTTGGTTTAAGATTGAATTCACAGGTAATCTCTTAACAAGTCCAGATACACTTACGCGAATCTTCAAATCAGAAAATAATGGTATTTTTTCAATAAAAGAGTTGCCTTTCTTTTTTAGTTTGCAGGTATGAGTCTAATTAAGGAAAATTCCCGGTTTCAACGGAAGCTTACGTTGGTAACTTTAGTTGAGATATTGCAATCATTTAGGCTATCGGCGGAATTTTTTTGGCTTTTTTTACTGCCATGCAGCTCAAGCAATTAGAGAAGCATCGAATCGTTGAAATTACTAACTTGATCCATTGAATTGCCAGGTGAATTAAAAAATGGGTATAACAAAAAGAACGCACATATGCACAATAGGTTGCTTTGGTAATTGAAACCTATGGTCTTAATTCATTGCCCTAATTGTGGAGCAAAGCTAGACGTAGAAGAGAAAATACGGTGGAATACAGCCTACTGTACTCATTGTAAAATAGACTTAGTAGTCCATCTCAGCAACAACCATATCTACGTCAAGTACGACACCCATATACCACAATTAACTCAATAAACTGTTGAAAAATAAAAGGCGCGAAAATAATAGTCAGGTTACTTTTCACGTTTGCTAAGTCTTCAAAAAATCTAATAACATGAGACTCTAGAACTTAATTAGAAATTATAAGTAGGTCAAACGTTTTCGTTGCCCTTTAGTTATTGTTTTTGGGTAAAGTAAATAGCTTACCGGGATGTATAAGCAAACTAGAATGTAGTGACGGTTATGCCTGAGAAAGTTCTTGTTACTTCAGCTTGGCCCTACATCAATGTAACTCCTCATTTAGGAAACTTGGTAGGTTCTGTTCTCTCAGCTGATGTTGTTGCACGGTACTATCGCCTAAAGGGTGCAGATGTTTTGATGGTTAGCGGTTCAGACACCCATGGCACACCTATTGAAGTGGAAGCCATGAAAGAAAAGATCTCGCCAAAAGCGCTTACTGATCGCAACCATGCAAAAGTAGCCGACTTATTTAGACGGTGGGATGCTTCATTTGATAATTACACAAGCACCGAAAGCCCTGTACACAAAGAATTCGTCCAACAGCATCTCATGAAGATCTACAATAACGGGTACATCTTCAGTCAGGAAACCCAAATGCTATATTGCGAGCATGACCGCCGCTTTTTACCCGACCGTTTCGTAGAGGGCGCATGCCCCCACTGCGCTTACGAAAAAGCACGCGGTGACCAATGCGACCGATGCGGCCGACTGCTCGAAACGACCCACCTAATAGAACCCTACTGCATAATATGCCATAACAAACCGACGACAAAGACAACTAAACACTGGTATATCGATTTATCCAAATTTGCAAAACCACTATGCAAGTTTCTAGAAGAAAACCAGCAAATTCCAATCAATGCGCGTAACTTTAGCCTAAACTGGATAAAAGAAGGTCTAAAACCTCGAGCGGTCACTCGCGACGTTGAATGGGGGATACCTGCGCCATTTCCAGGTGCAGAAGGTAAGACTGTCTATGTTTGGGTAGAAGCCGTTTTAGGATATGTTTCAGCTACAATAGAGCAATGCCAAAAGTTAGGCGTGCCTGAAAAGTGGCGAGAATTCTGGTTTAATAAAGACGCTAAAACCTTGTACTTTGTAGGCAAAGACAATATACCGTTCCATACAATAATCCTGCCTGCCCTCCTGTTAGCTTCAGGTGAAGCATACAATCTCCCGTGGAATGTTTCGGCAACAGAATTTCTGCAATTTAAAGGAGAAAAAGCTAGTAAAAGCCGTAAAATTGGCATATGGATAGATGAAGCATTAGAAATGTTCCCTGTTGACTATTGGCGCTTCTTCCTAATGGTAACTCGACCGGAAACAAAAGATTCCAATTTTAGCTGGGACTCTTTCATCGAAAAAATCAACGCTGATCTAAACGACACTTACGGTAACTTCATACACCGAACATTAACCTTCATAATCTCCAAATTCAACGGGGTAATCCCAGAAGCAAAAAAGTTAGATGCCGACGACGAAATGGTTCTTAACACTGTGCGAGAAAAAGTGGAAGAGATTGGCGATGAATTTGAAGCGGTAAACCTGCAATCAGCTGCAAACATGCTGATAGGCTTAGCCCGCATCGGCAACCAGTACCTCAATGAGAAAGAACCCTGGAAACTACTTAAAACCGACCCGCAACGAGCAGCTGCTATCTTTTATGTTGCAGCGCAAATCGTAAAAGCACTTGCCATAACTTCAGCACCTTTCATGCCAAATACCGCAATACAAATCTGGCAAACCCTCAACTTACCTGCCCACATTCAAAAGGCTACCTGGAACGACGCTTTAGTTCCCCTGCAATCGGGACATGCAATAACTAAACCTCAACCACTCTTCAAGAAAATTGATGTTGACGAAAAAGCACTTGATGAGCAACTTATGCAAATACGAGCGAAAAAGAGCGCGATCACCTAAGATGCAAATCAAAGCTGACCTCCATGTGCATACTGTCTTTTCAGATTCAGTGATAACCCTAAAAGATCTTGTTTTCTATGCCAAACAAAGTGGTTTAAATGCTGTAGCAATAACTGATCATAACTGTGTAGAAGGCGCTGCCAAATTCGCCAAAGAAACCGACCTGCTTATCATTCCAGGAATAGAAGTTTCAAGCATGCATGGGCATATCGTTGGTTTAAATGTGCATAATGTCATTCAAAGAGGCTTAAGTGCAGACGAAACCGTAGATCGCATTCATCGAGCAGGTGGAATAGCCATAGCATGCCATCCTTACGCCTTATTGAAAGGTAGTGTAGGCAAATATGTTAGCGCCAAATTTGATGCTATTGAAGTTTTAAACGGTTGTGCTATTCCGTTTGGTAGAAGTGTAAAAAAAGCTCAGCAAATCGCAGATACGCTCAAGTTACCTTGTGTAGGTGGAACCGATGCTCATTATGGTCCCCAAATAGGCTATGGCTACACAGTTATTGACGCTGACCCAAACGTGGAATCCATAATAGCAGCCATAAAAGCTGGACGATGCCAGGCTTTAGGAAAACCTGTACCACTGATGATGAAATTAAGAAAGCAATATGAATTCTACAAGAAAAAAATTGGCACTACTTAACACTCGAAATGATATAATTGGTAGGCTTCTATTATTTTAGTCGTAAAGAAGTGTTCTGCTAGAAGAACAAAGTGTTCTTCAATGAGAGCTATTAATCACTTGACCTAATTAGAATGTGATGAGTAGGCTTGTGTGAATTGTTACTGGTGAACCAGTTTATTCAAATGGATAGTCTCATATGCGTGCATGGTTCTTTTTTTCAGAGCAAATTTTGTGATTCTGCTTTCTACATATCTTTGATATTCGGGGAATTGATTTGAAAAGAATCGGTTTCCTTATATTATTGCTCGTTCTCTCATCGGTCTTTACTACTTTTTTGAATACTCCTCTGGGCAAGGCAGCGGTCTACAATTATTATGATTGGCCAACTCTTCAAGCTAATTCTCAAAGAACCGGATACACAGAAAGTTCCGGACCTAAAGATAACCAGACTTATTGGCGGTTTCAAACTGGAGGACCAATTATGTCTTCTCCAGTTGCTGTTGAAGGAATGGTTTTTTTCAGTTCTACTGATGGCTATCTATACTCAGTTAATGGAACAACCGGTAAAGAAGTGTGGGCTACATGGATAGGTTCTGATGTTAGTTCTCCCTCAGTTGCTTTAGGTAAAGTCTTTTTAACATCTAAATCCGGAACCGCCTTTGCCTTCAATATGAATTCAGGGCTACAAGTCTGGAACAAAACCTTTTCAAGCAAATCAGATTCTAATGCCCCTCTAATATTAGGGTCTAGAGTTTTTGTTAGTGGAAACCGCACTGTTTGTGCTTTAAATGAAGCCATAGGGGTTTGGCTTTCTGAAAAAGATTTTTATCATGTAAGCGAAATTAATCGTTTAATATATTCCGATAACATGATAATTGCAGTTGGGTCGATAAATTCAACATTAACTAGACTTATGGGATTTGGACCAATTAGAGATTCTAGCGGTTTTTCGGTTTCACTTAACCCGTCTGGTAATAACAGTTACAGCGACTTTCTTACAACGGAAAAAGCAACTTTTTTCGTTTCCACCCTGACTTCAACTAATAATAGTGCTATGTTTGGATTTAATAGGATGGGATTCCATTTATGGGAGCGCCAATTGGCTGGTGCCATTGATGCTTTGCCTGCTAATGCTTACAACACTGTTTATGTTGCAACGAGCAACTTCGTTTATGCTTTAAACTCAACTGATGGGTCCGTGCAATGGTCTACCCCAACAAGTGGAGCGCATTCTGCTTCTTCTCCCGCTGTTGCCGATGGCAAAGTCTACTTTGGACTTGATGACGGTTACATTTACGCTTTAGACGCCTTGAACGGGGATCTGATTTGGAGCTATAAAACCGATGGTCCTGTTCAATCGTCTCCTGCGATTTCTGATGGTTTGCTCTTTATCGGCTCTGCAGATGGAAATTTATACGCTATCGGGTACCCGTTGATTCAAAATTTTGGGGTGGGCACATGGAACAAAACAGCCTATCAGGTCAATATCCAAAGTAGCACTGCGGTAACTGATGTTATTTTCAACCCTCAACTGGCCCAAATCAATTTCAACATTACTCATCAATCAGGTCAGGATAACTTCTGGAATGTCACTTTCAAATCGGATCTTCTGAAAGGACCCTATTCAGTTATTGCCGATAATGCTCAACTACTGGCATTTCAAGAACAAACCAATAACTCGAATACTTTTCTGTACTTCAATTCATCCAGAAATATTAGTCAACTCAGAATTGAGGGTACAGACGCTATTCCAGAATTCCCCTCTTTTCCACCTCTGCTTTTGGCTCCAATGGTGATTTTAGGAGCAGTAGTATTTGTTCATAAACACAGATTTTTTAAAAACAAGAAAGGAAGGCAAGACAACTAATGAAAAATAGAAAGTGCAAATATTCCTATCTGTTCTCACCTTTTCTAATTTGTCTTCTAATAGTTACTATGAGTGGGCAATTTCTCGACTTGGCAGAAGCAAATTTCTTTCCAATTTCTATTCCCCAACCGGCTTTTATAATTAAAAGTGACGGGAATGTGGATCCATCAACAGCACCAATTAGCAGAGAGGGAAACCTGTACACTTTTACAGATGACATTGTAGGGTATACCATTGCTGTGGAGCGAGATAACGTCATACTTGACGGAAACGGTTATGCTCTCAAAGGAAACGGTAGCTCAACGGGCATTTTCATCAAAAACCGTAACGAAGTTGTAGTAAAGAACATGAAAATTAGTGGATTTAATTATGGCATTTGGCTTTTCGCGGAAGATTTCATGAACATGCATTCAACCTATAATAATCTTTCAGATAATCTGCTAACAGGTAACAAATATGGTATTTTCATCAGTGCCTCTTCTGATAATATACTTAGAAATAACATCATGAAAAACAACACATACAATTTTTGGATTAAAGGCGGATACGTGTCCGACATACAAGCTGGGTACAAAAATGACATTGATACTTCAAACATAGTTGATGGTAAACCAATTATTTATTGGGTAAATGAGCAAAACAAAATTGTTCCCTCAAACACTGGCTATGTAGCGCTTGTAAATTGTGCAAATATTACCGTTCAAAATTTGAGTCTTTCTAATAATGCGCAGGGCGTACTCATAGTTACTACAAACAATTCAGAAATTACAAACAACTACATTACAAACACTAGCAGCGGTATCTACATTTTCAATTCCACAAACAATATTTTTTCCGAAAACTACCTCACAAACAATACTGAAGGCTTAAGAGGTCAATATTCTTCAGATAATAAAATATCATCAAACAATATAACCCGCAACAATAGTGGCCTCTATTTCACTGGAACTTCAATAAATAATTTAATTGTCAACAATACGATAAACGCAAATTCTGTCGATGGACTTAATTTATGGGATTCACGCAACACTACCCTATGCGGCAACATCATTGCCTTCAACAATGAGACTGGTATAAACTTTTTCGACTCCCATAACAACACCATAAGCGCAAACACGATAGCAAACACAACAGGGTCCGCCATCAAGTTTTGGTACGGCGCAAGCGAAAATATCATTTCTGAAAACAACATAGTCAACAACAAAATTGGGATAATCATCAACGACTCATATGACAACACAATCATTAGAAACATAATCAAAGAAAACAGCGAATGGGCTATGCGTTTCGAAGGCACCCAAAACAACAATATAATCTACCAAAACAGCTTCATCAACAACAGGCCAGCAGGCGATGAATTACAAGTATCAGTAACCGGAGTAGGTTTTTTGGACCCTAAACCGGGTGGAGGCAACGTCTGGGATAACGGTATCATAGGCAATTACTGGAGTGATTATCTAACAAAATACTCTAACGCCTCAGAAATAGCTGATTCTGGCATAGGTGATACAGCCTTTGTTATAAACGAAAATAATATCGATCGCTATCCCTCAATAGAGCAAATCATAATCCCCGAGTTTTCAACTCTAGCAATTCTGCCTGTCCTAATCGTAGTCTTCTTACTAATTACAATTTTAATTAAAAAAGTTAAACTCTCCAGCTATTAGCTATATTTCTGCTTTCAAATTTTGTTCCTCAGGCAAATATTTAATTAACAAAGAAGAAATCAATGACATAAACCCTGAAACAAACGATATCCCTAAATTCGTTGAACCACAATTATTAATAAGTAAGAACAATAACCAATGTAATCTTTACAATCTGAAGTGAACTAGATGGCTAATACTACTCCAGGCACAAAAATAGTGCTCACGGCATCCGCTACCGAAATGAGCGATTTCGGAAACAACCCGTTCGTTGCTTTCGTTGGCGCTTTTGCTAGTGGCTTTGTGCCGAAATGGCTTATCCGAAAATACCTATATCCACCAGTTCAACACACAGCAGGTGGGAGAGCAACAGTTGCCCCTTATGGCTTAAGAAAAGTCGAAGCTATACTTCTTCAAAATGGTTTTTCTGAATCCGATGTTGCAGTAGTTCATCCAGTTGATTTAGACAAATTCATTGGTCCAAATACTAAAGCAGTCGGAATTTCTTCTATGGATCCAACAGGTATGGGCTATGTTAGCAAGACTTACAGTAGCCTCGTTGGGGGCGGAGAGCCTATGAATGCTGTAGAATTCAAAGCGTTAGCTAAACACTCCGCAATACGTCAATACAAACCTAAAGTTATCGTAGGTGGATTTGGAAGTTGGCAACTAGAACGTAAACACCTAACACGGGATTACGGTGTAGACTGTCTCGTAATGGGCCCCGGACAAGAAGCCATTGTCCAAGTCTTCAAACAAGCCGTGAATGGAGAACCCTTACCTCAAAGAATACGTTCTCCGATGAAAGCAGATGAAGAGATGCCCACCATAAGGCACTCCGCTGTACATGGCGAAGTAGAAATAAGCAAAGGATGTGGCAGAAACTGTCAATTCTGCACACCAACCGTACAAAGAAAGATAGATGTTCCATTAGACATTATCCTTAAAGAAGTCGAATTAACCGTAAACGAGGCTAAAGAAAAAGGAACACACATTACTCTTGTCACCGAAGACCTCTTCCTATATGGTGCGAAGGAGAAAACCTTCATACCCAATGATGAAGCCGTTCTCAACCTCGTTAAAGGGGTTGCCTCATTCCCAACGGTAAAAGGCATTCAGCCCAGTCACATGTCACTAGCACCAGTTGTCGCCAAACCAAACATGATAAAAGAAGTTGCCGAAGTTCTCATCGATCACTCATGGTATAGCCATAACGGAAAACCCATCGTAACAGCAGAAACTGGTATTGAAACAGGCAGCATAAGACTCATGAAGAAATACATGGCAGGAAAAATGTTACCCTACAAACCAGAGCAATGGCGTGAAATAGTAACACAAGCATTCGGCATCCTAAACGATAACGATTGGTATCCCTTAGCAACTCTAATTGTTGGACTACCCGAAGAAACCGAAGAAGACGTAAACGAAACATTAACCTTAATGGATGAACTCAAAGACTACAACGCATTCTACGTGCCACTTTTCTTTGTTCCTCTAGAAGACTGCTTATTAATGAACAAGAAAGGTACCGAATTAGACTCGCTGACCAAAATCCGCTGGGAATTCTTAACACGATGCTGGGAATATAACGTACACATCTGGCGAGACACCTTCCTAGGCAATAGAATCACAAATCCCACCCTTCTACGAGCAGTTAACAACGCAGCCATACCTGTTGCAGCAAAAGTTGCCCAAAAAGTATACGGCCTAAAGCACAATGAACAAATGAGCGAAATTATCTGGAAACTGGCAAATGCATAATTAAAAAATATTTTTTCTCTTTTGTATTTTCTTTTTTAGAAATATGCATTATTTGGGTAACATTAAATAAGGTTAGTTTATGCCTCTTGGTATGCTTCAGGATGTCAAAGGGTTAGCTCAGTTCATATCGGTTGAGCGCGGATTAATGCTCTTTATGATTTCTATAGGTGCAACATTTCTCACAGTGCAGTCACTTGCATGGTCAGCAGCAATTTTCTTGGGTGTATTGGTTTTCTGTATTTGGAGCGCTGTAGACGCTATGAATAATATTTTCGACCATGAACTTGATGTTCTTTCGGATCCTTTAAGAGCTCAATTCACAAAAAAACTTGGACGTATAGGCTTACTCATAGCGGGGGCGTTCACTGCAATATCTTTAGCCTTAGGCGTGGTTACAATGATTCCCTTTGTGGTTTTATTCGTAGCATTAGGCATAGTGTTTGGTGTTTTGTATTCTGTTCCACCTTTCCGGTTACGCAGAACCGTCTATAAACCCATTGTGAACTTCACCGTGGGCGCAATCCCAATGCTAATTGTAGCTGCATTTTTTAATGAATTCACTATAAGCATTGTAGCCCTTGTGGTGCTAATTGGAGTTACAACAGCAGTCAACAGTTTATGGGAAGACTTAGCAGATTATGCCTCAGACTTTCAGAGTGGTTCACGAACTGTGCCAATAATCTTTGGTTTCCGTAAAGGCTTATTCCTGACAATCATTATGGGTTATAGTTTAATTCCGTTAATGGTTTTAGTTGGTGTGCTTTTCCAGCTAAATTGGGTCTATTATGTTGCACTGTCTGGTCTTACCGGGTTTCTTTCACTCCGGTTAATCCAAAAAAGGCGCATTCTACTAAAAGTGCACTCTGAAGATGTCAAGAAGCTGCATCGGTTAGGTGAAATATTATCTAAAGATTTCGTGGTAATAGCTATCGTATTTACCCTGAGTTTGATGATAAGTAGTTTACTAAAAATTAATCCTGCGTTTTTCTGAACTCAGAAGCCAAAATACAAAAAAGTTTTTGTATTTTCTAAATTGTGGTTCAAGGGCAAAACTTTTTTCAGAAATCTAGGCCTTTATTTTTTTAGCTTCAACCCTATAGTACTTATTTAGTATTAAAAATATTAATTTAACAATTTTTTAAAATTACGCCCAAATTCAACCAAATTTTAAAAAAACAAAAATTAGCTTTAAAGACCCGTATTGAAAGATCAATATAATAAATTTCAAGCTTCCTGGATATAGCTTAAAATTGGTTTTATCGCTTCTTTTTTTATCCAGTTCTGGTCTTCACAGAATTGATTTAGCTGATTTTTAGCTTTCTGATCACCTTTAAACCAGGATTTAAAAATAAGGTTTAATTTAGGCCCAAAATTCATAAGTAACTTATCTTTAAAGTCAAGATTCTTGTAGCTATATGCTCCCGGTAATGCAAAATACTTTATTTTTTCTAAAATTTCTTTAGGAACGCTTGCTTGAATTGCCTTCTGCTGTTTAGGGTCATCATAATTCGGTGATCCTATAGATGCAAATACCACAACTTTCTTCTTTGATAAGACTCCCCAATTGTCTATTAATACGTCAATTCCTTTGACCTTCCCTATATGGATAGATGAGCCAAACAATATTGTTGAATAATTTTTAAGTTTTGTAACATCGAAATCTGCTATATCAAATAATTGGGCATCCAAGTTTTCAGCTATCAATTGGGCATAACATTTGGTGCTGCCGTATTTTGACCGATAAATTACAGCTGAAGATTTGTTAAGGCTTTTCATGTAAGCATACCCGACGTATTCTTTGAAGGTTTACTAATAAAAATAGAGGAGAAGAAAGTTGATTTCTACTCTATGAATATAGCTGGCTGATATGGCATGGCCATAAGTGCACGGTTTTTAGGATCATAGCGCTCTTTATCATCCTCGCTATATACTGCGATTTCTGCGTTGAATCGTTCTTTAAAGAAGCATTTTGCGTCTGTAAGAATCTGTTTCTCATTTGTAATCTTAATTTTTTGCATATTTGATTTGCGTTCTGGAGGGAACCTTGTTAATGATTTGATTAGTCGTGGAACCATTCCTGCGACTTCTTTCATGTGAGGTTTTAGGTTGGAATCTGAAGCAAGCTCTTTCATGATTTCATTGATTTTTACTTCGCCGCCGATTGTTTTATTCAAGATTTTGAGGTAAACTTGCCATTTCCACTCGGCTGCCACGTAGAAGCATATTTGTTTAGGTGATATTTTAGTGGCTTTTAGGATGTTTGTTGTATCACTGAGTATATCAGTTATAAGGTTCTCCTGTTCCTCTGAAGCAACATTTACCTTGTTTTCCTCTAATTTAGGCCAAGGTGCGGTGCTTATGAAATTGTTTTGTTTTATTTGGCTCCAGAGTTCTTCGCAGGTATAAGGAGCAAAAGGTGCTAAGAGTCTGAGCCAGATTTTTACTGCCTCATTTAATGCTGTTGAATCTGCTTTTCCTTTGCGTTGGATGTACCAGCGGATATCGTTCCATGTGTCAAATAATGCTGTCTGTAGTGCGGTTCGTGTTTTTAGTTCTTCTAGTGCTGCTGTAACCTCTACTATTCGTTGTTGCATTTTACTTGATAGCCAGTGTTCTAGTGTTGTTTCTTCGGGGTTATTGGCGTTTGTAATTATATTACTTGCGAAGGTTTGTAGGCTTTCTAGTTTGCTCTGTAAATCGCATACTTTGTCTGCTCGCCAGTCAGGATCATCCATGCCTTCGGCACCTATCATCAATCCACATCGTGTGGCGTCAGCACCGTAATTATCAACTGCTCCTTTCATTGTGATGAAGTTACCTTTTGATTTGTGCATTTGTTTGCCTTCAATCATTAGCATGCCGTTTACGCCTATTCCGCGTGGCCAATGTTCTGGCGGGAACAGTGCTGCGTGGTGAAATATACAAAACGATAAATGGTTGGGAACAAGTTCTTTAGCCGAATTGCGGAGGTCTATTGGGTACCAGTATAGGAATTCTTGACGCATGTCTTTTAGTAACTCGGTATTTATTCCATCTTTGCTTAGTTCCTCTGGATTGCCTTTTCCGAGGAAGATATAGTCAAAAATTTCTCGTGTTAGCGCTTGGGGTGGTATATTGTTTTGGCGGATGTGCTTGTTTATCGTATAGAATGCCATGTAGATGGTACTATCGCTTAAAGTTTCAATTATCCAGCCTTTCCCCCAAGGTAATGGGGTCCCAAACCCTGTAGTTCGTGCACATGCCCATTCTCGCAACCAATCAATTACCGTAAGGAACCATGGCTTTGCGGTTTCGGGGTATATCTTCATCTGTGTTATGACTTCTTTGGCTTTCTCTTTCCATTCAGCATCTGAATAGTTCAAAAACCATTGATCTGAAAGAACTTTCACAACGCAGGGTGTCATACAACGGCAAACAACAGGCTCAGGTAGGTCATACATGCTATCTGCTGCGCCTATCTGCTTGAAATCTTTGATGAGTATATCTTTAGCTTCTCGAATGGTTTTTCCAGCGTAAGCTCCGCAGTTTTCTTTAAGAACTCCGCCATGGAACTCTTTCTTATAAATCGCCTTTGTTGCTTCATCTGCTCGGGGGTCATGTTGATCTTTAATGCCCATTTGAGCAACCACTTCAACTGCGGGATACTCACCATACCCCTCAACCCTAATAATCGAGATAGGCTTGATGGATTTCACCATTTCTAAATCTAATCCGAACTCCTCTATAACATCAGGTTTTTCCTGCAAATCTTTTAGGGCAAGCCAATCGAAAGGTGCGTGAGCAGGAACACTATATACCACGCCTGTTGCAGTCTTTGTGTCCACAAACCAGCCGGGTAAAATTGGGAACTTTTTATGAGTAACTGGGTTTTCAAAGGTTTTTCCAATGAGCTCTTTTCCTTTGAATTCACGTTTAACTTTGACGCTGTGTTCTTGTTCTTTGAGTTTTTCTGCGGATTCAGGGCTTATGATCCAATTTTCACCATCTACATCCGCTTCAACATAAATGGCGTCTGGGTTGATCCAGAGGTTAGTTATGCCATAAATGGTTTCAGGACGAAAAGTTGCTGCTGGTAAGAACGTATTTTCATTTAATTTGTATTTAATCAAAGTATATTCTTCGGGGGTAACTCCCTCACCGACTTGTCTGTCGTGGTCGCCTGTGGGGCTTTTATCTTTTGGACACCAGACTACTGGGTGAGTGCCTTTTGTCACGTAACCTTTTTCACATAAGTTTGCGTACTGCCATTCAATGAACTTTTGAAACGTTGGCCAAACTGTTGTAAATTCTCGGCGCCAATCAACCGAAAAGCCAATTCGCCCTGCAATTATCCGCCCCTCATTAGTATAATACTGAGCCATGTATACTGGATCAACGAACTTTTTGAGTTCTGTTTCTGGTACACCGTCGACTTCGCGAAGTACACGTATGTATGTTTCATCGCCTTTTGCTACGCGTTGGCTTGCGCCTAATATTGGTTGGCCTGTCCAATGCCATGCCCAAGGCCACAAGACGTTGTAGCCTTGCATTCGTCGAAATCGTGCATAAACATCTACGCGTGATGCGGTAAATGCGTGACCTACATGTAATGGGCCATTCATGTATGGGAAAGGAAAAGTGACTAGCATCTTTTGTTTTTTAGAGTCTGGGTCAGCCTCAAATATGTGGGCTTGTTCCCATCTGGCTTGCCACTTCGCTTCGATTTGCCTTTGCGAACTCATGAAACTGTTGAATAAACCAGTAAGCTATTAAGAGTTTTGCTTTAGTTTGGTATTTAGTGCTAAATCAATTAAATATGCTTTTATATGGTTGGGTTAAGTGAGGCTGTTTTCTGAGTTTTATGGATTTATTGGTTTTTGGGTGTGGGTTATGGGTTTTTGTTGGTGTAGTTTATCACTATTCGGGTTCCGATTCTGATAAAGCAATACTTATATGTTACGACTTACTACATATTTCCAAATTCGATATATATCGCAAATCAAACTTGCCACATACTTTGAGGGACCTAACTATCTGGGGAAAAAGGGAGGTGAAAAGCGATGACTGACAAAAGAATTATTAGACGAGTAAAACCAGGTTTCGGAGGCTGGTAAAAATTTCAAAAATCCTCAATTTTTATTACTAATTTTTTCATTAAGCAACCAATACGTTAAATGTTCTACCTATTGAATAAAAAAAGTTCATATCAAAATGTGCCTTATTGCCAAAACCGAAATAGAATACCTAAAATTAGAAATACTGAAAAACAGATTATATCCTACTATGAAGTCTAACCAATAATAGAGACTGCTCTAGGCATCATTTATGAGCGAGGAAAAACAGCGTTAGACGATGCTTGCAATGAAATTCTTCAATCCAAATATGATGGGGGTATAATTTCTACTGCCCTAAATTATTATGCGAATTGGGTTTTTCCAAGAGTATTGCCGATTTTTCCTGCATTAAACTCCCTCATGTGTGAGTTGGTAGGTGGAAACCCTGAGAAAACTCGACCTTTAGCAGCGGCAATGTTTCTTATAACCTCATCAGGTGATGTTCATGATGACATTATTGATAAATCAACTCATAAACTTCGAAGAAAAACAGTTTTTGGCAAATATGGAAACGCCATCGCTCTTCTGGCGGGTGATGCACTACTAATTCGCGGAACAATGCTATTCAACGATCGATGTGAATCGATAATGCCCGAAAAAAGGAGAATAATTGCTGATTTGGTTAGTCAATCATTTTTTGAGATAGCAAAGGCAGAAGCACTTGAAACAGACTTATGGAAAAAAACCAGCGTTACGCCAAAAGAATACTATGAGGTTATACGGTTGAAAGGTGGCGTAGCTGAACTTCAATGCCGAATAGGTGCAATTATTGGTGGTGCAGACCAAAAAATGCTTGACTACGCAACAAGCTATGGTAGAGCAATTGGCATATTATCGACCATGAAAGATGAATTCATGGATATGTTTGATTTTGCTGAACTTCAACACAGAATAAAGAATGAACTCCCTCCGTATCCTATGATTTGTGCTCTTCAAAATGAATCATTAAAAGAACAAATCCTTCCAATTAATTGAAAAAGCCGCGTATTCAAGAAAAGAATCGCAATTTATCACCCGAACTGTAATGAAATCCAAAGAAGTCCAAAAGATAAAAATCGAATTGAAAACCCTTAAGTGAAAACGAATTAACAAAATAACTTTTTGATTAAGTGATGCTAAAAAGGGAAAAGAGGCGGCAGTTTTACTTCAGGCTTTGGCTTTAGACCTTTAGCCTAAAATAGATTTTTTAATTTACCAACCGCCAAATCTAACCATTTTCTGTTTCTTAGCCATCCTTATCCCTTCTCGATGTGTATACGTGTTGTACGATTCAGTTTAAAAATTTTGCTATTTGTAGATATGAAATACAGATTTTAGAACCTATTTTGTAGGGTTCTTAATCCTTAATAATTGACAGCGATTTATGATGTACCTATGCGATAGCGATGCCGAATCGTGGAGTTACCAAAATACTTGGTTCAGAGCCAAAAAGTGCAGCCACAAATGTGATTTTAGTAGCGAATGCAATGGTTTGGTATCTTTGTGCATTTATGTTTTTACAAGATACTGCATTGGCATCAAATATTTCTGATTTTTCTTTTCTGGTAATAGTTATGGTAAATTTCTTGGCATTGATGCTATCTGCCTTGCTTGGCACTTTTTCTCTAAACAAATTCAAGAGTAGAATGGCATTCATTAAATATTGGATGCTCGCTGGTGTAATTATTTCGGCATTATTGGTAGTTATAGATCTGCACTCTTTTACTAATCTCATAATAACTGGTGGTATTTTAGGTGCTTATTTTGGGATAGGTATGCCTGCTTTTATGGGATATTTTTCAGCAACAACTAAGCCAGAAAATCGGGCTAGAATAGGCGGCGTAATAATTTTCTTAATGGGATTATGCTTGCCTATTATCGCATCAATAGGAAAAGCAAATATCTTTCTTAATCTAGGTACTCTTGCTTTGTGGCGTCTTTCTGGATTAATACTAATTATTCTATTAAAATCGCCAGAAACAAGTATTGATATGGATAAAAAAGAATCATATCGTTCGGTTCTATCAAACAAATCCTTCCTACTTTATCTTATTCCCTGGTTTATGTTTTCACTAATAAATGAATTTACTAACCCTATAAGTGCGCAATACTTGGGTAATACCAATATATTTTCATCAGCTTTAGCAGATAATTATTCTATAGTTGGTCAAGTTCTGGCAGGGGTCTCTGCTCTTGCCTGTGGATTTTTAGCGGACAAGAACGGTCGAAAACGTATTGCTCTGATAGGTTTTATTCTTGTAGGATTAGGTTATGCCTCCTTAGGTCTTTTCTCAGGCAACTATTTGGCTGCTTGGTTCCATGTCTGCGTAGATGGTATTGCCTGGGGTGCATTTTGTATGTTATTTATAATTACAATTTGGGGTGATATTGCGCAAGGTAGAAGTAGCGAAAAATATTATATTATCGGGTTTTTACCTTACCTGCTTTCAAATTTCATGCGGTTTTCAATCGGTACCTATATTGCAGAAAATATTGTACTGGAAAGTACGGTTTTCTCTTTTGCCAGCTTTTTCTTATTTGTTGCGATTTTGCCTCTAACTTATGCCCCTGAGACCCTATCTGACAAGATACTGAAAAGTCTAGATCTCAATAATTATGTTAACAAGGCTCTTGAAGTTGTCAAAGAAAGAGACAGAAAAAAGTAAGAAAGAGCCATTAAAGAAGGCTTTAGAGGAAAGCGAATCTGTTCCGGAAGTCTTTGTAGGGTCTGATGAATATGAAGAAGCTCGTAAGCTTGCGGATAAATACTATTAAGCGAGTTTTTTGTTTAGAATTAAGCTATGTTCTTTCACGTAATCCTTACAACTGATTGCAATTTGCAGTGTCGGTATTGTTTTGGCGAAACCTTAGATGACTTTGATGAAGACTTTGGCGAATTCGAGTTGGACTATGCTTTACCCAAAAAAGCATCTTATGATTTTAAGGATTTAGCTGATTTTTGCAGAAAAGATAAAGATTGCGTAGTGACCTTTTATGGTGGCGAACCATTGCTTAATTTGGATGCTGTTAGGCAGATAATGGATAGTGTTCCTGCAAAGCATTTTATGATTCAGACTAACGGTTTATTATTGGATAAGTTGGAGTCAAAATATACTAATCGTTTTCACACTATGCTTGTCTCAATTGATGGAGAAGAATCCCTAACCGACTACTATAGAGGAAAAGGCACTTTTAAAAAAGCAATCGAAAACATAATGTTGATCAAGAAAAACGGATTTTCAGGTGAGCTAATTGCGCGTGTAACCGTGATGGAACAAACCGACATCTACAAACAGATACAATGGCTGTTAAACAACAACGAGTTTTCCTTTTCAAGCATCCACTGGCAATTAAATGCGGGCTTCTGGGGAAATGACTACCCAAGACGAGACTTTAAAAAATGGAGCCAAGAAAACTACATGCCCGGCGTAGAACGACTGACGGAATTTTGGGTTAATCAGATGCAGGAAAAGGGTGTAGTATTGAAGCTCTATCCAATTCTGGGGATAGCAAATTCACTTCTGCTTGACAAAGAACCCAGTCTACTACGATGTGGTGGCGGATGGATAAACTACGCTATACAAACAGACGGATTCATTATACCTTGTCCAACTATGTGGGGTATGAAAAAATACTATCTTGGTCATATCCGAGATGCAGACCCTAACAGATTAGAAAAAATCCTCATGAATGATATGCCTTGTAGCGGATGCGAGATTTTAAGCATATGTGGTGGTCGTTGTCTATACGCTAACATAACCAAACGCTGGACTAACGAAGCCTACGCTAATGTCTGCGAAACAGTAAAAGGCTTGGTGAAATCAGTAGAAACCCAGCTTCCACGAATCAAACAGCTAATCAATCAAGGACAGATAAAACTTAGCGACTTCGAATTCCTCAAATATAATGGTTGCGAGATTATTCCTTGAGTTTCGAAATAATCTGCTTATTCTTTTCTTTTTTTAGGTAACTTTTTTTAATATTAGAATACGGACTTTCTTTAAAAAATAGGTTGAGGTCAGGGTCAGGATTTGTTTAACTGAAAAATGAGCCTAGTTGAGCTTGTTTTATCGCCGCTCTTTTTTTGGCTTTTTGTTGTTCTTCTGAAAATAAGCCTAATCTTTCGAGTAGTTGCAGACAATTCTCTGGAGCGTATCCATGGTAGTGGTTATTGAAATATCCATAGATTTTTTTAACTTGTTGAGCGGTTTGCTGAACTTTTGGAATCCACGGCTCGAGTTCTTCTTTGCTATATTGGTAGTCAAACCAGATGTCTTTTCCTTTGCCATGCCAGCGAAAATACGCAAAATCAGTTGTTACATGTACCTCAGGTGGTAGTAGCGGTTCATCAACGATTGCATAGGCTATATCGTACTTTTTAAGTAATGCCCAAGTCTCATCACGTATCCAAGATAAATTTCTAAACTCAACTGTAAATCTAAATGTTTTATCCAAAGATTTGAAGAAGGTCTCAAGGTTTTCAAGGTCAAAATCATATTTTGGGGGGAGCTGAATCAGAAAACACCCCAACTTACCTCCTAGCTGTAAAGGTCGCATGATATCAAAAAAGCCCTCTAAATCACTCTTTACATTACCTTTCAAGCCCAACATTTTATCATGTGTTATTGTTTTTGGAAGCTTTGCAGTAAAAACAAAATCAGAAGGTGAATACCGTAGCCAACCCATAACAGTCCCCTTAGAGGGTACCCGATAGAAGGTCGAATCAATCTCAACAGTTTTAAAGACCCTTGAATAGGCTCTTAACTTACGCTTTTCATGTTGTTCATAAAAGATACCTTCCCACTCTTGATAACTCCACCCTGAAGTCCCCAACCAGACATTATCTAAATTCATACATAACCCTCTAGAGCCGCCAAGACCTCGCCTATTCCGTAATAGGTTTTTTGAGGAATGTTTGTTAATAACTCCGATAAATGAACACGCTTATTCGGAGATATATCGACAACTTTCCAACCTTGAGCCTCAATTAACTCCTCTTTGAAAGCTGGGAATTGGGTATCTTCATCTAAAACTGCTTTAACCGATTCTAACCCAACAAACGAAGTAGTAGGAATAAATTTGCCGGTCAACTGATACTGCTTAAATCGTGCTGCGTCACTATACATTCTTGCGCCATGATATGAAAGCACAACCGTCTTGCTTCCGGTTTGCTGAGCTCTCTGGTTAATATCTACTAACTCCTCGTCAGTAAATTGGTAGAGATTGTGTCTACCATTCCCAAAAAGTCGACTATAGACTATATCAGAAGCGAAACTTGGTTTTACCTGGGATAAATCAGTGCAATGAATAATGTTCAA
The DNA here is from genome assembly GCA_963701765.1 of Candidatus Bathyarchaeota archaeon. Taxonomy (GTDB): domain Archaea; phylum Thermoproteota; class Bathyarchaeia; order Bathyarchaeales; family Bathycorpusculaceae; genus JADGNF01. Next base: position 66,394 of record CAVPBD010000009.1, read on the forward strand.
GTCTTTCATCAAATTAATAGTATCTTCTGTTAGAGGTGCTCGGATCTCCCATACCAGCCTAGTTTTTTGCAGATTTACTGAGCTAAAAAAGTCCCGAGCGTCTTCTAATGTCTTCGAAGTTAGCTTGTAACTTGCAGGGGTTTCTAGAACCAGAAATGGGGCTCGAAGGGTATCACAATACGAAAGCATTTTTCCAAATATCCCATAGGCTTCTCGGGTAGGTCTCAAGCCTATGTTATGGGTTAAATCTTGATGACATCTAACAGCGAATACAAAATCATTAGGAACATTCAAGCGCCACTGCTTAACCATCATAGAATCAGGATATTCATAAAATGTATAGTTCACTTCAACAAAATTAAATACCTTTGAATATGCCTTCAAAGAGGATTCTCCAGGCACGTTAAAGTAAATCCATCCACCAGTTCCAACAAGATAAGCCAACGGATGATCCCCGAGTCACTCTAAGCTTTATTGATATTGAAGTTTATCTGGCTGAATAATTAAGTTTCTTAATTCAATTGATTGCTTGCACGAGATTCTATTCTTTATATTTATAACAAATATCTCATTGAATAGAGAAAGGAATATTGTCGTCAAAACTTATTCGTCTACAATTAATAGAGTTAGCGTTGATTGGACTTGTTTTATTTGTCTAATCTTGTGTGTTACAACATCTCTTAATTCTTGCATAGTATCTGCTTTTACTTTAAGTATCAGGTCGTAAACGCCATAAGAAACGTATGCTTGCTCAACGCCACTAATGCTTTTAACCTGACCTAGCACATTGTCTTCTGCTCCGCCTTCAACATTAAGCAAAATATATGCGCGTGTCATAAGAATTCTCCGTATAAAGTAGCACTTCGATGCTTATTAAAATCTGTTTTGTACAAGGGCACAAAAATAGTACATCATTTCCCCGCTTATTATTTTTAGCAGATTTAATTATCGAGTTGTAGCTGTTTTAGTCTCATAGTTTTCTAAGATTATATCTCCCTTTTGGATTGCGGGATAGTTCCCAAATGTTGTCTGCTTTATCTATAAAGGCTATGCTTTCGCCTTTTTCTAGACTGATTATCATCATTCTGTCGCTATCGTATACTTCTTTTTTTGAGCCTTCAAAACCTAATAGAGACTTAAAACTGATGCCTGCTTTTCCCTCCAAATCTCTTAGCCTTACGGGTGATTTGATTTGAACCATTATTTAATCTCCAATTGGGTTAGTAGAAAAAGAGCATTTTTCTTATCGTTATAACAAGGCTTAGGTCATTCTCGGCTAATTTGTTCAATTCTTCTAACATCCTTTTATGATTGTTAGACTTTCACAAATAAAAGATAAGGGTCCAATTGGGTTTCCTAAGGAGTGGAGAGAGAGTAAAAAAAGAAAAAATAGAAATAATAAGTTGATTATGAATGATAAAAAGCAGCAATCCTATCCGAAGAAATAAAGCTATTAAAATTAGTCGATGGATTCAAAATACTTCATATTTTACTGATATCATACTCACTTCAAACGCATTTTTCAACTAGCACATATTATAATGCATGAAACCAGAGATTAAGTTCAATTGAATTAGAATTTCTATATTATTTAGAATTCAGATCCTTCATTATAGACAATTTTGCTTTTTGCAACTTAGATGTGACTGTAGGTGTGAAATAGCAAAGGCTTATTACCGTTTTTTCCCAATTTATGGTTAGGTGATTAAAGTGGTAGACATGCCACGGTTTGGAAATCAAATATTATGCATGGAGCCTAAACCTAAAGATGAAATAGACTGCATGTGTTTTGACGGAAAAATCTGTGACATACGCATAAATGACGGCGGTAATCTAATCTGTCGGCATGGCAGCAATGAAGGAATAATAAACGGGATAGCTACTGTTATTTGCCCATTAGAAATTGAACATGAAAGCAAGAAATGGGGCAAGTTCTTAAAAGAAGAAATGAAGCGTTAAACCATCTACTTTGCCCTCAAACATCAATTTATTTCTACAATAAGCACAAAAGTTGGCGCTAAAACTGAACAGAACTGAAGAAATTAAAATCAGCTTTCTCTTGTCGATATTCTAGTTGTTTCTATAACTGGAGGACTAACTACTCCAATTATTTCATCAATTGTTGCTGGGTTTGGGTCTATTGGAATTGTGATCGTAAATTGAGTACCTTTTCCAACAGTACTTATAACATCAATTTTTCCACAATGTGCATCAATTATACGTTTACAAATAGGTAAGCCAAAACCCATGCCTTTAGCTTTAGTAGTGAATAAGGGGGTCCAAAGAAGGTTTAGGGTTTCTTGTGTCATTCCCGAACCATTGTCAGTAAAGATTATTTGGAGGTCTTTTTCTGTTTCTTTGCTTATTATAGTTAAGGTTCCGCCATTTGGCATAGCATCAAACGCATTTTTAATAAAATTAATAAAAACTCTGCTCATTTTTCCTGTGTCAATAATACATGTTGGTGTTTCAGTGGTTAAATCATTAATTTTGATTTTTTCTGGGATTTCGATAAGTGATAAGGTGTTAGTTAGCAATATCTTTGGGGTGGTTTTTGAATATTCAAGTTTTATTTCTCGGGAAAAATCTAAGAGGTCATTAATAATTTTATTCGAGTATTCTATGCTTTTGTCTATTGTTGCAAGCATATCTTTGCCTATAGTATCCATTTTCGAAGAATATTTGACATTTAAGAAGTACATTGCAGCCTTAATGCTTGTTAAAGGGTTGCGAAGATCATGTCCAACCATACCTGCTAGTTGGCCAATTGCTGCCAACCTTTCGGACTTAACTAGTTTTGATTGGGTTTGCTTTAATTGTAATGTTCTTTCCTCAACACGTTTCTCTAGTTTTCCTGAATAATCTGCTAACTTCTCCTGCATGTGTTTTCGCTCTGTTATGTTAACTGCAAGTTCTAAAGCAGCGATTACTTTGCCATCTTTGTCCTTTATTGGCGTAACTATAAGATCAATCCAAAGTCGTTTGCCTTGATCATCAATAGCACAAAATTCATGTGAATCAAACAGTGCGCCTTCAAATATTTTTTTAACTCCGCATTCAGGGCAAACAGTCTTTTGGCTATTGTAAGTTGAATAGCATAACTTGTTTTCGCTATTACCATACATTTGATTTAAGAATTTGTTCGACCAAACAATTTGGTAGTTTCTATCAATTATGGCAAGACCTGCGCCGATGTTGTCTGTAACTGTATCTAACATCTCTCGTTCTTGCTTAAGCACTGCTTCCATTTTTTTCCGTTCAGAAACATCTCTTATAATTGCCAACAAACAGGGTTTGTTTTTCAATTCTACAATAGCAATAGAAAGCTCTATAGGAATTTGTTTTCCATCTTTCCGAAGTGCTTTGCGTTCAACTCGTTTTTCGAATTTTTCTCCCTTATTTTTAAAGACTTCTTGAAAACCCGTTCTGTGATTATTAATGTTTTCATTAGGAACAACGAGTTCTCCAAAATTTTGACCTACCGCTTCAGCATGTGCAAAGCCAAAAATTGTTTCTGCCGCGGGATTCCAATAAACAATCTCACCTTTTTCATTCGCTAGGATTATTGCATCCATGGCAGAATTGCTTATTGCACGAAACTTTTCTTCGCTCTCAGCCAACGCTTTTTGGTTCTGTTTCTGTTCAGTTATGTCTTCTCCAGAACTCAATGTGCCTATGTTTTTGCCCTCTGCATTTCTTAGTATTGTATGTCGCCACGCAATAGTTCGGATATCTCCATTTGAACATAAGACGTCGTTTTCGATATACTCTGCAGCATAGGATTTTCTCTTAAGCCGAAGTTCTTGTAATCTTTTCCTTTCCTCTCTCAAATCTATTGGCACAAAAGTGTCAAACCAGTTCTTTCCATATGCATCTTCAAAAGTACATCCAAGAACGGTGCAGCCCTTTCGATTCAATAGAGTAATCTTGCCTTCTGTGTCTAATGCTAGTAGTAGCACATCAGCAGCATCTAAGTAATTCTCTGCGCGGTCCTTCTCTTTTAGCAAGTTTGATTGAGCCGATTCTAGTTCTTCTGATAAGTTTCGGAACTTTTGTTCAGACTCTCTAAGAGTGTTTTCAGCTTTTTTCCTTTTAGTAATATCTTCAGTTATTATGATATAACCCGTATTTTCTCCTGAGGATTCTTTAAGAACACTTGCTGAGAATTCTGCAATACAATTAGAACCATTTTTTAATATGAATTCATATTCTATGTTTCTTGCCACACCATCCTTAAAAATATCTTCGAATCTTAGAAGTGCTTTTTGTGCATCTTTTCCTAAATATTCAAAAGCGTTTTTCCCAATAACTTCTGATTTTAAAGTAAATCCAAACATACTTAATGTTGCTTGGTTGCATTCTACAATTGTTCCAATTTGGTCTGTTACAAAGATAGCGTCAGGAGAGGAATCAAAAATACCTCTAAGTCTTGCCTCATTTGCCTTTATCTCGTTTGCTTTTTTATCGACAAGTTGAGAAAGCTTTCTCGCATAATTCTTAAGCTGGATTTCATTTTTCTTCCGCTGAGTGATATCTCGAAATACAACTAAATCAGCCAATTGGCCATCATACAAAATCTTTTTCCCATTTACTTCACAATGTCCAACTTCGCCAGTTTTTGGATGATTAAATGTTATTTCATAAGGCTCAATAGGTAAATTCTGGCTTCTTCTGCGCAGGTTTTGTACAAGCATTAATTTGCTTTCTGTAGTTAAAACTTGTATATTTATGAATGGTGTACCTATAACTTCAGCATATTTAAGTCCAGTATAATTCTCAAATGCTGAATTTACTAGTAAAAATATACCTTTTTCGTCGACAACAACTGCGGGATCAGCAACTAAATTTAGTAACGTTATGAAGTTTTCCCAATCACATTGTTTATTATTACTTTGTTTTGGGCTTACTTCCTCTCCTTCGTATGTTAATATTTTTTGTTTTACTGCGAGTATGTATTTTGGAAAAGTAAATTCTTCAGGTTTAATGAGCCCACAAACATCTTTAACTTTTGTGTGCAGTCTCTCCATGAACATTAATTCAATAGATTTGCAGCCTGGTCCAAACATAGATTCCAGTGCTTCTGCAAATTGTTCTACTTGATTTGGGATTTCTTGTCTTTTAATTTTGAATGTTTTTTCAATGTGAAAATATATTGCTTTTTTAGCGCTTTCGCCTAAGGCTGATAAGGCTTCATCAACTGAAGTTAAGAAAAGGTCGTTGAAGTCTTCTTCGGTTATTCTAAGCGCTTTTTTTTCCATATGGACTACCATTTTCGGGTGTGCCTTATTTCAGCTCAAAGGTTTTTATTATTAACAACTATCTTACGATTAAATAAAGTCTTATGAATCCCAAATCAGCCTTCTGATTAAACTATTTGTATATGTACTGCGGGTTAAGGTGTTGTCAAAAGTTTTATTTTGTCTTAAGCTGACTTGTTTATCGATGATAATTTATGTCTATTACCTTGCGAGACTCCCAGCATTTATGTTGGAAAACATTCAAGAAACTTAGTAAAGACTCTGGTGACTCTCAGAGCTCTAGACCAATTGAAGATTTGGTTATGAAAACAGAACAACTTGCCAAAAAAATTAAGGCTACAGATAATTCAAATGCTAAAGAAGAATTTGGGCGATTGTTTTCTGATCTACTTTATTATATTTTTATTCTGGCCGAGCATCACAATGTGAACTTAGAAGAGTCGTTTATGCAAAACTTAGATGAGATTATTCTAGGGTCAATAAAATAGAATAACAACTACACATAAAGTTTATTTCCATTAAAGCCAATTCCCAGTTAAGTTGTGCTATTATGGATATACTTGAAGTCGAAGGGTTATCCGTCAAAGTTGAGGGTAAAATTATCCTAAGAGATGTTACTTTCAGCTTAAAAGATAGGATGAGTCATATTCTTTTTGGGCCAAACGGTTCAGGAAAAACAACTCTCATCAGTACAATTATGGGTCTTCCTGGATACGAGGTGGTCTCTGGAAAGATATTGTTTCTTGGTCAAGATATAACACAAAAAAGTGTTGAAGAACGAGCAAAGTTAGGGATAGTCGTTAGTTTTCAAAATCCACCCGAGATAAGAGGAGTAAAATTAGGCGATTTGTTAAAACTTTGCTTAGGCAAAGGAGTTAATGACGAATTTAGCTTTGAAGAAAAGAAGCAGATTGAAGCGTTTAAATTAACTAACTTTTTAGACCGCGATATTAACTTAGGGTTTTCTGGTGGAGAAAGAAAACGTAGCGAAATTCTACAACTCATATTCTTGAAACCCAAATTATTACTTTTGGACGAACCAGACAGCGGAGTAGACGTTGAAAGTCTTAAACTGATTGCAAACGAAATTCAAAATTACTTAGAACACACAGGAAGCAGTGCGCTAACCATAACCCACAAAGGAGACATACTAGAATATGTAAAGTCAGGCTATGCCTGCATCTTGTTGAATGGTCAATTTCACTGCTTTACAGAACCGATGGCTATTTATGAAGATATTAAGAAGCTTGGCTACGCGGGTTGCGTAGCTTGCAGAAAAAGAACATGTGAGGGCTGGCAAAGTGCGCAAAAACAATGATTTAATGAAAGTTCCCCACCAGATTCTTGAAGAGGCTGCTCAAGCAGGTATCGAAACTCAAGAGGAGAAGCGGGCAGGAACATTTTTCCATCTAAACCAAGAAACTATCACTTCAAAAGTAAACAAACTCTATGAAGGCAAACTAGAACTAATGGATGTCAAGGTGGCTTTACAAAAATATCCTTGGCTCAAAGATTACCTTTGGAGAGTAGTGAGTAAAGACAAAGATGAGTACACACAGAAAGTAGCTGAAAACTACAGCGGTGGCTATTTTATGCGGATACTTCCTGGTGCCGAAATTACTTTTCCATTGCAGTCTTGCCTGATGATTACACAACGAAATTTGGAGCAACGGATTCATAATATAATAATCGCTGAGGAAGGCTCAAAAGCACACATAATATCCAGCTGTCTTCAACACTCTGATGTTCTTAACGCATCGCATTTAGGTATAAGCGAGATTTATGTTAAAAAAAACGCGTTGCTTAACTTTACGATGATTCATCAGTGGAGTGAGAACACTCTAGTAAGGCCTAGGAGTGGTGCTGAAATTGGAGATAATGCCGCATTTATTTCGAATTATGTTTGTATGCGACCAGTTCGTGATTTGCAAATGTACCCGGTAGGATATTGTCAAGGTGAAAACTCACGTGTGAGTTTTAACAGTATTTTATTTGGTCACCACAATAGTCAAATGGATATCGGATCAAAAGCTGTTCTTACCGGTAAAGGTAGCAAAGCGGAGATGGTGAGTCGTGCTATTGCTAGAGAGGGTTCTAAAATTATAATACGTGGTCTAATTGAAGGCGACAACGCTGACTGTAAAGGTCATCTGGAATGTCGCGGCTTACTCATGGATGATAAATCTTTGCTGCAGTCGATTCCAGAATTAATTGCAAAGAAAAAAGGTGTAGAGATTACTCATGAAGCCGCTGTGGGCAAAATAAGTGAGAAGGAAATAGTCTATTTAATGACCCGAAAATTGTCACGTGATCAAGCTGTTTCGTTGATAATAAGAGGGTTCATGGACGTCGGTATTCTAGGTCTTCCTGATGCGTTAAACGCTGAAATCAAAAAAATTGTCGATGCTTCGACAGAGGTAACATAATATCACTCTAAAAAAGGGTTTACAGTTTTTTGTAAACCATATCTCGATCTTTAGCTGGCTTATCAAGTTTTAATCCTACGCTTTGGCCACCTTCAGCTCGATCAATTTCTTTATGCTCGATTTGCATTGATATAACAATCTGTTCAAAATCTGTTATTGGCCCTTTGATGAGTATGAGATCCCCTGCCGAAAGTGGGGCAGTAAGTTCTAAAATCGCTACATTTATTTTAGAAAAGAAATGTTTCACCTGCCCAATTTCGAGTATTTCATGTTTATTCATACACAATAGTGCCCCTTAAGATAATTTATTATGTATCAATAAAAACCTGTCTAAACAAAATAAATGTGTAATCCTCTTTACCGAAGGGTACGCTTATTGATTTAAACCTGTCTCATTCTTTTTTCATAGCCCTTGTTTTGAGTTCTTTTGGCATCAATTCAATTGCATATCTTAGTGCTAGACGAGGCATTTTTTTCTTATTCTTCATTATGTATGAGAATATTTCTTGTTGATGCTTTCTGCTTTCTTCTTTTAAGAGCCAACCATAACCTTTCTGGACCATGTCATCTATATCTTGAAGGAGTATATCGCTTATTTCTAGTGCTTCTTGTAAAAAGTATCCTTTTTTTGCTGGAACTATGAGCGATACTGCAGCGGCCCGTTTTAGCCAGCGATTTTCTGATTTAGCCCATTTTTTTAGTTCATTTAAGCTTTCAGGGTATTTTTCTATCAAGTTCCCTATTGTGTGATTGCAAAATCCATCGCATTTTGCCCAATTATTGATATATTTTTCGATCCAGCGCCTAAATACATCCAAATCCTTCAATTCAAGCTTTTCAATATAATTAGGTAACCAAAATGAAACAACAAACGCGTCTTCTGTATAATCTGTCTGATACAATTTTTCACAGAGTGCGAAAATTTCTTTCTTATCTAAAGTTTTTACTTCAATCCAGTACTTTTCGGCGATTTTTCCTACTGTAGCGGTTTTTACGCCATAATAAGTGACCTTCTCTTTAAAGAACCGTTGAAATGATGCTTGGGTTTTTTCATCTGAGTTGATTTCTAGTTCTTTGTGGATGTTCTCAATTATTTGGCTCATAATTGTAAACACGGCAGATAAAATAAATGCTTTTTCTACAAGTTAAAAATTTTCTATTTGTAATAAAACAAAATTAAAAATTAGAGAAATAGAATTAATTATTCTTCCATTTGATAGAGCTCTAGGCCCAAATCAATATTTAATGGTTTTTCAGGTTCGTTGTTTGGCTCCAAATTGTATAATTTGTTCATGATTTTTCCTAACCTCATTTTTATTGTGTTTATTCGAGTTCGGGTTCTGATTAAGGTTGATTTTGAATTAGTTGCTTGACCAACATTAATTGGGTTGACATGTGGACTGCAAATTGATAGAACATTTTTGTCCATTAAATTATCAATTTCCAGACTAGCTTTAGTTTGGTCATCAACAGGGGGCGACAAGTTGAGTGCTGTATAATCGGGAATGTGGGGGTGTTTAGTCAACGCCCTTTCTCCTCCAAACTTCAGCGCTGATTAAGTCGCGTATGGCTACACGTATCGCTTCGGCTCTGTTGGGGTAAAAGCACTCGTTCACAAGTTGGTCTAAAGCTTTTATATACGTCTCGGGTAGGTAAAGAGTGATTAGTTTCATCGGTTGTTTTCCCTCGGTAAGATACTCACTTGTGATTTACAGTTATACTTGTATATGTTATGTGACAAATATGTAAATAACATGTTGGTTACATCATTTATAAATATGTTAAAAGGGTTTTTGCAGATTTCTGTATAATCTCGCTAGTCAAACCTGTAAGTTTTTATTTGATGCTTACGTTTCTCCAGTTCCTAGCAGATGATTAGAATGCGTGTTTTCGTGCGGAGCTTTGGTTGTAGCGCAAATCTCTCGGATGGAGAAGTAATAGCGGGATGCCTTTCTTCAGCTGGGTATAAGTTAGCTGATTCTGAGGACACTGCAGATTTAATAATATTCAACAGCTGCGCCGTAAAAGGACCTACCGAAAACCGCATCATAAATACCATAAAGAATGTACCTATCGATAAACTAATAATTGTAGCTGGCTGTTTACCGCTAATAAATTTTGAGCGACTAACTCGAGAAGTGCGGTTTAATGCAATAGCTGGTCCAGCTACTGGAGAAAATATAGTAAATATAGTCAACAAAGTTGTGAACGGTGAAAATGTAATAGCCTTAGAAGATGCCTTGATTGCGCAGCCTCGGTTGAATTTACCGCATATAAAAACTAATCCTGTTATAAGTGTGATTTCAATAAACTATGGATGTTTGGGATCTTGTGCTTATTGTTGCGTTAAACATGCCCGTGGAAACCTGCGAAGTTACAAAATACCTGAAATTTTAGAACGGGTAAAATTTGACTTAGCTTCGGGCGTGCGGGAATTCTGGATAACTAGTCAGGATGTCGCGTGTTACGGTAAAGATGTACAAACAAATCTTGTTTCATTATTAGACGAATTGGTAGCTTTGAAGGGTGATTTTCGAATCAGGGTCGGCATGATGACTCCTAATATAGTAACACCATACTTGGATGAATTAATCCGGGTATTTCGCAGCGAAAAGATTTTCAAGTTTTTACATTTGCCTGTGCAAAGCGGTGATAATGACGTTCTTAAAAAGATGTGCCGCTTTTACACAGTTGCTGACTTTACCAAAATAGTTACTGCGTTTAGATTGGCTTTTTCGAAAATTACTTTGAGCACTGATATCATCTGCGGTTTTCCAGGTGAATCGATTGAAGCTCATCAAAATACGCTTAAGCTCCTTGAAGAAGTTAAACCAGATATTGTTAATATCTCCAAGTTTTTTGCACGTCCCAAGACAGCTGCTTGGGATATGCGTAGTATTTTCATAGATCGTGACATAATTAATCATAGAACTTCTGAGGTTGCGGCGCTCACAAAAAGAATTGGCTTTGAACGCAACCAATCTTGGGTTAACTGGGCTGGTGACGTCTTTGTTGATGAAAAAGGCAAGGTTCCAGACTCATGGATAGGACGAAATTTCGCTTACAAACCCATAGTAATTAAAAACTCTGAAAACTTGATGGGCAAAACATTGCATGTAAAAATCGTAAAAGCTTTTTCTACTCATCTCATAAGCACAATTCAATAATCTTCTCTGTTGTACTTTAATTTGGCTTATATTAAACAAAATAATATATTCAGACAATTCTCATGTATTCTGTTAAGATAAATTTGTGTAACTATGTTTATACCGGGAGTTGTATTGTGAATTTTGTGCCTTTACCTTGATGAGTGTTGTAAGTTACTGTTCCATCTTGGGCTTCTGTTAGACGTTTAACAACCGCTAAACCAAATCCTTGTCCCTTCGATTTAGTAGTGAATAATGGTATGAATATTTTTTCTTTTGCATTTTCAGGTATTCCTTCACCAGTATCCTCTACATTGATAAAAAAATGTTCTCCAGTTTGGGTAGCGGATATTGTTAATTCTCCTCCATTAGGCATGGCTTGCACCGCATTTTGTACCAAGTTTACGATGATTCTTTTTATCATAATGGGATCAGCCTTTATTTGTGGTAAATCTTTTTCGTACGAAATTGATATCTGAACATTTTCTGGAATTGTAACAATCATAAGTGCATCTTCAACGGCTTTTTCAATTTTCATTTTATATTTTACTGGAACTAATGGTCTAGCATAATCCTGTAAATCAGAGACGATTTTATCAATGTAGTATAGGTTTGCTTCGATACTTCGAATACTCTCTTGTAGATTCGCTTTAGTCTCTCCAGTGGGCAACAAAGCGATTTCTTGGCTTTCCAAATATAACTCACTAACTATTCCTTGCAACGGATTACGAATATCATGACCTACCATACCTGCGGTCTGACCAATAGTTGCTAACCTTTCCGCTTCTTTGAGTTGCTTAGTTTTCTTCTCAACCAGAATCTCTAGTTGCTTGCCATATTCTTCAAGTTGCTCTTGCATCTTCTTACGATCTTCTAATGAAATAGTTAGAAGTGTATTAGCCTCAGTTAGCTCAGTTGCACGTCTTGTCAAATCAGTTTCGCTTTTCTTCAAATTACGGAAAAGCAAATCGTACGGCTTAGCTAATGCTGTTTCTACTAATGCTTTATAGATAAAATAAACGGATACCATGATCAATAAATGACCTATAACATTAGTCACTCCATAAACATCTACATATAAAGTAAAAATCATCTCTGCCACAACTGCTATAGCCATGGAAGCCATAACTAATTTCACTACATTTCCATCAAAATTCCGTCGCTTCAGAAACAACAAAACAATTGCACAGAGCAGAATACCTGAAATAACATATTCACTTATCACTTTGAATGGTGTTAATCCTAATCCTTCGGCATAAGCTTGCGGAAAGTTTTCCCAATAGAAAACCGAACCTATCAGCAATGTAGAAGCAAGAATATAACCTAAAAAGGCAAGACCTGCATAAATTCTTTTATTTGCGAATATTACCGCAATAAGAATAGAAATACTAAACATATATCGTGTGATTATCCACAGCTGTGTTGCCCAATTAGCTCCTACATTAGGAAAAACTCCCATTCCTTGGTAAGCTAGAGTGTGCAAAAAACTAAAAGCGGATATAAAAAGGAATGCTATACCAATTAAAAGCAAAAAATTGCAATTCATGATTCGTCTTGAATTCCACGCTATTGCAAAAGTAATAAATCCTATTGCTATAACAAAAATCTCTATCGCCCAATGAAAAAGAAGATAATTGCCACAACTCAACAAATATAACCCAATTAGACTTAATGCTAAACCTACTGCAATAATTACATTTACAATCCTTCCATTTAGCAATCTTTTAGGTTTTTTATTTGGTTCCTTATTTATTTGATTACTTATCTCAGGAACTTTTTTTTCAGAAGTTATAGCCACTCCTATCTTCTCCGCAGCAGTAGCATGCACCTATTAGAAGAACTCATTTAAAAAATCCACGGTTCTGTTGCGCAGACAGTTTTTTGTTAGTGTTTACACCCCAAACTTTTTTTTGCTTAAAGAAGCTTTATTTCTATTAGAGTAATATTTTTTATAAAGCTATTTCAGGTGGAAACGCCAGTGAGAAATGACTTATTAACGGTTAATGTTTGCGGTTTGAAATTATACAGTCCAACTCTATTAGCCTCTGGCATTTTAGGGTATTCAGCGGAGTCACTTCACCTTATTGCTAGTAGCGGCGCAGGAGCAGTTATTACTAAATCTATTGGTGTTGCCCCCCGTGCAGGGTATCTTAATCCTACGGTAGTTCAAGCTGAAAGTGGATTGATAAATGCTATGGGTCTCCCTAACCCTGGCATAAGTCAATACGTAGAAGAAATAGGATACACTAAGAAAATTCTCAAGATCCCATTAATAGTCAGTATTTATGGCTATACTGCAGAAGAATATGCTTTACTTGCTCAAAAAGTTTCGGCGGCAGGTGCAGATGCTATAGAACTTAACGTTTCATGTCCTCATGTTAAATTTACTGGTAGTGAAATTGGCGCCAATCCCAGACTCCTTACCGAAGTGGTCTGCAAAGTTAAAGCGAGCACACAAAAACCTGTTATTGTAAAACTTTCTCCAAACGTTACTGATATTGTTGAAATAGCCCAAGCTGCAGTTAAAGCAGGTGCTGATGCCCTAACAGTGATAAATACTGTCCGAGCGATGGCTATTGATATCGAAACTCAAAGGCCAATTCTTAGCAATATTCGGGGTGGTCTCTCGGGTGCAGCAATCAAACCCATAGCTCTTCGATGTGTCTACGACATATTCGAAGTTCTTCCCAATATCCCAATTTTTGGTTGTGGGGGTGTCAGCAACTGGCGCGATGTCGTCGAGTTCTTACTTGCAGGTGCTGCATCGGTTCAAATTGGAACTGCAATCGCTACAGAAATTTCCGTATTTGAAGACATTAACAAAGGCGTAACTAAATATCTTAAAAACAAAGAGTATAGGAGCGTAAAAGAAATTGTCGGCTTATCTCACCAAGATTAATACTATAAGAACTACTCGTATCGTAAATATAAAAACTGAAACTCCAACTGTAAAAACTTATACCTTAAAAGATGCTCTGTGCGCCAAAGCAAATCCTGGTCAATTTCTTATGCTTTGGATACCTGGCATAGACGAAATCCCACTCAGTATCTTAAATGCAGGCAATGGTGAAGTCCAATTCACTGTTAAAGCAGTCGGCGATGCAACTAGGCATCTCCACAACATGCAAACTGGCGAAATAGTAGGTGTACGCGGTCCATTCGGTAACAGTTTTACTGAAAGTCGAGGCCGAGTTCTCATGGTCGGAGGCGGTACTGGGACTGCACCCTTGCTCTTCCTAGCAAAGCGTTTGGCTACGAAAGCTGATCGTATAAGTATTGTAATAGGCGCCAGAAGTAAAAACGAGCTTCTATTCCTCAATGACCTTAGTGGTGTTTGTACTGATAAGAATCCTCTTGCTACAACGGACGATGGTAGTTATGGTCTCAAATGCTTCGCAACTGAGCCCCTGGAGAGTCTGATTAACAAAGAGAAATTTAATATGGTTTACACCTGTGGTCCAGAATTGATGATGCGCAAAGTTTTTGACCTTGCTGAAAAACGAAAAATTGCCTTAGAAGCCAGTCTGGAACGACTCATGCGATGTGGTATAGGTCTTTGCGGAAGTTGTATGATCGGTAAATATCGTGTCTGTCGTGACGGTCCAGTGTTCACTAACGCCCAACTAAGCGAAGTAAAAGATGAACTAGGGCTTTCCCGATTAGGTTACGATGGTAGCAGAATAAACATATAGGGAGATTGCATGCCCATTTCTCAACCTGAATTAGAGGAGACTTTACGCAAAACCACTTCACTCTATAATCATATTAAAAATCCTGAGATTTTCGCAAAAATTGTTCTGGTCACACCAGAGATAGTTGTTTTATTGTTTTCTGGAACTTTCTGTTTTAGTTGTGGAGTACTCAATTATGTTGAAGATTTTATTCACAGCTTTAAAGTGTTAACTAATAAAGCGGAGCTAAAAGTAAGCAAAGTCAAGGAAATAAATTCTCACAGTTTTGAAGTTTATTTTCAAGTGAAATAAAAATAAAATATTTAGATATTAAGAAGAGGTGATTTAGAGCTCTTCTATTGGGAATCCTAGTTTGTTTAGGTATTCTCTAGCGTATGTAGAATCAAATCCTAGTTCTTTGCTTCTTAGAATTCTTTTGTCTAATCTGTCAAGGGCGGCGCGGAATGTTGGTTCTATGCCCCATCCTTCACCTGAGCTTACGAAGAAGCCTTTTACTCCTTTTACTGTTCTTAGCTGTAATCTGCAGTGGACAAGTGGCTGTCCTTTGTAGTTTGTACCATGTAATTTCATGTAGACGAAGAGGGTTCCAGATTCAAGCAGGTCTTTGTATTTATGTGCAAATGCATCAAATTCTCCCATCATAAAACCTTGCGCATTTGCATCTATCTCAATGCCTTTAATTGAGAACTGAATTGTAAGTCTTCGATCTGGTTCCCCCATTTGCGCTATCGGCTCAAGGAAGTCTAGTTTTGTTACTATCCCAACTAAGCGTTCATTCGCTAGAACCGCTAGACAATGGACATTAAAATTATTCATTTTCTTTTCGACTTCTCTAAGATTAGTATCGGGTGTCACTGTTATCACTGGGCTGCTCATTATGCCTTTTGCTGGAATGCTTAAAGTTCGTGAGCTTTCTCCTACGAGGTCTCCTCTTGAAATGCGCATGTTAGGTTGGAAGATGTGCTCTATTATGTCTCTAGTGCTGATTATGCCTACAAGTTTTCCTTTCTCAATCACGGGTACATGGCTTATGTCCTGTTCTCTAAATAGACTAAGAACTGCACCTATGGATCGGGTTCCTTCAATAGTATGTGGCGCTTTAGTCATTATCTGATCTACTGTTGTTTTTCCCCAATCTTGGATTACTGCGCTCCGAATTATTTTTTCATCAGTTATAAATCCGCGAAGTTTTTCTTTTTCAAAAACTGGAAGTTGCCTAACTCCACTTTGTATCATGAGTTGGGCTGCTTTGCTCAACGAAGTGCTTGTTTCAATTCTAGGCGCGGATCTTGTTAAACTTCTAACTTTAGTAGTTGCGGGATCTTGTTTAGCTCTAAGTATCCATCTTTGAGCGATTACCCCAACATATTTGCCTTTTTCATCCAGAACGGCTAAGGTTTGCGCAGAATCTTTCTTAAACAAATCTAAGCATCTGGATATAGGGTCGTTTTCATTGACAGTGGCGAATTCTTTTATAAAAATGTCTTTGACAGAAATTATGCTCATAATTAATCTCCACTTCGTATTTAGCTAAGGTAGAATTTAAAGCCTTGTGAAACCTTTTAAAATGAATAAATTAGGATTATTTTATAGAAATACTTATCTGACTTATGGAATAAGAGTAAAGATGCATAATGCTCGATGCTTAAATAATGCTGCTCCTATAAATATTGAAAATAGAGATTAATCTAAAGTTAATGCTTATGTGGTAACATTTGACGGAGAATTTCAATTAATATGACTTCGGAATCGCAAAAAGAGTTAGTGGATAAATTAAAAACTCAATGGAAAAAACTCTGGCAAGAACGTATCGATGACAAAGTCCGAGCTGAAGGTATTGCTGTTACTGATTATTCACCATTATTTGTAGAGCAAGGTACAATTATTCATGCTACCCGAGATTTTAAAGCCCTAAATTTCAAGGAAATCTTGGAGAAACATGAAGTAGAAAATGCCGAACGTTTTGTTCAACCTGACCCAAATATTGGTGGATGGAACAAATTTATTAAAACAAAAGTCACAAATCAAACTCCGCCGAGAAAAAAACGAGCCGAATCTTACATTCAAGAGAAGAAAGAACCACAAAAATCCAAAAAGCGAGGTTGGCTACACGTATAGCCTATCAATTGCTATTTCATAAAGTTTTAACAATTACAAAAATAGTTTCTTTTACTAATAAAAAAGAAAAAATCATCAAAACAAGGTAGCCTTCTAAATTTCTGTAAAAATAATCTGAACTTCTCAAAATAGAAATAAAAAGCTACGACGGAAAAATATATTTTAGGAAATATTGGGGAATATAGCTAATGCTTAATAGATTGACTATAGACTCCAAAATCATACTCTAGAGGCGACTATTGGTTTGTTTGCAGTTGGACATATGGCGTTGGCGTATCTGTTGGGAAAGTCTGCCTCAAAATTCCTCAACGTACAATTGAATATACCTTTACTTCTTTTGCTATCCATAATCCCAGATGGTGATCTTCTACTCATACCCTCCCTTCACAGAGGTCCAACACACTCAATAGTGACCGCATTACTACTTTTCCTACCACTTTTTGCTTATTTTCACAAAAAAGCAATTCCATATTTCATAGGATTAATTTCTCATTCCTTAATTGCTGACTTCTTTATAGGCGGACAAATTATGCTGCTTTGGCCTATAAATCAAGCTAATTTTGGACTACACGAAATCGGTTTGCAATACATTGATATCCGAAGTCCAATAAACATCGTTGCTGAGTTAATCTTGTTTATTTTTGCTGCTTTTGTTTTATTAAAAACCAGTGACATTAATCAATTCTTAAAAAGCAGATTTACAAATCTTGTCCTTATTATTCCAATTTTCACAGTTTTACTACCAAGCGTTATAGGATACCCATTAAATGTTCCTATATTACTTATCCCCTCTCACTTGTTTTATTTAATTCTCTTTCTAGTTTCCACTCTTATTGTGATTATAGGTTTTTTCAAACATACTAAATAATTCCTCAGTAAGTTGCCTACCTAAGCAAAAAATGAAAAAGCTGAACAAGAAAAAAAGAAAAAAATGTTGTAATAGAACTTCTTATTCAGTTGGGTCTGCGGATTTTTTAATCTTGCCGAATCGGAATTTAGCTGTTAAGATTTTTTCAGTCGCAAATAGACGAGAGGCTAGATACATAATGACTACTGTGAAGATTGTTACGTAGATTATCCCGAATATGACAGTAGTGTAATCTCCTAAGACGACAGTTTTTGATGCTATTATTGGATGGCTATATGGAATAGCGTAGAATATTGCTTTGAATACATCTGGCAGTGTGTTTATGTCGATGTACATTAGAGCGATCGCGGGGATGAATATGAGTGGGTAAATGTATCCGACAAGGGCTTGTGCTCCGCGGACGTCTTCACTAAATGCTGACATGATTACTGCTAATGCCAAAGCAGAAAGTAGCGTAGCAAAGAGAGAGACTCCTAATAGCACATATCCTAATGGTGAAGGAACTAAACCGAGGGTAGCGAGATCTATAGACGTTCCAGATTGAATACCCATCGTTATGCTTCCCAGCATACTATTGTAGCCTATCATCATTGCAATTGCTGCTACACCTGCAACTATTATGGTGCTGCTGAGTTTACCCATTAGTATGGCGAATCGATCTACGGGGACTGTGAGAAGCGTTTCAAGAGTTTTTTCTTCTTTTTCCATAGCTACACTGGTCGCAGCGATTTGCATAGCGTAAGTCAATAGGATCATTATCGTGACTGGTAGTGCTATTGTCTGTGAAAGCATCAATGAGCTAAGTTGGCTAGGATCTACACCTTGTTCGACTTGACCTTTAATAATGCTAGATGTGGTCGTATAGACTATGTTGGGTGCGATAGCACGGTTAAAGGCGGTCACATATTGGGTTGCTATTGAGGCGCCTATACCACTAAAAATGCTGCCCCCTTGATAGACACCATAGCTGTTTATGGCGGCAGTGATGTTGTAGTTTCCATTCATGTGAGTTGTCATATTAGTGCTAAAGCCAATGGGGATTTCCAGAAAAGTTGACACGTTATATTGTTTGAGTATGCCCTGATCTACTGCCTGTTGCGGTGTCAGATTGTTTACCACACTTACATTTAGACCACTGCTTAGGTAATTGATGAAGGTTTGACTCCAGTTGCCTTGATCGTTGTCTATGATCAGTAGCTTGAGGTTTTGGGCTTCGCTTTGGGCGGTTTCTTGTGCGTATCCAAAAACTAAGCTCATTACTGGAAATATGACCAGTGGTAAAACAATCATGCCGATGAGGATTTTCGGGTCACGTATGAGTTCTTTAAGTTCTTTTATTAGGACATTTGTAAAGCCTTTAAGCATATCCAACCACCTTGGCAAATACTTCTTCTAGGTTTTGTCCCCCATGTTGAGCCTTAAGATCTGTTGGAGTGCCCTCGAGTATGATTTTACCTTTATTAACCAACGCTACGCGATCACATAGATATTCGACTTCAAGCATGTTATGACTACTTAAGAGAACAGTGACGTTGTTTTGTTTAACATATGTTTTAATTATCTTACGAATATGATATGCGTGAAGTACGTCTAATCCACTTGCAGGTTCATCAAGGATGGCAAGTTTAGGTTTAGTCATCAATGCTCTTGCGAGAAGGAGTCTCCGTTTCATACCCTTACTGTAGGTTTTTGCTTTATCTTTAAGGCGATCACCTAAACCGCTGATTTCCGCTGCTTCTTTGAATGTCTGTGGGTTGTCTGAGTTGCTAAATTTTGCCATGAACTGCAGATATTCATATCCGCTAAGATTGCGATAAACACCTGATTCTTCCGGTAAATAACTTAGAATTTTTCGTATTTCATCGGGTTTCCTAACAATATCTATACCAAAAACGGTGGCTGTTCCTGTCGTAGGAAGTATAAGTGTACTAATGATGCGTAAGGTCGTGGTTTTACCTGCACCATTAGGGCCTATAAGTCCATAAACTTCACCGGGTTTAATATGAAATGTTATTTTATCAAGAGCCTGAATATTGCCAAATCTTTTAGTGACATCTTCCACGTTCACTGCATAATCCATTTTTAGTCGCACCTTTGATTCTGTGTTTTCCAAAGAGTTGTATAAAGGCTTACTGGTACATGACCCAACATAAAATAGACACTTTGGGAAAACTTCAAAAATCAAGCATGGGGTCACGTAGTTTGACTATATGAAATTTATCAGTGTAACTATAATTCGCCTAAGTCTTCATCCTCGTAATTAGATTCTTCTATTGTGACTTTTCCGTTTTTGATAACCACTTTATAATCTGCTTCGCATGCTGGACAATGTATCAGTTCCCCATCCATAATTGAATCTGCAATTTTAAAGGGGTTTCCACATTCTATGCATTTAACAACATTCACTTAAGAGCACTCCAATACGTCTTTGTTTATGTTTGCTTGTGGAACTTATATTATTTGGTTTATAAGTAAAGTTCAATCCAAACCTCAAGCCAATGTCTGGAATAAAGAACTCTGAATAAAACCTCACAACCATGCCTTGTCCATCATTGGAAGCAAAAGGTTAATTTGGGTGTATGTAGTGAGGGGTTGTTTGTCTGCCGGTCATAGGGCGCGGGTTCCACCTGATCCCATTCCGAACTCAGAAGTTAAACCGCGTTCCGTTCCCTGTTGTATTGTGGTCTTCGGCCACGAGAAGCTGGGAAAGCTGGCAACACTTATTACTTCTTCAAGTTCTGTTTAATCAGAATTTTTTCGTCAATCCTAACTAGTAGTATCTTAGGTTCTTTTAATTTACATAAAAGATGCTAAAATTTAACCCATCCCATTGCCCACCGCAAAACATATGGAAAAATTCCATAAAATATATCGTGCCCAATATGAAAAACAACATAGTAATCATCAAAATAGTACTTCTCATGGAAAAAACAACATTTATCTCTATGTATGGCACAATGTTTATATGTGCTGAAAGAGCTTCTGTGTAAAGTCAGCTAATCAGCTGCTCCGCAATTAACAACATTGGCGGCGGCTCAACCCCAACCGAAACGGCGTTTGCCTTGCAGGGATGCGGGTGTTGGCCTCCAGTTGCGGGGACACACATGTGGACCTGATAGAATTGCTCATGTTAGGTCTGAAATGGGCTTTGATGTTAATGTGGAATAGTTCTCCCTCCATATCCAGTAAGTAGGTAAAAAGCGAAAATAAACGAACGTACCAAAATAAACATAGCACCGACAGATCACGGAGTCGCATGCGTGCGTAACTCCGGTTGATCCTGCCGGACCCCACTGCTATCGGGATGGGACTAAGACATGCCTAGTTGAGCGCCTTCCAGCCATGTGGGAGGCGCAGCGCACAGCTCAGTAACACGTGGCTAACCTGCCCTTGGGACGAGAAAAACCCCGGGAAACTGGGGATAATTCTCGATAGGTGAAGAACTCTGGAATGAGTCTTTGCTTAAAAGGCGTTGGATCATGCTTTCAGCGTCGCCCAAGGATGGGGCCGCGACCGATCAGGTTGTTGGTGAGGTAATGGCCCACCAAGCCTTTTACCGGTGCGGGCCGTGAGAGCGGGAGCCCGGAGATGGGCACTGAGACAAGGGCCCAGGTCCTACGGGGCGCAGCAGTCGCGAAAACTTTGCAATACACGAAAGTGTGACAGGGTCATCCCGAGTGCCGACCGCTGAGGTTGGCTTTTACCCAGTCTAGAAAGCTGGGGGAATAAGGAGAGGGCAAGTCTGGTGTCAGCCGCCGCGGTAATACCAGCTCTCCGAGTGGTGTGGACGTTTATTGGGCCTAAAGCATCCGTAGCTGGCTGAACAAGTCCCCTGTTAAACCCACCGATTTAATCGTTGGTCTGCGGGGGATACTGCTCGGCTAGGGGACGAGAGAGGCAGACGGTATTCCCGGGGTAGGGGTGAAATCCTATAATCCCGAGAAGACCACCAGTGGCGAAGGCTGTCTGCTAGAACGCGCCCGACGGTGAGGGATGAAAGCTGGGGGAGCGAACCGGATTAGATACCCGGGTAGTCCCAGCTGTAAACGATGCAGACTAGGTGTTTGGACGGCCACGTGCCGTTCTAGTGCCGCAGGGAAGCTGTTAAGTCTGCCGCCTGGGGAGTACGATCGCAAGATTGAAACTTAAAGGAATTGGCGGGGGAGCACCACAAGGGGTGAAGCTTGCGGTTTAATTGGAGTCAACGCCGGAAATCTCACCGGGAGCGACAGCAGGGTGAAAGCCAGATTAAAGGTCTTGCTAGACGAGCTGAGAGGAGGTGCATGGCCGTCGCCAGTTCGTGCCGTGAGGTGTCCTGTTAAGTCAGGCAACGATCGAGACCCGCGTCCTCTGTTGCTACCAGTCTTGTGCTGGGCACACTGAGGAGACCGCCACTGATAAAGTGGAGGAAGGAGCGGGCCACGGCAGGTCAGTATGCCCCGAATCTCCCGGGCCACACGCGAGCTGCAATGGCAGGTACAATGGGTTCCGACCTTGAAAAGGGAAGGCAATCTCGAAAGCCTGCCGTAGTTGGGATCGAGGGTTGTAACCCATCCTCGTGAACATGGAATCCCTAGTAATCGCGTGTCATTAGCGCGCGGTGAATACGTCCCTGCTCCTTGCACACACCGCCCGTCGTTCCATCCGAGCGACTTTTGGGTGAGGCGTCGTCACTTTGGCGGCGTCGAATCTAAGTTTCGTAAGGAGGGAAAAGTCGTAACAAGGTGGCCGTAGGGGAACCTGCGGCCGGATCACCTCCTAAGTAAATAAATAAGCTTTGAGCTTATTACTGGAGGAGCAAGGAGACTAAAACCACGTCCTGAAATCAGGGCATTAACATCAAAGCCCAATAATGTGAGCAAAAATTGTTTTCTTTTTTTGAGTAATTTTAGTTGTGAGTATGGTTGTTAAGAAAAAATAGGTTTTTGTTTGTTTTTAGTTTATGCTTTATTTTCTTTTCTTCTTTTTAGTATCATGATATAGGCTGTTCCGCATAAAATTGCCATTATAAGATTAGATGCTGTAATTACGATACTTGCATATGGGGTGCTTGCTATGCTAACTGTGGTTGTTGACGCTTGAGTTGTTGAGGCTATAGCTATAGGGGTGGCTACGCAGATTAGTACTGCGCTAATTAATAGAATCTGTAGTAATTGTTTGTTTTTCATACATTTTTCTCCTATTTTTTTTATTATTGTCAAAGATTAAGTCTCCAATATTAAAGAGTTTGTTGAGTCTTGCTATGTTTTAATAATTGTGCAACAGGTAAACACAAATTTCGTTTAATGGCAAAAAGACGTATCTAATTTTTGACTTAGCGATATTTTATGCAGTTTTCTATTTTTTTATGGACTGGAGTCTTTGTTTTACTCTTTTGTTGGAGAAAATTTAATTGTGGATTAGGGAGTATTATATAGCAGTAATTTAGTTATATTTGTCTAGCGAGGAAGATGTCGAATTAGCCCAAAAAAGAAAACTCCGAGAAATGCAAAAAACAAGCGTGGTGGCTTGGATGATTTACCCGTTAAGTTAGGTCAAGAATACACTGTAGAAATTATTGATGTTACTCCTAACGGGGAAGGTATTGCAAAAGTCCAAAGCTTTTCGGTATTTATCCCAGGTGCAAAGCTTAATGAACAATTAACTATCAGGATAACACGTTTAGATTCCGCAGGTGCAGATGCTCAAAGAGTCTCATAACTTCGACAACTCGGAATTTCTTTAATTTATTTAGTGTTTAGATTTTTACGAGTTGTTATTATCATATTTTTATTGAGGCTTAGTTTCTTGATTTAATAATTTGAGCTTGTTGGGTGCTTATGCCGTGCCAAATGATTTTGTAATTAAGGATTGTTAATACATTGGTTGTATCGAATACATTTTGTGATTCTATAATTTGAGTCGCTTCTAAAAGTGGCATCTTTCCAGATGATGGCATATGATCCTCAAGTTGCTTGCTGATTTGGGCAAGTTTTTCTTTTCTTAATAAGCAATTCGGTAACGCAAAATAGTTATTTGGAGGATTCGTAATCAATACCGATTTGACTGCTTCCACGGATACCCCTATGCGATTAGAAAATTCATCATAAGCCACTACTTCTTCAGTAAAGTTAACGGCTAGATTTTTTAGAAATGCGATTTCTTTTTCTTTGGTTTCCTCAAAAGCTACTTTCAGATAGTGAAGAACTTGGTTCCATGGAATTTTGTTTGCATAAAATATCAAATTTATCAGCGAGCGTTTCTCCCTTAATAGAGTGGAGAGTTTTTCGCATGCTAGCGTTTCGTTGACTAATAATAGCATTTTAGCATTGACTTGTTTGAGCTTATCGATTTTTCGAAGTAGATAGGTCTCTGTCCAGAATCCCATTATTTCTACATATATTTTAACACCGCTTTTTTCCAAAGAGAAATCGGGAATGATCACTTGGTTACCCGCTGGAACAGGTTCAGGCTCCCGCTTTATGACCCAGCTAAAGTTTAGTGCCTTAAATTGGGACGCAAACTTTTCTTCTGTGCTACTATCATATATGATTGGGGATAAATTGGGTTTTTTAAAAAAGCTGCCATGTTTTTTACTATCAAGTCTGAAGTCGCAAATTTCGTTACTGAACTTCCAAAGCACTTTTGCATTGATGCTCCACTCCAAATTTGTAACGATAATTGGTAGGAGTTTTGCGATAGCAACACCATATCTGCGGGTTAACTTGAAGAGACTAGCTGGACCATCGATTTTGACTGTGAAGCCATTCTGTTGGGTGACATCGTAAATGAGGCCCAACCGTTTAAGAGCAAAGAAGGTTCGTTGCCAGTTGCCTGATGCATTAAAATTTAACTCCGTGCAGCTAAACAGAAGGGTCTGTGTCAAACTTAAATTATACTCTTTAAGTAAATCAGTCGGTGATAGTTCAGCAACTTCTTGGAGAACAAGCTCACTATCCAAGTCTCCATAAAGCGCTTCTTCTATCTGCTCATGGCTAAGCCCCATCTCAGAACCAACTTGATCTATGATTTCTTTGCGTTTCTTTACAGTTGTTGGCAAACCCCGTAATTGGGTGGTTTGGAAAATTCTTCGACGTAGCTCTACTGAGTCCACTTTGCAATTGCAAGTAAATGTGCTTTTACGGTCTAGTAACGATGAAAGGCCACGGATGAAGCGGTACTCAAAGCCTTTGCTTTCCAACTCAGTTACGAGCATTTTCAGATCTTTCTTCTTTTCTCCAATATGTTCTCTATAGGCTTCGATGAGACCTTGTGAAGCTTCTAAATTTTTGTCTGATAGTTTGGCGTAGCGGGGTATCAGTTCGCCTTTGCGTTTCCAAACCAGTAGTAAGTCGCTTTGTAACATTTGATTAGGGACCTCCTGGTTTTGGACGTCGGCGTCGGCTTATACCAGCTTCTATGGTTTCTCGCGAAATTATCTCTACAAGACGAGCGGTTTTGCCCTCAACTTTTCGAAGAATACGCCCTAGCCGTTGTATATATTCTCGGGTGCTCCCTGTTCCGCTGAGCACGATGCCTATTGAAGCATCAGGAACATCTACGCCTTCATCTAGCACTTGGGAAGTAACTATGGCGCGATATTTTCCGCTTCCAAAATTCGTTAGAATTTCTCGGCGTTCTTCTCGAGGTGTTTGATATGTGATGGCTGGAATGAGAAACCTGCGGCTAATGTTATAAACTAGTTCGTTGTGTAGAGTAAAAATCAAGATTTTCTCATTTTGATAATCGTCTAACTTTTCTGATAATAAATGTAATTTTGCCTCCGAATTAAGCGCTACCTTTAGTGCATGATTGCGTGCCAATAGTGCTTCACGTGCTTGAGGATCTCTGCCTGTGGTCATTATGAACTTTTGAAAATCAGCTGCGCTTCGTAAAACTATTCTGCGCTTTGCAAGATAGCCCTTAAACACATCCATCTCTTTACTGTAGATTTGTTGCTCTTCAGGTGTTAGCTCGACTGATAGTTTCTCATAAGTATAAGGTGCGAGGTGTTCCCCTGTTAGTTCTTTTATGTCTATGGAGTAAACGGGGTCACCTACCAGCGGAGAAAGTAACGCTTGTCTTTGATCTGCTCGTTCATAAGTGGCAGTCAATCCCATGCGGTATGGTGCTACATACATCTCTGCGATTTGCATATACCCCGGTGATGCTAAATGGTGTACTTCATCAAAAATGAGGAACAGAAATTGGTTGCCCAAATATTCAGCCTGCAAGTATGCCGAATCATAGGTTGCAACTGTTACCATCCGCACAAGGTTCTCGCCACCACCAATTACACCCGCATCTATACCCAAGTACTCGCGAACACGTTTTTGCCATTGGTCAATCAGATCCAAAGTTGGCACAACAATAAGCGTTTGCACATGTAAGGCTGCAATGGCTTTCAAGGCAATGAATGTCTTACCTGCTGCTGTCGGTAGAATTAAAACCCCCCTGTTCCCTGCGCTATGCCAGTTGTCCAATGCTTCGTTTTGGTATGTTCGTAAGGTAACGTTACTCTTTAGCTGCTCAGTAGGTGGAAGGTTGCATACTTGATCTTCGTATGGTATTTTGCTCTCTTTTAGGTAATCGATGACGTCTTTGTAGTGATATGATTTGATTCGGTAGCAGCTAACTCGGGGATCCCACTTACCGTGTGGAGTTCCAATGTTTCCTTTTAGAAGAAGCGTCCCTTTGTCAAACCACAAACGAAGCATAAATAAAGATAAAATTCTTTAAAGTTAAATCTACTTGTTGATGCTTTGATGTGTATTGATGATTATGTTTGAGGTTTCCTCTTTTTGATGATTCCATTAAAGCTTTGTATTGTTTCTGTGCAGATGCCGGGTTTCCATTCGCATATGCCTTTGATTATTTGCTCAAGATAATATTCTAGTTCTTCATTTGTTATTTCGCTGGAACAATCAACGCTGTAAACTAGTTCATCTTTAACGCGGCTGACTTTAATTTCCACCACAATATTTTCTTTCACAATACTTTGGCTCCAATCTGTTATCAAACAAATTAGCATTTAAGCTTTCCATATTTCTAAGTCCGGATAGGCGAAGACTTTACCTTAAAAAACTACGGACCAAGCTGAATCATTTTAGGTACAGTTTGATAACTGTTGCGTACTTGTTTTGAACGTGAACTACTCCAAAACATTTTCACGCGGGCTGTCAAAAGGTTTAAGTTATAGGGGTTAGGGGTTAGTTTGGGTTTTACAAATGGTAAAGCATCTGTTTGGATTTGAAGAAGAAGACGAATTCGACGATTGTGACTGCGAAGACTGCGAAGACAGCGAAGACGAAGAGTAAGCTTAAGTTCGCGGTCTTTCCTTTTTTAATTTTCAAAACCTTTTTTATTTATCGTTAAAAATAGTTATGAATATTGTTTTATCCATATTAGAAATATAATAACTCTCCTTAATCTAAAGTAAACTTTTATAGCCTAACCTTAGTTTGGTATGATGGCGGTGGGTCTTAGGCGGGGGGGTAGGGGTCCCTTGTACCGTAAACCCT
Source organism: Candidatus Bathyarchaeota archaeon (assembly GCA_963701765.1). Lineage (GTDB taxonomy): Archaea > Thermoproteota > Bathyarchaeia > Bathyarchaeales > Bathycorpusculaceae > JADGNF01. Next base: position 93,402 of record CAVPBD010000009.1, read on the forward strand.
CTACATGACGGGCTAACAGCTGAGGCTGAGGCGCAAAAGGCCATCTGGATCCCCATTTCCGAAACAGTGACTATCCGTCCTTTGAGGCTGGCGGTCTCTGAGCGGTTTCCGTAGGGAAATCGTCTTCAGGTTTAACCAGGCGAACCCGGCTAGGCTCGGGAGAGAGCAACCTAAGTTTGGACGTTCAGCGCACAAGGGGGCACGGGTAAGAGCGTAGGGTTTGAGGTGATAGGCGGAGTCTATGCGTCAAACCTCTGTGGCCCACCGTCTCTTCTAGCCTATTACAGCCTCTGTTGCGACTCACTTAGCTATTAAAAGAACAACAGTTGAAAAAGAACACGTATTGTTCTTCAGATATTGTGGAAAACTCGGTGAATAATTAATTATTAAATGATTAATCCTATTGAGAAACTTAGCAATGGTGCAATAACCCATCCTATCGTTATTGTTAAAAATGGTTTGAGTGAAACAAATTTTGTTTTGTAAGATATTCCTGTTCCTAGAATAGCGGTTGTTATGGTCTGTGTGTTCGAAAGGGGAATATTAAATATAGTTGCGAATTCAACAAGGACGGTGGCTGTTATAAGCGAAGCTGTTGCATTTGGATAGCGCATTAGAAAAAGTTCTTGTGCGATCCTTTTAATTTCTCCTGTGCTCAGATAAAATGCCCCTATAAAGGATGCAATAACCCCGACAATCACTGTTGTTGCTTCAAAACCCCCTGTGGCAACTATCAGCCCTAGAGTGTTTGAACCAAGAGCATACGATGTAGAGAACGATAATATTATAATCAAAATCTTGTATGTTTGTACTCTTTGCCAAAAATTCGCAGGCCAGTTTCGGTTAATGATTTTTATAAGAGAGAATGCCAAAATTAACGCAATTATGGGTGCGACAACCCACGTCAAAACAACCTCAGTCCCGAATGTGGCGCTTAATGGGGTGTTTCTTGAGATTGATAAGCCTGCCAGCAGGCCAACTAGGGACATTCCTAATGATATAGGTATTCTAATTATGTATGCGATAGCAAAGATCATTATTGCTACTAGTAAGGCTTCGGAACGAAGCTGGATAGTTGGATTTGGAAGGAGTACTTCTACAGATTTTATCATTGTTGATCCTTGAGTTATAAGACCTATCGAAAAACCTGCTGCTCCTAAAAATGCGCCGAAACGCTTGCTTAGAATTCTTGAACCAACAGCTGGACCGACACAGGCAGATAGATTATTACCTGAGACAAGTGCTACTGCCACAGAAGTTAAAACCAGAAGAGCAACTGAAGACTCCATTTAGGTCACTTAAGGATAGAGGTAACTATAGATACTATTAAGTCGGAAAAATCTTCGCAAGAATCGAGTACGTCATCACATTTATGCAGAAGCTCAGAGTAATGATTGAACTGCAGATAATGGAGCTCAGGACCCACGCTATACAATTTATCAAATCCCGCATCTTTTATGTCGTCACCTTGCTCCTCTATGGCTTCAATCTGTTTTCTTAACTCCAATATTTCTGACATGTTTGCGGTAGAAAGTGTTTTTTCTAATTTTAAAAGCGATTTTTCCGCAAGACTCAACAAGCTTTCATACACTGAGGTCCAAGTTGTTTCCTGATGTATTTCATAATTGGCTGATTTTGCTTTTGACATTCGATATAGTTCTCTGCTAAGATAATAGTAAGTATCAACCATGTCGTCGGCAACATGGACGCATTCAAGAAGACTGTCTAGTATGTTAGGGCTTACAGCTCCACTTGTGATTTTTTCTCCAATATTGAATGCTACTTCATCAGATTTCTTCTCCAATCCTCTTACAAGGTGCATGATTTCAGCTAAAGTTTTTTCTTCATAGTCCATTCGGAACATGCTTTTTACAAGACTATTAGCTTCGATGGCCAAGGTAATCATTTGCACGAGCTCAGCAAAGATGTCTCTTTCGCCCACTACCCAGATGCTTCTAAGACTTTTCAACCTAAAATCCCCGTATCGTTGCGCGGATAGTAAATACTTACCTGCATCATATTAAACTTACAAACCTTGTTTATTCGGAGAATCTTTGCTTAGTGCGGTTTTTGCTAGAAGGTGAAATAATAAAAGAACACTTGTATATTGAATATATGATCCTTAATGGACCCCCTGATAGTCACGATAAGAACCCGTCGTAGCATAAGAAAATACATTCAGCAACCAATTGCTCCAGAAATTATTAAAGAGCTTCTTGATTTGGCAACTTGGGCACCTTCAGCTCATAATGCTCAGCCTTGGCGTTTTATTATTATAACTGACGATATTCAAAAGCATGCTTTTGCTCAAGCTATGGCTCGAGCTTGGTTTGAAGATCTTAAAAAGGATGATGTGTCCCGAGAAGTTCAAACGGTTATGGTTAAAACTTCTGTTGACCGTTTTGTTAGTGCTCCAGTGCTTATTATGGCCTGCTTAACCATGGAAGATATGTTACACTTTCCAGACATTGAGCGGCAACAATGTGAACATGATCTCGCTGTACAGAGTCTATCAGCTGCTATTCAAAATCTGCTTTTGGTAGCGCATGCCAAAGGAATAGGCTCTTGTTGGTATTGCTCACCAATCTTCTGCAAGGCAATTGTCCGGGAGATATTGAAAATACCTCTTAATGTGGAACCCCAAGCGTTAATCACTCTTGGATATCCAGCTGAAACCCGCAATACGGCATTAAGGGTGCCTGTTCAAAGGATAGCTTACTTAGGTAAATGGGGTAATGCTTTGTAATATATTGTGATTACATGAACAAGCTTAAAATTCGGAATGCCAATCCACCTATAAGCATTGCAAGGGCGATGTCAATGACTGTGATTGCAAGAGCTTTTTTCCAGCCGAACTCCTTTTTGCATGCAGCTATAGTTGCAAGGCATGGTATGTAAATCATTACAACTAGAGTGAAGACGATCATCTGAATTGCACTTAAAGATTGTATTCCTAGACCCACAGTAGATAAAGTGGTTACTAACAGAACAAGTGTTAGCTCTTTGCGCAGGATTCCAAATATTAACGGAATGGCAACCACTGCTGGAAGTCCTAACCACCATGTCATTAGCGGGCTCGCACCGCTAACGACAATTGGCATTAAGCCGGAAAGGGAAAAAGCCTCTATGATTATGCTTCCAACTATAATTATTGGGAACGCTACATAAACGAAGTCTTTGGTACGACTCCAAGTTTTGATTGCTATGGTTTTTGCTGAGGGCAATTTATAGTTAGGCATTTCCATGATTAATCCCACTGGTTCGCCGGGAAGTACTTTAAATGCGATTCTACCCAGCGCAAAAACGAGGATTAAATTAAATATGTATAAGCCGATTACTGCGGGTAGTCCAACGTATTTACCTACTAGACCTAGGATGACTACTGTTCGAGCTGCGCATGGGATAAGTACGACAACGAATGCGGTTAAGAATCGTTCACGGGCAGTTTCCATTATTCTGCATCCTATACAAGCTGGGACGCTGCAGCCGTAACCTAGCATTAATGGGATGAATGCTTTTCCATGTAAGCCAATTTTATGCATGACGTTGTCCATTAGAAATGCGGCTCGGGGCAAGTAACCGCTGTCCTCAAGCAGAGCTAAAATAATGTAAAATGGAACTATGTAAGGCAAGGCGATTATTAATCCTGATATTATGCCGCCTAGTAAGCCATTAATGATTAAATCTACGCCTTCTGAAGGTAGAATATTGCTGAGAAGAGATGCTATGCCGTTGGATACAAACATAAATCCGCTATCTAGAAGAGCTGAAATTGTGTTTCCCCCTTCAAATATTACGGCAAATGTAGCTGCAACTACTCCCACCAAAATTAAGTATCCAAGTATTTTATGCGTAGTTATAGCAGCTAGTTTCTGCTCGAGGCTAATTTTAGGTGCCGCTTCAATTGTTACATACTCTTTGGTTAATTTGCTAGATAATGCATAACGTTCTGAAGCCATTATTACAGGTGCGTTTTCACCATGGACTTTTTCCAGTTCAGAAGTCAGTTCCTGAACATATTCTATTATTAATCTACCTTCAGGGTAAGTATTCACTTTAGCAATTATATCGCTATCTTGCTCAAAGAGCTTTATTGCTATCCATCTTACGGGGTAAATAGCGCAAAGAGGAGAAAGCTTTGTGAGTACTGTTTTCTGAATTGCTTGTATGCGTTCTTCAATTTCTTTGCCATACATAATAGAGGATTTTGGTTTTTTTTCTGCTTTTGCTTGATCTACTGCTGCAGAAAGTAGCTTAGTTATTCCTGTGCCAGTCACTGCAACCGTAGGCACTATTTTCACACCTAATGCCTTGGATAGCTTTTCTATATCGATTTTTAATCCTTTTTTAGCCGCGAAATCAACCTGATTTAGAGCAATTACAAGCGGTACTTCGAGCTCAAGTAACTGCAACGTTAGGTAAAGATTCCGTTCAAGTGCTGAAGCATCTAAAACATTAATGATTACATCAGGTTTTTCTACAGCTAAATAGTCGCGGGATACAATTTCTTCCATAGAGTAAGCTGAAAGCGAATATGTACCGGGCAGGTCAACCACACGAATGTTATGTCCTTCAAAATATAGTGTGCCTTCGGCTCGTTCTACCGTTTTTCCGGGCCAATTACCAGTTACCTGATTTAAACCTGTAAGTTGATTAAAGATAACGCTCTTTCCAACATTTGCATTTCCAGCTAAGGCTATTGTTAATTCATCTGTCGGCTTGATTGAATTCTGTTTGATTGTGCTGGATTTTTTGCGGCCCGCAAATGTTATCTTTGTGTTAGTAGTTGGCATTTAGTTTGCCTTCAGAGGTTGAACAAATATTTGCAGGGCTAAACCATAGCCTATTGCTAAAGATACTCCTCGTAATTCGATTTCAATTGGGCCGTGAAATGAACATTTGCGCAAAAGTTTGATTTCGCAACCAGGCGTTAAACCCATCTCAGATAGTCTTCGCACTACTCCCAACCCACCTATTGTTCTTACCATTGTTGCTTTAGCACCTTCCTGCAGCGCTGCTAAGGTAACTTCGTTTGGGCTCAAATCAGGTGCTTGACTTTGGCTAGCATGTCTGCGTCTAAATTGCATGCTTTTGTTCCTCATTTTTTCTTACTTTGACACTGGCTGCTAGATTTTTATCTATACTTTGCTTTTTTCCCTCGACAACCAGAAATATTCTATGTGCATCTTGATCTGTAACTTGGATAATGGTGTTGGGTATAATTTTCTTTTCAGCTAAAATCGCTAGGTCTTTTTGTTCTTCATCTGTTATGCTTTCTACAATATAGCTTTCATTAAGGGTAATTTCTGTTAACTTAAGGTTATTTTGTTCCTCGATTAAACCGTTTTCTGTTGGTATGGGGTTTCCATGAGGGCAGACTTTTGGGTGACCTAATCGTTTTTCTAGAAGATCAGCTACGTTTTTTGTTAATGCATGTTCAAGTATGCATGCGTCTTCGTGTACGCTGCTCCATTCCGCTTTGAGGACATCGGTAAGTAGTCTTTCAGCGAGGCGATGTCTGCGAAGTACGTTGAGGGCGAGTTTTTCGCCTTGTTTGGTTAGTTTGACGCCTCGGTATGGCTCGTGTATTATTAGTCCGTGACTTTCTAGATGTTCAACGGTGTTGGTTATTGAGCCAGGAACTACGTGCAAAATCTCCGCTAATTCTTTAGTTTTAGCTGTGCCATTTCTTTTTTGGAGTCGATATATTGTTTCGATGTATTCTTCGGCTTCACGTGAGAACTCTGTTTCCATCCTGAACACCATTTACGAGACCTCGTAACTATTACGAGTGCTCGTAATTTTACGAGTCTGCGATTTTAATAAACCTTCCGCAAAAACCCTAAAAATGAACATCTTTCCCTAGACTTGCATTTTCAATTCCACATTATTTAGGCTTTTTCATAAACTTAGTTGGAGAAAAAGGTTAGTCTGCTTAGGAACGAATCATAATCAGCAGCATCTTGAATCGCGAAATAGCTGTCACCGCGTGTGGTTTGCCGGCTGGCATTATGGTTAATTCTCCAGCCATCAATCGAATTGGGTTTCCTGCAATTTTTACTTCCGCTTCGCCATCTATAATATAAACCAAAGCATCAAAAGGTGCTGTGTGCTCACTTAGTCTTTGATTTTCACCAAAGGCAAATAGAGTCACTGTGCCCGTATTTTTATCCATGATTGTGCGACTTACAACTGCTGCTTCTTGATAATCCACTAAGTCTTTCAAGATAGTTGCTTGAGCTTTTAAATTTTCACTATCAATCATTTCTAAGCACTATTCTAACTGTAATATGTCTGCAGATATTAAATATCGTTAATGCTGATGTAGCTTACTGTTCATGCTTTTTCTACAATATGAGCTTCTTATGATGCTCTCCAAAATATGAAAAATACTGTGGAAACAAGGTCAAAATTGACCCTATTTAGATCATAATTGTCACGTTTCGGCAATTCTTTTATTCAAAGTCGCACTCCTAAGTATTAGCAAAGGCGAAAAACTAATTGGTTTATTGTTTTGTGGCTACAATGTTGCTACAACGAATGTCTAATAGTAGAATTTGCTTTTAATTTGAGGTCTAATAATTATTACTTTTCAGATATTGATGAAAATCAATTTGTCTGCAGAAAAAAGAACAATAATTATTGTTGATGATGATAAAATAATACTTAATGTATTCACTCGTATTTTTGAGAAGAAAGGGTATTTAATTACAACTGCGGAAAATGGTAAAGACAGTATGGATAAAATGGAGCATTTTCATTTTAGTGCAGCATTAATTGATATTTGTCTTCCAGATATAATGGGTACAGATATTTTATCGAAGATTCAGCAAACCTCGCCAAAAACTGTGAAAATTGTATTCACCGGTTCGCTACACTTAGAGGTGCTTAATGAAGGAAATGAGTGTATGGATGCTTTTCTTGTAAAGCCAATAAAACCTAAACTTCTCATAAATATTTTAGAAGAAAAATTGAAAGCCAAATAGCTATTTAAATTCTGAGGGCTTAGAGGCCTGTTTTAAGAATCTAAATCCTGCTTCTTTCTATTTGCAAGTGAAAGGTTTTTATTAGCGGTTTAAACTTAGTTTCGAACCGGAAGCAAAGAGTGAAATAGTATGTCTTTACAAAAAGGAGACTTCATACTAATCAACTATACCGCTAAGGTAAAGGAAACAAACGACATTTTCGACACTACATTTGAGGAAACAGCAAAAACTGCACACCTTCAAAAAGAAGGCGAAATCTATGAACCCAAACTCGTTGTTGTCGGTGAAAGCTGGGTTCTAAAGACGCTAGACGAAAGCTTATCCACTATGGAAGTCAACAAAGAGGCACAGGTTGAAATTTCACCTGAAAAAGCCTTCGGTCCTCGAGATAGCGAGAAAGTTAAACGTGTACATCTTCGTCAACTACTTGAAAAGGGCATAAACCCCGCTGTAGGTATGCGCATTGAATTTGGAGGAAAAAATGCTACCATCCGTAGCATAGGTGCTGGGCGCGTTCTACTTGACTTCAATCCCCCATTGGCCGGAAGAACCCTTATCTACGATGTCACCATAACCAAGAAACTTGAAACTAATGAAGAAAAAATTGCAGCCCTTATTCACCGCAGAATCCCAGTTATCGAAGTAGACAAATTCAAATTCTTAGAACAAAACAAAATCTTGACTGTTGACATGCCCGAGGATACCTTCTATTTGGAAGGCATCCAAGTTGCCAAACGTGGAATCGCTATGGATATGCAAAAATTCTTCCCTGATTTCACAGAGACAAAATTCGTTGAAGCATACAAAGCAGAACCTAAACCTGCAGCTGAACCAAAAGTAGAGGCAGACACTATACCCGCAGCTGAAGCCAGTGCTGAAGCAAAGCCGGCAGAAGAAACCAAAAGTTAAAAACTAAAGCCTTTTTCTTTTATTTTATCAACTTTTTCTTAGTTGATTACCTCTGTAGCTTTTGCAACTTTTTCACATGCTTTATAGTTCATATTCAGTTTTTGTAGAATCGTGTATCTGTCTGGTCGTATTGTTGTTGAGATTTCTAAGGCTTTGATTATATCTTCGTCTTTGACTCCTAACTCCTTTGCTGTAGTGGGTGCGCCTAAACATTTGAGAGTGTCACGTATACGTTTCCAATTTGCTCCGTACAAGTAAGTAATCATTATCGCACCTACTCCGCATTGTTCCCCATGCATAGAGTCTGATTGTACTAGAAGGTCCAAAGCATGACTAAATAGGTGCTCAGAGCCGCTACAGGGTCGGCTGCTTCCTGCTATACTCATTGCTACCCCGCAACTTATGAGTGCTTCTAGCAGAACTCTTAAGCCGTCTTCGTTGTCAGGCTGAATAGAGGCAACGTTCTCCTCTACTAGGGTTGCGCTCATTAAGGCAAGGCTTGCCGCGTATTCTCCATAGTATTCATTTTTTTCTGTATGTGCTAGGCGCCAATCTCTTACTGCGGTAAATTTGGATATTACGTCACCACATCCGCTTATGGTTGAGCGCCATGGGGCTTGTGCAATAATGTCTGTATCGGCAATTATCGCAAGAGGTGCCTGAGCTCGGATTGAGTAGGGTTTATCAAATCCTTTAACCGACGCTAAGGGACTTGCGATTCCATCGTGACTAAGTGCAGTTGGAACGCTGATGAAAGGAATTTCTTGGTGGGCTGCGCTTATTTTTGCAACATCAATTTTGGTTCCTCCGCCAATTCCGAAAAGTACTTGAGGTTTCCATTCGATTATTCTTTCTTCGACTGTTAAAACATCTCTAATGGTTGCTGTAGAAACCAATAATGTGTCTACATTAATATTTGCCTGTTCTAGTAAATCATGTACGGTTTTTCCAGCAATTTCGCGACTTTTTGATCCAGCGATAATAAGGGCTGAACCTTTTAGACCCAGTCGCCTAATCGCCTCGGGAATCCGCTGGAGTGTACCTTTTCCAATGATAACTTCTCGTGAAAGTTGCATGTAATGATAAGTTGAAGTCAAATCTGCCCCACTATCATGCTTACCTTATAGCTTCGCGGAGTAGGACTTAAAACTTTTTGAAATAAACCCTAAAATAAATGATGAATCATGGTTCTTCAGAATAAGAGTTGTTGTTATAGTTTGCTTTGCACGTTCTAGATGATGGAGGGATTCTATTGTTGTTCTAAATTTAGTTATTACAAATATGAATTACAAATAAAGAAGTTATATTAACAAATCGAAAACAATTCCGTTGTTAACTCACAAAGCATGGTCCAAATAATATGAGATGATAGACATGTGCAACGTTACTGGTATAATCTTTGCGGCTCTGAACCTGAAAAAAGAGGAGATACAAAATAAGAAGATAATTGAAGTAGGTTCAATGAACGTTAACGGAGGTATCAGACCAATTCTTGAATCCTACGGGCCAAGGCAATACTTAGGAGTTGATATTAATCAAGGTCCAGGGTTGATGTTGTGTGTAATGCGACAAATCTATTAGATGTTTTTGTGCCCGGTAGCTATGACGTAGTTATTTCAACTGAGATGATTGAACATGTATATAATTGGCGAAAAGTAGTAAGTAATCTTAAGGCTTTAGCCGCTCCCGGAGGTCTAATTTACATTAGTACTCGATCTCGGGGGTTTCCTTATCATGCATATCCATATGATTTTTGGCGATTCGAAATAGAAGATATGCATAACATATTCTCGGATTGTGTTGCTGATAAAGTTGAAAAAGACCCTGAATTAGGCGTTTTTGCAAAATTTAGAAAAGCAACCAACTTTAAAGAAAATGACTTATCATCATACGAATTGTATTCTATTATCGCTGACAAGCGAGTATCTCGCCTTGATAAAGTAACCTCTCGAAATTTCTATAGAGCACAGGAAAAACGCAAACGTCTAAGTGCTTTGAAAACTAAGATTAATCCAATGATTTTGGTGAAATCAATTAGTGGTATGTACTAATTAACGAAATCCCTGAAGAATATTGAAAAAAATCCGCCTTTGAAAATGGCGAATAGAAATCAGAAAAAGACCCTTGATCTGAGTATATACAAAAACATGATTTTGTGGTCTTAATTCAATGGGAGATTATACAGACTATTCAATATCACCTAACGAAAAAGAAGGAATGGAAGTATATGCAGAAGATATCCACCTTGAGCGCAATATTAATAAATCCCATGGAGTGTTTACAATGTGCTACTTCCTATAGATGGAATTCCGTTTGTGGATTTCCAAGTTTAATTCAATTTTAGGGAGACACAAATAACATGGCAGAAAATAATGCAGTTAATCAGTTAATCGTAAAGGGAACTACTACAATTGGTGTCGTCTGCAAAGACGGCGTAATACTAGCTTCAGATACACGCGTAACTATGGGTTACTTTGTTGCTCACAAACAGGGCAAGAAAGTCTATAAAATTGACGACCACATCGGTATGACCATTGCGGGTTCTGTTGCTGATGCCCAGAAGGTCATTGATATAATCACAGCCAATGCCCAACTTTACAAAATTAACCTAAACAGACCCATGCCCATTGCATCTGCAGCAAGGATGACTAGCAATTTGCTTTTCAGTGCTAGAGGTCTTATGGCCCAAGTTCTTGTTGGTGGTGTCGATGATACTGGTCCGCACCTGTTTAATTTGGATCCTTTCGGGAGTTCAGTTGAAGATAAAATGACTTCAACTGGTTCAGGTTCACCTTTAGCTCTAGGTGTTTTGGAGGATAAATTTAAAGAAGGCATGACTGTTGAGCAGGCATTGCCCGTAATAGCTAGAGCTGTTAATGCCGCTATGAAACGTGATGTTGCAAGCGGTAACAACTACAACATTATTGTTATAGATAACAAGGGCTATCGTGAATTGACTGATGCGGAGAAAAGGGAGATTTTAGCAAAGGAAGTTAAATAAAGTTGGCTAGAACACAACAGGAAAAAGATAAAGTCGAAATAACCCAATATATTCTTCAAAAAGTACCCAAAGAGGCAGAAGTCACTCGTATCGAATACGAAGGACCTATGCTCTCAGTTTATACCAAAAAACCCGAAATTCTCGTTGAACAAAGTAGTATAATTGCAGAAATTGTTGGTGTAATTCGCAAGCGTATTGTGATCCGACCCGACCCCTCAGTTAGGCTTCCTGAAGTTGAAGCTGAAAAAATCACGCGCGAACTTATCGCTAAGGAAGCTGAAATAACTGACATAACCTTTGATCCGAGCCTTGGTGAAATTATAATTGAAACCAAGAAACCTGGCTTAGTTATCGGCAGAAATGGAATTGTTTTGCAGGAAATCATAAAGAAAACTAAATGGCGCCCTCATGTCCTGCGAAGTCCTCCGATAAAATCTAAAATTATCACTAATATGCGTCACTATTTACACTCTGAAAGTCAAGAACGTGAACGCATTTTGCGCACAATCGGTGAGCGTATTTTTCGACCAAAAACCTACGATGTAGGCGATGTCCGTTTAACAGTTTTAGGCGGTGCGCAAGAAGTGGGTCGTTCAGCATTCCTACTTAAAACACGCGAAAGCAGTGTCTTGCTTGACTGCGGCATTAATCCTGGATCACAAAGACCATTCGAGTCATTCCCACGTTTTGACTCACCCGAATTTCAGATCGACACCTTAGACGCTGTAGTCATAACTCATGCACACCTTGACCATTGCGGTCTAACCCCGTTTCTTTTCAAATACGGTTACGATGGACCAGTATATTGCTCCGCGCCAACCTCAAATTTGATGACTATGCTTCAACTAGATTACTTAGATGTGGCGGGCAAGCAAGGTGTGACTCCGTTTTATGATCAAAAGGATGTACGTGAATGCGTTCTCCACACTATACCTCTACGTTATGGCGTAGTTACCGATATTGCCCCTGACATACGTTTAACCCTTCACAATTCAGGCCATATTTTAGGCGCTTCATTAGCACACCTACATATAGGCGAAGGATTGCACAATATTGTTTATACTGGCGACTACAAATTCTCTCGAACGATGCTACTTGAAGCTGCAGCAAACGAATTCCCAAGAGTGGAGACTATTATCAGCGAAAGCACTTACGGTGGACCAGACGATGTTATGCCTAGCAGAGTTGAATCGGAAGAGCGGTTAACAAAAATAATTAACGAGACCTTAGAGCAGAAAGGTAAGGTAATCATTCCTGTCCCAGCAGTTGGCAGAGCCCAAGAGATTATGCTTATCATTGACGGTTACATGAAGCGGGGTATGATGAAGGAAGCACCCGTATTCATTGAAGGCATGATTAGCGAGGCCACTGCAATCCACACAGCTTACCCCGAGTATTTAGGTAGAGAAGTTCGCCATAGTATCCTGCATGAAGAAGTTAACCCCTTCAAATCTGATTACTTCACAATCGTTGAGCACCCAAGTGTACGCCAGGGCATAATCCAAGGCGAGCCCTGCATAGTATTAGCCACATCTGGCATGCTTGAGGGTGGGCCAGTAATTGAATACTTTAAGAACTGGGCTGAAGACGAGAAAAACACTATAATATTCGTATCTTACCAAATTGAAGGTACAATGGGCAGAAGAGTACAGAAAGGCATCAACGAAGTAACTATGATGGACAACGAGGGCAAGATGGCAGTAGTCCAACGCAAACTTCGGGTAGAATCCATTGAAGGCTTCTCAGGACATAGCGATAGAAGACAACTAGTATCCTACCTAACTAATCTCACGCCAAAGCCAGAACGTATATTTCTCTGTCACGGAGAAAAATCAAAAATAATAAGTTTAGCCAACTTTATTGACAGTAAAGCTGGAATTAACACTATTGTTCCAGCTGTGCTAGAAACATTTAGGCTGCTGTAGGTAGCGGCTCATTTTGTGCTGGCGTTTTTTCTCGCCAGATTCTAATTTCTTTTGGACAAATAACTATTCTTTCTTCACCTAAACGGGCTATATCGCCGCCTATCTCTTCAGTGAAGGCAAAAAGCTCGTTAACAGCATTTTTAACATCCTCTACACTCTTGTTTGCCAAGGGTGTTATTCTTAGAATAAGGATGTTACCATTTTTGACTTCAGTTTTTATTCCTTCTAGATCTGATAGGTCCCGCAGGGGCATAGCTTTTAAGTATGCTTTGTCAGGTGTCCCTTTAACCTCAGTTGGCGCTGTCTCTGCTGGTTGCGTTGTCTGATTTGGGGTTATCTCTGACTTTTCTTCCATTTTTGGTTCCTCTGTTTTATTGGATTTGCGAAATATTGCGAAAGACGGCAAATCGCTCATCTCTAAATCCTACCTAATGCTGTTTTAGCAGTTAAGCGTTTCTTTATTTTCCGTATAGATTCAGAAGCTGTGACTGAATCGAGAGGATAATTTTGCGGTAAGAGAGCTGCTAAAACCAAATAGATTAGGAATAATTAGGTTATAATTTCTATTTGATAGGATAGCATAACTTACTTCAATCTTCGAATTGAAATACGTGTTTAAGACTAATATTTTATGTTATTCTTTAGTTTTGTTTCTTGTTGTTGCTTTTTTAATTTGGTATGATATATGCCTAATTCTATAGAAAAATAATTATACGATTGAGTATTACAATCATAGGAGGGCATTTGAGCAAATGGCGGTACAGAATTTTTTAAAGGAAATGGAGGTTCGTGTTGAGCGTCTTCAATCATTACCCGCAGTCTACGTTCATTCTTGTGGTCTTGGTTCCGATCAAGATGCAGCTAAAAGGATAATGGAGTGGGCTAGCATCAACGGATTAATTGGACGAAAAGAGGTTCGCTTATTTGGTAGAACTAATTATCCGGTTGATAAATCTAAGCCACATGGATACGAGTGCTATCTAACAGTTGGCAACTTCAAAAACGATTCTGCTGATGTCGAAGTGCGTGAGATGCCAAGCGGATTATTTGCTGTTCTCAGATTCAAGGACCCTAGAAATTTGGATTTTGCATGGAAAAAGCTTTGGAACTGGATTGAAGAAAGCGGTCATGAATATGCTGGTTGGCGAAAAGAAGAACACGGTTGGGTAAACGGATTTGAGGAACACGTAAACTGGCAAGAGCAACAAAGACCGCCGACTGAATGGATCTTTGATTTATGGGTTCAATTAAAAGAATAGATTATACATAGCCGATACAGGCTTAGGTTTATCAAAGAAACCATCGTTTCGGCCTTTTAGGTCTTATTGACCTACCTCCATTTTAAAAGGAGTAAAAAAGTAAAAGAAAAAAATACTTTATAATGAAGCAGCGTTAGTCAGCGCAATTAGAATCGGCGTGGTGGTCTTCGTTTAGCGTAACATTCGCGGCAATACACCGGTCTTGTGCCGTCTGGCTTGAATGGAACGTCACATTCCTTTCCGCAGTCAGCGCAAGTAGCCTTGTGCGTTTCTTTATTATACATTCATATTTCAACTCCTTCTACTTTTAATTTGCGCAAAAAGAGATTTTTGCACATTCTCTCTATAACGCAACTTATGTTTAAATTTATCCATATGTCGAATAGGATGAAAAAAATTAGTATTTAAAAAAAAATGCAAAAACTGAGATATTGGTGTTGTGATTTATTTTTTGTGTCTTCTTATTCGTTCCTGTTTTTGAGATTTCATGCGCCAATCTCTTTTTCTTTGTGTTGCTACTGTTAGTCTGTCGTGTCTTCGTTCAGAAACAACATCACCGCGGTAGCGTGCTATGTTTTGGTAGAATGTTTCGGGGTTGATTTTGTTCTCTTTTAGGTCTTCAATATTTATGTTTAAGTCTTTTTTTGCATCTGCTCCGCGTGTGTTGTCGAAAACTTCTGAGTAGACAAGATAAGCTGCATGGAACTGAAAATTTGTTAGGTCATCAATCTGTAATTTTTGAGGTGTGGGCTCTTGGTTATTAGTTGGTTGTTCGGTCATGTTCATTCAGTCTTCTTGAACAGCTAGGAAAGTGTATCCTTCTCATTTATAGCTTTATATTCGTATTTAGGTAATTTCAGAGAAAAACTCATTCTGGGCCACTAAGGGAGCCGTGTTCTAGTCTGGCGTGGACTTTGCGGAACTCTTCGAAATGCTCGTTTTTTGAGGTTCCGTAGTTATTGATATGCATTTTTAGATCTGCTTCATTACAGAAGCAGCACTGGCAATGGGGACATTTTATTAAATTGGTGTCATTGTTTTGGGGTGTTTTTTGCTTTTCCAACACGATTCCTGCTATTCAAATGAGTTTATTTGAATACTCTCCTGATAGAGAAATAGATTAATAAATTTACAGTCGACTACAAAGAAAAATGGCTATTGAAGGTTATCGATAATGCTTAGTTGTTGCTTTCCATTTATTTTTCATCATGCATTCTTAAGCTATCTGATGATAAAATTGTCAAAATGCACTTATTTGAGTAGAGCTTTCACACTCTATAATCTGGCATCAGCGATGAAGGATAAACTTGACATCAAAGGCATGTTTTTCGATTTGGATGGTACAATATTGGATACGAAAGAAGCCTATGTGGAGGCTGCGAAAACTGCGTTTATGGCTACTGGGCAGTACCCGCCTGAGCTTGCAGTGGCTTTAGAAATTCCCAAACGTCTTGAGCAAAGGTTGCCGTTTGATGATATTGTAAAAGCTGAGCGCCACACATTCTTAGATGTGTATTTGAATACTTTTTATGCTATTAGTCAGACTAAGAGCAAGCCTATCAGAGGGGGCTATTGAAACACTTAGATTACTTTCTAAAAAAGCCAAATTGTCCATTATTACTATGCGGTATGTGCCTAAAGAGGTTGTAATGGCTGAATTGGGATATTTTGGGTTATCTAAGTACTTTACTCATGTTATAACGGCTTTGGATACGCTCAAGCCTAAGCCTTCTCCTGAGGCGCTCATTAAAGCGGTTTCAGTTATGGGTGTTCAGATGCGTGATTGTATAATAGTTGGTGATTCAATAATAGATGTTAAAGCGGGGGAGGCTGCTGGTGTAAAGACGGTAGCGGTGCTCTCGGGGCTTTATTCTCATAAGGAACTTTTGAAAGAAAATCCAACTTATATATTGAATGATCTTACAGAGTTGCCGGAATTTATTCAATAGTGTCTGTTTTTATCTAAATGAATATATCTGAAATCGGAATATTGCCAAAAATTGCCTAAGCCAGTTATATGCGTATGCTTAAATAAAGTTTAATAAAAGCCTCAGTCCCATAAATAGAATGGAGAAGGCTTGAGAACGGGATTGGATAATATGAACTTTGTTGAAGTAATGTTGACGGAGAAGTTAAAGGAAGCAGCCCCAGCTTTAGATATAATGGGTTCTGACCGTAAAGTCCTTCAAGTTGCCTGTCAAGATTTCACAAACTACCTCAAGTACCATTGGAACCTAGTGGGCAAAGAAGCAAACAATTTGGAACTCGCAGAAAAAATTGAGCAATACTTCAAAGAAGATCCAGTTGAGCTAGAATCATTCCTATCTGTCTGGATAGGTATCTGGCTTAAGAAATGGACCGAACGCGTAAAATTACTCATAGGCAGCCAAAGCACCAACAAATGGAACAATGTCGCCAAAACCCTTAGCAACGCAGAACCCCTTTGGAGAAAACTTGAGCATAAACAGGAAATCATGGAAGTCCTAGAAGCTACTCTGATTAAAAACGGTGAGATCTGTGGTACCGAAATACTTTCGGAAAATCTGTTAAAGATGGAGCTCGGCGATAAAAACAACCAGAATCTCAAAGACAAAGAACTAGTATTGACGATACTTAACAATGCATTACGTAAGGCACGCGATATGGCTCAAAGCAGAGGTCCGCTGATTTTTGTAAAAATTGACAAAGCCTATTATAGCGCTTAAACCGCAAAGCTTCTTTTGTTTTCCTTTATTTTTGTTTTAACTTTTACTAAGTTTTAATTGAAAACAAGTTGAAGAACTAAAAAAGAATAATTATTACTAAAAATGATAGAGAGCTGTTTAAGCTACTCTTTGTCTTGCCAGAGTTTTGGTGTTCCATAGGTAATGGCGGATAGTAGTAGTTTCGCCATAACCGCATGCTGCACATCGTTTGTGTCGCACGTGGTACGCACGTCTGCCACAACGCCTGCATTTAATGTGAACAGTTTTTCCCTGACGTTTACCCTGTGACGGTGTACCTTTACCCATTTAAATCACCTTGGTGGCGGAGAGATAAGAACGACGTTGTCTCCACGGACAATAATCAAGCCAAGTTTTCTTTGGCTTTCTACGTCTGTAGTGTCTTCTGTCTCTTCTAGAACTAAGTTAAGATGTTGGTCAAAGCCCTTTAGTCTTCCTCGTAGGCTTTTTCCACCTTTCAATCGTACAAGCACTATTTTCCCGAGATTCTGCTCAAGGATTTCAGTGGTCATTTCGCTCATTATAGACCCTTCGTATGCCTCATTCTCTTCTATACTAAAACTTATACCATTTAAACTTATCTCACGGAGTTCAGAAAAAAAATGCGTACGTGAATTTTATTTTGACAATTGGTAATGTTACACGCACAATAATGACCCCTGTTAGCGGTTATCCATTCTTCTGTAGAGTGCCAGTAGTGTTGAAGTTAGGGTCAAAGTGACTAGTATCCATGTTGGGAACTCTGGGATTGTTGGAGATGGAGTTTGTAATAACGTTGGAGAGGAAGTAGGAGGATTTGTGGGTGATGGACTTGGAGTGGAAGTATCTATGATAAAGAAGATGGTATCGGATTTGCCTATGTTTCCAATTGTGTCATTTGCATATATGGTTATATTGTGAGTTCCTTCCGATAGGTTTGTTGGTGTTGTATTTCCTGTATCAAGAATAGTTTGGTTGTCTAAACTATAACTTGAACATATAGCAGTTTCATCTATTCTAAACGTTAATGGGATATCTTTGGTGGAGTAGGTTGTGTTTTTTGGAGATAGAAATTAGAATATTAGGTGCGGTATTGTCTACATAAAATTCTACTGATGTAAATGCGTCTCCGTCTCCTCCGGTAGCTGGAAATCCGTTTATGGATGGAGGTAAATCAATAGAGATGCTTACATTATGTAATCCCGTTGATAGATTATCCAATTTAATGATCCATTGACTTACATTATACCTCTTGAGGTTAGGAACGTTGATAATATAACTTGAAACTAAAACTTCTGAAGAAGGTAGATATGGTATTCCATCTATGTTATAGTATAGACAGGAATTTATGGTATGATTAATTTCTTGGTCAAAAAGCCAGATCATAAGTTACGTTAAATGTTAATGAAGGACTACCCAGACAGACTGTACCGTTTGATGGGCTCTCAATAGAAAGAATTGTTGGATAAACACTAATGTATCCAAAATTACCATTAACAAAGTTAATAGTCTGATGTTCAACGACTAATCGAACCAATCAATCCAAAAATGATTATTGCTACTATAGCTGAGTTTTTTCATTCTCCTCGTTATTGTATTGTTGTGGGTTGTTTATTACTCTCATCGCAGAACACTCCTGTTCTCCAAAAAGAACGACAATCTGATTTGACCGTTTATTGTGGGAAGTATTTTCCGCACATAGGCATCTGGCTGAAGCTATTGGATTCTGCTGTATCCACATCAGCTCTAAGGCGAAACGCATGCATAGTGCGATTTTGCAGTCTTGACAATAATGTAAGGAAAGTAGTAGAGTACGAAAAGAATTATTAAAGTTTTGATGCAATTGCATTTTGAAATTGGAAAAAATATTTTTTCTTGTTTAGTTTATCGAAAATTCTAATACCTTATTGAACACACTATGGAATTGAGGTGAATGGTTTGATTTTCATAAGTCTGGCGAAGTTTGGAAAAAAACCCGACAAAGAAGAGGTTGATGATATGACGAAGATAATTGGGGCTTGGAAGGCAAAAGGGGTAAAGGTGCTGAATTGGTACTGGACACTTGGACGCTATGACGCAATTCTTTTGTTTGAAGCTCCAAGTGAAAAAGAAGCCATGAAACTATCTCTTGAGGTATCGGAGTGGGCATCGCTTGAAACGCTGATAGCAATTCCCAGAGCTGAAGCAATTAAACTCCTGTAAACGAAAGCAGATTTTTTTTCTCCACGTTTCTTTTTTTAATAATTCATGACAGACTACACTGTAAGAAAACCTGTGCAACATAGGGTTTCGTTCTCTCTCTCTCTCTCTCCTAATCTCTCAAGTTAGTCCGATCAAAGCCCCAGCAAACCATTTTTCCTACGCAATACCGGATTTTAGCTTATCATGCGGTCGTTTGAAAAAAAAGTTAGATTTTTTTGATATGGGCGAAATATTTGGTGTATTTTTAGATGCTTATTCTGGTGTCCGGAATCGTTTTCACTTGATATGAGGATTTTTTAGCTCATTTTTGGAAGTATTTTTTGAGGGGTTGCCAGTAGAATTCTTCCCAGCCTTCTGCTAATTCCTCTTTTTGTACAACGGGGATGTTGCTGTGTATCATAGTTATTTCGGTGCCTTGAGGAATTTTCTTGAATGTTAACTCGAATTTGGATGGTGGATAACCTTCAGGCCAATCGGTTGTTTGCCACTCTTGGATTAGGCGTTTTGCAGGTTCGAACTCGATAAATTTGCCAAATATGTAGCCGTCCCATGCGGTGAATTTGCCATCAGCCTTGGTTTTACCTGTAGCTTTACTACCAGTAAATTCACTGTGCTTTTTCGGATCGACAAATGCTTCGTAAACCTCTTCTGGGGATGCGGGGATCATTACTTTTTGTTTTATAGTTGTAATTTCAAAATTCATAAAACTCGCCTTCTATTATTATGGAAAGTATTACTTTTAACTTTGATGTTGTTGAAATTTTGATACTTATGTTTCAAAGAAAACATGGAATAATCTAAAACTGTGGGAGACTTGTTTAACCGATTTTTATTGGTTTCTTTGGTTTAAAGTTGGTTTTCATAATTTAAAAGCAGGTTTCTCCTTTTTCAATTCGGAGAATAATCATTTTGGGATTTTCCGGAGTGACCTATCTTTCAATTTGATGGGAAACTGTTTTAATTGGCATTGCCAACCTATACTTCGATGAGGTTTACCGTTTGAATTACGCTGACATTGCAGATGCTTACGAGAAAATTGAAGCCACCGCTAAAAGGCTCGAAATGACTGATTTGCTAGTCGAACTTCTTAAGAAGACCCCTAAGACTCTAATCGACAAAGTCGTTTACCTGACGCAGGGCAAACTTTACCCCGATTTTGTAGGTATAGAAATAGGCATAGCCGAAAGATTAGCCATAAAAGCAGTAGCACGAGCATGTGGCAGAAAAGAAGCTGAAATCGAAAACGATTTGAAAAAAACAGGTGATATCGGTGAGACCGCCCAAGTGTGTGTTGCTAAGAAAACGCAGTCAACTTTAGGATTCCAAAAAAGTTTGACTGTTCAGCGCGTTTATGATACTTTTGATAAAATGGCAAAAACCTCAGGTTCTGGTACCGTAGATATCAAAATGGGGTTACTTGCTGGGTTGATAGTTGATTCTTCTCCAAAGGAAGCAAAATATATCATACGAACCTTAACCGGCAAACTTCGTTTGGGAATAGCTGATATGACGGTTTTGGATGCTCTTGCTATAGCTTATGGTGGGGGAAAAGAAGCTCGCGAACAGATTGAACGTGCCTATAATATCAGTTCCGATTTAGGTCGAGTAGCAGGTATGCTTGTTGAACAGGGCATGGATGGGATTCGCAATTATACAGTTCAAGTGTTTGAACCTATCCGACCCATGCTAGCTGAACGCTTGCCGTCCTCAGAGGAGATTCTAGACAAATTTGGTGGGAAATGCGTTGCCGAGTACAAGTATGATGGTGAACGTGTTCAACTGCATAAAAAAGGAGACGAAGTCAAACTTTTCTCAAGACGATTAGAAAAGATTTCTGACCAATACCCAGATGCGGTAGAACTTATCAGAAAAAACGTGAATGCTAAAGAAGCTATCTTGGAAGGTGAATGCGTTGCTATGGATCTTGAAACTGGTGAAATGCTGCCTTTCCAAGAGCTCATGCATCGAAGACGTAAATATGGTATTGAGGATGCTATAACGCAGTATCCTGTGTCACTGTTTATGTTTGATGCACTTTATGTTGATGGTAAGGACTTAACTCAAGAAGCCTACCCTGATAGACGAAAAATGTTGGAGCAAGTTATTTCAAAAAATAATCGCATCAGGTTAGCTACACAAATCACTGCTCAAAAAGTGAAAGAAATTGAAAATTTCTTTGAAGAGGCTATTGAGGATGGCTGTGAAGGAATCGTCTGCAAATCCATAGCCAAAGAGTCGGTTTATCAGGCTGGCGCCAGAGGTTGGTTATGGATAAAATTTAAACGTGACTACAAAAGCGAAATGACCGACACCGTGGACCTTGTAGTCGTGGGGGCATTTTATGGTCGCGGAAGACGCGCGGGAACATACGGAACCTTACTTTTAGCCACCTACAATAAAGATACCGACACTTTTGAATCCGTTACGAAGCTTGGCTCTGGTTTCACAGATAAAGATTTATCGATACTACCTGGGATGCTTCAAAAACATGAAGTGCCTAAGAAGCATTCTCGGGTACAGACAACATTAGAGGCGGATGTCTGGTTTGAACCAGCCATAGTGGTTGAGGTTTTAGGTGCTGAAATAACCCTAAGTCCAATTCATTTGAGTGCTATGGACTCGATTCGTAAAGGAAGTGGTTTAGCTATACGATTCCCAAGGTTTACTGGAAAATACCGTACGGACAAGGCAGCTGAAGATGCAACGACTTCTGCAGAAATAGTGGAGATGTATCGTAATCAACTAAAGAAGGTCAACCAAAGCTAACTTAACCTATACATATACACAAAGTTTAAAGTTAAAAAAACTGATAAACAATAATTGATCAGATTGTGGCTGTGGAAAAATGTCGCAAGACCAAGAACGACTTAAAGCTCTCCTCGGATTAAAACAACGTCTCGAAAAACGAATTGAAGAGCTTGATGCTGAATTAAAAGAGCTTAAAATCAGCCTTGAAGCTGTAAATACAATTCTATTGGAAAAAGGCTTCAAACGTGGTAGCATAAAAGAAGCTGAACAACAGCCAAAAGAAATTCAACAAAAAACTGCCGAAGAAGCAACGCCCTCTAAGGAACATAGAGAGATTAAACCCGCTGGTTATCAAGGCGGGGAACCAGAAAACGTTATCCCCCTAAAAGCCATTAATGATGAATCATTGGCCATAATCTATATCGAAAAAGATTCCATTCACATCTTACCTGACGAAAGCAAACATTTTAGCGTCAATACCCCGCCTTTTAGCAACTTCTTAGTAGAACGTGTCCTAGCTAAAATGCAAGATAAAGATAATGAATTGGTACGAATGAAGCAATTGACCCCTGATAAAATGTTTAGCTATAACATAGTTCGTGAAGCAGACCTCATACGAGAAATTGTAATCCGAAATGTAGATGAAGATAGATTCAAAGAGCTCAAATCAAGTATCCGCTGGACATTAGAAAAGATGTATGAAAAAACAAAAGGACCGCAGTAGAAGCGGATTTCTTATGTCATTTGCTTTCCAATAGCTGCGGTATATTGTTTTTTAGGACAAAGCCCCACAATGCGGTCTACTTCGCAACCATCTTTGATTAAAATGACAGTGGGGATGCTAAAGACTTCAAACTTTTCTGCTATTCTTGGGTTTTCATCAACATCCAATTTTGCGACGAGAATTTTGCCTGACAACTCAAAAGCTAGCTCTTCGATTATGGGTGCAAGAGCTCTGCACGGTCCGCACCATGGTGCCCAAAAATCGACTAAAATCACTTTGTTCTTGGCTACTGTATCTTCATAATTTGCTTCATTTAGATGGAATGGTACAGTACTCATAAATATTCTCCCTGCTAATTCTCTACTTTACTCTGATATAAACCGTTCGTGATTTTTCAACTTTACCTTTTTGGAGAAGACTTTCCAGACCAGTAACAACTTTCTAAATGCGCGTATGTTGAATGTGTAAAAGCTTTTAGGTACAAAACACCATTTTTTATCAGCGATATCCATGTCAAAAATCACCCGTATCGGTGTAACCTTCCCCCCGATCTTCTAAAAGACTTCGACGAGATTATTAGTAAAATGGGCTATGAAAGCCGTTCAAAAGCAATCCAGGATGCTGTACGCGTGTTTGTTACTGAACGAAAATGGCTCAAAGAAGAAGCCAACACCCCCCAAACAGGTGTATTGCTAATGGTTTATGATCACGATGTACGTGGGTTAGAAAGCGACTTAACTGAAGTGCAGCATGATCATTCCGAATTAGTAACCTCTTCTTTGCATGTCCACATTAGTGAACGCGATTGCCTAGAAGCTATAGCTGTAAAAGGCAAAGCCCGAGAAATTAGACACCTAAGTGATGAATTAGCTACAAAGAGGGGTGTGAAAATCCTAAAAACAGTAGTGGTTAGCACTTAATTTTTAGGATTTTACCTGAAACATACGTTCTAATGCTGTTCTGGCTTTAACTGCAATATTTTCCGGAATCTTAACTGCAAATTTCTCTTCTTTTAATGAAGTATAGATTCTGTCAAGCGTGTTGACTTTCATGTTGGGACAAAGTGCACCACTATAAGCAATGAAGAAAGTTTTTTCCGGATTCTCTTTGCGAAGACGATGCATTAAGCCTTCTTCGGTGCCAACTATGAACTCTTTAGCACTGCTCTCTTTTACATAACGACACATCTTTGAGGTGCTTCCAATGTAGTCCGCAACTTTACGCATCTCACGAGTGCATTCGGGATGGACTATAACAACAGCATTGGGGTGCTCCTGCTTAAGGACAACTATTTCTTCGGGCTGGAAGAGCAAGTGTGTTGGACAGAAGCCCCACTCGGGGATTGGAATTATAGTCTTTCCAGTCTGTTCAGCAGTATATTCTGCAAGGTTACGGTCTGGACCAAACAAAATAGTACTTGAATTAAATGAATTTACAACTTCAACTGCATTGGCGCTAGTGCAGCATATGTCACATTCTGCTTTGGCTTCTGCAAGTGAGTTAACATACAAGACTACCGGTACGTTTGGATACTGTTTTTTTGCTCGTTTTATCTCATCTACTGTGAGCATCTGAGCCATTGGACATCTTGCACTAAGTGAGGGTATGAGAACTTTTTTAGTTGGATTAAGTAATGCTGCAGATTCTGCCATAAAATCAACGGCGCTAAAAACAATAATTTCAGCTTCAGTTTCCTGCATAGCTTTACGACTAAGCTCGATGCTGTCTCCCACATAGTCTGCTATATCTTGTACTTCAGGGCGTTGATAATTGTGGGCGAGGATAATGGCTTTCTTTTCTTTTTTCAGTTTCTCAATCTTGGCGATTAATTCGTTCATTACATGCGCCTACAAGTGAGAAAATAGAATGCCATATGAGAAGATATATGCTTTTACCTGCTGGCAATAAAATTTATTCATATTTATATCAACAGAATGCTCCACCAAACTTTTTTGGAGTTATACAAAAAAATAGAAAAGATTGCCAAGCGGGTTTAGATTATAAACCCGTGGTCTAATCTTCCATTGTTCTATTTGGGGTTAAGTCGGGAACACGTTTTGTGGCGGTGGCGGGATATTGTAGTTTTGTGCATTTGGTGCATCGTATTGTATTGTCCAGACATCAGACCAGGCTGCTGATCCACTTGAGAACTCGGATGCTGAATTTCTGTCCTCTACTGTGAGAACACCGCTTCGAGAATCCTCAGCCCAGAACTCTTGACCTGTATTGAGATCTTTGAATGCTAGGTATCTTACGTTTAAGTGCCAAGTGATTGGTTGGGTTGTTTCATCGTCAGAGTCATGGTCAGCAAAGTAATGTACTCGTATTTGGTATTTTCCGTATAGTGATGTTGAATCGGGAAGGGTCATGATTTCGGTTGCATAGTAATGCTCCGGGCCATAACCATGGGTGTTGTCCATGTCTAAGTAGGGATTATTGCTTGAATAGCCTTTGTTGTAGTAATAGATGTGTCGTCCTGATGTTCCTGGCTCCAAAATATGCAAATCAACATCGCTATTATCTTGACTCCAAGTTAATGTTATAGTCATTGATGCTATTGTTGCGTTGCTTTTAATTGAGCTGCTAAGGAAGCCTGCCCAGTTGCTGAAGGTATTTTCGTCAGTTGCTAATATGACAACTTCGTTTTCTCCGTTGTAGAGTGGGACTTCTTGTGAGAAAGCACCATTTTCTACTCTGGCAGTGTACTTTTGGTTACTTACAAAGATTAGTGTAGAGTTTATCTGGTGTTGTCCTCCAGTTATGGTGCCTGATATTACTGCAGTGTTTGCACCAGTATCACGTAGGTTATCCCCGTCGGTGTCGATGGGAGTTGTTCCTAGCGGAGTTGTAGTTGTGTCAGTTAATGTTACGGTTGGGAATATGCTATCGTCTTTGAATTGTTTTTGTGCTGAAAGATAAAGTCCTGAGTATGCACCTGGCGTGGCTGCGAGTTTGGCTCCTGCATGGTAGAAAATATTGAAGACTAAGCTGTCGCTTCTTGTCAGTCCGGATACGTAGGTTTCATTAAATCCCGATAGGTAACTGAAAGGTATCTGTCGCATTCTTGTTCCGGTTGAGGTTCCTGGGAAGTTCGGATCATAAATTTCGAACATGCCATTGCTATATCCGTATGCAAGTACTGCATGTCCACCGTTACGCCATGTGCCGTTGGTGTATCTCGCCATCAGACCTATTAGTTGGGGTTCATCGGTTACGATCATACCATGAATCCAGCTTAATGCTACTTCACGTGCATTTGCTGTCGCCCAACCTTTTTCTTCAGCGGTGAGTGCACCCCATATTCCTGAAGTACCTGTCTGAGCGCGTGTTGCAAGTTGGATGGCAGTTTTATCATCACGCCATTCGGTGGGGTTGCCTTCGATATAGTTGTTGTATAGTCCTACGCCTGAGCCTCCTTTTATGTAGGAATGGTACCATTTTGCGTAGCTGACCATTCCTAGGCAGGTGCCGCCTGACTGTAGGTATGAACCATAGTTGGGTATGTACCAGCCGTCAGTTGCTGGGCGAAAACCAGTATCTACTGAGTAGCCCAGATTGGTTAATTCTGAAAGCTGTAGACTGATTTCGATTGCAACGAATTTTGAGAAGGACGCGGTTAGGAAGGTTATGGTATGCGCATCCTTATCCTCGTTTAATAGTCCGACTGAGTCAAGTTTTCCTGTCTGTTCGTCATACCAATAAAACCGTATGGGTCTACTATCGTCATTTGTGGCGGTTGAGTCGTAAGGAAGAGTAACTTCAATAGGTTTGTCGAATAGTTTGAACTCGTTCCAAATTTCTGATCCGGAGGTTTCGATAGATATTAGTTTACTTTTAGCGGAAGCTCCTGCTGGTAGATTGTTGATGCTTGATATGTCTGAGTAGCTTACTTGGAACTGGACTGGATTGGTTGTTGCGGCTTCGGGGACTTTGATTTTTAATCCGTTAATGGCACTTGAGCTGTCTGTTTGGATTGTTCCTCCTGAGGAGCTTATGGTTTGTGTCGTGACTTGAGTTGTTTGTCCTTTTGTTATGGTGACTTGGGTTTGGGGATTATTGCCCGATGGTGTTGTAGAAGGTGTAGTGTTTGGAGTACGGTATGGTGTGGTAGTTGCTAATGGAGTGCTTGATGGGGATGGGCTGGTTTGGGGGTTTTCTCCTATCAAGCCTGAGTAAAAGAATACAACTGGAATTACCAGAATAGAAACAAGAACTAGAACAACTGCTAGGTTTCTGACTGTGTGAGCTTTCTTTGGCGGTGGCGGTGGTGGAGGGATTGGTCCATATGCATTAAATTTTTGAGCATGATATGGTTTATTCATTTTATGTTTTCCTCTTTCTCTTGATAATAGATGAAGAGTAGTGTATCTTACGATATGCTTTAAACTTTGTGAATCTTATATACAAAGAAACCGACTAAACTTCAAACTATAATCCAGCTTATATTTGCCCAGAATGCATTTTTTGAAAAATAATAAATTAATACATAATCCTCATTAAGAGACCAACATTGACGTTATTCTTGCACCAAGAGAAGAAGAACAACAGTTTGGAAAAATTAACCATTGTTGTTCTTTTAGATAGAGCTGAATTTGGCGCCACAGTTCACACAAAACTTCATATCCGGCACTGTTTCCCCGCATTTTGGACACTGCACTCGTCGTGGTGGATACAAGGCTCGCCCGCAATGCCCGCAAAACTTGAACTCTTCAGTGTTCTTTCCCCCACAGCTCAAGCACACAATTACTGTTTTAGCGGTTCTACTCGTCGAAGACATCGCATTAAACATATATGGAACTAGAAAAAGTCCTAAACCTAAACCAAAACCCGCGGAAACAGCATCCCCAACATCCATAGCAGTATTGTTTGCGCAGATCAATAGTCTAGGCATCATCCAAAATAGCATAACTAAACCAAACTAATAATAGTTATTGCGATGAGCACTAAACTTAGCTATTAGTTCGTTTTCAAAAAGGAAGAGACCTTTTATTACAAACAAGTATTCTTTATTTAACCTGGTTACGTTGAAGCTTTCTCACAACCTTATGGAGGTACGATTAATACGGTTCAAGTTTCACCTCTGCTGATTTTCCTTATAATCGTTAATATTGGGTCACTGATATTCTTTTTAATGGACAAGCTAAGGAGCATTAGAAAAGGGTGGAGGATTCCAGAGTCAAAACTGCTCTTGGTTGCTTTCCTCGGACCTTTCGGAGCTTACGCTGGTATGCTGTTTTTCAGACATAAAACTCGTAAAATCAAGTTTATTCTGGTCCCGATTTTCCTGGTTGTTCAATTATTTTTGATTTTATATTTTAGTCTTTTATAATAAATCGGTTTTTCTGTTATTCTGGGCTTAAAGGTGAGTATGACCGATAGCTTTGCACAGAGCAAGCATACTCATAGCTGTGGCTTTTTTGGTCAGTTCTTTCATACTTTGTTCATTTTTAACGTACCCATTTCTAAATTCGTCAAAAACAGCTGTATAGTCTTTGTATGCATTAAGGGCAATCCAAGTCACTAGCATTTCAATTTTCCAATGTATGCAAGGGATTTTACTCCATTCAGCATTATCCAACCTTTTTGGAGGTGCATCATCAACTGCCCACCATTGGGAAAACAATAGTTTGGTATCGTTTGCGAATTGGGGTTCATTCTTCCAAGCCGATATTTTGTCCTCTAATTCTTCTTCGTATTTGCCATGCCAGTTCCCACATAAACCTGCCGTATGATGTGGAGTGCTTGCATCTTGGATAGCATGCATTATTGGGCCTAAGTACTTTGGTTTCAATTCTGCTAAATAACTGTTGAAATAGAATCTGGCCATGTTATCTACGGGCATGAAAACACTGTAAGGAATTCCCTTTCCTTCTTTTCCAACTGAGTTGGCTAATGGAAATCTGGCTTTGGCTTCTTCTTCAAGGCTTTTGTAGATGCCTTTATCACCAAAGAAGGAATATTGCTCTATAGCGGGCGAGCAATTTTTATACCAGTTTTGACCTGGGGCATGAACGTATTCGTCGTTAAACCACCAATTGATGCCTTCGTCCACTTTGATGGATATGCCGAATTTGCCGGCGATCTTTGTCAGAAATTGAGCACTAAAATTTGATGTGGCATCTCCAGCTGGTTGATGTTGATCTTTTGAAGCTGATCCATATCTGAAACTGTAACCATCATAGTCATCAAATAATCCCGGTCCTTTTTTTATGTCAATGAAATGATTAAAAGAGGTAAAATAATAGTCTGCTTCTAGCACGCGTGCTTTTTTATGGGGTTTGTCGTCAATGGTCCATTTTTCATCTTCATGCGGGTTATCTCGACCTCCAGTGCCAAAGCTAGCGACATCAACAAATTCTAGATCCATGTAATAATCGGTTGCTTCTGATTCGTTTGCGATTTCATTTTTCTGTTGATAATAGGGAAAAGAGATTTTCATCTCATTGAGTAGATCAAAAGCAACTTCAGTGATTATTCTGTGACTTGTCGGTTTCAAACCTTTACCTCTTGTATCAGCTAATCTGAGGCATTTCTAGTTACATGCTATTAGAATTACCTAAATGTATATGTAAAGAAATAAATTTTTTTGAAAGCTTAAGTTTATGTATTAAGACTTATAAATTAACACTTACAATAGGATATTTGGTGACAAAATTGGTAAATGTCACTAGCTATCATATTTTGATTTATGGAAGCGAGCAAGGATACCAAACAAACAGAGCCCAGATACAGCTTTCAAACGGTACAACAGTTGTAGCATGGATCAGATTCAACGACCCGGGGATGACTTGGGAAGCTGATAACGACACAAATGGGATCATAAAAATGCACTTGCCATCATCTATGTTCCAAAGCGTTGTTGATATTCTTCGCAATGAGAAACCAATAAGCATCTATTTCGCTCAAGGTCGCGGTTTCTTCGGAACTAGCACCAGTGAACCTGTCGGCGAGAAAGAAACATAAAAAGATCTGACAAAGACTGCATAATTAATCCCTTTTTTCTTTGTCAAGAAGTCCCATTTGTAAGTGTGCAATTATCGCCCTTTTTTTGTTTGCTGGAATGTTATCCTTTACTGAGAGTCAGTTCACTTCGGGTTTGTTTTGCATGTAAAAGCATAAAAGATCACGGGTTCGTTTCCGATGACCCATCCGTCATGTCCTGGCGGAATATCCGCTACATCTCCGGGGCCAAATTCGATTTCTTGACCATCGT
The DNA here is from genome assembly GCA_963701765.1 of Candidatus Bathyarchaeota archaeon. Taxonomy (GTDB): domain Archaea; phylum Thermoproteota; class Bathyarchaeia; order Bathyarchaeales; family Bathycorpusculaceae; genus JADGNF01. The sequence continues at coordinate 123,071 of CAVPBD010000009.1, forward strand.
CTGCTCTTACAAGTATCTTACCTGAGGTCCAAACTCCGAAATGGTGCACTTGACAAGAATTCATTCCGGCGAGGGGTTTAATATGTTTTGACCATTTCCATCCGGGCTGAAAAGTCTGCTTTGATATCATCATATCCCCTATTGTGATGTTTTCTATTCTCATATTGGGTGGAGTCTGAATTTCATCTGGCTTCTGAAAATTCTTCTTTTGTAGAACCAAGCTTTTTCACCTTTAGTTTTAGTGATTCTTCTTGGTATTAAGCAAGCGTGGTTGTAGTGTTACAGTAACAAGTGTTCTTTAAATCGGGTCTTTTTGGCTGGTTTGGGTTTGTTTGGTTTATTTGTTGTTGTTTTTGTGTGTTTTGTTGTTGGTTGTAGGGTGGTTTTTTTCGTGGTGGGCTGGTGCGAAAAAGATGGTAAATTATGTTTTGTTTTTTTGGGAAAGGATTTTTGTTTTTTTAGATATGGAAAGTAGAAGTATCAGGTTTATCGCTATTAGGTAGATGGGGAAAGCCAGCTCCGAGAACTTCCAAGTTGTTGCGACTAGAAAGCTTGTCATTGGACTAAAGGTGCCGATAAGAAAAGGCCAAACCGATTCCGTCTCAGGACTGCGATATCCCTTGATAAGGGTGGGTACCGCGGCAAGTGCGTCACTAACAATCGCGAAGATTATCGCCGCATCTGGATTACTAGTCGCAAACCACAAAATAATAGCCAACCCCGACAGCAACCCGCAAACATAATCAAACAACCCCGTTTTCCAGTAAGCCTTCTTACTAAAAAAAGACGCCGCGAAAATCAGAAAAGGCGAAAACCCAGACATCAATACCGGAATAACCGCCCAACCCACATTACTATACAAAGAAGCCGCAGTCGCAATGAAAGGAGCAATAGACCACATAAACCAAGTCACCCTGTTCGGCTTAGTTTGCCCCCTAAACATGGAACGTATATAAGCAAAAGCACCAAACAACGACGCAGCAGCCGCAAACAACACCAAGATTTCTAACATACGCTAACTACTTGGGTAACGCCAGATATTTAACCTCCGCATTGAAGAAACTGCTGCAGTAGCCATCTAATCCTAAAGTGCGTTTTTGTTGAACTGCTTTTCATTGTTTTGGTGGATATATTGTTGAAATGACTTCCCTGCATAGGAATCCGTCCGTTCCAGGACCAGAGCAGTTTGATGTTGGATGCAGGAAAGTTACAAAAGCATCAAAACCATTATACTCACTCACCATCTTGTAACCAGAAACCAAATTCAAGGTATGGGTTTCTGTTCTGAGATTGCCATAACCTTCAAGCATAATGCATCCAGGCGGAAGAGTGAGAAGTTGAGGAACAAGCATTATTGGGACCGACCAGACTGCAAATAGAATACTGCCGTGCAACTGCACTTGAAGCTCGTCTTTTTTGACTAGCTGAAGATTCGAACCAGATGGCACGCCTGCAAAATACTTTTTCCAATACTCAGTTGCTGTTGGGTTGTCATAGACAAAAACTGAAGGAACAAACGCATAACCTAATGGTGTCTCGCGCCTGACCATAATATGCATAAAATCCTGTGTTCCGTACGTTGAGTGTTTTTCTGTGTGTACGCAATAAACGAGCATGTCAGGCAAGTTAAGGTGACTTGGAGGGTGTATTAGTGCTTGTCCATCGTGATAATACAATCTTACAATGTCGTCTGAGGGTGTAGTGGGGTTTTTTTGGGCGTTAATGATTTTTGTTATAATTTCTTTTTCCGTCAATTTTGTCGAATCTTGAACAACGTCTGCGACAACAACTCCTGTTATTTTTTTTAACGGATCAAATCCAAATTTCGAAACAGGCTCTTCTGCAGCTTTTGGCGGAACTATGAGGTTTGCCAAAGTAACGGGCGAGAGAGAGGGAGCATTTTTCCACATACCATCTAACATTCTTTTCGTTTTATCGAGGTATTCGTAATCATCGGAGTAAAACATATTTTCAAAGCATGAAGGTTCATCTTTTTCTTGTCCTTTAGGTGTAATGCTCCTGAATTGGAAAACATGTTTTCCATCAACGACAGTTGTGTTTAGGTATCCGGTTGGGATATGCTTGACTTCGCAATATTTTGAGAGTTGTTGTGCAATAGCCCAGTTTTTGGTGGTTATTGGCGCCATGATTTTAGCTGAGGCATTTCGTTTAGTTCGGCCATCTAAAAAAATCATACTTTTACTTGACCTTATTAGGTCCTCTGAGCCAATCATTATTATTTCTTGTTCAGCTGACTCTAAAATCTCGAAATATTTTCTTCTTGCAGCTTCCGCATTGCTTGCTACAAGTGTTTCTGACTTTGATTTGCCAGTTTCAATCTCCTCCATTTTTTTGTTTACGTCTGTTGCGTTGCGCCACAAGTCCTCAAAAAAAGCCGAGAAAGCGTTTACTAGCGACCTGCAGTTAGTCCAAAGGCATGTGTCATTTTGTTCAGTTGGGGGTGTAATGAAAAAGATGGCTTCGGCTTCATCTCTTATTACCATCTGGGGGAACAAGCCTAAACCCAATTCAGGCGTTCTTCCTTCAAAGCCAAATTTCGTTTTTTTCATTTCGCCAAGAAGTTTTTTCATAACACTTATACTTTGAACAGACAACTCGGTGAGGAAACGGAATTGTGGTTTGGATTTAGGCGGGTCACTGAAAACAGCGTCGAATAATCCGAATTGGTCAACTCGCAGTAAACCTGCAACAGTGGTAATAGTTGAAAATTGGTTCTTAGTTTCCTTGATCATCTGCAAGATTTTGGAGTAGATGTAGCCTCTGCCTTCGATTACTGTGAACTTTGCTGCTGAATCAGCGTTTTCTCCGACTGCTAATGACTGAAAACTTGTTAGAATTTCTTCTTTTTTCTCCTGAATAAGCTGCGCTTCTGCCATCTTTGCTTTTACGAATAAGTCCACCACTTTGTCGAAGGAAACCGCAGAGAATCGAGCAGGATGCTCAAGTGTAGCGTCAACTATGCCTTTGCTCCTCAAATTCTTTAGGCTTCGATATAGTTGTTGATTTTGAACCTTCAAGGCTTTGGATATTTCGTTGCCTCTTTGTGAACCTTTTTTTGCTAGGCAAATGTATATCTGCGAATCTAAGCGACTAAGCCCTAAGCCAATAAGGGTTTTAAGCACCTGGTCTTCACTCAATGTTCTATCTCCGATTTGAGTTTCAAAATATTCAAGTCAAGTAGTCAACAACTTTTTGCGACTACCTACATCATATAACTTGAATTAGGATAAATATTTTTTCAGACCTAAAAAAGGAGAAATAGAAAATGCAAATGCAAAAAATCAAGACATATCGGAGGTGAAAATCAAAAAATGAAAAGAAAATTAAGCTTTGGAGTTATTCTGGCTTTGTTTCTGGCAGTGGCAGTTTTAGCTGCCGGTGTTGCTCCAGCGTTTGGCTCGACGATAAATCATGAATATATTAGCGCCAGGGGACTAATCGTTATCAATATTCCCAATCATCCGGTAATTGAGCTGATTTGCCAACATTTCGATCCTAATAGCGATCATGGAGCCGCAAACACTCTCTTTTTGTTCATGCGTACAAAGACGGGATCATTCGTACCCACAGCAGTTTTAAGTACTACTCAAGAACGAGTAGCATTCCAAGAGAGCCTTTTTGCAGGCTACCCCATGGGGGATAACGCTATTCTAGTTGACAAATGCGACCTTCAGGTTTGCAGAATCGGAAAAATAGTCGTAGCCTATTGGACAGTTCCAATTAAGGGAACAATCACAGGAAATGTTCCGAATACAAATATTCCGTGGTCAACAGCTATCGGGGCTTCATCCTTTGAGATACCCCCAGGCGGAATGATTCTTAGCGGATACGGCACCGCTACGACCAGCACAACTACTGCCCCATTAGCTTCTGGTTACACGATCGTGTCACACTTTAACATGCTCTATAATGCGCATGCAACTTTCATCTGTCCATCATGGCATTACTTCGGACAAGTCGCCGAAACAACAACTCCAACTCCAACCGTATGCACTAACACCGAATTAGTAATAACTGGACCATAGACTGAAAAGAACCCTCAACCCTTTTTCCCTTTTTAAAAATTTTGTCTATGCGATTTCTCCTTAGCAATTCCAAACATTTCCTGGCAATCTTTGCAAGTGACTTATTTCAAGTTTTTTTAGTACAAGTTTTCTATCTAAAAACAAGTGCCGATCACTATGTAAGAGCTCGTAGAGAATTGGCAAAGCAAAATCTCCGCACAAAAAAATTCATCAAAGAAATCGCCTACTACATTATTTAACATTGACTAGTAGGATTGATATGAAGCTTCATAATCCTCGACAGAGCAGTGGGGGCATCTTAGTGTCCGGATAAGGTGAGTGTCGTAGCCTATTTCTTCCCAATGTGTGCCTTGGGGTTCCATTTGGTGAATCCCAAAAATACAAGGGAGCATATGCCAATTCAACTTCTTCGCTTTCTGCCTCATACTCTTGCAAAAAAATCTAACTCGTATAGCAATGATGGTTCCTGTCAATGCAGCTTCGATTATGATTATTTCTGACCAAGATAAACCGAAAAGGTAAATCAGAGCATGACCAAAAGAGAAGAATAACATAAAAACTAAAAAGCATACTGCACTGATAACAGCAAAATCATATAACCCAATCAAAAAAGCTCGAACAAAAAAACCAAAATAATGCCTAAGTTTAATATTCAAACGCCTAGCTTTTGATTCTTCAGATTTTTTCTTTGGTTCAAGTTGTTTAGGCAAATCTTGTGCCCAACTACTTTATAGTATGCAATTATTTTTCCTTTATTCCCACTGCAGTTAAATTCAATATCTGAAGTATCGACAACTACGCCAACGATGTAGGCATCAGTTGAAATCGAAGATATGTCTTTGAGGATAATTGTCTCAAGGTCCACCTCCAAAGTTATTATAGCTTCTTGGAAATCTTCAATGTCGGTCTCTTATGAACTATTTTCACTAATCGCTTCAAATTTTTCCTTAAGTCGGAATTGTCCTTCTCCTAAGTATTCAAAGAAGCCATGGAGTTTGCGAGTTGACGGCCAATGTGAACTAAAGGGATGATTAGGTGCCATAGCAGTAACGTACGAACGTATTGTAATAGGAGGTATCTCAGGATTTATTTCGTGAACCTTTCTAATTATATCATTAGGTGAAAATGTCTTAGTTTTCAGACTTTTGGCTGCTTCAAAAACATGTTGCCAGACGGGTTTCCCATACTTCGACACTATTTCCACCGAACAGTTATTTCTACTGTCAAACCATAAAACTATTTCCAAACAAGCGCGCTAGAATACTTTTTTGGATTTAGCATAAATAATTAGAAAAATTTACATGATTTTGCGAATATGGGCATATCCAAGTTAGAAGCGTGTGGTGTGGTAAAGATGGTGGGGCTGGCCGGATTTGAACCGGCGTCTATAGCGCCCGAGGCTACAAGCCTGGACCAAGCTAGCCGACAGCCCCTCCTCGTTTGCCTGCGGCTCTATGTTCATTTGGAAGTCACCAAAATAAGCATTCCGAAATCACTTCAAACCTGTTTAAAGATGACAGATTTGTTTATGGTTTATTTTCTAAAAGAATTATTAGTTAGTGATTAGGCAAGTTTTTGTTGTTTTGTGCCTTTTTGGCTTTTTGCTTTCTTTGCGGGTTTCCAGGATTTTCTTATCATATCTGGGTAATCGTTGTGTGATTTTAGCCATTGGACAAGAAAGATTTGGGTTTTAGAGTCAGACAAATATCCGGTGCCAAAATCTCCATACTCTTTGCGTAATTCGGCTATGCAGTTGTCGCGTTCTACTTTTGCTATTATACTTGCAGCTGAGACTATAGGGTATGTTTTGTCGGCTTTGTGTTTGCTAATGATTTTTGTTTTAAAGCTTGAAGCTTCCATTATGTATTGGCCAAATCGATCTTCAAGTACATCGGCTGCGTCAACATAAACTATGTCAGGTTCCAAAGCTGTGACTATTTGAGCCATAGTTTTTGCTTCAAGCCTATTTAATTTATGATTCCTTAGTTTGCACTCAACTGCTTTATCAATTTCGCAGGGTGGGACTTTTAAAATTACGTGTTTTTCTGCAATGCGGATGATTTCGGGAATAAGTGCTTCCCGTTTTTTGGCAGTTAAAAGTTTAGAATCCTTCACCCCTAAGGCTAATAGGGCTTGTAGATTTTCCTCTTTTATCAACACACCTGCAATCACTAGAGGTCCAATTACGCATCCTCTTCCTGCTTCATCAATTCCTGCAATATACACGCTGCTTTTCTCCGATAGTCTATGCGGGTAAAGGAATTCTAGGCTATAATGTTTTCAGAATATGATTAGGGTGGTTTATGGTGGGGGTCTTTTTTGGGCGTATTGGTATCGTCGGGGTTTGCCTATGCGGGTGAGTATGTTGTCTTTTACTAAATCTACTGGGCGTGGGCTACGGCTGTTCGGTCGTAGTGGAATCCGCGTCGGGCTAGTTCGGTATGGACTTCGTCTAGGCTTTTGGGGGTGTTGAACCAGTTTTCTTCCCAGAGTTTTTGGATGACTCCTTTGCAGGTTTCTGCTCTGGGTGGGGCTGCTTGGCGTTCGGGGATGGTTGTGAGTTGGAGGTCTTTGAGGCGGGCGGTGACTGTGCTTAGGATTCGGTCTACTGCTGTTTGGATTTGGTCTTCTTGGGATTCGATTTCGAATTCTATGTCGCCGATTTTCATTTTTACTCGTATTGGTGGTTTTTGCGGGTTTTCTGTCAAGTTGTCACCTGTTGTATATTGTATTGTGCAAGATGCACATGCACAATACTTAAATATTTCACCAATAAGATATTGAATATTGGTGAATCTTGGTGATTGAACAATACAATATAACAACAACCAAATATAACTTTCCACAATCCCCCATGGACAAACACTCTCCCGCAACGCTTCATAGAACTAAGCATCAACTCCCTACAACAAGTACACAACAACGGCTTTCAACTAAATCAACAACTACAACAATCCCAACACCGAAAACTACCCGACCCAACTCCAACTCAAACGCCAACCTTTACCACTAACTCCCAAACACCAAGAAACCACAATCTCCGCAGTCGACACCTCCACCATAAAAATCGGAGAAACCAGCACCGGCATGATCATAGCCATCCGAGGTGCTACAGTCTGGAAACAAAACCGAAAATACCACTACACACGCCTAGGCCCATTCATATTCCACATAACCGAAGAAAACAAAAACGCAGTCTACAACAACCTCGAAAAAGCATACTTCAACACCCCACACAACTTTGCAGTCAGTCATCAAGCTAGCCCCCCTATCATGCAGATGCCAACCCGCCTAGCAAGCCTGCTTGAAAGATGGCTACAAACCATGCTTGCTCATACCGTAAACAATGGCATAATACTATTTGACGGAAGTCTTACCAGCGGAACAATCGACACCCCTGCCCAACGCATGCGTGATATTCTAACAGATGCACGAAAAAATAACAACTCAGTTCTAGCTTTCAGCAAAGTAACTAGTCTACGAATCAACGGATATCTAATAACTGATTATCTGCCTGAGCATGACGGTCCTTACCTTCTTGAAACCACTGGTCTACGCTTTAAACCACCTATCATTCCCATGGGTGATGTGTATGTTGCTAAACTTCATAAAACAAACATGGCCTTTCGCCTAGATATTGATCAAGAACTCCCCATTCAAACTCGCATGGAAGCAGTAGAAAAACTCCTAGGTAATGATGCCTTACAACAAAGTTATCCTGAGACCTTACGCCTAGCTCATATATTATGCACCTTTACTGCCACTGAAGTTCTAGCTATGCAGCATTTCATTACCCGCAGACACGGCATACAGATACTAAATCGCCCCGACATGCATCGCCTCCTCTTTGGCCCATTCGGAAGGGAGAGCTACGCATGAAACTCTACAAAAAAGAAGCAAACATAGTCCAAATCCTAAGCTTCCCCAACGAAAACGCCGAAAAAGGCGACTACCTCATGGTGGAAGACTCCGAAGCCTCCAAAGCCCTCATCGTACAGGTCATCGATGTCCAATTCGCAGCCGTCCCCGGCGTACTTGAAGAACTACTACGCACCCTACCCGACGGAAGCGAACCTATCCAAGGCGAAGACATAGATCCCCTTGAAATCGCACCCCATATCACCTACATTCAAGATGCCAGTCTACTGATATGCAAAATCCGCGCTACCTTCGAAAATGAGGCACTAAACCCAAGCAGTAGCTGGCTACCTAGTCGCTCCCAATCTCTGATAAGAAAATTATCTGTTCCTGCTTTGATGAAACTTGCAAAAGTTGATGGCAAGCGCCCAATAATTCTTGGCGGCACAAAAGATTCTTCTCTTCTAACTATAGATGCTTCAGCTATAGATGGCACTCTAAACATCATCACCGGAAAGAAGGGCTGTGGTAAATCTCATCTGAGCAAGCTTCTCATGGCTAGTCTAGTAGGCTACAAAGCGACCGTGGTGATTTTTGATCTCAATGGCGAATATGGCAGCATAGGGATGACTAACGATGGCAAACGCAACATGTACTACGACAAAATCCATGCTCTTTCTCCTTCCCAGAATTTTAAAATCGCCATCAACCAACTACACCTAAATGTCATCTTAGGCATCTTAGTGAATGCTCTCCATCTGCCTGGAACATCAGCGCGTGAATTCAAACGCATCTGGAAACAACTCAAAGACCAAGGGCATCTCACCCTTGCCGATTTAGGCGAAGCAATACGCAACTGTAACTGTAATCAGCACGTGCGCGATGCTCTTGCCTCCCGATTCTACTCACTAGTCAACTCCGGTTTCTTTACCGACAACATGTCCGAAGCTACACTACTAGAAGATACACTCTTCAAATCCAAAGACCAAGGTGGAGCTATCATAATTAATCTTAGAAACACAGGTAACATAGACCGCCAAATCGTCGTCGAATACGTCTTAGGAAAACTTGTCGATTTGCTTCAGAACTGGAAACTCAAAGCTGTATTCCTTTTCGCTGAAGAAGCCCACCTTTACCTAAGAGAAACCTATTGGGATGACATAGTCACCCGCATGCGTCATTATGGCATCTTTACTACCTTTATCACAAATCAACCCGACACCATCCAAGACACCATATACCGCCAAGCAGACAACATCTTCCTCTTCAACTTCACTAATGAACACGACCTAGACGTAGTCAGCAGAGCAGCCCGAGTTGACGCCGAAACTGTCCGAAGCATCGCCCGAGACCTACCACCTCATTATTGTCTCACCTTGGGTCGCGTAGTCAGAGACTTTCCAATGGTTACACGTGTAAGAGCATTAGATCTAAAAACAATGGGGCAAACCAGACTGTTCTTTACTGAACAGAACTAATCTTTTCCAGTTTTTCTCGATTACGCGTAAAGAAAAAGCGGAAAGACCTTGTCAAATCAAAGTCTTCTACTTCATTGAAAGAAACCCAGCGAAGTTCAACTGCATCACTTGCTGCCTTAGGTTCACAAGCTACTCTTTACATTTGACTAAGTAGTCAACTATGACAAACTGGTACCTTACTTTATCTTGCTTATCAAAATCAAGCTCATTGATAACGTCAAAAAGGATAGGGTCGGAGACGTCTAGGCACGTCTCTTCTTTTGCTTCTCTTATTACTGCTTGCTCGATTGTTTCTCCTAGCTCTACTGCACCACCTGGGATGCTCCATTTTCCCTTTGCAGGTTCATTGCGTCGTTGCCCTAGCAAGATTTTTCCCTCTTTTAGGATCACGACACCAACGCCTACTATGGGTTGGTTGGGGTAGAGTCTCTTACTCATCTTTTGTGCCTCATCTACTCATATCGAAGAGCATCTACGGGTTTTAGTTTTGAAGCACGCCATGCCGGATACAATGCAAAGATTACGCTTATGCCTATGCCAAATCCTAAAGCGCCTATTAGCACTTCAGGAGTCAGCATTGGTGTAATGGCTACGTTGGCGCTACCTCCGAAGATTCCAGTACTAAAGAGTACGGCGACCGCACTTGCTAAACCCCAGCCTGATGCGATACCTATGATTGCACCCATCAAGCCGATTATCACTGATTCGCACAAGAAGATGGAGAGGACTGTTCTGCTTTTCATACCCAGTGCTTTTAGGATTCCTATTTCTCTTGTGCGCTCAATCAAGGAGACTATCATGATGTTCATTATGCCGATTCCTGCGACTAGCAACGAGATAGCTGCTATTCCTCCTAAGAATAGTTGTATTGTTGAGAATATGGTTGAAACCAGACTGAGTATGGCAGTTGATGAGATAACACTAACTTGACCTCCAAAGTAGTCAGTTATTGATTTTGAGACTTTCTCAAGTGTTGCGCTGTCGCTGCTTTTGAGTTTTACAATTATCGTGCTAGCTTGGTCTGTTGCGAAGAATGTTTTTGCTTGTTCAAGAGGTATGTAAATGCTTGTGTCTGATGGACCTCCTATGTTGAATCCGCCGATTCGATCCAGCACTGCTGAAACTTGTGCACTATAAGTTTCATTAACGAATGGAACCCGAGTGTTGTTAGTCCAGATTACATTCACATCAGTATTTGCGTTTAGGAATATTGTGCCGTTTAATCGGGGATCGCTTATGCGAGCGCCAACTACAACATCACTAAGTGAAGGATTCATAGATATAGAGCCGGTTTTAGCTACAAATGTAGTGGGATAAACGCTTGCATACTGAGCAAAATCAATCCCGGTGATGGTGACTGATCTGTTTGCTCCTGTGCTGTTTTGCAGATAACCTGATTGCTGAATTACGGCAAATGAAGTTTCTATATCTGGCGAAAGCTGATTTATTTGTTCTGTATAGTTTAGGTATAATACAAAGTTGGATGCTGCACCTCCACCTAATCCTTGGCCGCCTCCAAAACCACCGCCACCACCGAAACCGCCGCTGTCCCCACTAGCCGCATTTGGAAATCCACTGCTTCCAGAAGAAATTATTAGAGTGTCTGTTGCCAACCCTTTCTCCAGTTGACCCGTGATTGTAGTTTGCAGACCCTGGGTGATTGAAAGTAACGCTACAATAGCTGCAATACCTATGACTACGCCTAAAGTTGTTAAGGCAGCACGGAGTTTTCGCAGTTTAATAGCGCTAAATGAGTATCCAAACACATCTCGTATCTTCATTTAGCACACCTCATCCGAAGTTATTTCGCCGTCCATTACCTGAATCGTACGTCTTGCTTGCTTGGCTAAATTCTGATCATGCGTAACCATGATTATAGTTACTCCTTCTGCGTTGAGTTTTCTAATCAAAGCTATTACTTCTTTAGCAGTTTTAGAATCTACATTTCCAGTTGGTTCATCCATGAGTAAAAATCGAGGATTATTAGCCAAAGCCCTAGCTACAGCTACCCGCTGCTGTTGACCGCCGCTAAGCTCGGTTGGTTTGTGATTCATACGATCCTTTAAACCGACCGTTCCAAGAAGCTCCTCAGCGCGTTTTCTTCGAATATTCTTGTCAACATTAGCTATGGACAAGGAGAGTTCAACATTATCCCGCGCCGTTAAACGGGGGATAAGGTTGAAGAACTGGAACACGAAACCGATTTTACGTCTGACATCGGTAAGTTGATTATCATTAAGCGTCGAGAGGTCTATACCATCAATAAACATCTTTCCCGACGTTGGCTTATCTAGCGCTCCGATGAGGTTAAGAAGAGTTGATTTTCCGCTTCCAGATGGTCCTAAAATAGAAATGAATTCGCCGCTTTCTACCTTAAGATTAACGCCGCGGAGAGCGTCTACTGGGATTTTCCCAAGCATATATGTTTTTTTAAGATCTATGATTTCGACAACAGGTTTTGTCATTGACATTCCCTTTCACATCCCTTTACAGATTCGTTAGAGAAGAATTTGGCACGTTTTAATAAAGGATATCTCATGGGGCATATACACCACAGATGAACTTTAACTCTGTGAGTATCTAAAGGTTAGGTAGATTATTTTTTTTCAAGTTTTGCATTCATCAATTCTTCTTCGAGACTGACCAACTGCTCCATACGATGTCCCCAACTTCTAAAGAAGCGGTACTGCAAGACCATAATACGTATGCTGTAGACTAAAAATGCCGCTAAACCAATTAGGAAAATATAAGCAAAAATATCCCATTCGAACCGTACCGCTCTGAAAAACAAAGGAACAAAAGAAGCCAATAGTGTACTTAATATAAAAAGGCTTATCAAACTTCCTCTTTTATAGCGTCTCCAGTCTTTATTTAATTCGGAAAGGAAATCATGTAATGTCCTTACTGGATATTTTATTTCTGATTCTTTTTCCTTCATGTTGTTTTCAGCTCATTTTTCTTTTCGGTAGTTATATAGGTGATGCACCATAGGTGCAAGTGTTAAAGTAAAGACGGTAGAGCATCGCGCAGATTAGAGTAAATTTTTCTGCCTTCTGCAGAGAGCAAGAGTAACCCATCAGAAGTTTCATTCACGAACTCCTTTTCTTTGAGGTATATTAAATGTTTTAAGAAGTCATCGTAAGAAACGTCTGTTGCTTTCCGCCATACGTGTGTACGTAATTGAGGTTTGGCAGCAAAAAACAGAAACTCTAGAATTTCAAATCGTATTTGAACCGAGCCCTTTCTTTTGTCTGCCATCGTTACACCGTCATGTAATTAACAGGAGTTCATCCGTCAAATTGTAATAGTTGCCTATTAAATTCAATCATATTTAACATACAATTAGAAATAAAAAAAATACGAAAAATGAAACAAAATAGCTACAACTCACTTTTACTTGTTAAGGTATCTCCAAGAGAGTATAACACAGATTGCAGTGACTACTATAGCGAAGATACCTACATATGCGAAGTCTAATGGGAGTCGTTCGTAACCGTCGCTGAATATCATAAGGCGTCTTACTGCGTCAATTGTGTATGATATGGGGTTGACATCTGCGATTGCTCTTAACCAGCTGGGCATCTGTTCAATTGGGAAGTAGGCGCTGCTTGCAAACATCAAAGGTAAAGTTACAAGATTAAAGATCGCCTGAGGCGTTTCCATTCTTGTTGTTCGTAAAGTGATAGCGGTGAACATTGATGATAGACCAAAGCCTATGAGGAAAACAATTGCAAATATTCCAAGTATGCTAAACGGAGTAAAGTTGGTGCCTGTCTGTAATCCGAGTAGGAAAGGCGATGATGGTTACTATGGCTGCTTGAAACATAGATCGGATACTTGCTGAGAGCACCTTAGATATTATTATAACTGATCTGGAGACAGGGGTGCTTAACACTTTGCTCATGAAGCCTAGGCGTCTATCAAATACTACTGAGATTCCAACGAAGGCTGATGTGAAAACGGTTGTGAAAGCTACCATGCCCATAGCCATGTAAGAGAAGTAGTCGGCTGTTCCAAATGTATTGCGCATTATCAAATCAGCGCTTATGCCTGGAATATTGCTGGGTATAATTGATCCAATGTTCATAGCTTTTCCAAGCAAGGCTAGCCATAAAATCGGTTGGATTATGCCTATTACGAAGACAATTGGGTTTTGATACCATTTTTTAAGGTCACGGTTAGTTAATGCCCATAGTCCGTGGAATCTGTTTTTTGAAACTCTTTCTTCGCTCATTGATGTGACCTCCGCATAGCCATTCTTTGTCGGAAAACATTTTCCTGTGACTCTTGTGCGTCGCGCATTGATTTTCCGGTGTATTGTAGGTAAACTTCGTTTAAAGTCGGTTTTGTTAGTGCAAGTTTTGTCACTAAATGACCATTTTTTCGTAGTGCTTCGATTATTAATGGGGCAGTGGCTTCGCCGTTTGCGGATTTTATAATGTATGAATCGTTTTCTTTTTTGACTTCTTTTACATGTTCAATATTTCTGATAAGTTCAGTTATGTCTACGTCTTTTTGGATAGCCACTGTAATGATGTCTCCGCCTAAGCTGTCTTTAAGATCTGTTGGTGTACCTATTACTACGATTTTGCCATGGTCAATTATTGCTATACGATCGCACAGAGCATCAGCTTCTTCAAGATAATGTGTGGTTAGAAACAAGGTCATACCGAATTCTTGTTTTAGCATTTTAACATAGTTCCAAGTAGCTGCTCTGGTTTGAACATCCAAACCCAAAGTTGGCTCGTCTAAAAAGAGCACTTTAGGTCGGTTAATTAAACCACAAGCTAGTTCTAGCCTTCGGCGCATTCCACCGGAGTATGTTTGGACTCGCTTATCTTTAAATGATGTTAATTCGACTAAGTTGAGTAGTTCAAGAGCTCTTTTTTTCGAAACCGAATGCGGAATTCCATATAGGTCAGCGCATAAAATTATGTTTTCGTAGCCAGTTAAGTCTTCATCTGCAGTATACTCTTGAGGAACTACGCCAATTGAACTTCTGACCTCGACGCTCTGCTTGGCGATATCCCCACCTAGAACAGTTGCTTTTCCGCCAGTTGGTCTAACTACTGTTATGAGCATATTGATGGTTGTGGTTTTTCCTGCGCCATTGGGTCCTAAGAACCCGAAGATTTCGCCACGTTTGACGCTAAAGTCAATATGGTCAACTGCAACTAATCCCCCGTTGTAGACCTTTGTTAGTCCTTCGACTTTAATTACGTCTTCATGTTGATTGATTTGACTCATTTTTTTCGCCTTTTGCTTCTTCTAGTTTTTTATTTAATCTTTCTAATTTATTTGCTGCTTCATTAACAACTTCAAGTGCTTCTTCCAAGGTTTGTTCTGAAAAATTCTCTTGTAATGAGTTACCCAGTTGGAAGAACATTAATGCTAATCGCTTTACGGAATTGCGGACTTCAACGTCTTTTTCAGGCGCCATTTTGGTTAGGAACCTTTCAAAGAATGGTGCAGGGAGAAAGCCAATTTGTTCTCTAACTTTTTGCCTCATTTTTTTCTGCTCTTCAAATAACGCTTTTCCGTTTTCGTTGAGTTCATAACGTTTTAGGCCGTTTTCGAGTGGTAGTTCTTTAATGTAGTCATTTTCTTGAAGCCAACCCAGCAACGGATAGATTGAGCCTGGACTAGGCTTCCAAAAACCACCTGCGTGCTTTTGGATTTGCTCCGCAATTTCTGAACCAGACACTGGTTTTTCGCTCATAGCTTCAAGAACATGGAAGCGTATGAACCCCTTAGGAACCATAGCGTTGTGCCGGACCCAATTCCGCCTATGCATCCCGGGTGGGTGGCATCGATGGTTATGTTCAGGGTTTTCTTCAAACATTATATCACTACTGATATCATTACTGATAACATTTACAATATCAAATGCGATATCATATGTGATATTTAAACGTAATTTGCTAAGACAAACAAAAATAAATTGCTAATCCGTTTTATTCAACGATAGTTCCTATTTTTTCGCCCTTGACCGCGGTTAATATATTTTCGGGGTTAAATCCGTTCACAACGATAATTTTTACTCGCTTTCGTTTCAGGACCTTAATGGCTTCCGGGTCAATGATTTGATGTATACCTGCTTTATGCTCGGTTTCCGAGAACACACTTTGTAGCTTATCAAAACTTAGGTGATCCAGTTTTACAGCGTCGGGATTTGTACGCGGGTCTTTATTGTATATTCCGTCTTGATCAGTGCCTTTTACTAGCAAATCTGCGTTAACCTGCTCAGCTACTAACGCACCTACAGTATCAGTGGTAATTCCAGGTTTCAATCCACCCATAACCACAATCTTGCCTCCCTTGAGGTATTCTGCTGCTTCCTCTAATGTTATCGCAACTTTTCCGCATCCGAGATTGCCAAATTTTGCCACAAATAGCTGCGCAAAGAGTCGAGAAACTGCTATGGCAATTTCATCTTGAGCTTTCATTTCTAAATTTAGCTTTTTTGCTATCCCAATGAATTCCCGAGCTAAGGTTCCTCCCCCTAAGACGACGATGATTTCATGACCTTGGGTTTTTATGACTTTTAAAAGATCTATGTATTTGTTCATTAAGTCAGTGTTGATTGGGGAAGCAACAACAGATCCGCCTATTCTGAAAACAATTCGCATGACCATATCCTCAGGCTTGATTCTGCTATTACGTCTAAGTTCATAGTTAAAAATCCTTCACTCAATATCCCATTGATTTTTACGCTGTTTATTCTAGTGAGCTTTGAAGAAACTAAACGATTTACATACTCCGGAATTGGTCATATAGAATATATTTATTCATTAACATGGTAAATCAAGAATGAGGCAAAATCTCAATGGTTGACAATCCTCAAAAAAGAACTGCTATGGTTGCACTTTTTATCGCTCTTCTAGCTGGGCTAATGATTTTTGTTCCAGAGTTCGTGGGTATCGACGGCTTTGAGGGCGGCTTTGCGATATCCTTCTTTAGCCTATTCATACTGGTAATCGCATTAATAACAGCAGGAATGTATCTTAGCTACGCCAACAAGGTTGACAAGATTCTGCGCGGAGAAGGCTTACTGGCTCATTGGATTTATCCCCCAGATTACTGGATAGAATATACCAAAAAAGAATACAAAACAGAAAAAACCGAGAAAAAAGGCCTCTTTCTAATAGTTACAGGATTTGCCCTCTTCTTCGGAGTCCTATTCTGGGTGCTCGATCCTGAAGCAGGATTCTATGTTTTTCTCATGATGTTGGGATTAATCGGAATAGTTGCGTTTGCATGGCAATTTTCCGCATGGTACAACTATAGACAAAACATGACTGGCGTAAGAGAAGTCTACATAACAAAAGACGCCATATACCTAAACCGAAGGCTCTACACCTGGCAGACCGTACTAACCAGCTTTGATGAGGTTACTCAAGAAAACAATCAAGACATGCCATTGATGGTATTTAGATATACAGCAGCAACCCGAACTGGACCTCAAACCTACACAACCCGCGTACCTATACCTCAAGGTCAAGAAGAAACAGCCAAAAAAATAATTGAAACAATCAACCAACAAAACTAATCCTACCTATTTTTGATTGATTATTTTTTTCCGTTTTCAAGACCGGTTAGTAGTGCTGGGGGTTCTGTTTAGTAACGAACGGTTTAAGTTTGATTCTTTGATTCTATTTTCGAGGAGCAATACGTATTGAAAGAATTGGTCTTTGTCGGTTTGGGCTTAAATGATGAAAAAGGAATCAGCCTCAACGGTTTAGAGGAAGCAAAAGCGGCAGATGCTGTATTTATGGAACTGTATACCAGTTTACTTCCAGGCTTTTCTCTTAAAAATCTTGAAGTGCTAGTAGGTAAATCTGTTCAAATCCTTTCCCGACATGATTTAGAGGAAGAAAATGGAAAACGCGTTCTAGACGCCGCAGAAAATGGTAAAGCAGTTTTTCTGATTCCAGGCGATCCATTTATAGCCACTACCCACGTGACTTTGCGTATTGAAGCAGTTAAGCATAATATTCCAACCCGTATTATTCATGGTGCCTCAATAATCTCTGCTATAATCGGTTTGTCGGGGTTACACAATTACAAATTTGGCAAAACCGTAACTATCCCCTTTAGAGAGAACTTTTCTGAGACTCCCTACAACGTGATTGCTCAAAACAAAGCACTTGGGCTCCACACCCTTTGTCTGCTTGATTTAAAAGTAGACGAAAAACGCTATTTAACAATTAAAGATGCTCTACTAATGCTTAAGGAAATTGAACAGAAAAAGAAAATGAACATAGCCTCAGATGACGCATTTGTAATTGGAGTAGCTAGGGCAGGAAGCAACAATCCCGCCTTAAAGGCTGATTTTATCAGTGAATTAGTAAATTATGATTTTGGTGCTCCTCCTATGAGTCTGATTTTCGCAGGGCAACTTCATTTCTCAGAAGTAGACGCCTTGGTTGCGTTTGCTGGAGCACCGTTAAAGCTTAGGAGTATGGATAGATGAGCGCAGAAGAGCTAACTACAAAATATATCATTGCGATGGAGAAGACCCTTAGCAGTATGCAGCAGACCAAAGGTCCAATTGCAGTAAGTGACGAATGCATTAACGAGGTTGTAAGTTATGTTAGGTCTTACTTGAAAGATGCTAAGTACTTTAAAGAAAAAAAGAAATTTGAAACTAGCCTTACCTCAATAGCCTATTGTGAAGGTCTCTTGGATGCATTGAAACTAATTAGCGCTATTAAAACTGCCCCAACATTCTAAAACCAATAATCCCTATCACGACCAAATTCTGAGTAAGAATAACCAAATTTTTATGTTGGGACGCTATAATGAACAGTCAAATGCCGCCCGAAAAGAATAAACCCAAAATAGTTTTGGCTTCCGGTGTCTTTGACTTATTACATTTAGGGCATGTAAAGTTTTTAGAGGAAGCAAAAAAAGCAGGTGGCAAAAACGCAGAACTGGTAGTAATTGTTGCGAGAGACAGCACGGTGGAGGATACAAAAGAAAGAAAACCGATTATGCCTGAGAATCAAAGACGCGCTCTGGTGGAGTCGCTGAAAATTGTTAACATGGCAATTTTAGGTTCAAAAAATCTTGACCTAGACAATGTCATCAAAACTGTGAAACCTGACATTATAGCTTTAGGCTATGACCAAGCTGAAATAGAGTCTCGCGTAAAAGATTATGTGAAAAATTACAAACTAAACATAAAAGTGGTCAGGGTGGGTAAATTCGAAGCCGATGAACTAGACAGTTCTTCTAAGATTAGGCAAAAAATCGTAGAAAAATCCTCAAGATGAAAAACATGACTAATAGCGAAAAATACAAACCAACTTACATCCTCCTTGGATTAAACATTGTATTTTACATTTACACATCTTTAGCCGGAGGCAATTTCTTTGAAACCGCAGACAGCATGGTTTTCCAATGGGGACAAGTCAATCTGTTCGTGTACAACGGTTTGTACTGGCAACTTTTTACGTCAATGTTTGTTCATGCTACAATAATTCATCTCGCAGGAAACATGCTTTTCCTAATTGTATTCGGATTACGAGGAGAAGAAATGTTTTCGTTACCCGAATATTTGGCAATATATCTGCTTGGTGGATTGGCTGGAAATGTGCTTTCATTAGTAATGGGGCCATATTTTACATCTGTGGGCGCATCAGGGGCAATATTTGCACTCTTTGGTGCATGCGTAATTTATGATAGACGCAGACTTGGGCAATCAATAACTGGCGCGTTAGTGTTTGCGTTTTTCTTATTGTTAATTAGTTCAGGGGCAAACGTGAACTACCTAGCTCATATCGGTGGCTTACTCGCCGGTTTACTAATAGGATATGTGTTAGCTGCCAGAAGAAAACCTGAAACCAGATACCAAGTCAGTTACTCTTATAGAACACCTTTTTAGAACTAAGTGACCGTAAGAGCTTCAATTTTGACTTTGTTGCCGTCCTTAAGGTTTAGATGTTTTCTAAGACACACTGGTGCGATGATTTCCAGCACTGAAACATCGTAGTGGGTTCTTAAAGCAGAGAGCAATGCCCCTTTGACTTTGTTATCAATCATTACTGGGTAGCATTTGACTAAGCCAAATGTGCGGTCTTCATTTTTAAAGCCTTCAACCTCTATCGCGGGGTAAGCTTCAAGTTCCATGCGGGTTTTGATGTCATAATCGCTTGTGAGTTTTAGATTCAAGGTACCCGGGTAAGGGTCAAAGCCTAGTTTTTCTAAGAATTGTTTACGATACGTTTCTTTTGTGATGTAGTATGCTCCTTCACCTAGTCCAGTGAAAACAGTACCTTCCAGAGTTACTGAGGGAGGATACGCAGCCTCCATTAGAACGCGTAGATTTGAGTAGATTTTTTGAAGTTCAGTAATTCCAAGCGGCTCAATTTTTATAAGACACCCGTCATGAGTTATGTTTCGCTTAATCCAGCCTTTACGTTCAAGTTCAATTAGATTACGACTTGCGGTCTGTTGGCTAATTCCAAGTTTTTCCGCTAGATATTCCGTTGAGATTTTGGCGGTTCTTCGGTGTGCACCCATTTCAGCTAATTTAATTAAAGTGAATAAGTATCGCCATTCTTGCGTTTCAGTCATGTAACTTCACATTTTCAACGATAGAGCTTTAGATACTTAGATTAACGATGTATATTTAAATCGCTCGAAACAGAGAATTTTCTACTTCAATTTAAAGAACATTCTAATCTTCACCCACACATAAGTAATTGAAAAGAAAACAGTTGTCTGGTACGTGAAAAAATTGGATTCAGCTAAACAATTACCTACTGGTTCAGTTTTTGGCGAATTGGGAAATTACTGGGCAGAGATAGCTGAATCTAACTCAACAGAGAGGCAAATTTCATTCGTAAAGAGCATTCTACCTCCTAATGGTCTGATTCTGGATTTAGCATGTGGCACTGGACGACACAGTATTCAACTTTGTAGGAAAGGCTATGACGTAATTGGATTGGATTTATCAGGAAGCCTTTTGAGTATAGCAAAAAAGAACGCTTTGAAGCTTGGGAGTAATTGTGATTTTATTAAGGCAAGTATGCTCTTTGTCCCCCTTAGATCAGATATTTTTGCAGGAGTTATGAGCTTGGATACGAGTTTTGGTTATCTGGCTTCTGAAGACGAAGACATTCAAAGCCTTAGAGAAGTCAAACGTATTCTAAATAAGCAAGGTATTCTGGTATTGGATGTTTTCAACCGCGATAAATTTGTGCAACTTTTTGGGCGAGGGTTCAGTTTTAGATTCAAATTTTGGTTTTCTATGTTTCGTTTATTGGTACGGTTTCCCAATCTCTGCGTTTTAGCTACGGGGTTTTCCAAGTGGCGCGAATATCCTGGTTTTAGTTTGCTGCAGAAACGCATTATGAATCCCAAATTCGATGAACTGCAAGATTTATGGCTAATCAAAGACAAAAACAATAGTAACCTGAGCATGTTTGTGCATATTGTCCGGCTTTATGGATTATTACAGCTCAAGAATTTACTTAAGCAAGCGCCTCTGCTTATGGAACATGTTTATGGAAATTATAAAGCAGAAGAATACTCCAAAACCTCAAACCGATTAATTATAATTGCAAAACAAGTTCAATAAACTCTTTAGAAGAACAACATTCCAGAAAAACGTGTGTTGTTCTTCTTTCTATATCAAGTTGATTTGATCGGATTTCTTCTAATTTTTCTTTAGTATTCTGCCTTCGCGGTCCATTTCGCCTTTTCGTATCCGAGTCGTGGAGATTGGCCCGCAGTTTTCAGAGCGTACCATAGATACTGTGAATATTTTAAGTAGCGAAAGTCCCTTTTTGATTCTAAGCTCATTTATCTTTTGTGCCGTCGGTGTAGTTTCCTCACTAACAACCAGCGCTTGAATTTCAGAATCTTTAATGCTAGAACCAAAAGCATCATATAATGGTACAAACTCGGCTCTTTGTACTACCCCCAATTCACTTAACCACATTTTTAGTCCCTGTTGTCGTTCTTCATAAGAAGCGGTGATATGAGGTTTGTCTAATTTTGCGACTAGTTCATCTGAAGATAATCCAATAGCCACGCGTTTGCCTATCTGAAAAGCTTTTGTAAGCAAGATTCTGTGGCCTCGATGTAGTTGATCGAAAGTTCCGCCTACCCCAACTTTTTTGAATTTTCTCATGCGCAGTTATACCAGCCGAGCACCTTGAAAATCAATTTGGCTCACAAGAATACTCTTTTTGGGCAATGCGTTTTTAAAAGCTTCTACTACATCTACTGCATTTTCCTTGAGAACAATGGCGTGTACTGCTTCCCCGACCATATTTTGTGCTACCCCAACAGCACCGGCTTTTTTCGCCAGCTTTGCTAGATTTCTTACTCGCTCAGTGGCAAAGCCTGCTTTCTCGGCAAAATCCCAACAGCATGACAGAAAATTCTCCAACGAAGGCTCATCTAAAATATTCATCTAGCGTTTTTTTTCCGTATCGGTTGACTTCATTGCGTTTCTCTGGTGAAGACAAAACCTGCTTTGTTGGTGTTGGACCAAAAATTCCCGCGACCACAACATAATTAGGATTTATGGATAACCGATCTATGACACTCACGCCGGGTGCGCCTGGTTCTAATGTTAATACACACCCGCTTATCATCAGCGGACCAACAGTTCCTAATCCTGTTTGACAATGGATTTCTGCAGCATGAGCTACTTTGCCAATCTGATTATAGGTTAAGGGTAAATCTAAGGCCTCTTTAAGCGCCAAACCCGCCGTTAAGGCTCCTCCTGCGCTTGTACCAAAACCTGCACCTATCGGTACATCAATCTTATGGCAAACAACTACCTCATAGGTACTTTTTGTTTTAGATAATAATGATTTTAAAGTGGTGATGGTGGTTTCAGCTTCCGGTGCAGCTTTACCATTAATAGAAACTTGGAGGGTGTTGATTTTTGCAGGAGAAACTGATACTTGAGTCCAAACGCCTTTTTTAAGTCCAAAACCTCCCCCCCGAGAACCGGCTTGATTTGAATCCGTAATAGGTATGCCCATCTTTGGTTCTATCACAGATTTCAAAAAAACTTGTAAGACCAGCTGGAGCATAGGCTTGGACGCTTTTAATCACTTTGACTCACTTGTTTCTTCTTTCTTTTAAGATTTGGAAATGCTCGGTATATACCACAAATTATTGGTGGTCCAATAACTAGCATGAAAGGAATTTCTGTGGCGAAGGTCCAAATTAGATATGCCATTCCGACGCCTAAAGTTAGAGCGGTAGATTCGGTCGCGAAAAATTGGAAGTACACAGGCACCATGAAACCGATTATAGCAGCTGCCTACGAGCAAGCCAGTCACTGCGCCGACGTTGTAACTTTGCCATATTTTGAGCTATCTTTTAAAAACTCGGGTCAATAAAGCAAAACCAAGAAAACAAGCATAGGTTGCCTATAAATTAAGCTTCCCACATAAAGAGATGTCAGTATAAACATAAGCAACCCAGTAACAAAACTGTAACTAACCCATAAGCCAATAACCGAGGGTAACCCAGCTGAATTTTCTTCTTTGAAATATAGCCAACTATCAAGAAAGCCAACGAAAGTTCGACGTTACCCCTGCAAGTAGGCTCAAAATTGGATTACCGTAAAGAATCATATCAGTTACAAAGATACGCCAATGCCGCACCTAAACCACCAACCCACGGACCGAAAACGGCAGCAAAACTGCTGGAATAATACCTGATGGCCAAAATCTAACATGGCCATAATTAAAGGTAGAACGGAAGAAAGAAGAATATGTAGCCCACAGCAATATACAGCGCTGCATTCAATGCAAAAGCGGCAACATGCAATGCTTTCATAGTTATCCACATTCACGTGTTTAGGTACACACTGCTACCTTGTGTTCCAATTAAGCTTTATGTAATTATTGTTTAAACATGTTTAAACATAAACATAGTTTTTCACGAACAATTTTAATTATTATTTGCGTTTTAGCTGAAGAGCTTTTTATCGGAAAAAGCGGAAATGTTATGGATCTTCCAAACTGACATAAAATACCTCACTCCACCCCTATTTTTGCTACCAAGCGACTCATAAAAGACCTTATAGTTAATCTATCTATGATTGATTTTAGAAGGGGTTTTGGGGTCTCTGGCCGGGGAAACATTTTAGGAGGAGCATATGAAAAAACCTCGCTGCCAATATTCAAAGGTTATTCGTATTAAATTGGTATGTGTGAATCCTTCTGACGGGTTAAGTTTTAGAGGTGGTTTCTTGTGCTTCTTTTTTAATGAACAAAAATTTTTTATACTTACCTAATAGTAGTTTGTTTCGTGGTTGTTATGGTAGAAGTAAGAAAAAGAAACCTGTGAAAAGGATGAATAAGCAAGATCTTGTCGCAGAGATTCCAAAGAGATCAGGTGTAACCAAAGCCTCGGTCGAAAAGAAAAGTGACAAACCGTCGAAAAAATAGAGAAAAGTTTAGGGGATACTCCAAAAGCTGAAAAAGTACGCAAACACAAAATATGGCTAGTGGTAAATTTAAGTAACACTTAACAGTATTTCAGCTTAAATAATAAAACCTCTTTCATCTATATTGGTAACTATGAAGTGCAATGACGTTGAATTTCCTGACGGAATAGGATTCAAATGTATGCACTGCGGATCTTGTTGCAGGGCACATCCAAGCGACGTTAATGCTCAAGAACAGAAAAAGATTGAGGCTTTAGGTTTCACTGATTTTTTAGAGGGCCATATTGGTGATGTAACCCGGCGTATTCGAGCAAAAGATGACAAAAGTTGCTTCTTCTTAACAAGAGACAACAGCTGTGCCATATACGACGCCAGACCAGCCGCCTGCAAATTAGAGCCTCTAATGATCACTGATTACGATTACGAAAATAACAAAATTAAACTTGATATAAGTCCTGCCGCTCTTTGTGATCCATCCCTATCTTTCAAGGGATTATCTTCTGGCGGTAAAATGCCTGAAGGAAACATAGGAGAAGCGGCACAAACAACAATCCAAGAAGCGTTGGAAAGTTTTTCCAGGCAGAAAGGGTTACCCGTTACAAGCAAAGAAGTCGCTTTTTTGACGAGACAATGCTTCATACAGGCATATATAATTGCTAGCGCGTTTGCGGAAGCAGCAAGTAGACTCTCGTGAGAACTGAAAAAAGAGAAATGATTCTGGGGTAATCTAAACTTGCACAAAATACCTCCCTCGAACTATTTTTCTATTGAAAAAAGAAAGGAGTTGGTTGTGGGTGACAAGGTTGGAGATGCTTTGTTTGTTTAAACATGTTTAAACTTAACATGGTTTTTAACGAACATGTTTAATTTTTTATTTGAGTTATCTGATAATTTTTCCGCAGGTGTTGTACTCTCCGGTGACGTATTCGTACTCTGCTTCTAATAACCCGACTGCTCCCCTACGTTGCGTGCTATTCTTGCAGCCGCACTTCTAAGTTAGGTTATTAATCTCAATATAGGGACTCATATGATGAAGGATATGAAATGAAAGAGGCCGGCAAGACTTAATCAGAGAAGCCATGGATTTTTTGTTATGATTTCTAGAAGTGAGTGAAAAAGGATGTTCTCAAACCGCTATATCAAAAAAACATTTTACAAACAAGTTGCGTGTTAATAAAAATAAATACTACCTAAACTCCCTAACAATAAGGCAATACTCTATGCATAGATTAACCAGAGAAACCTTAGAAACGATAGTAGGCGCTATCCCTGCTGGTATTGTTGTGCTTGGAGAAGATGGAAAAATAATCTACGTTAACAGTCGCGCAATACAGCTTTATGGAGTTGACCCAACTGGAGTTAACCTACCCGACCCATCAACAAAAATGATGAAGCTGTTAACTCTAAACGGTGAAGTGTATCCACCTGAACTCCTACCCGCTAGTAGAGCACTCCTTAGCAGAGAAGAAGTAAAAGATGACCTAATAATCCAAAGACCCAATGGTTCACAAATAATTGTGACAGCTTCAGCCAAACCCATAGTTAATGAAAAAAGCGAAGTAATAGGTGCAGTAGGCATTTTTGAGGATGTAACTGAAAAAAAGAAAGATGAAGAAGCCCTGAAAGTAAGCGAAACAAAATATCATCAAATCATAGATATTGCAGAAGAAGGAATCTGGATGGCTAAACCTAACGGTTTAACACTTTTTGTTAACCCAAAAATGGCTAATATGCTAGGCTGCAGTCCAGAATATTTTGTTGGCAAAATCGGAACTGAATTCTTAGTAAAAGGTCAGGAACAACTAGTGCAACAAACTCGCCAAGAACTCAAGGAAAATAAAAGAATTCAACGTGAGTACCAATTCCTTCGCAAAGATGGAACAATATTATGGACAATCTGTAAAGTAGCACCAATCTTTGAGAAAGGTCAACATGTCGCTAATCTTTCTATGCACACTGATATCACAGAACGTAAGAAAGCTGAGGATATGCTAAAGAATTACGCTGATGATTTAGAAAGGCTTGTTGAAAAACGCTCAAAGCAGTTAGCAGAAAAAGAACGTTTAGCAACAATAGGTGTAACTGCTGGAATGGTTGGGCATGACCTACGTAATCCATTGCAAACTATTGTTAGTGAACTCTATATTGCAAAAAACGAGTTAATTGGGTTGCCTGAAAGTCAACAGAAAGCTATGATGCAAGAGAGTTTGGATAGCATCAAAGAACAAGCCGAGTACATGAATAAAATTGTAAGTGACTTACAGGATTTTGTCAGACCAGTTGAAGCACACAAGCAAATCATTTCTCTAAAGGAGCTGGTTGTATCAACATTGGCTCAAATAGCTGTTCCAAAAGAGATACAAACTAACTTGCAACTTATAGAAAATATAACCCTAAATACTGACCCACAACTTCTAAAAAGAGTCTTAATAAACCTAATCACTAACGCAATTCAAGCAATGCCAAAAGGTGGAGACCTAACAGTAAAGGCGTACACTAATGGTGAAGGTCAAATAGGTATAGAGGTAGAAGACACAGGTGAAGGAATATCTGAAGAAGTTAAACCTAAACTCTTCACACCACTATTTACAACTAAATCTAAAGGTCAAGGCTTCGGATTAGCGGTATGCAAACGAGTTATAGAAGCTCAAGGTGGAACAATCACCTTTGAAAGTGAAATAGGTAAAGGAACAAAATTCACAGTTTTATTACCCAAGTGACGACACATATCTTATAGTGAATTCGCCGTAGGAGTTTCCGAAAAAGAAGAAATGTGTTCCTTAGCGCTAATGTGGATACAAAGAATAGACCTGCTATGGCTAGATGTCCCATGTACTGAAAATACTTCTCACGATAAAAATGAAAAAGCAGAATTTTTATGCGCAAAAACAGAATTTGGCAGAGCACAATTAACTGCAATTTATCATGAAAACGCGAATTTTTCAGATATGCTATATAATAAAAGCTCAATTCAAACTCAATTGACAATTGAAGAGTAGGGTGAATCAATTAGTTGCTCAAAGGAGAAGCTGCTGGGATTGGAAAGAGCAATCACCCTACTCTCCTATGTTGAGTCACAAGAAACTCTCAGACTAAATGAACATAAAAGAATGCCTTCAAAAGATGTAATATATCAATAAAACAAAAAACCTATCAACAAGTTGTTAAATCAATAGAGTAAGAGCCTGGTTTTTCGGCCATATCTAAGTAGTTGCAAAGGCGGCGGGTTTAGGTGAGGTTTGATGATTGATTGGTTGTTTTTGTGGTTTTTTGTAGCGTTTGCTTTTTCGTCTGGAAGAACTGCGAAACCTTAACGCCACGTTGGGTAATAATATATTTCTGGATGTGATTGGCTGATATTTTTCCTATCAACTTTTGTTCTTCAAGAAAAGTGAGGCAATCCTTGAGACTCGGAGCTGGAGTTTTTGTTGCTACCTGAATGATGATTTGAGTCTGAGAATTGTTGAGGGCAAGAAATTTTAGTATTGCCACGCAAACCTCAAGTTTACTACTATGCATACCCTCATCTTACATATTTTTACTACAGATTTATGTTATAAATGTTACTGCCTATCGTACTCCTATTTAGGTAATTCAGAATTTTTAAAATTTGGAATAAACTTTAAATTATAACTATGTGTTAAAGCGTTGAAAAATAATGAATAAAAATGATTCTTTTTCTGATTCTTCTTCAAAAAGCAGTCTGACCACGATTAGATGCGAGTGTGGAATGGAAATTTTAGTTATCCCTGATACAAAAGAGATGGGGCGAGCTATTGAATTTCATGCTCAAGAGCACCAAAAAAAAGCGACAAATCCCAAAGAGGGAGAAGAAATTTTTAATCATATCCAGGACCTTTTAATAGAACAAGTCCTAAAAAAAGCTGCACAACAAAACCACAAAAAATTATAGAACAAAACAAAAATTATTTAATACATTCTACACATGTTTTATATCAACAAGGTCCTTAGATGGGTTTAAGAAAGCGAGTAATTTTCGCAGTTGCTTTTATAATAATACTGGTTGTGCTGGTCACTTTAGGTTTGGTAGTTTTCCTAAATATACCCTCTGAAACGCAAAACAGGGCAAGTCCTAGCCCTACCGCATCACCTACTAGCCAGCCAACTTCCACCCCAATAATAAATTTAGTTGATTACGATGCCGAAGCTCAAAGACTCTTCAATCTAGCTGTGACAAAAATTGAGGAAATCAGAAATGTTACAATTCCTCAAATTAACCTCATAGTGGTTACAAAGGATTGGGCGATACAAACTTGGGGTATTTCGTCTGCCCAGTCAGATGTAAAAAACCTGCAGATGCAGGAAAATATCTACAAAGCATTATTAATGATTTCGCAAAACGCGAGCCTATACCAGGCTACAGTGGATTGGGCAGGCTACTTCATGGCAGTAACCCAAGCAGGCAAAATCTACATCGTAAAAGAAAACTTTAACATAACAAACACAGTAGATGCCGAAGCCACAATGGCTCATGAATTAACCCATATTCTACCTATCACATACAACATACCCCAATACTACAGCAGTTATGATAGCGGCAAAGCCCGATCAGCACTAACTGAAGGTGATGCAAGTTTTACAGCTAGCTACATTAAAAGCCAAATATTGACAGCTAACTCGCCAAGCCCAGAACCTAGCAGGTACATTCAAAGAAACTTAGTTACGAATAATCCAAACGATCCAACAGTGTTTCCTTCCATTCCAGACTCAGTATATAACTTGGATTATTTTCCCTACAAGTATGGTGAAAAATTCATACAAGCTCTCTATGCTCAAGGTGGCTGGGCGATGGTAAATCAAGCCTACAAAAATCCTCCTAATTCTACTGAACAAATTCTGCACCCCGAAAAATACTTCAATGCAGAACTTCCAGAACCAGTAGCTGATACTAAGCCTTCGGAGGGCAACTGGACCAAAAAATGGGGTGCTAGTTACGGGGAATTTTTCATCCAAAATTTGTTAGCTACCAATTTAACGCAATATGAAGCTGAAAAAGCGGCAAGTGGTTGGGGGGGCGACAGACTTACATACTATGAAAACCAAGACAACCAATACCTAATTACCTGGAACATAAAATGGGACACCTACAATGACTCAGCCGAATTCCTTGTATGCTTTAATGATTATATGAAGAACGCAGGCGCCCAAGAAACACAATCATATCAATGGCAAACAAACCAAATCTACCAAAAAATAGTTTGGGGCCAAAACACAAACTCTACCCTCATCATCGCTTCAACTGAACAGAACATACTCGAACAATTCGGATAAAAAATACCTAATAGAGAGCTTGAAGAAAAAGAGAGGACTACAGTAGTGATTTATTCATTAAATGGTTTTGCGAAATTCCAGATTTTATCGCTAACGTAGTGTTTGGTTTTAACTACTGGACCTTGCTTGATACCTTTTACTTCTTCTGAATTGTAGAGCATTTCACCTAAGGCTAAGAGTTTTCCATGCTTCATATCAACTACAAGAGCTAGATCATTCTTGGCAAAAGTCCCTTCGTAGCGTACAATTCCCGGTGCCATAACATCAGCGCCATTGCATACAAAGCGGATTGCCCCCATATCCACTACCACTTTAGGCATTCCAGATAAAAGTTCACTAGCCACAAGCGTGGGTAATACAATGTCCTTTACTTTAAATAATAGCGGCTTAGCGTTAATTAATAATAATTCGCCGAAGTCAGATTCAACTACTTCAACAAGTGCCTTTGAATCAAAGACATCCTCTAAATTAACCTTCAACTTATCTGAAGCCTGCATCAAAATTTGTTTTGCTTCTTTAGATTTTACAGGATATCTTCGATATTTTTGAGACATTCAACCTCTCCATAAACACTTATTTCAGGTACTGCGTGATTATTGCCGAACCTATTTAGCTTTCTCTGCCTTCCCATAAAATTACTGGTTACTGGGCAAGGTCTTATCTGATGGTTTTGGTTTTTCTTTTTTTCTTAAGTGCTTTTCTGCAAGTTTACTAAAATCCACCTTCAACAAGATGATGGTGATGAATATGGTTAAGACTATAGATATTACGATCATTGCACTTTGACTTAATATGCCCGAGAAAATATTTTCTGACCAGCCACCTAAAAATGCTCCTGCTATGCCTATGGTAAGTTTTCCTAAGAAGTAGGCGGTAAAGAACTTTGTCGGACTATATTTCATTAGACCCAATGGTATGATTATTGGTTCATCTGGTATTGGGGAGGCGGCTGCAACGAAAAGAAGCAGAAATGCCCACTTTTTTACCCTAATTGCGTCTAAATCGAGTCGTTTGCGTCTTTCTTCGCTTAAATGTTTACTGACAAAGAAAGTTACCAAATAGTGTATACTCTTTGCTAAAGAGGCTCCTAACGCGACAAGAAGACCCAAAGTTACTGGATTAGCAGATGGTATAATTAAAGCTGCATTGGACGCTATAAAGAGGTTTGAGGGCCCTGCAAAGGGAATCAAGTTAAAACCAAACGAAGAAAGAAAAACCATTATGAGTTCGATGAAAGACGCCATTAGGTTTCCAGCATGTTTTAAATCAAAAGACCAAAGCTAATTTATAAGTGTACATGTACAGATTTCACAATTTTTTTAATGCTAACATTCTTTCCCACTTTTTTACTCATATTCTATTTCTTTATGACTGCTACTGAATTAGAAAAGACCATATTAGAAGCACTATGCCTAATGCCCAAGTGTAGAATGCAAAGTAGTGGAACTTTTTACCTCGGATTACTTTTGAAACTAACTTCAAAGCGAAATAGCCTACTATTGCTGCTGCAATAAGACCTACTATGACATTAACGTCGACTAATCCAGTTGTTAAGAATGCCTCTCTTTCACTATAAGCTTCTACAACAAAATCGCCAATTATAGCTGGAATCGAAAGCAAGAAAGAAAACTTAAAAGCTTTCTCTCTTTTCTGCCCTAACAGTAATGCTGTGGATATAGTAACTCCACTTCTAGATAATCCAGGAAAAATTGCAAACCCTTGCGCAGCCCCCATCAATAGAACTGTCTTATATGATAAGCCATCGGCTTTTTCTTTTGCGAACTTGGTTGAGAAAACAAAGCTGGCGCCTATTAAGAAGGTAACTGCAATTAAGGGGATTGTTCCAGCAACATCTTGGAGGAATAATATGTAGACTAAGCTGATTATAGCTGTTGGTATGCTAGCCACGATTATACGTGGAATGAGCATTCCATTTTCAGACTTAAAATCCAAATGCGCTAACGCGATAAGGATGTTTTTTACGTCTTTGCGGAAAAAGAAAAGTAGCACCGCTAATGTGCCGAGGTGAAGTATTATATTAAACAGGGGTGTGACGGTTATACCGAAAAATGTTCCTGCTAATTTTAAGTGAGCCGTGCTCGAAATAGGTAACCATTCTGTTATTCCCTGTATCAAACCCAGAATCAGATTTTGAAGCAGTTGGTCAAGCAAAGGCACGCCACACAGCACTAATGTTGTTTAAACTGCGGTTTTCTGATTAATAGGTTTTTACTGCAAAGCTAAGATTTACTCCTAAACGGATTATTTTTCTTTTAAAAAATCGTAAAAGTTCTTAAGTTAACACTGTATCTTCTAAGTTTGGATGATGAACTCTAGAGTCACTGAACCCTTCGGGGTGTTGATACTGACTCGACGGGCAAACTGACACACAAACAACTTTACACTATAACATCGTGACAGTTGCATAAATTGGTCATTAATAATAGCCTGACCGAACTGTTGGATGCGGAAAACTTATCAATGCAAGTGTAATCAAAGAAGGCAGTAAAAGCGTAATATGAATAATTGGTGAATAGTTATGGCTGAAATAAAAATTAATGTTTCCAAACTTAAAAGTGAAGGAAAAGATGTAGTTAAGATTCTTACTGATTTTCTGAAAGAAAAAACAAGCGCCGATGTAGTTGCCGACGCTAAGTTAGTTACTGTTAAAGGTGAAGGTGAAGCTGTCAGCAAAAAATATTTGCGTGTACTTCTTAAAAAATTCCTGCATAAAAATGAACTAAAAGATACCTACAGAGTAATCGGTGGAGAAGAAGAAACTCTTTCAATCAATGAACGCAGAGTCTACGAAGAAGACTAATCAATTTTCTTCATCTTAGTATCTTTTCCTTTTTATTAAAAAACCCCAAATTAAGCAACAACTGACACTTATTAGTAAAGCAGATTCTATAAAAATCGGCAAATATTATCTACTTCAAACCAATAACTTGTAAACACTTTAGTTCCTGCACTTTGGAAGTGAAACATTGAGAATTTCACGATACATATACAATAACCAAGAATACTATGGAATTCTAAACAAAGATACTCTGATATCTCTGCCAATATTAGCTAAAAGTCTTAAAATTGAACTTCCACACACCCTCAGTGAATTCATCAATCAAAGTGAGCCTTCTTTAAGAACTGCTGAAGCTTTAATCAGCAAAGCTGATAAAACTGAAATAGATTGCGCCTCTGTTCCTCTAAGTATGGTTCAATTGCAGGCACCTATCACTTTTCCGCCAAAAATCATCTGTTTAGGATTAAATTACATTGATCATGTAGTTGAAACCAATAGGACCCTTCCAGAGGAACCCGTATTGTTCATGAAACCCCATACAGCTATCATTGGTCCTAACCAAAAAATTATCAAACGCCCCTTTGTGAAAGAACTTGACTATGAAGGAGAATTAGCCATAGTTATCGGCAAAAAAGCCAAAGATGTCCCCGTATCAGAAGCAGAAAACTACATTTTCGGATACACAATTCTTAACGATGTTTCCGCCCGAGACTTCCAATATAAAGATAAACAGTGGATTAGAGCCAAAAGCTTTGACACATTTGCCCCCACAGGACCATGTATCACCACAAAAAACCAAATGCTTGATGTGGCTAATCTAAACATACGCACATGGGTCAACAACGAACTCCGACAAAATGGTTCCACAAAAGACATGATCTTCAATATTAGTCAAATCATTTATCACATAAGCAGAGTTATGACCCTTGAACCTTGTGACATAATCGCGACAGGTACCCCTTCCGGTGTAGGTATGGCCATGAATCCTAAAACTTGGCTCAAAAACGACGACATCGTACGCATACAAATAGAAGGCATAGGAACGCTGGAAAACCAAGTTGAAGAAAGATAACATATGCAAAGCTTATTAGTTGTATAACCGGATGTAGCTTCCTAAGAACTTAAGCAGTGACATTTCATGTACGAAATCTACGATGAGATATTCAAGTATACTGACATATTCAACCCTGTATCACAGCAAACCCTTGCAGCAGCAGGTAAACTAGCAAAGCTTAGCCCAGGAAAAACATTAATTGATTTGGGCTGTGGAAAAGGATTTCCAGCACTTTTCCTAGCAGGAACTTTCGGTGTCCAAGTTGAAGGTTTTGATTTAGGAAAAATTAACATCGACTACGCAAATGCCCGAGCTAAACTTCTAAACTTATCCAGCCTTACCCAGTTTTTCTGCCAAGACCTTAAAGGATTTGTGCCCAGCAAAAAGTATGACGTTGTGGCTTCATTGGGTATTGAGCCCGAAGTTTATGGTGGGCGGGAAACTGCATTCAAGTTTTTCCAAAACACCCTAAAAGAAAGCGGAGTCTTGCTGTATACGGAGCCAGTGTGGAAGAAAAGACCCATACCATCTGAAGTTCTAAAAGCGCTGTGCTCTAAAGAAGATAGTTTCCTTACCCTTGCTGAAACTCAGCAGCTAATACAGAAAGCTGGCTATGCGGAGTTGGGGCATTTTATTTCCACAAAAGAAGACTGGGACGTATACGTACGTTCACCAATAAGAGGCTTACAAGAACTCATTGAACACAATACCACATTTGCTGCTGACGCAAAAGTGCTGCTTGAAGATTTCAAAATGGAATACGAAGCAGCAGGCAGGGACTGGGATGTAGTTTTGTGGGTCTTAAAACCAGTCTAAACTGTTTTTAAGCACCTATTGACGCTTTTGAGGAAAATCCATCATAACCCGTACATGTGCATAATTGTAAATAAGTCGCTAAAATTATCGTTCTCAATCCCAAAATGCTTGGTGACTTCGTTAAATCTTACCTGAAAGGTTACCTATTCACATTTAACTATTGGCGCTTCACGGTTTTGCCAATCGTATCTTTCTTAGAAGTTGCGCATTCTTGCTTGCCTGATGTCTTGGGCAATTTCGTTTCCCGTTTCAATGTTAACCAGAATTACTCCGTATCCGCCAATTGAAGAGGGTAATACTTCAGAAACCTTTCCTCCTTTTGATCGGTCTACCCTTAAGGTCTTGATGGTAAGTTTAACGAATGAGACTATCCGTGAATCTTGCAGGTACTTTTGAGTTGACTTCTTGAATATTGCTTCAGGTATTAGCTGCGAGACTTTTTCCCAACTGAGCTTTGGTCCAATCACTTTTGTTTGAGTATTCTTTCTAGCAGCATAAGTAGCATCGATTAGCCATTGCCCGTCTCTTAATCTTAGGTTATGAACAGCTAATACTTCTCTTGTTGACCAACCAGTGACTATTTGATCCAAAGACTATCCCGACGATATATCATTAGGTGCAGGTTTTTAGCTTCTTCCCCAATTATTCGCTTTTAGCGATGGAGACTTTGCTTATGCCTGCTTCTTTTTCTAGTACGATTACATGTTCAGCTTTTTCGGCGAAGGCTTCGCTGTGAGTGACAGCTATTATTTGTTCGATGGCTTTGAATCGGCTTATGGCTTCTGCTAGGCGATCTATGCTTCCATCTTCAGTGCCTAGGTTCTCTGTTGGTTCATCTAGTAGTAGCATACCCAGACCGTGTCCGGTGCGGGATTGCATAATTAATTGTCCTAGTCCTAAACGATAAGCAAATGCCAGTAATGTGCGCTCTCCGCCCGAGAGGTTTGCGACTTCGCGGTCTGCACCACTTTCACTTTTAACATAAGGTGTGTAAGTCTCATCAATAACTACGTTAAGCATAGGGGCTTCGTTGCCGACTAAACTGTCAAGTACCTGCTGTACAAAATTACGCAACACCTTCACAAATTCGCTACGCAGCTTAGGTTGAATACTTCGGTATGCATCACGGATGGCGCTTAGAAGTTGAGTTGCTTTCACAATTTTTTCCATGCGCTCAATTTTCTGCTGCGCTAAATCAATGCGCTCTTTCACTTCATCAAGGCGTCTAAGAAGATCCTTTTTACGATTCTCTTTTGTTTTTACATCCGATTCTACAATTGAATATTGCCTGAAAGCTTGTCTGTTTTGCTCTCGGGCTGCTTCCAGATCCGAAACGTCCAATCGGTTAAGTTCAAATCGCAGAGCTTCAAGTTGTCTGTGCATATCTTCTTGGAGTTTTTGTTTCGAATTAACTTCGCTTGAAAGGTCTATGAGATTTTTTTCTTCTTCACCAAGACGAGCTTTAAGTTCCTCTGCTCTTGAAGTTAGAGTCTGCAAGTTTGAGAAAGCTTCGTTGGCATTGCTCTTTGTTTTCTGCAATTCCAAAATCTGTTTTTGCAGTTGTGAGATAATATCTTGTCTTTCTTGATTTTCCTGTTTGATTCTATGTAACATAGCGGTTTTATATTCATCATTAAGCGACTGTAAACATAAGGGGCACTGGTTTTCAGTTTCTGTAGAAAGTTGCATCACGCGTTTTTGGTCAGTTTGCAGGCTTCTTGAAGTAGCTTCCTGCTCTGCCCTTAAACTGCTAATACGATCATCAAAAGCCGACAAAAAGTGCCTTACTTCATCCATCGATAGGCTAACTAAGACTCCCGCTTCGGTAAGTTTAGTTCTGCATGTTTTTATCTGAGTTTCCATCGAGGTTTGGCGTTGTCTTAGATTATCCAGAACTGTTTTTTTCCCTTCAATTCTTTCTGCTAATGCTAAGAATGCATCTTCGGAATTAGTGACATTCGCCATCAGACGGGCTTCTTTGCGTTTGAGTTCCTCAATTGCAATTTTTTTCTCTTCAAGCTGCTTAAGTTTTAAATCAGAATCTTCCACTCGCCGTTTGGCTATCGCAAGTTTGTCCTGAAAATCAGACAACTCGATTTCTATGAGGGTATATTCTTCGGTGACACGGTTATATTCGTTGGCAAGTTTCTCTTTGCCTGTGACATCGGCATCTTTTTCGAGCTGTCTTCTTTCCCAATCATATTGACGCTGATACTCAGCAATATTAGTCCATGCGGTTTCGTAATCAGATAAGCCGAATAATTCATCTAGACGTTTTTGTCGTTCTCGGGGTGCTGCATCGATGAGTTCTTTGAGGTGTTCTTGGCGAACCCACACGATTTCCCGCCACAGATCTCTATCCAAACCCGTAATTGCTCTTATTTGTTCTTCAATGGCATCGGTTTTCATGCTGGCAATGAGGGTCTCATCATGGAATAACTTTAGTTCTTCAACATCTTGACTAATACCTTTGCTTCGTCTGCGTAGCCCACGAATCAGCTTGTATGTATTTCCGTTCTGAGTAAATTGAATAGTAACTTTTCCCGACTCAGCGCCTTCCCGTAGTAGGTACTCAAAGCTTCTCCCAACAGGATCCCCGAAAAGAGCAAAGTCGATACTATATAAAACGCTGGTTTTACCACAACCTAACCCACCCACTAAACAGTTAAACCCCCGCGTAAAAGGCACTGTGGATTTGATATGAGAGCGAATATTTTCTAGCTGAACAATTTCGATTCTCACTTCAGGAGATCCTCCAGCGTCTGACGTATTTTTTCTTCTTGTTTACGGGTCAGCGGATCGATTAAACCGATAGCGGTATGGGCGATTTTCTCTGCCTCTTCACGACTGTATCTTTCACTGAAAATCTGAACAAAATATTCAAACGCCTTAGTTTTTAGGTCTTTAAATTCACTCTCAAAAATTGACTTGACAACCTCGTCAGAAATCGCACTTTCTTTTAGTAGAATAATGGGGTGTACGAGTAATGCCTTTTCTGCTGCGGTACGTATGTGTGCGACATCAATTTCGGTACGGCTAGCTTCCGCGGGTAGAGTTCCCCTCAAAACAGGAATTATAACTACGCCATCCTCATCTGCGTCTCTTACCATTTTTACTGCTTGGTCAGTAATTTTGTGAGCATTTACCCCTGAAAAATCCTTCTCGATAACTACAAATCTGCGTGGCGACTGCAACTCTATAGGCTCAGGTTTAAAGACTCCCTTCTCGTCCACACGCACATAGAAGAATCCTTTCGCGTTCTTCATTTCATCGTAGGTGACAGTTTCCGTACAGCCACTGTAGGCCAAAAGACCTGATTTGAATTTGCCTATAAATCGTTCGTGAATGTGGCCTGCAGCGTAATAGTTGAAGCCTTCAGGGATAAGTTCCTGAGGTAACTCAGCCTCTATGTAAGGGGGTTTAATGTTGGGCAGATCAACTGCGCCATGCATCACAAAAATATTCGCTAAGTTAGGCTCGGGCTTTGGAGGATTATGTTGTATGAACTCAGGTAATGCTTCTTGGGTTTTGCGTCTGCTTCTAAAGTTAGGTATACCATAGATGTAGCAAGCTTCGGGTTTGCGCCAGCATGCGCCTTCATGCCGTGGTAGATGAAAAATTAAACCTGCACTATCTAAAGGATAAAGTATGGTACTAGTAATAGAGTTGGGCGCTAAATCGTGAGATCCATCAACTGTTAAAACTGGAATACCTGCATCTCTAAGACGCTTAAAGCTGCGTATTGTGTTTTCTAAAGTTACATTAGACGGGCGTGCCTGATGGAACAAATCACCCGCAATTATCATAAAATCAGGTTTTAACTCAATTGTTCTGTCGACGATTTCCTTAAACACATTATCGAAATCTTGCCTTCGAGCTTCTAAACCGTACTGGGCATATCCTAAGTGTAGATCTGCTGTGTGTACGAAGCTAAAAGCTTTCAAATCGTCAACCTCTGCATGTGCCCAATTCGCTATTGTATGTTTAGATTTTAGGTTTGTGAGCTTTAAGGCTTGCCACATCGAACCAGTCAATAATTTGGCTGATTTTAGGGGAAACATATAAACCAACTTAACACATTTAGCAAGAAAAGAGCGCCGTAAGCATGAACTGTGGAAAATGCGGTCAAGAAACCTTCATGCCCTTTCGTTGTCCTTACTGTGGAGACCAATTCTGCAGTGAACACCGATTGCCTGAAAACCATCAATGCCGCAACCTA
This sequence comes from Candidatus Bathyarchaeota archaeon, assembly GCA_963701765.1. GTDB lineage: Archaea > Thermoproteota > Bathyarchaeia > Bathyarchaeales > Bathycorpusculaceae > JADGNF01. The sequence continues at coordinate 161,056 of CAVPBD010000009.1, forward strand.
ATTCAGGCACAAGCTCAAAAACAAGATTACGCTTCCGCCGCAGTCCCAAACCAAGCTTCCTACGATTACAAAATAACTTTCGGACAGCCCAAGCAAACTAAAGGGCGTGTCTATTTTAGCCCAAAAGAACTAAAACATTTAGCTATAGGTGCCTTCCTTGTCCTTGCTGTAGGCTTTTCCTACGGATTAGGATCTTCACTAGGGGGAAACGCGCTTTTTATTTTAACTGCGCTAGCAGTTATTCTAACAGTGTCCTTTTTCACCCATGAATTAGCACATAAAATAACCGCGCAAAGATGCGGTCTATGGTCAGAATTTCGTTTAACAACTTGGGGCATGCTAATGACAATATTTACCATGATTTTGCCCTTCAAACTAATCTCACCAGGTGCCGTAATGGTTTCTGGTTCAGCGAAAATGAGTGACATTGGAAAAACGTCAATCGCAGGACCAATCACTAATATTATTATGTCTGCAGCATTTCTAAGTGCTACCCTAATCCCTAGTTCCTACTCAATAATTTTCATAATTGGAGCATTAATTAATGGATACATAGCAGTATTCAATCTTATTCCCTTTGGAATTCTAGATGGTTATAAGATTTTTAATTGGAATAAGATGATTTGGGGATTAGTCTTTGGGATCGCTTTAGCTTTAGCAATTCCATCTTATTTACTGTATATAGGTTACATTTAATTCAGCGCAATAAATAGTAAAAAAAAGTTATCGTGCTTTAACAATTATTAACGTTATTATGTTATTCTTATTAGATACTACCGAACCTTTTATTTGTTACAAACAATCTGAATAGCATCTCCTGAAGGGGTGACGCAATGGCAGACGTGGTGATTCCTCAATTCATAGTTGACGTAGTAATAATCGCCATTTCGTTCGTAATTCTGAATTGGGCAAGCAATCTTGCAATAAGCAATGCTGTAAATGTAGCCAAAGTAACCAGACTTGGAAAAACAGCAGTTGGGTTTAGCCTAATCGCTTTTTCAACATCACTACCCGAATTAACCGTGGCGTTTATCGCCGCTTTGTCTGGAGGTGCAGCCCTCTCGGTTGGGAACGTTTTAGGTTCAAACATAGTCAATATCTGTGTAATAGTAGGGTTAGCCTCAATCCTTCTTTACCTAAAATCCCGAAAAAAATATAACGCGCCAAATGGTTCAAGCGAATTATGTGTTATTCCAGTTTTTGCCAAATCCGAACTAAGCAGTATCCACTTCGGCCTCTTCATTTCCTCCATAATACCCATGATCCTAATCTACATCAAAACAGCAACATGGATAGTAGGCTTAGTTCTAATCTCAATTTTCATCGTCTACATGTACCAGTTATCAAAAGTTAGGATGCCATCTGAAAATGGCGAAGTCCTACCAGAAGAAAAAAACAAACAGAAACGTTATTTACTCCTCACTATTTTAGGCGCATTTGGGGTTATTGGGAGTGCATATTTTCTTGTCGAATCCGCCGTTAGTATCGCCCAAGCCATAGGAGTGCCTCAAACGGTAATTGGCGCAACAATAATTGCTTTCGGTACAAGTCTACCCGAACTAACTTTAGATCTAAAAGCATTCCTAAGAGGACATTCAGCACTTGCTTTTGGCGACATAATCGGAAGTAGCTTCATTAATATCACGTTGATTTTAGGCGTGACCCTTTTTGTTCCAGTACTTATAGGTTCACCTGTTAGCATGAATATGACTGTTTTCCAGAATCTAGTCATCTTCTCGATAATTACAAATTTGTTTTTCTGGTACTTCCTTTCAAGAGAGAAAATAGGCTGGAAAGAAGGCGCAATGTTCCTTTTCGTATATGCACTCTTCTTAGCTACAACTCTTGGCGCAATCTAACTCCTATAGCCCAATCGCAATAAATAAAACGCTTTTTTATGACTTAAAGTAAACAGCATAAAAGTCGATATAAATTGATGCTGAAAAGAGGATGAATTTTGGTTGTTAAAAAACTTAGATGAGTTCAATTGTTACATGAACTTCTTCTGGGACACGGATACGCATAATTCGTCTCATGACGCGTTCTTCGCTGTCTATGTCGATTAAGCGTTTGTGAATACGCATTTCCCACCTGTCCCATGTTGCCGTTCCTTCACCAGACGGTGCTTTTAGAACGGGTACGCGTAAGCGTTTTGTGGGTAAGGGCACGGGGCCATTAATTTTGACTCCTGTCTTCTGGGCGATGCTTCTAAGTTCTTCACATACCTCTTCTAGTTTGTCGTAATCGGTGCTTGTTAATCGTATTCGAGCTTTTCTAACCATTCGATTATCAATCCTAAATTTTGCCCTTTTGCAGGTTTTAGACACCATACACATTTATGCGGCACATAAAAACATTCCGTCCCTTGTTCCTAATTTGCTTAACTGGATTTATTCTTTACAAGATTAGGGTATTAATTTATTTTTTCTAATGGGGGTCAGTGTTGTTGTGCTAAGCATTTATGATCTCACTGATGTTTTTGGTTGATTTTGATTTATCTTTTATGGCTTTGTGCCAAATATCCTCAAAATTATTTATTGCTAATCCCACAATTGCAGGGTTATTTGACCATAGGCTACAAACTGCATTATTGGATATGCTAATGTTTAGTTCTTTCTTGTCGATTATGACCATCGTTGACGGGGCAGGAGCAGAAATAAACCGCAATTCATAGGAGGGATTATTTCTTAAAGTCTTAATACAACGGTTGAAGATTTTTTCGTCAGCGGGTTTTTCCGTAATTGAACGAATCTTCACACCCCGTTCCAAGGCCTTTCTAAAATCCTTAAATCCACTTGACACTACTCCCTCAAAGGAAGCCCAATTCCCCAGAGAATCTATACTAATTTTGCATTCTTGGGTAGATTTCATGAGTTTTTTAAAAAGCAATGACATCTCGGAAGTAATGATAAATTGAGGTTCCTCATCAGTTGGCTCTTTTTTAATGTTGTCTTCATGCATGCTCTTAAGTAATTTAGCGGTTTTCTTTTGCAATTCAGAATCGTGCAGTATTCTCTGTTGCAGTAATGTAGAAAACCCGATTTTTATTGGGGTTGCTTTAAATTTGGTTGGTTTGTCAATTATCTTTTCAACTAAACCTAATTTTTGAAGAGAAGGCATTATTCGATAGATATCTTGGCGGGCAAGATTGGAGTTTTTTGAAATTGCTTTTATCGTTGCGTTCTCCAATTTGGAAAGTGTAAGGTAAATCTTGGCCTGTACAAGAGTAAGACCTAACTCCATTAAGCTATTGATGCATTCCTCTTGTAACATAAGAGACACTTTCTCCTATGCTTATTTTCTATTATTGCTTTTTAGTTTTAAGCTTTGGCTTGTCGCAAGTAGTACTGATTACAAATGCTTAAAACATAACTGAAAAAGAACAATGAGGATATAAGAAAAAAGGAGAGATAAAACTTTGAAAACAAATTTAACTTTTAAAAATAAAGCCCTTGCTGCTATTATTATACTGATGCTGACTGCCACTACTGTGCTTACAGTAATTCCTTCTGCATTTGCTGCAACTAAGATGGTTGAAACTTTCTCTTTCATTGCTGTTGCCCCCGATCCAGTAGGTGTAGGCCAAGACTTGCTTGTTACATTCAGGCTTGACAAAGTCTCACCTAACGCTGGAGCTTTAGGAGCTGGCACCATGTTCACAGGCTTTACGGTAAAAATCACTTTGCCTGACGGAACAATAATCAACAAAACAGGATTAACTACCGACCCTACTAGCAACGGATGGTTCATTTACACTCCTACTATGGTAGGTCAATATAAAATGCAAACTATTTTCCCCGGACAACGTATAAACGGCTCATCTTTTGGGTTCTTTGGTCTAACGGTATATGACAACACCTATCTGTCTAGTGTAAGTCCAATAATAACAGTTAATGTAACACAAAATCCTGTTCAACCTTTGCCAAACAATCCGCTTCCAAGCGGATATTGGACAACTCCAATCTATGGCGAAAACAAAGGCTGGAACCAAGTCGCAGATAACTGGCTAATGCAAGGCTACGATTTCATGTCGCGCTCTTTTGGAAGCGGCAACAACGCTTTCTCACCATATACAACTGCACCTGACAGTGCTCACATAATCTGGACTAAACAAATTATGCTTGGCGGCTTAGTAGGTGGACCTTTTGGTGATGTAAACTACTACCAAGGATTATCATATGAAGAGCACTATAACCCACTAATTCTCGACGGAAAAATAATCTTCACAGAACACTATCTGGATCAAACTGTTGTCTATCAGACCCGCTGCGTTGACTTATACACAGGTGAAGATGTTTGGACTTTAAACAATACTGACATATCTTTCGCTCAGATAGTTGATATTGACACACCCAACGAACACGGTGCATTAGCATACTTGTGGAACTCAGGTTCTGGCGGTCTATTTGCTGCTCCCAGCACTACATGGAAGATGTATGATGCATATACAGGTCGATACATGTGTTCTATCGCGAATGTTACTTGGGGCGGTGCAGGAGGATTCGGTGCTTCCACTGCAATACCTGGACCAAAAGGAGAAATACTGGCATATACCCTCGATTCAGCTAATCGTCGATTAGTTCTTTGGAATTCAACCAAAGTTCTCTACAATCCTTCATTCCTAGACACTTGGGGTCCGACAATTGGGGCAGTTTATGATGGCAGAGCAGGCATCGAATGGAACGTATCCATACCTGCAGTTATACCTGGAACCTCACTTCAAGTAGTAAAAGACGGCTATGCACTTGCAACTTATGCTGACTCCTCAGTAGAACCAGCCACTCATGTAGACGTAGCTTGGGATGTAAGTCAAATGAAGAAAGACTCAAGCGGAAACTATCCGACAACGCTAAGCCCACTTTGGACTGCCAATCGAACCGGAATTCTTGAAACATTCTACATTCCAGGTCCAATCGGTAGCGGTATCTACACGATGTATGACCAAGCCAGACTAATAATGCACGCATACAGTATTAGGACAGGCGCTGAAGTATGGGCGGCTGAACCTTACACCAGCGGATGGGCAAGTTTTAACTGGCAATGGCAAATCGCTTACGGTATGCTTTTCGTGTCAGGCTATGATGGACATGTTCGAGCCTACGACGCTGCAAATGGAAAGCTAAAGTGGGATTACTACTTTGGAAGCTCTGGATACGAAAACCCCTATGGCACATTCCCCGTCTATTCCGGATTCAACATTGCTGATGGCAAGCTTTACATAACAAATGATGAACACTCACCTGATGGAATTCCATGGAGAGGCGGCAAACTATGGTGCTTTGACGTCTACACCGGCGAACTATTATGGAGCATATCTGGAAAACTACGAATGGGCGCAATCTCAAACGGATATTACACAACACTCCAATCCTTAGACGGCCAAATATACACCTTCGGTAAAGGTCCAAGTACAACCACCGTTTCAGCTCCGCAGGCAGGTGTTTCAGTTGGTAGTCCAATAGCTATTACTGGGTCTATTACTGACCAATCCCCAGGTGCTAAAGGTACGCCCGCCATTTCTGATGCTGATATGACTGCATGGATGGAGTATCTCTATGAGCAAAAGGTTATGCCTACAGATGCTACAGGTGTTCCAGTGAAGTTGACAGCTACATTCCCTGATGGTCATACTGAAGTAATTGGCACAGCAACCAGCGATATAGGAGGAAGCTATGGATTAGCATGGACACCAACCGTTCAAGGTACCTACCAAATCAAGGCAACCTTTGAAGGCACCCACTCATACACCAACTCATATGCAACAACATACATGGTAGTAGGACCAGCTGCCGCAGTAGTTACTCCAACCGTAGCTCCGACTGCAACAGTTGCTCCTACTGCAACCGTTGCTCCAACTGCAACAGTTAGCGCTTCCCCAACCGTTGCTCCAACACCAGGCACAGGTATCTCTACTGAGACTTTACTCATCGCAGGCGCAGCAGTCGTCATCATCATAGCAGTCATCGCAGCAGCCTTAGTGCTAAGAAAACGCAAATAAACAAAAAATCAAAAAATTCCTTTCTTTCTTTTTTTGTAAAAGAAATAGTTCGGAAAAAGATTGAATAAAAGAATCTAGCAGTTTTCAGTCAAATTTGAGTAAGTGTGAATCATTTTCTCTCCTAATTCCTTCAAGATAGTTCAATTAATCTACTTCTTCTGTTCTTGTTTTATACAATATATTTGTCAGTTCCTTCGAAATTGCGGACAATTTGCATAACTCGTTTGGATGTGTTACCAGTTTCTAAAGGGATATCTTTTAGAAGGATCCAAGGCGATTTACGAGCCAAAATTGTAGCATCATGATCTTCACCAAAGCTTTTGGCAGCTACAACAACTACTTGCCGTCTAACTTCAACTTCGGAAAGCTCGCCTAATGCATGAAGATACTCATGGAGTAGTAAATTGTAAATCAAGGCGTTAACTAACTGTCTTTTATTAAGTGTAGCTGCTACAATTTCAACTAGGCGTCTGTTTAAAACAATGTTGTTTGTTCCAACTGAATAGTAAGCACCTATTTGAAGAGGCAAATCATCTAAAAAAAGCATCATACTTCCTCTACGCTTACCCAAAACATGATCTACGGTAGCTTTAACCACCGGCCAAATTTTATCATACTCTTGGGCAGAGTCTAAACTCTTCTGGAAATTCTCTATGCAATTGGCATCAGAACTCAAGCAATTAACCTTACCATAGAAAAAGTCAGTTCAAATATAAAGTATTGGGATTTTTTAATAAAAGAGAGTCCACAATTTAAAAAGGAAACTTGTTGATTCTTTTTTGTGCTTTTGAAAGTCGCCGTAAAGTGTTGTCGAATAACAAAAAATAGATAAAGAACCAGAACGTTTGTGATAGCCATTAGAGGAATTCAAAAATGGCAAATGTCGTAGTAAAAGACATCATGACAAAGAATGTTAAAGTAGTCCACAACGAGACAAGCATGAAAGAAGTAATTGATATCATGACTAAAGATGACTTAAGCTACATGATGGTAGAAATGGCAGGCAAACCCACTGGCATCATGACAGAACACGATATCCTAGTACGTCTTGTAAGTCAAGGCTTAGCACCCAGTTCAGTAATAGCTCGAATGGTGTACACCAATCCAATATTCACAATCGATGAAGACGCAACAGTCGAAGAAGCAGTCAAAATGATGAACCACTGGGGAGTCAAACACTTACCTGTAACTGGAAAGAAAGAAGAACTCGTTGGTGTACTAACCGCAGACGATGTTATATTCGCGGTTCCCTCAATGATATCAGCATTAGCTGAACTCTGTCGCCCTGGATATAAGCGCGTCAGATAAACATCTTCTTTTTCTCTTTAAAACAAGATTCTAGAAACATTAGATGCAAATTTGTTAAGGTTTCAGGCAAACAAAATTTAGGAAAAAGTGGGTTTTGTTTTTCCCATCTTTTTGCATAAGCATGCATGAATAAAGCCATAATATTCAGGGGAAGGTCTGGCTGGTCGACTTTTGAATTCTCCATGGAACTGTGACGCAAAGTAAAAGTAGCGGCTAGGTAACTCTAAGGTTTCCATACGTCGTCCATCAGTGCTTTTACCTGAATAAATGACTCCGTTTTTTGTGAGGGCATCAATATAATCTAGGTTAACTTCAAAGCGGTGTCGATGTCGCTCATGAATTTCTTCTGACTTGTACAAGTTACACGCGGTTGTATCTTTTTGCAGGATAATTTTGTGTTCTCCTAGTCGCATTGTAGCACCTTTGGTTTCTATGCCTCTTTGTTCAGGCATAAGTGCAATTACTGGATAAGGCGTGTTAGGGTCTATTTCGGTGCTGTTTGCCCCTTTTAGACCACAGACGTTTCGAGCAAATTCTATAGTTGCAAGTTGGAACCCATAGCATATACCTAAGAATGGGATGTCGTTTTCGCGGGCGTATTTTATTGCTGCTATTTTACCTTCAGTGCCGCGAGGGCCAAAACCATAAGGAACAAAGATGCCATCATATGCTTTAAGATCCTCTATGCTCTCTGGGTTTTGTTCAAACTTTTCAGCTTCTAGATAGGTTATGCTCACTTTGGTCTTGTTTGCTGCTCCTCCATGACGCAAAGCTTCACTCATACTTACATAACTATCAGTTAGACCAGCATATTTTCCTACTAAAGCAATAGTAACTTCATGTTGAGGTTTTACTACGGCATCTACAAATTGTCTCCATTCAGTGAAAGGAGGTTGCTCGCAATTGTATCCGAATCTTTGGCAAATAAAATCACCCATACCTTGCTTGTCTAGTATAAGCGGAACTTGATAGACTGATTCTGCATTATAGCTACAGAAGACTGCGTTTTCAGGGATTGTTCCGAAAAGTGCTATTTTTCTGGAAACTTCTGAATCTATCATTCGGGGACTACGTGCCACGATAGTGTCAGGTTGGATACCAATACGTCTTAGTTCGTTGACGCTGTGTTGGAGAGGTTTGGTTTTCATTTCACTAGTAACATCTAGAATTGGAACAAGCGCAACATGAACATATAGTGTATTATTATATCCTTCTTCTAATCGCATTTGTCGGATTGCTTCAAGGAAAGGTAAGCCTTCGATGTCTCCTACTGTTCCTCCGACTTCAGTTAGCACAACATCAACATTGCTGGTTTTACCAATGGCTTTTATACGATTCTTAATCTCATTGGTTATGTGAGGGATAATCTGGACGCATCGGCCTAAAAAGTCACCTCGACGCTCTTTTTCTATAACTGATTTATAAATAAGCCCTGTTGTGACGTTGTTCTCCTGTTTTAGACTTAAATCAAGGAAGCGTTCATACCAACCTAGGTCAAGGTCGCTTTCTCCTCCATCATTGGTAACAAAGACTTCGCCGTGCATGTATGGGTTCATGGTTCCGGCGTCAACATTCACGTAAGGGTCAATTTTTACTACATTAACTTTAAGTCCTCTTGTTTGAAGCATTTTACCGATTGAGCTTGTAAGTATGCCTTTGCCTACAGAGCTTAAAACTCCGCCTGTTACGAAAATATATTTCACCATGCCCAAGTTCCCCATTACGAGCTAATCCTTTCAACGGGAGTTAATATAACTCTTTTGTGCATCAACATGAGAAAAACATGCACTGACTTTGCATGCCTAATTTTAATAAATAGACATAATAAAATTAAAAATCAACATGTTACTGTTGAGTTTGTCTATCTCGGCTTCTTCTACGCAATGCAGTAGCAATTAGCCAAAATCCAATCAGAATAAAAATAATCGGCCACCAGGGAATTTTACTACTCACTTCTGGAAACAACATGCTAAGGCCAATAATAACAATTATTATACCGAAAATCAAAGCACCAGTGCCTGTGCCTCTTTTCTGGTAATGATATTCTTTATTATAATGACTATGTCGCCAGTAAGGAGTTGCTGCTTCTGGAGGTGTTTGAATAGATGCACCGCATTTACTGCAGACCTTTGCATCAACAGAATTTAATGTACCACATTTAGTACAATAAACCATTATTTTTCGCCTGCCTACGTTACTCTGATATTAGGCTTTAATCTGATAAGACTTTTGGTCACCAAATGATACCTTAATTTAAGACCATAAAATTGTTTAAAGCTCACGAAAAATCCCATGGATTAGAGCAAGCCAAATTTTTGGAAAATCTCATGTTTATTTGTTTCAACTTTTTGAGCTACATCCGCAAATAGGTTATGTCCCTGTGAATCTATAGCAACTACTAAAGGACCAAACATTTCCACTTCAAGAATCCACATAGCTTCAGGCATTCCCAAATCGAGCCATTCCACGCCTTCAACTTTTCGAATTGATTGTGCTGCTAAAACCGCAGCTCCCCCCGTAAATGCGCAATACACAGCACCATACTTTGCCATTGCAGTTGCAGTTTTTTTACCCATACCTCCTTTTCCAATTATTATTCGAGGTCTAAAATTTTCAATGAATTTGTCCTCGTAAAGCTCCATTCGCGTACTTGTCGTTGGTCCGGCTGCAACCGCTACCCAGCTTCCATTATCTTGCTTACTCATCACAGGTCCACAATGATAAACCGCCTTGTCCTCTAAATTAACTGGTAGAGGTTTTCCCTCTTGGTGTAGTTTTAATGCCCGTTGATGTGCTTGGTCACGAGCGGTAACTATCGTTCCCGAAATATAGAGTATATCGTTGACGCGGAGTTTTCGGATTTCTTGTTCAGAAAATGGCGTCTTCAACTTATGAGTGGGCATTAATTTTCACCCTTATTTTTATGCGTCAAATATTCAACTTCGCCATTAGCATTTATCTTTGCTGATGCTCGTCTGCAAGCCCAGCAGCTAAACGCAACTGCAATTGGAAATGACGCTGGGTGTCTAAATGCGTAGTCTATATGAACCTTAAGCACTGAAGTTCTTCCACCTAATCCCATTGGGCCTACTCCGGTCAAATTCACGGCGTCTAAAAGCTCTTGTTCTAAAGTAGCAATTTCGGGGTCTTCATTTGTTTCATTTAGCGGTTTTAGTAGAGCTTTTTTGGCTAAAAACATGGCTGCATCGGCTCCACCCCCGACTGCTACTCCCAGAATTGTAGGTGGACAAGGTTGTCCCCCTGCTTTCGCTACTGCATCGACTACAAATCGTTTTAATCCGGTTAATCCTTCGCCGGGATTTAACATACCCAACATGCAAGCGTTTTCTGAACCTCCGCCTTTTATCATAACTGTAATTTCCAAAAAGTTACCTTCTGTAATTTCCCAATGTATCTGGGGTACAAATCGTCCAGTGTTATCTCCGCTGTTCTTATTAGTGAATGGATTTACCGCATTAGGTCGTAACGGAATCTGAATTGTTGCTTTCTGGGTCGCTTCAATGAGGGCTTCTTCTACTTCATTTAGACTCTTAGTTTGGGATCCTGCTTTAACATAGAAAATTATTGTTCCTGTATCTTGGCAAATCGGTGCACAACGTGACTCTGCTAAAGCAATATTATCCAAAATAACTTTAAGCTGGATTCGGCCAATCTCGCTTGTTTCAGCGGTGTATGCTTTGCGCAATGATGCTTTTACATCCTTAGGCAGAAAGATTACAGCCTGTTTGATGAGGTTATAAGCAATCTCCTTTACGCTATCGCATGCGCTTTTCAATTCAAATCCCTATTTTCAGGTAGTGTTCCTTCTATAATACATTAACTTAAAATAAAAACAATACAACCTCCATCATCTGAAAAAATAGTATTTCACTTTAACTTATCCCTCCGTAGATAGAACTGTACGTTGCCACATCGGTTTTAAATATGTCTAAACATCTTTCTTTGTGCTGAGACCTAACAGAGAAAGTGAAATTCATGTCGGAAGATGAATCAACCAAAGTCACTGGAGCAGAAGAAAAAACCAGTACAAAGAAAGAGAGTACTCCAGAGAAAAAGAAGTACGAATTTATTGAAGACCTACCCGGAGTAGGTCCAGCCACTTCACAAAAGCTTCGTGACCTTGGCTACCACACAGTAGAAGCAATAGCCATGGCTACTGCACGTGAATTAGAACCCGTTGGTGTTAGCGAAAAGAAATCCTTCCAAATTATTGACGCTGCCCGATCAGCGATAGGCATTAACTTTGTACGCGCAGACGAACTCTACCGAATGCGCCAAACTGTCGTCCGTCTTAGTACAGGTAGCAAGGCTTTAGACAAAATCGTCGACGGCGGCTTGGAAACACAAACAATTACCGAATTTTACGGAGAATATGGTAGTGGCAAAAGCCAATTCTGCCACCAGCTTTGCGTTAACGTTCAGTTACCCGTTGAACGTGGCGGATTGAATGGTGCCGCTTTATATGTGGATACTGAAAACACCTTCAGGCTTGAACGTATTATCCAAATGGCAAAGCATTTGGGTCTTGACCCTGAGCAAGTAGTCAAAAACATCATATACGCAGAAGCCTTCACTTCAGATCATCAAATGTTTCTTTTAGAAAACGCAGATGAAATAATAAAAGAAAACAACATCAAACTCATAATAGTAGATTCTTTGACAGCTCATTTCCGAAGCGAATACATCGGAAGAGAAATGCTCGCTTCACGCCAACAGAAACTAAATAAACACATGCACAAGCTAATTGCTCTAGCAAGAGCCTTCAACGCAGTAGCCGTAGTAACCAACCAAGTCATGGCAAAACCCGACCAATTCTTCGGAGACGCTACCCAACCCATAGGCGGGCATATCGTCGGACACACAAGCCACACAAGAATATATCTCAGACGAGCATCTCATGGTCCAGTGCGCATCGCTAGGCTAGTTTCAAGCCCATATTTGCCTGAAGGTGAGGAAATCCTTAAAGTAACCGAAAACGGAATAGAGGATGTAACAGAAGAGGAGAAAGCAGCGAAAACTCGCGGTCGCTAAATATGCCAGTACCACAAGCACTCGTAACACGATATTTCCAACTCGTAGCGGATAGGCAATTCACCGAAGCCGAGCGTGAATTGGAAAGACTCAAACAGAAAATGCAAAAAACAGAGTGGAACAGAGGCTACTTCCGTGCCTTATTTGGCATGCTTCTTTCACAGAAGAGCAACGATGTCTACTCTTTTCTTTCAAAACTGGATTTGACCGATAAGGCAGTTTTACACAATTTCCGACGCGAATTCCTTGATGAAACACGCAACGGATTACATGGTGATTTTGATCGCGGCTTCTTTTCAGCGTGGGCCGATTGCATGCGTACCGTAGCTAGAATCGAAACTCCAACAGTAACAGCTACCGCTCCACAAACAAATAAAGCTGACGAACCCGTTCCTGATGCAGAAGAAACAGAGAAGGCTCATTTAGAGACTCTTCGAAGCGACAAAAGTCAAGCCACAATTGCCAATTTTTTAAAGAATAATAAAAATAATAGTAAAAAAGAGTAAACTAATACTCTTAAATCCAATTTTGCTAACTAAGCTGCGGCGGGTATCGGGCCTATCATTATACTTAGAGTTAGCACCCAAACGATAAGCCATGTAAAGAAGTAGATGAATATGCCCATGGTCATGATTTTAGTGGGTTTCTCAACTTTTGAGCTAAATTTTGCTTTCAGGATATAGTAGGATATGAGGTAGATAGCTAAGGCCATGGTTATGCCATTGAGCAGGGTATTAGTTTGTGAAATCTGAGTTAAAAGTGATGCTCCGCTAGACGATTGGATTGCAAGAGAAATTGCAGCACTAAGTAAACCTGCAACACCACCCAAAGCAACTCTTAACCAGTAAATCTTGGTAAGCATTTCCACGCTGTTTCAATCCTTTCCAATAATTATTTTGAATCTACATAAAAAGTTGCCTACTTAATAAACCGTTTCAAGTATAAATCCAGTATTAACTGGAGAAGAGGTCATTATCCCTTCTTCCTGAAATACCATGGATTTAGAATTATCTGCTTATACTATTTCTCTCAGATAGGTGAGTTGTCTGTGTGCTGAGGATAAATCTCAATTTATTGAATTATAAAATTGGGTCATTGATCTTCTTGGCAATCTTTGCAGAGCGAAATGCCATACCTGCGTGTTGAATATCTATAAGTTGGAAAGGTTATTGTTTGCTTGCATTTGTTGCAGTAAAAACCCTTACCATCAAACGTATTATCCCCTTTCACAACCATTCTATTATGATATTGTTGACAATCAAGGCAAAGAGGCTTGCTGAAGTGACCTATTGAATAATCATAGACTAATAAAACTAACAAATATTAGGAAAAACAAAAAAGTTAAAAACAAAATCAATAATTAGAATTCAAAAATAAAGTTGAGAAACTTGACACTGAGTCTCAATAAAATTAAAAATCTCAGGATTACTGGTTCACCAATTACTACTGGTTCACTTATTTTAGAAAATAACATATTGGTCACTGGACATGAAAACGGAGTTGTTGTTTCTTGGAATATAGAAAATAATGAAAGGCACATTTTGTATACTTGCTCTTCAGCAATCACTACAATCAATAGTTCTAAAAAAAATGAATTAATAATTGGATCTCAGGATGGACATATAGTTCTCTTAAAATTAAACGGAGATTATGAGGTACTGCAAACTGCAACATATAATACTGGACATATGACATGCAAATCACAATGGCTAAACGAAAACTCCTTTATTGCTAGTTCTAATTATGGTGAAATATTTGTTTTTTTAAGAGATGCCCAGAGTAAATGGTCAAAAAAAAAGGTTACGTAATCACTCTGATATAGTATCGGGGATAGGTATATCAAAAAATGGTCTATTGGCTACAGGAGATTTTTCAGGAAAAATTCAAATTTGGACTAAGAATAGTTCTGGAGAATACAATATAAAAAATATACTTAACGCTGAAGGTTCCATTGCTGATATTGCTTGGTTATCTGAATACATTTTAGCAGCAATTACAGATTCTGGTAGAATATATGTTTTTGAAATATCTGAAGAGGAAGAAATTCCCTATAAAATCATATCCGAAGTTAGAGTTGCTTTAAGCAGTGGTAAATGTATTCATGTTTTGGATGATGAAAAAACAATTTTTGCTGGTACTTTTAATGAGACAATACAATTTGATACAAACGCACAACAAACTTCAATTATAGAGACCGGTGGAGCTCAAAGAATTTTTTCATCAAAAAATTACGTGTTTATATTATCTAGATTCGGTTTTTCAATAATTAAAACAAGAAGTGTTGAATATAGCCCAGATTTAATCAAATACAAATATGTTAAAGTTGGATTGATAGGTCATACAGGAGTAGGTAAAAGTACTCTTTGTAACTATATTACAACGGATAAACCGGGAAATGTAAAGTCCACATTTGGGAAAAAAGTGTGGACTTGGAATATTCCCAAAAGTGATGACCTTAACAAACTTATTATTCTTCAAGATTATGGGGGTCAAGAAACAGTTCTTGGTACCTTTTTACCCTTCATAATGGATTCTGACATCATTCTGATACTATTCCAACAGAACGATTTAACAACTTTTCATAAAGCTATTCAACTTTATGAATTAGTTAAGAAGAAGCTTTCAAAAAGAGTAAAAATTTTCTTTGTTCAAACACATACTGACCAGAAAATTACCGAATTTGATGAGAATTTCATTAATAATTTGGTAAACGATGGAAAAATATCTGCTCATTTAAAAGTATGTCCTAAAGATGGAACAGGTGTACGAGAATTTAAAGAACAATTACTAAAAGAAATATCATGGGTTAACTCAAGAACCATGCTTCAAAGTGTATTTTCAAACGGAGTTATGAAGACGATATTATATATGCAATCTAAGAATTATGGTGCAGCAGATTTAGCAGGATTCACTTATTATTTTGAAAAGCTGATGGAAACAAAAATTGAAAAGAAACAATTACAGTTTCTTCTTACAGATTATAATAATCAAGGAATTATAGAATATAATCAGGACCTTGATGATGATTTAATTATTATTAATGAACCAGAATATAACAAACTAAAAACGGAAATCCCCATTTTTGCGATGAAAAAGCAAGGTATTGTATCATTCAAAGAACTTGAGGAACAGTTTGAAGGAAATAAATTTCTTCAGGTATTAGATGTAGCTTATCTTCGTTATAAGATTGCTATCAGAAATTTTAGCTCGGATGCTAGTCCACTCCCTACTGATTTGAGGATTTTTCCAGAATTATTAACTCAAAACTCTATTCAAATTAATGAATATTATTTAAAATTCTTCAAGGAAGTTAAAGGAGAGGCAATATTTCTTCCTGACCGAAAACTAAACTTAAATCAGTTGTTAATAGCGCTTTCAGATTTACGCCTCAAATGTATTAACGTATCAAAAAATGATGGCTTATTTTCGTGGGAAGAAAATGCCATTGTTTATTATAATTTTGAAAGGTTAGGTAATGCAATTGATGGGTTTAAAATTCGTTGCAGTTTTAAAATTGGAGGAAGAAATGAAAGAATTAAGGACAGACTCCATTCTATGTTTATAGCACTATTGAATCAGCTTTTTGGACCTTTTTTAGAGGATGATTCAGGAGATAATAAAAAAAAAGTAAATAATAAAAGAACAATAATTTATGATGTGGCTATCTCGTATGCAAGTGAACAAAGAGATTATGCATCAGCCCTAGCTGAAATACTTAGAGCAAAAGGCATATCTGTTTTTTTTGACTTATTTTTCGAGGGAAAAATGTGGGGTAAAGACCTATCTGAGTATTTGATGGATGTGTATTACAAACAATCAGGATTTTGTATAATGCTAATTTCAAAAGATTATGCTTCAAAAGCTTGGCCTACTCATGAAAGGAGAAGTGCAGTTGCAAGGAACATTAAAGAACTGGGCGAATACATCCTTCCAATTAGATTTGATGAATCTGAAATACCAGGACTACTTCCAACAATAAAATACTTTAATGCCAACAAAAAAAGTCCTAAAGATATAGCTGACTTCTTTATCCAAAAAATGGACGAACAGGGTTGTTGATTTATTCGTGCCTCTTTAAATAAAGAGGTATTGTTCCTTTTCTTGAACGTGCATTAATTCAATTATCCATAAATGGATTATTTAAATCAGAATCTAAAGATTGTTTTTATTTAAAAAAAGGGAAAAGGTTACGGGTGATGTGTAATTATTCACCAAAACGGAAAAAGCTACCTCACTTCGGCTACATTATAGAAAAAGAAAAAAGGATTAGTTCAAAGAGAATAAGATTATCACTACTAGAGCACTTGTGAGATATTCCCTTCCGTTTTTAATTAATTTTGGATTCTGAAAGGTTCTATTTCCATGCTGTTTTTTCTTGCTATTAACATTTTAGACATCGGCGCTGAACTTCTTAGGCTTCTTAAAACAGTGATACTATAGGTACGGAAAATACTTTCCAACATAAAAAAAGAAAAACCATAAAAAAATGGAAGTTTGTCGTCTAAGACAGTATAAAGGTCTGAATAATTTATTTTATCCAGTGCCTATTTTTTTGATGTGAGACGCTTAACTATTGTCTTGGCAATTTCAAGCTCATTCTTGTCAAAATCAGACGGAACTAGCGTGTTATACATTAAGCGTTTAAGGGTTTCAATGTTTTTACGAACATCGCCTTTGATTAAATCATTATGTTCCAATAGTGGATACAGTAGCTCAAACACCATAACTATTGAACAATGAAAACCAGAAGGCTGGAATAGAGTTACACATGCAGTTTCATCGCAACAAACATCTACTACCGCTTTATGAGTGGCAAGATTGCCTAGTAAGTCTTCTATTTACAATCCATACATGTACTGAAGCTGATACTAAATAACGTCCCGGTGGCAATTCTAACATAATGTGGCCGGGATCACCCGTTCCAGGAACACCATCATAGAAACCAAGTACACCAGGTTTTAATCCTGAGGGATCACCAAGTATCTGATGCCAAGATCCGTCTTTAGTTTGATATCTGCCTCCTTTCCATTCAAGAACTGAACCGTCACAATTCTGTATCGTAGCAACAAAATTGTAAGTATTATCGATGGCAAAATTGGCTTTAAACGCATCAGGAACCCAAATGTTCATTTTTCCCACTCCCATTGTATCACCTCCTTTTCTAAATTCATATGTTGGAATTAACCGTAAACTAGGAGTGAAAACTTTACCTTTCTTATTGTCGTGAGTTTAGGGAAGTGTAGCATTTGGACTGTTGCATTTTTCTTCGTTTTAAGTTCTAGATAAGAACGAATTAAATATGAAGTTATGTGACTGCATATATACTACAACTCTTTATTATTGAATCGAAACAAAGAAAGTAAAATAGTCATCCAAAAAAGGAGAAAGATGGATTTACGGGTGACATCACCACTGAGCAGGAAACTAAACCGTTTTAGTAGAATCAAGTATTAGTTAGTAATGTGATATTCTTTATCTCCATCCATATTGATTTGGGGTGTCAACCCCGAAGTCTGGTTATCGCGATTTTTGACTGAATAATCAAGCCTTAAAAGGGCTTTAGAGATATTAACAGCAGGTATCCAGTCAGGTATCCAATTTACCTCGAGATGACAAAAATGGGCAAAGAAAAAAAATCTACTATCCCGGACAACAAAAAAGATTCTCTACTTAATGCGCAAATTACCCTTGATAATACATGCCAAGACATATTTCGTGTCTTAATGGAAGACAAGAAACTCCGATTTATTGAACTACAAAATGCGGTTACCAAAATATCCGAGCATGAACCTACAAATCGAGTTTTATCAAAGCATCTAAAGCATTTAATTAAAAAAGACTTAGTCAAGAAAACAATTGTAGGTGCTCAGAACGTAACTTATAGTCTAAGTGATAGGTATAAAGCTCTAACTCAATTACCTGATGAAGAGTTAAAGAATTTTTTAGACCTGAGGGAGGATAATTTACCTTCAGAACTTCAGGCTCTAAAATTTGACAAAAAAGAATGTTATAGCAGGATATCTGGAGTGGAATTAGACCGAGAAACAGACCGCGACTTAGCCAATATTCTAAGCTTAAACTTGTGGGAGCTAAAACTTTTAGTTAATTACGATTTAAAGTTGGCAGAAAATGAAAGTAATGCGGCCTTTTGGAATTTTTTGGCAAACCCACAATATAGAATGCACGAAAAAGATGTCTCAGAGAAATGTCGATATAATGAGGAATACAAAAAGGTACTTTTTAATAAAATCGAACTATTAACAAATGCTCTCAGAGATGATAGAGAGCTTTTTCGAAAAAGAAAACAAACCGGAAAAAGAGCGAGAGATTAAGAAGTGCTCTACACTTAGCGTCATTCGCCACCTCACGCGTTCCAATCGACGACGTTAAGCGCTAAAGTTGGAGCGCCAACAAAATGTTTCCGCAATAATAGAACGCTAACAAGAAGTCAAAAAGCACAATATTGAATAAAACATGGGCTCTTGTTTGCAGAAATTCTAAAAAAATATAGAACGATTAATAGTGAGCTCGTATTTTTAATTTCAGCGTGTGGTGCTAACTCTGCCTAAGAAAGACTTCACAAGCTTTGACTTGCATGCAATTGTCAATGAATTAAAAGACAAACTTATAGATGCTAGAATAAACAACATTTACCAGTTGGATGCTAAGACTTTACTTTTAAAGCTGCATAAGGTAAGCCAAGCACCTATAATGTTGGTTTTGGAAGCAGGTAGACGAATACACTTAACAAGTTACACACTTGAAAAACCTCAAACGCCGCCCGCTTTCTGTATGACCTTGCGAAAATATCTACCCGGTGCTTGGATAACTAAGGTAGAACAGTACGAATTTGAACGCATTGCCCTATTCCAAATAAAAACTAAAACGGGTATGATGCAGCTTATCATAGAATTATTTGGTGAAGGTAACCTAATTTTAACCGGGGAGAAGGGCGAGATATTGCAGGCTCTGTTTTTCAAACGAATGCGTGACCGAAACATAGTCCGCAACGAAACCTATCAGTATCCCCCATCAAGCGGGAAAAACCCCTTCAAAGTAACGCATGAAGAACTAATTGCTGCCTTACAGGCTGGTGGTGATTCTGAAGTTGTCCGGGTTATAATTCGCGCTCTGGGATTAGGTGGTGTCTACGGCGAGGAGCTTTTGCAAAGAGCAAATGTGGAAAAAACAAAATCCTGCAGCAAATTAACAAGCACCGAAATAGACGCCATATTCGTTGCATTAACAGAATTATTGTCGGCTATTTCTACGCAGAAACTTGAGCCTAGGATTATTCTAGATAATATAGGGGGATTCATGGATGTGGTCCCTTTCAAATTAGAACGTTATGAACCGTTCAAGTTTCAATCGTATTCTGGCTTTAGTGAAGCCTTAGATGAGTTTTATGTACGTGTGACGGCTGCGGAGAAGGCAGTTGCGGGTATCGATGTAGGACAGTTTAAGCGTGAGGCTGAGCGACTAAAACGGATGGTTGCTGAACAAGAGCATGCGTTGCAAGAAGATGGACGAAAAATGGAGCGCGCTAAACATATTGGAGACACAATTTACGCCAACTTTAATGAGCTTCAGGTTTTGCTGGAAAAATTTGCCTCAGCCCGCAACCAAGGTCGAGACATTAACGAGGTAACCGTTCAGGTCACTGAAGCTAAGAAAACAGGTAGCAAACCGGAAACATATTTTGAATCATTTGACGGACGCAACTTAGCTATTAACCTTCTTTTAAATGATTTGCAGTTCAGTTTGAGTTTACGTAAATCACTTTATGAGAACGCTGCGGAGTTTTATGATCGCGGAAAACAGGCAAAACAAAAATCAGTAGGTGTTTTGACCGCTTTGGAGGATTCACATAAAAAGCTAGTTGAGATCGAAAAGAAACTTGGTGAAGTGGAAGCTTTGAAGGTAGCAGCACCCGCAGAAGCGATGGAAGAATTAGAAACCCGTAAAGTAACAAGTAAAGAATGGTTTGAGAAATTTCGCTGGTTTAACTCCTCGGAAGGCTTTTTGGTAGTCGCAGGTAAAGACGCTGTCAGCAATGAGGTTCTTATCAAAAAATACACTGACTCTTACGATGCCGTTTTTCACGCTGACATCGTAGGTTCACCATTCGTTGTGGTTAAAACTGAAGGTAAGGAACCTGGCGAACAAACATTAAAAGAGGCAGGCGATTTTGCAGCTGCTTTTTCCAGAGCTTGGCGCGAAAATATGGGTGCTGCAGATGTCTATTGGGTAAAACCTGAACAGCTAAGCAAGAGCGGACCATCAGGTGAATTCGTTGCTCACGGCGCATTTGCAGTAATAGGGAAACGAAACTGGATGCGCGGAACACCGCTAAAAATGGCCATCGGAGTGGTTTACGATGAAGAACAAGCAAAGTTCATTGGGGGCCCAGTTGATGCAGTAAAAGCTAAAACAAAAGCATATGTAGTTCTTAGCCCAGGCGATCTAACCGGCAAAGACTTACTAAAGATGGTTTTGCGGTCCTTAACCTTAAAGTTCCCCAAAGAGCAAAGAGAAAAAATGGGTAAAACAAGCATCGAATCTATCCGAGAGTACGTTCCCTATACCAAAGGGCGCATCACCGAAAATCAATAATCGAGCAATTCTGCCTATCCCATTTTGCACTTTATGTTCTGGTCTAACCAACAAAAAGCATGAAGTAACACTTTATTCGTAAAACTTTTAAATGTAGTCGCTCGTGTTGTAGCGAGGCATCTGGATTGAAAAAGTCTCTGCTGACTTTTGCTACTATAATACTTATTGCGTCTGTTGTCATAGTTGGATTTTTAAGTTTAAACAATGCAACTTCAAAAAACGCAGGATTAACTGATGAAATAACTAGACTTAAAGAAGAATACGCTGAGCTACAGACAAAATATTACGCTCTTTTAGGTAATTACAGTGTTTTAGAAAGTAAATACAAAGGAGTCCTATTGCAAAGTCCAGATTTTTATAGCATAGGAGGATCAAGGACTTCAGATGTCGCACAATATTTAGCACGCTATGAAGCACTACAAGCGCTTTATCGAGACTTAGAGGTAGAATTCAATCGATATCAGTCTTATTATCAAGCTCTTAAAGAGTTAACAGATTCACGGCTAATGAGGACTCCTTTAGAATGCTTCATAACCCCCGAAGACCCAGCAGTTATGAACATCACCCTTGAAGTTACCGGCACACTTGGAAACGATACCGATTCCGTCCAATACTGGGGCGGTATCAAAGCAATTTATGATTGGGTCAATAATAACATCGTTTACCGAGATGATGGATTATATCCCGAACTACCCACAGATCTTACAGATATCACAATAGATAAGTTGGCTCATTCAAATCAGATGGCGCAGTTACCGAATGAAACTTTAGTCATGCGCATGGGGGACTGTGAGGACTCAGCAGCCTTACTCGCAAGCATGATTCGAGCATACTTTAGTCGCCAAGTTGAATGCATTTGGATTACAGGGGTAAACGCTGGGCATGTTGCGGTTGTTATACCGATTGGAGGCGACAAAATCGTAATTTTAGATCCCATACGAGACTACTATAGTCACGATACTTTAGGAGACATATCCTACAACAGTATATCAACAGAAATTTACGACTGGCTAAACATATGGCGACCGACCCTCGGCAATGACGTGCACGTTTACCGCATTTTCAGTGACTATATGGACAAATACTTTGAGTCAACAGAAGAATACATAACCTGGCAAGATAACCGATAAAAAATTGGCTTTTTCTTTTATCTTTTATGGATATTCTACTCATATTTGTTGCTTTTTAACTGAAGTGAAGCTTATATTTTTGGCGAGACTGATGCTACTGCTAAGTTATTCTCGGTTAGGTATTTGTTTGCTGCATCTGCAATATCGTTTGTTGATAAGGTTTTTACTTTATCTAAGTAATTTTGTAAGGCGTTTTCGTTGCCGAACTGTATTTCCATATTAACAAGTGTCTCCGGAAAATCTACTGGGCTATCTAGGGTTCTTAAGATGCTGCCTGCGATCATGTCTTTGGCTTTATTTAATTCGTTTTCAGAGACTTTTTCATTTCTCAATTTTGCTATCTCTTTGTAGACAAGTTTTCGTGTTTCCTCAAAATGCTTAATTTCGATTGCGCAATCAATATGGAAGTATCCATAATCTGATCCATAATTATGGCCTGATTCAACGCTGTAAGCATAGGCCCTTTTTTCACGCAACTCGATAAAAAGTCTTGAACTTGCTCCTGCTCCCATTATGGTATCAATGACATCCAAGGCGGGTATATCGGGGTGTTTTGCATGAGTAGTTTTTAAACCAATGCTTAAGTAGGACTGGGAAATTCCTGTCTTCTCCTTCTTTGCTTCCTTTTGGTGTTTACCATTTTCAATATGAATTGCTTGGTTTAGATCTAGGTGTACCTTTTTCAAATCACCAAAGTCCTGACAAATCGTCTTGATGTCTTTTTCTGAGAATTTTCCTGTCAATAGCAAGATCATGTTTTGTGGAATATACTGCGTTTGGTGGGCTTCTTCAAGCATACTTAGTGTCAGTTTGTTAACAGTTTTACGAAATCCCAGAACTGGTCGTCTTATTGGGTGATTTTTAAATAGACTTTTTCGAAGCAACTCGTCTAGAGTTGCCCAAGGATTATCTTCAATTTCCGCAATCTCATGCAGAATTATCTTGCGTTCTGACTCAACTTTTTCTTCCTCAAACTCTAAATCACAGACAAGATTCAATAGTGTTTTTGAGGTTTTACCTATCTTGTCTGGTATAATATCTGTAATTATCATAGTATCTTCA
Source organism: Candidatus Bathyarchaeota archaeon (assembly GCA_963701765.1). Lineage (GTDB taxonomy): Archaea > Thermoproteota > Bathyarchaeia > Bathyarchaeales > Bathycorpusculaceae > JADGNF01. The sequence goes on from CAVPBD010000009.1 coordinate 184,219, forward strand.
TTAGCAGTAGAGAAATCAGCGTACCCACCCATTTGCTCAATACTTCGAGAAAGGGCTATGCGTCTTGCGGATCCGCCTGCTATTAAATGTTCAAGAAAATGAGCCATCCCTGCGGAGTCTTCCGTTTCAAAGTTTGATCCGTATCCTATGGCAATTGATAATTGCGCCGTCATGCTGGATGGTCTGGGGAATAGGAGTACTCTTAAGTTATTTGGCAGAACAATTCTGCTCCAATCCAAATTTGGCATAATGAAATTAAAATCAAACACGGGCTTACTTAAGGTCTTCGAGTTTGTTTGGTTTTTTTAAGCGGATGACTTTTATATGAACCGTTATGCTATTGTCGGGTGTAATCGTCAGGATTTCATGGCTTTGATAAGGCTTTTCTGTTGTGTTCAGATGGAGTGAGCTTAAATGGATATGGCAAAATATATTCTCTATCTAAAAGGGCTGAAGGGGTATAAACAACAGATAGTGCATGTCGAAGAAATTCCAGCTCACGAGGCTCGTTTTGGTGAACTTGAAAAACCTCTGTCAGCATGTCTGCAAGGTTATCTGGATCGTAAGGGGATTAAACTTTATTCTCATCAAGCTGATGCCATAAACAAGATTCGTCAAGGAAAAAACGTAGTCATTGTGACACCCACTGCGTCAGGTAAAACCCTCTCATTTAACCTGCCAGTTTTTGAAGCAATATGCACTAACAAAGCCACAACCGCTCTATACTTGTATCCCTCAAAGGCGTTAACTAATGATCAACTAAAAGTGCTCCGTGAGCTGGAGCAGGAGACTGGTATAGATGCTTTTTCAAATGTTTATGATGGTGACACTCCTACCCACCAACGATCTAGCATCCGGGAAAGCTCAAAAATCATCCTAAGCAATCCTTATGGATTACACAAATACCTTGCTTGGCACTATAAGTGGCGAAATTTTTTTCATAATCTCAAATTCATAATAATCGACGAAGGTCATGTTTACCGTGGTGTTTTCGGCTCTAATGTTGCAATGCTGATAAGAAGGCTATTGCGAATCTGCGAATATTATGGATCTAAACCCCAGATTATATTAAGCTCAGCTACAATAGCAAATCCAGATGAGCATGCTCAGAAGCTTACGGGAAAGCAATTCGATATTGTAGCAAATGATGGCTCTGCCCGCGGAAAAAAATATTTTGTGTTCTGGAATCCCCCCTTCACTGATGCTTTACGCGCTATTAGACGTTCAACCCATCAAGAAACAAAAGACCTGTTTGTTCTTAGTCTAAGCGAGAACTTGCAGACTTTATGCTTTACCGTTTCTAGGCAGATGGCTGAACTTTTGGTAAGATGGACACGTGAAGATCTTAAACGTAAACGTGCCTTGCCAGGGATGGCTGAGGTCGTTACTGCTTATCGTGCAGGTTATCTGCCTGAAGAACGTCGAGTAATTGAAAATAAATTGCGCACTAAAAGCCTAATTGGCGTAGCTTCAACCAACGCATTAGAATTAGGCATAGACATTGGCTCTTTAGATTCAGTAATAATCTCCGGCTACCCCGGAACAGTAATCTCAACTTGGCAACAAGCAGGACGCGCAGGAAGAACTACCGCAGACTCGATAGTCACATTAGTTGCCTTTCAAAATCCGCTCGACCAATACTTTATGAAGCATCCTAAAGCGTTTTTTGGAAGACCCCATGAACGAGCCATTATTGACCTGCATAACCCATACATATCTAAAGGCCACATTATGTGCGCTGCCTCCGAACTTCCGCTCACCGAAGAGGACCATAAATATTTCCCGGCTGTTCTAAGCCAAAGCCTTACTTCTCTTGAAGAGCAAAAACTTGTTAAAAAAACCTTTAAGGGTTATGAATTCTGCGGAACTACACGACCCACAGAAATTGTGAACATAAATAACATTTCCAGCAAAATTGTAACCGTTATTTGTGATGGTCAAGTTCTTGAAACTTTAGAGTTAAATAAAGCATATGAGGAAGCCCATGAAGGTGCTGTGTTGCTCCATCAGGGTGAAACCTATGTAGTTGAAGAACTCAATCTTAAGGACTTCACTGCCATAGTAAGGAAAAAAGACGTTAGTTATAATACCGAACCTAGGAAAATTGTAGATATAACTATCAAGAAGAAATTTGAAGAAAAAATTCAAGGCTTAAAATTCGGTTTAGGCGAAGTTGAAGTTACCGAGAAATATCATCAATTTGTACTGAAAAATAATGAAGTAATTTTAGGAATTGAACCGCTCAATTTACCTGCGCTAACTTTTTCCACAATAGGTCTATGGTTCACAGTGCCTGAAGAAATTAAAAACCTAATCCAAAAGAAGATGCAGTGGGATTTTGCAGGAGGTTTACATGCTGTTGAGCACGCAATAATCGCCATAGCTCCACTTTATGCAATGTGCGATAGATGGGATATAGGTGGAGTCTCGACTCCTCTGCATACAGATACTGGGCAGCCTACAATTTTCGTATATGATGGTTTCGAGGGTGGCATCGGCATTTCTGAAACACTCTACAATATGATTGTAAAGCTATTTGCTGCATCACTAGACTTGATAAGCGAATGCGAATGCACCGAAGGCTGTCCCTCATGTATCTACTCTCCTAAATGTGGGAATGAAAACAGACCCCTAGACAAGAGAGCGGCAAAAACAATTCTAAGCAATCTTTTGGAAAAAATCGAGGTAAAAGAAACCCGGAAGAAGAAAGAAAAGGTAAAAAACATCACGAAAAATAATCTTTCTTAATGCCAAAAAAGAAGTGCTATTCTTTAACTCCAATACTAGAATTTCCTTAAAAAATATTAAGGGAGTTATACGTATTTTTGTTCTGCTGTGCAGTACCATCGTTGATATTCTTGGACGTATGTTAACGGGCTACCACAGTTTTGGCAGAATCTTATTGCCCCTTGTGGCGGAGGGATAGTTTGTACATTTGCGGTGCGCGATGGATTCCAGGTTAATGCGAGTGCTCCTCCGACTATAGAAAGTATGCCACCTAAGGTTGTTGTTATGCCGATTAGCGATAATACGCCAAGTATGATAACAATAATTCCCCATGTATGCGCGGATTTTGGATTACTATTCATCATTAAGGCGCCGACAATAATTATAATTCCAAATATCAGAAAGGCGTAAAGCAGAAAACCTAAGCTGGTAAAGATTGCTATTAAAGTGCCTAATGCAGACCAAAGTAACCCTCCAAGCAATACGAATATTCCTCCTATCAAAGAAAAAATAAATCCGGTGGTTGGTTTTTCGCTCATTTTTCTCCCCCAGTTTAGGTACCCCTTTGGAGATATATGATTTTCTAAAGCTTTAATAAACAAAATTATTTTTTGTTAGAATTATATTCATTATTTTACGCGTTACTTAATTTTTGAGTTTTTGAGTTGTTTTTGATACTCCATGACTTGTTTTGTCCCAGTAGAATGGTTTTCGAATCAGTTGAATGAGTCCTCGCCAGCTTGCGATGCTTATTAAAGCCCAATATATTGGCATGGCAATTGCATAAGGTACAGCATCATATTTTTTCCGTTTTATACATGCAATAACATATAGAAGCAAGTAGGTCGAGTTGCCAACTATTAAATTAAACAAACAAATAGGCTGAATATAACTTGGGAAGAATACTCCCAAAGCAGAAGAGGCAAATAGTGACATGATGGATAATGCCCAGAGAAACGGATTTAATAAAGGCATTATAATTCCTCCCCCAAATGTAAATTGGAATTTTGCATATTTTATTATCCCTAAATCTTTGAGAAGCTTTATTGGGTGTCGCATATGAACAAGATAGGTTTGTACGTGTCCTTTATCCCATCTTGATCGTTGGCGTATCCAGCTTTTAACACTGATTGTGGCTTCTTCGTAAGTGTAAGTGTTTATGATTTGGGTCTTAAACTTAAAGCGTGCAAGTCTTATTCCTATGTCCGCATCTTCGGTTACATTGTAGGGGTCCCAGCGTCCAAGTTCATCTAGTTTTGATATTCTAAAATGGTTACTAGTTCCTCCTAGTGGGATGGGTGCATCAATATAGTCTAATCCGGGTAGATAGAATTCGTACCAGTATCCATATTCTATTGAAAACCATCTTGTTAAAATATTTTCGTTAGAATTATAAAAGTTAAGTTTTGATTGAAGACATACAACATCAGGTTCTGAGCGCAAGAAGACAATTGCTGATTTAATTAATTGGTCCGGATGCGGATCATCTTCAGCATCGTAGATTACACATAGCTCCCCTTTTGCACGCAGTAATCCATAGTTACAGGCACGTGGTTTGGTTGTTATTTTCGCTGAAGGAACAATAATAGGATCAAAGATTTCAAGAAATCGGTCATACTCGTTTTCAGGAATTCCCTCAATCTTTTTATTAGGTGATCCAAATAGGCCCAAGTTTTTTGCTTCATCTATTGTTTCGTTATCTGATTCTTCCATTAGAATTTTTACATCAAGCTTCTCTCTTGGATAGTTTAAGCGGTGAATATTACGTAGAATTTGAGGCAGCACTTTTGCTTCATGATAAATAGGAACTAGCACTGTATAGATGGGTAAATCTTCATTTAAGGTCCAATCTATTTCACCCTTAGTAATCGTAGTGGCAGTTTTTGATTGTTGAAAACCCCTAATTGATATGAATATCTTAACTGGATTAATTAAAAAGTACCCAATGTTTATCGTAGCAAAAAGAACTGCAACAGTTAGCAGAGAATTTACTGCAAGACTTATTCCGATAAATGAAAGTAGACCTATTATGAAGTATTTTTGGGCAGGGAAAAGGACTTTATATGCTGACTGATCAGGAGTTCTGTTGAATAAATCTAACATTGCTTTTTCTTTATGAATTTTGCTGTATACGTTTTCTATTGCCCATTCGATAGATTTGGGTGAGGCACAGCATAAGTCGATTTGCCAACTGCTAAAAAGGCATTGTAGAACAATTTTTATTTTTTCGTCAAAGGGATTGCTAGTGGCAAATTTTGCGTTCGTTTGATTAATTTCTATTGGAACTATATTGTATTGTTTTATTACATTATACGGTAATATAGTCACTAGTTGGCTTCTCGATTCTTTGCTGTAGATTCTTTGAATTTTCGAGAAATCTATGAAGTCTAGGTCCAATTCTAAAGCAAGATTTTTGAAAAATGATTCTGAGATGTTTGTTTTAGTTAGAATTAGTGTCGGAATTACATCTTCTAAAATTGTTTGTGGTCTTTCTGCGACTTTTGTTTCTATTCTGTTTGATTTTAAAAGTTCTATTAAATGGTCTTTTTTGAAGTTTTGTTTTTTTGTTCCACTATCTATTAGGATTGTTGTGTCTATCATTGCGGGTTCGAAGTTGGATTCCATTGTTTGGACCTTGATTTTTAGATGAAGCACCTATTAGCTTTCGATGGTTTCTATTTACCCATATGTGTATTTTGTATTATGATACAATACTTAATAAAACGCTGAGTAGAAAACTAATAAATCTTATGCAGTTGAAATAACCATAGAAAATTTTCAAACAATTAGAAGCGAAAACAATAATCTTGATCTATTTCTTGAGTATATTTTATCATAAAAAAGAATTTAAGAGCATAATAAGAAAGAATTAACGTCCCTCAAATTGAACCTAACCCAGCATTAAAAAGAATAGATAAAATATGATCCAACTATTGCCTTGGGTTGCCTTTTTGGAGCATTTTGACTTTTGTCTTTATAAATTCAGCTATTTTTTCTTCTCCAAACTTGGTTTCCTCTTCTTGCAGCTTTATCTGCTCTTGAATTTTTTCTAAAAGAACATCAACAGCTACTGGCTTAACGAAATATACGTCTGCTTTATTGTTTAGAGCTGTAATTGCATTTTGCTGTGTGGGATATCCTGTTAACATTATTTTACGGGTTTTTGGTACAGTATCATGCATTTTTTTGAGAATTTCTATGCCTTCCATGTCAGGTAATCGTATGTCTAAAAGAACAACGTTATACGCTGTTGAATCGGTTTTTCGAATAGCCTCTTTTCCATTTGCAGCTAAGTCTACTATGTATCCTTTATCGCTCAGGATCGTCTTCATAGTATTTCTTATGTTCTCATCATCATCGACAACGAGGATTTTATAGGCATTACCCAATTTGTTCACTCTAACTGTTTAGAGATTCAAACTGATCTCTACTGCATAAATGATGTTGCTAAGGATACAAATCACTTATGAATAGATAATATGAACACAAAATTAACATAAAACACATTAATTGAATTACGCTTACTATGTTTTTTTATCGCACTCTGGGAGTAATGTTCAAAAGAAACTCCTCAGCTATTGATTTAATAAGTTATGATAATTCCTTTGCTTGACATTACGTTGAATGGATTACCCGATTGGTCACTTAGCCCTCGCGACGTAGATATTTTAGAATTCTTAAGCGATGAAGGATTCCGTTTCTTTACATTTGAAGGCCTAAAACGTAGATTAGGTTTACATCCTGAAACCCTTTCCAGAATTCTTAATCGCCTTGAAGCGGAAGGCATCATAAAGAAAAGCAACGAAGGCTACACAATTATAGCCGATATCGCAAAAAATCTCAAACAAAACTCAATCAGTAATAGTGCATCAAAAGTTACTTTACTGCAAACATTTCTCCCCTCAGATATATCGGTAGACCAATTAATTTTAGATCTTCGAGGTAGATGGTTTGGCCTTCTTCGCTGGCTGGGATTAGCCGAAAGCAACGAGAGCGTTACATTGAAATGGGTCACTGAAGATGGCGATATCCAAGTTGACGCAAAAATCACTATAAACACGCTAACTATCGAAGCAAAATATCTGCATGGATACAACCAAAATCTAGCATTAAAAGCAGCTTATCAACTTATGACGCACATTAGCAAATTATGCTCGCGTACTCAATCACCAATAGCTAGACATGTGAGTTACTCCAACCTCTTTTATGTTCCATCATAATAGGAAAATGTTTTTTCTTACATGATTCTTATTTAGGAAAAATTTAGAATTTTATTGGATAATTCATATGCTTTAGTTTTATCTATAACAAGTCCAGCAGATATATTGACCCATTTGGCTAACTCAGGTAAATGTTTCCTTTCTATATCTGAAAATTTTAGACCATTCATATGGGAAAGGGTTTGGCGCTCAAGAAATTTAAGAGCTGCAGGACCGATGTAGTTAATTGTAGTTTTAAGAATTTTGTCCGATAAGTCACTCATTGGTTTCACCTTTCTCATTAGGCTTTATCATTTTCTTGTTTTTCAGACATCATAAACTTAAGACTGGCAACCATTCGGCTGAAAGATTCCGCTAGCTCACCTATCTCATCTTTTCTTTTAACATCTATAGTAACGCTGGTGTTCCCTTTGCTAATCTCTTCTGCGGTAATATTCAATTTTTTGATATCTCGAATTATAGTCATTGAAAACCAGCCCATAATTATTGCGGCAATAAGGATAGCAATCCCAATTATGAAATAGATAGTATTACCAATAAAGTTCTGTCTTTCAATAACTTTTGTAGCTGCCATATCTGCACCAATTACCACCGCAACATTACCATTTTCATCCTTTAAAGGGGCATAAGCAGAAAGAAAAGTTCCATACATATCCGTATACATGCTATCGGAAACCGAAACTCCATTTATGGCATCAAACAATCGCTGATCTGGTGCATCATATACATCTCCTATCAATGCTGGTTCATCTTGGGCATCATCTACAAGAAAAATTACTTCTCCTTCATTGATGTACATAGTATAAATATTAATTATATCTGGACTTAAGATACGTATAGTCTGCATTTTTGTTTGTAAAGTTAGGTACTCTGCTGTATTTTCTTGTCCAGGCTGTAATTGTAGCATTTTAGTTATTTCATTAGTTGAAAACTGTTGTGAAATCATACCTATTACTTGCAACATCTCATCTTTGGATAAATCAAGCATTGCCTGCTTTGTTTCATTATAAGTATAGAAAAACGTACCACCGGCAATAATCAAGATTAATAAAACAAAACTTGCAATAAGTTTTGTCTGAAGACTATTAAGTTGTTTGACCAACATACTCACCTTGAAGCTTTCGCTAATACATTTTCTAATTTGACTTTATCAAAAGATGTGCATAATGCAAATGACATGCAAAATTAGCTTTTTAGAATGGCCAGAAGGATTTTCCGTAGCGGAACATTTCCCCCACCTCGGGTTTTATTGGCTCAATTACTTGGTCAATGCGCGCCATAACTTCACTTAGTTTATCGTTAGCATCAAAATGTACTCTAACCTGAATTTCGCAAGCCAATTTCTTATGAGCAAGCTCAATGTATCCACATTCATCATCCCAGAAGTACTCGTCTGCAAACTTGCCTACATCTTTTGAAGTGATGTAGTCTATTGACTCGAAGTTTGTTTCAATTTCCTCAACAATCTTTCCGGAATTTCTTTTAAGATATTTATGAGTGAACTTTTCCACTCTTTCTAGTCTTTGGGAGTATTCTTTGAGCGCTTTTGCGGCTTCTGTTATCGATGCCTGCTTAAGTCTAGGCGCTAAAATTGCCAAGTGGGTTTCAGCATGACCTCCCTCAATAATATCGGGGTGGTCACGTACCATTGAGAATAAAAAATCACTGAGCTGATTCTGAAGAGTTAACGCGGAGTTTTCCTTTTTATTTTTCTTGATTTCTTTAACTTTTTCTTTAGTAACATAATCAACGTAATACTTTTGTAGGTTCTTCTTATTTAGCCATCCATACCAGAAAAATATGTAGCCATAATTTGTCGGGATTGATTTTAATCCGCCTTTCGGGTTATTTTCCATTGTGATGTCAATTAAATCTTGGAATAAGTCTCGCATTGTTCGATTAAGAGATGCTTTGGTTATGTTCTGTAGCGTAATTTTTTCCATTCGGAATCCTGCTAGCTTTAGGTTGGAAGCTTTTATTCTAATTGGTTCTAATGAGGCTGAACTTTTGATTATTTACATATTGTTTTTAGCTTAATGCTCAACATTATTCAAGAAATTATTGCGAGTTTAGTTGCTTTCGTCAAGGTGTTTTTTATAGAATGCTTTTTCAACAGTTCTTGCATCGAGATTATTTTTATTTGCCGTTTTTCTGATTGCGGTTAGTAGTTTTAGGTAGTTTTGGACTGTGAAAAGATTGGGTGGTTCGTTGCCCAGCAAGGCTCTCCATACATGTATGTCAAAGACCCCGTACTGTTTAGGGTCAAAAAACGCAAGTATTACACTTGCTAGAACTGGACTAACGCCATTGAGCATTGTGAGACTGTTCACTCGGTATGCATCTTCGTTACCGGGAATATTAAAAACCTGACTGGATATCCGCTCAATCATTGATTCATCGTTTTTAATTACAGCCTCTGTAATTCTTTTCCTTTTTTCTTCTGAGACATCTTTGAATTTCCATTCAACAATTTGAATCAGGTCGTCGCGAGTTAGAATTTTTGACTTGCGAAACTTGGTGCCTAACTCATTTTCTTTTTGAACCCACCAACCCTGATCCTTGTCGTATTTTTTACCCCACTTTAGAATTTCTTTCTTATCGACCATCTAACCACCAAGTGCAGAGTTATCAACCACATCTCAATTAATAGCTAAAAAAAGCTTTGCCATCCAAACCAGTAGTGAGTGTGAGAAAAACCTAAAATTGGCTAGGGTGAATGTCCTATGGAAGACTGTAATGTAAAATGGTAACTAAAGGTCAACGCCTAGGTCGTACGATACGAAAAAAAGAAAACGGCGTGGAGTTTAGCTTCAAAGAGAGTTTTTCAAAGGTTCTGAGAAAAACACAAAACACCGCAAAATCAGCTTCAGATACTCGGCGGATTCACATATTCAAAATCCACGCGATTTGGATAGAAAAAAAATCAGACTATAATTCTCCTATTTATCATATAATTATTCCCTCTGACCCGATAGGGTAGAACGGGAATTCTATGGCAAGGGGGCGTCGTTTGGATAACCTCTACTCTCCCAGTAACCCCGATAATTCACGTTATCTGATACCTCTATTTGGGTGATCCATTTTATCCATTTGTAGCCGTATTGGCTTTCTGCCACTAATTGGAAAGGAAAGCCTCTTTCAGGCGGAATCTCTATGCCATTCATTTTGTAAGCCAATAGTATGTTTTTGTCTGTAAAGTATTCGATAGGGAAAGATGTAGAATAACCGTCAACAGCGCGAAAGATCACTACTTTTCCTTCGGGTTTGATGCCGACTTCGCTAAATAAGTCTTTTAGTAAGATGCCTTCCCATAGTATTTTTACACTCCAGCCTTCAACACAGTGTAAAGTTACAATTTTTGTGTATTTTTGGTGGTTCAAAACTTGATCATACTGGTAGACTTTTGGTGTGTAGACTAGTCCTGTGATGTTTAATCTGTAGTTTGTTTTGTTAATGTATTGTATTCCTCTGATTGAATTTTCTCTAAAATCATTAATTGATGAAAGATCTTGTCCTTCATAATTCTGAATCTCATTATAGGGTAAAGGTTTAGGAGCTGTAGAAAACCAGTAAACGGCAAGGGCACTTATAACAAAAATACTGATAAGAAGAAATATTCCTGCATTTTTTTGATGCTGATTAAAATTGTTCATTGTGTTCTATTAAAAATTTTGTCCGCCATATTTATACTTCGTGCAAATAAATTCAGTGTTAAATGACCCATCCGCAATAATAACTAAAAGTGATTTCTATTGTTAATAAAAAGATAAAATGGTTAAGGCAATTGAATGCCTTTTAGTAAGATAACGGTAGTAATTTGCCGTCTTCTTCTAATATAGGGAGTGCTTTGTTTAATTCCCTGAAGTATTTGAGGACCATTATCCCTCGTTGAGTGTTTGCGTAGACTATTCTGCTTTTCCCAACAACTCTTTCTTCGATGAGTCCTTGTTTTAGCAGAAAATCTAAGTATTCTTTTAGGACCTTGCAGTTAACATTAGCTTTGTACATTATATGCGTCAACTTTAGTGGCCCTTTTTGCCCTAAGACTTTAAGGATATCAACATACATCTCTAATTTGGAGCGCCTCATTCTAACTCACAACATATGGATAAGTCAAAATTCAGTATAATGATTTGTGCGTAACATCCTGCACATGTTATTTAGACTAAGATAAATCAGATGAAGATACCGTTATTCAAAGAGATTTTATTTATATAGACTTTGTTTGGATCTCATGTTGCTTTTTAATCGGTCTAAGGTTCATCCTTTTTTCTATTGCCTGCTTTTATTATCTTTGTAAAACGCACTGATAAGTAGTATTGAATAAAATATTATTCCAAGGACGCCCATCCAGAAGCAAAGAAAATATACTTCAGACGAAGATAACAAACCATATAGTGGGTTTATTGTTAGTGGGTAGAAGGGTTTTATTTCCCAATATAAAGGTGCATCAAATAAAACATGTAGCATCGTACCCAAAACTCCAGCTACAATGAACTGTGATTTATTTAATTGTGTCTTTGGTTCTAATAGCAATCTTGTGTAGACTGGTTTTAGAGGTTTCTCAAGCAAGAACATTACAAATCCCAAACCGATACCAACACCAAGAGCTAAAACTAATGTGTGCAAATAACCATGCAAGGGATAATCTAAACCTAAGAACAACACCAACATCGGCTCAATATCCAAAATTACATTAGCCAAAATCAAAGTTGGGACATGAATATACTTTCTTAGCGGAATCCCCAAACATAAGGCTGGACCAAAATGATAAGGAGTGAAAGGCAAATATAATTCACTACAAAATTAAACACTAAATTGATATATATTATCTTATGGATTTTTTCGAAACCCAAAAACCTGCGATTTAAATTAAGTTAAGAAGTAAAAGTAAGCATAAACGAGCATAGGTAAACCTTAAAACATATATAAGTTGGCGAGGAAGAGGTTTCATGAAGTCTTTGATAGTTTGTTTTTCTTATCATCATAACAATACGCAGAAAATAGCAGAAGTCTTTACAAAGATTCTTAATGCACAAATAAAGACGCCACAAGAAACTAATTCAGAAGAACTTGAACAGTATGACTTTGTAGGTTTTGGTGCAGGAATAGATAGCGGGAAACATTATAAAGAGCTGCTTGACTTTGCCAACAAATTACCACAAGTTACCAACAAAAAAGCTTTTATCTTCTCAACCAGCGGAGTTTCAAATGAAAAGTATAAGGTTAAAATTCATTTAACCCTTAAAGAAACATTAGAATCTAAAGGCTACATTATTGTTGATGAATTCAATTGTAAAGGTTTTAACACTAACAGTTTTCTGAAGTATTTTGGTGGAATGAATAAAGGTAGACCTAACAATGAAGACCTTAAAAATGCTGAACAATTCGCTTTCAACCTAATGAAAAGTCAAATGTAAATCAAATGAAAATTTAATTAGAAAAATAAAAATTTCGCTATTTTTCCAGAATAATGATTAAAGTTTCACTATCTGGGCATGAGGGACGCCTTCGATGTTTAGGACTGCTTCTGGGTGGACGTAGCCTTTTTGGATGGCTTTTTCAACGCAGTTCTTGCCTACCATGTTAACGATAGTGGAGTTTTCAATCATTCCTACTGCTTCTTCGATGGTTACGCGTCCGCCATTGTAGAATTCTTCTTTTACTTGGAATACAATTTTGCCTTCACGCAAGGTCTTGCCTAGAATTTCGCAGTCGCATATAGCTAATAGCACGTTTTTGCCAACTTGTTTAAGGTTAACATATACCTCCAACCTTAATCAGGCCTCTAGAGTTGTTTGATGCTTGATTTTGCTCCGCATGCATTGCATAGTAGGAAGGATAAGCGTTTTTCTTTAACGATTTTTGTATCTGGTCGTTTGCATACAGGACAAATTATGAAAGCTTCCATGTATCTGCCTAATAAGCGTTCAAAAGTGTCTCGGGGGAACTTTCCTTGGAAAATTGCTCTGCCATCATTATATGTTGCGGCCGTAGCCATTTCTACTAGTTAAGAACTTTAATGTATGTTGGGGGTCTCGGTCTAGCATGTCGGTAACTTCTTTAAAGTTGGCTATGGTAGTTCGCATACCAACCATTGACACAAATAATCTTGGTAACTCTAAGCGTTCCTTTTTTATTGTGCCTTCCGGAACTTGGTCGCGTGCTCGCTTTAGCAGTTCATCATATTCATAGTTCAATTTAGTTTCCCAGCCAATGATGGATGCAACATACTATTAAATACTTTCATCATTATCCATCAAACACGTAATATCTCCGCTTATACTAATGGACAATTCATTAACGCGAAGTGATAGTACTCAGTTTTAATGATGTCGTAAGCGATTTTTTTTAAGTTTTTTTTGATCCTAACTGCAATAAATACTAGAATTGCTTAAGATTGCTAGCCGCGGCATCCTGTAACTAAAATTTATTTTTTTAAAATCCCCAGCAAGAATGTTGAAGGAAGTATTAAGAGGAATCTGTAACGGAGCATATATTAGGTTCAGTTTCAACTGTTCATCCATTAAAGATAAAAGCCTCGGCTGAGACTCATATTAATTCGAAAATCCCAGTCATATCATTAAATTGGTGCGAAAGAGGAAACCATTTGACCGAACAAAAAACAAGCGAACTCGAAGCAATCAACCAACAAATCACAGCTTTAAGGGAAAAACTGAACAAGACCCACGAAGACATAACTAAACATATTGAGAATCGAGACAAGCTAAATGAGCAGACAAAAATTGTCCGACAAGAGATTAATGCGTTTAAAAAAGAACGTGATCAGCTAAATGAGAATGTCAAAACCTTAAAGGTGCAGCGCGACGAAGTTCGAGCAAAAATCACGCCATTTATCGAGGAAATAAAAACACATAGCCAAAAAATCAGAGATCTCAAAGAGAAACGCACTGGTGCATCTCGACAAGAGTTACAGAAACAGTTCGACGCTTTAGAGTTCAAAATTGCAACTACTTCTCTTGATCTTCATGAAGAGAAGAAAATGATTGATCAAGTTAAACAAGTAGAGATTGAGCTTAGTGTTTTCAAAAAGATGGATGTACAAAGCAAAAAAATCATTGAGATAAAAAATGGGCTTAAAGTTTTTCAAGATCAAGCAGATAAGTATCATAAAGAACTAACAGAAAGTGCCAAAAGAAGTCAAGAACTTCATTCTAGAATGCTCGCAAAATTTGATGAAATGAAGAAAATCCGCGACCAAGCTACTAATCTTCATGTAATGTTTCTGCAAGCAAGAGAACAAATCAAACCAATACATGAACAAATCGGAATGCTGATGGTACACCGGGGTCAATTATTCGAGCAACGAAAACAGCAATATGAACAAAGAAAGCAACAATACGAGCAAAGAAAACAAGAATATGAACAAAAACGCTCACAGTTCGAAACTGCACGTGAAGAAGAAGAGAAACGAAAGAAAACCAAAGAAACAGAGATAAAAGAAAAACTCGGTTCTCAAGTGCGTGATAAGCTCCAACGTGGTGAGAGACTGAACTGGCAAGAATTCCAACTTCTCGCTGGCGATGACTCTGAAGCAGAAGATAACCGATAAAATATCTATTAGCGCAATAGAAAATCGAAACAATATTTTTTCTTTTATTTTTTATAATAAAATCATTTGTCTTTTTGTGGCGGTCATCGGAAGATTAAAACTTATCCTTCCACACTTAGTTGGACTAGAGACTCGATGACTGAAAAAACACCTATAGCGCCAGTAATAAAGCGCATTCTTATTCTATGTGTTGACCGCGATGGCGATTTGGGCACAAAAGCTGGGATAAAAACACCTGCTTTAGGCAGGACATCAAATCTTGATGCCGCAGTGGCTTTAGCGCTAAGCGACCCAGAAGAGCCTGACGCAAATGCCATGTTCGAAGCTGTGAGTCTTTATGATCGACTTATAAATGAACAGCAACCAGGTGAGGTATTTGAGGTTGCGGCCATCTGTGGATCAGAGCTTGGAGGCGTAGGTGCAGATCGTAAACTAGTTGCTGAATTGAATCAAGTTCTTGAGCTTTTTAGTGCTAACGAAGTCATTCTTGTTTCAGATGGATATTCTGACGAAGCTGTCTTGCCCCTAATTGAATCTAGAGTTCCTGTTTCTTCAGTTAGAAGGATAGTCATAAAACATAGTGAATCAATCGAGGAGACTGCGGCTCTATTTTCTAGGTATCTAAAGTTGCTAGTTGAAAATCCCAAGTATTCGCGCATTGCTTTAGGAATGCCTGGTTTATTGTTTCTGATCTGGGGTATACTCACTTATTTTGGCTACGTTAACTATTATGTTATTGCGATAATCATAGTCTTTGGCATAATCATGCTCGTTAAAGGTTTTGGAATAGACCGATCAGCCAAAGGCTTCTATAAATGGGTAAAAGAGTACTCGCCGCCCCCCCTCCCAATACAAATCGCAAATTACACCACAATAGCGGGAATCTTATGTATAGCCGTTAGTGTATACTCAGGATATAACCAAGCTGCGGCTAATCTGGTGTCCTCTCCTGTTGACACTGGCGGGTGGTTAGCTGTTTTACCCGGTCTTGCTGGTCACTTCCTTAAAGGTGCCTTAGATCTTATAATAGTGGGATTATGCGCTGCTCTAGTTGGACGTAGCATACGTTGGTATTTTGAACGTGATGCAAAAGTCCTTAGAAACGTTGCACTAATAGTCTCTGTAGCATGGTCACGAATGATTTTCTCCGGTGCTGCAGATGTACTTATCAGCCCTGCCACGGGATATTTGAATCTTGTAGTTTTCATAGTAGTGGGTATATTGATAGCTGTAGCTTCAGGATTGGTGATCCTTATCGTTCACCAATCAGCAAAGGACTTCTTTACAAAACCCGAGCCAAAGGTTGACGAGTTTGGAGAACGCACCTAAACTCGCACTCATCGGGGGAAGTGGCTTTGAGCAAATATTACCAACCCACCACCCGATATCGGTTAAAACTCCCTACGGCGTAGTATCTACCCTCTCTATTGGAGCAATCAACGATAATTGCGTTGTATTTCTATCAAGGCACGGTACAGCACATTGGATTCCTCCTCACAAAGTAAATTATCGCGCTAATATTTGGGCGCTGCACAAATTAGGTATAGAACGAATTATATCTTTGAACGCTGTGGGAGCAATTAATCCAAACTTTAAGCTCTGTGATATAGTAGTCCCTCACGATTTCATCGACTTCACCAAAACTCTCCACACCACGTTTTATGATGAGGCCCCCGTAACACACATCGATATGTCTATACCTTACTGCCCTGAAACCCGTCAGATTTTAATTGAGAAATTAAAGCTTACCTGTTTGCAAGTTTGGGAAAGAGCTGTTTTCGTATGTACCGAAGGTCCGCGCTTTGAAACTCCTGCTGAGATTGAAATGTTTAAACGATTAGGCTGCGAGATTGTTGGAATGACAGGGGTTCCTGAAGCTGTTTTAGCACGCGAGTTGGAATTATGTTATGCTTCAATTTGTTATGTTTCAAACATGGCTGCAGGCTTGCAATCAAAAATCATGCCTTCAGATTCGTCAAAAAATGCTAATCTTATTTCCTCACAAATAGGACAAGCTTTAATTGACGCGATAGCCGCTTTACCAGTGTCGCGTAATTGTCCATGCAGAAGTGCCCTTAAAGACGCGAGGTTCCAATAATGGCTTTACAAAGGTTCCTTTCATTTATCGGTGCGTATAGAATTTATGAAAAATGGCTTTGGTGGCAAGTTAAGAACGCTGTCAAACCCGAGCATATAGCCATAATCCTCGATGGCAACAGGCGATGGGCAAACGAACAAGAAATCAATCCTTGGCTAGGTCATAAAAAAGGCGCTGAAACAGTAGAGCAGCTTTTGGATCGGTGCCATATGCTCGGAGTTCGGTATGTAACCTTATACACCTTTTCTACTGAGAATTTTAAGCGCTCCTCAGGTGAAGTAGATCAGATAATGCAGATTGCCGAAGACAAATTCCGTAAACTGTTTACTGATGAGCGCATACACAAAAACAAAGTTCACATAAAGGTAATCGGTAGAGTTAACCTTTTACCCGAAGGATTACAGCAACTAATCAAAGACGTTGAAAAATCAACAGCAAATTATGATTCTTATTTCTGGAACTTCGCTTTTGCATACGGTGGAAGAGCCGAAATAGTAGATGCGACTAAGAAAATTGCCGAAGAAGTTAAAAATGGTGAACTAAGAATAGAGGATGTAACAGAAAGTACTTTTGAAAAATACTTGTACACCTCACATATGACAAAACAAGATCCCGATATGATTATCCGCACTTCCGGTGAAGAGCGACTTAGTGGCTTTTTACTTTGGCAAGCTGCTTATAGCGAACTTCTCTTTTTAGATGTTTATTGGCCTGATTTCCGATTTATAGACCTATTGAGAGCTATTCGAACCTTCAATAATCGTAAGCGCAGGTATGGAAAATAAAGCAATAAACTAAGCACGTTTTTTTGCGCTTACTATACTGATAACTTCTCTATCTTTTAATACTGCATCTTCCCCCATGCGTTTCTTATCCCGTGCATCAACAGCATAGATGAAGTTATCTCCCAGCTCTGTATGGATAATGTAAGCAAACTGGTGTGCAGTAGTTCCTTGAGGTACCAAATAAACATCAGGTAGACACCTGTCCATTATGGTTAGTTAAATGTTCTACATCTTCCACTGGATAGACAGTTATCATATTTAGTAGCTTAAAGTAAGCCGTGTTGATGGCTTCTTGAACTCCTGTGGTGCCATGTGCAATTATCTTTTCCCTTATAGCTTCTAATGCATTAATTTGTCCAGCAGTGAGTTTTTCATGCTGAATTATATTAAAATCCGCATCTCCTGGTTTGTACTTAATCAATTTCTTTTCAGCAGCTCGCCTAAGAGCAAGTTCCGCTTCAGCGCTTGCCGGAATCACAGTATAATCCATTTTTTTCAGGCGCTCCAAGTTCGCTTCAGAACTGGGGAGATCTATTTTGTTAGCGACGATTAGCATAGGCTTGGAAATTCGTCTCAGAGTATCAACGAACTTTAGAAAATCTTCATCGCTCCAAGTTGTTGGCTTATCTGCGTTAAGACCAGCTTTATGAATCGCATCAAATATTTGATTCCGTTTTATACCTAATCCACTTAAGCGTTCCTCTAATGGTCCATAAATGCCTTTTTTCTCTGTCTCTGCAGTTCGAGCAATTTTTGGCCATTCCTTCCTTAATATCGAGGCCATCCACATTGTTATTTCATACTCTAAGAACTTTACATCCTCTACAGGGTCATGTTCACCTATCTTACAGGGTCGCCCTTCAGAGTCTGTTCCGCCTGAGGCATCTATAATATGGATAAGTGCATCTGCTCTACATATTTCATCTAGAAACTGATTTCCTAATCCGCGTCCTTCCCATGCACCCGGAACTATTCCTGCAACATCAATCAACTCAACTGGTGCAAGCCTCACTCCGTCCAGGCAGAGGCTATTATTGGGATTATCCTGAACCTTAAATTCACTATGTACACAGGGTGTGCGAACGTAGCCTACTCCACGATTTGGTTTAATTGTAGTAAATGGGTAGTTAGCGATTTCTGCCGTTGCTAAAGTAGCAGCACAGAAGAACGTAGATTTACCCGTATTTGGTTTTCCAACTACTCCTAGTAGTCTTGAGTATGATCCTGGCATAATCTTTCCTTCAGAAGGTTGTCATTTGTGTGATTTATGTTTTTGTAAAATTACCCTACTTTCTGATTTTTCTAAATAAGAAATTTTATAATTCTGTATCCGTGATATTCAATAAATAAAAAGTTTACAATGCATATCCCAATGAGCTTTTATACATCTATTACTTATTATTTGAAAGTAAAGCTGAGGGTTTATGCTTAGCTTTAAATAGACTTTGGCATTTACCGCTGGCGGTTTAAAGGTTAAGGGATAAACTTGAAAATAGCCGTAGAAGATAAGATAGAAGAATCCTGTTCAAAATTTTACACTTTAAAAGAAGTCAAATCACGGATTGTCAAAAATTTATTAGATATTATAATTTTAATTTTTTTAGACAAAAACAATGGTTTGAGTGGTTATGATATTATTGAATTAGTTCAAGAAAAATATGGGCAATCATTGAGTCCAGGAACAGTCTATTCCATTCTATACTCAATTGAACGAAAAGGACTAATAAAGGGCAATTCAGACCGAAGAAAAACAATCTATGCTTTAACTGATCAAGGAAAAGAAAGCTTAGCAGATATACGAAACTGTAAGCAAGAATTGACGGAATTTATGAATATTTTCTTTTCATCCTAAAAACACAAACATATTTCTGTCAATCTAATTTTATTACATAACAGATATTATTAAAAAGAGAAACAATATCTCTAATGAATTTCATAAAATTAAAAAGGAAAGGCTTTTCAACCTACTAAACTTGAGTAATAGTAGTTTTACTTAACTTTCTTTTACACTCTCTTTCATAGTTGTGTATAGCTGACTTTTTAATCCTTTGTATAAGCTGGTTTGGGCTTCGAGTTATATTTCAAATTTTTCAAATATTTTCGATTCCTTCTCTCCAGTAATTTCGGCTAATACATGCACATATTTCTGCAGTCCTGAGTTTTGAATTCTGTACTTAAGCAATTCATCTATTTGAAAAATACCCGCAGGGTTAGACATAGTAATTTTTATAGTGATTGGTTTTACTCCTTTTTCTATTATCTCAACTTTTTCTATGCTAAGTGCTGAAATGGCATGTATATCGATTTTTCCTGCTTCAAAAGGGATTCTTGCCCTGCCCGCTTCCATGTCTAATGCGTCAGCTATTCCCACTATACCCGCTTCAATTGTTAGTGGTTTATTTGTTGGTAAATCAGGATGCTCATGTGCTACTATTGAATGAAGAACCTCTGATGTGATTATTGCTTGCTCCTCTTCTGCGTATGTCTCTGATAGACATCTTTGCAGAATTTCTAATGCAATCAAGCTACTGTATATTTCATGTTGGTACCTCATAACAATCATACCCAGATCATGAAGTACTGATCCTAAAACTACAACTACTTCTGCGTCTTCATTTTTCATCCCATAATTTTTTACTATACTAGGTTTCAGCTGATTCTCCATAAGTATGCGTAGTAGTTTTAAGGAAAGATTTGCGACAATTTTTACATGGGTCGGACCATGGTCTGTATAACCCATACGTTCAATAGCCATAATATTGCTACATCGCCAGTAGGTTTGCAGTTTTCGATCCTGCTTAATTTTTTCCATTATCTGCTTGAGTTTGAAGTTATCCCGGTAAGGTATGTTAAAAACATAAGCCATCTTTTAGTCACCTCAGTATTCAACAATAGTTATTCGTTGGGTAATTTAGATAAATCTTGCCTTGAAAGCTTGCTAACGCAATAATCAAAGAGAATATATAGTGTTAAAACTAAGAATTCTGACGAACACGCTTTTAAGTAAGATAACATAATTGTGTCATAAATACAACTGAGATGTTGTGATGGGTAAGAAAAAAGTGTTAAGCGAAGGCGAACTTCATGAAATGGTATATCCTTCGCAAAATGAGATATTAGGTTTAGTAACAAAACTTCTAGGGTTCGACCGGATTATGGTCAAGTGCCAAGACGGAAAAGAACGTCTATGCAGAATCCGCGGCAAAATGAAAAGACGCGTTTGGATTCGCGAAGGCGATGTTGTGTTGGTTTCTCCATGGGATTTTCAAACTGACTCTCGAGGCGATGTAACTTGGCGTTATACTCATGCCCAAGCCGAAATTCTCCGCAGAAAAGGCTACCTCACTGTATAATCATTCCTCTTTTGGTCAAAACAGAGAATTTTCCTTACCTTTCACAATATACAATTTTAACTTAGAGTTTGTAGAATAATCAGATGGTGCAAAATGTCAGGAAAAGCCCGCGAAAGAATTTCACGTCAAGAAAAAACTGTGGAACGAAGAGACCGAATGCTTACCCATGACCACTCAAAAGAACGCGCTACAATAGAAGAGGTTTTTGATCAATCTACCCGAATGGTCATCTTCCGTTTCCTCAGCAATGGTATCTTAGACGAGGTTCACGGAGTCGTAAGCGCAGGTAAAGAAGCACGAGTCTACTGGGGTAAAACCAAGACAGGCGAAGAGCGAGCAGTAAAAATTTACCTGACCTCTTCAGCTGAATTCAAAAAAGGCATGATGATGTACATCGAAGGCGATTATAGATTCAAAAATATTAAACGCGATACACGTTCGCTGATTTCTACATGGGCACAAAAAGAATTTAAAAATCTAGAAGTAGCAGACAAGGCAAAGGTGCGCGTACCCAAACCTATAGCAGTTGAGCGCAACGTGGTTATTATGGAGTTTATCGGAAATAACGGAGTTAGTGCGCCATCTCTAAAAGAACAACCTCCGGAAAATCCTGAAAAAACATACAAATTATTATTAACTTATCTTAAGAGACTTTATCAAAAAGCGGAAATTATTCACGGTGATTTAAGCGAATATAATCTCATGGTTTGGAAAGGAAAACTTGTCGTATTTGACATGTCCCAGTCCGTTCCAACCTCGCATCCACTCGCTCAATTTCTCTTGAACCGAGATATCACGAATTTGAATAGGTTCTTTAGTCGCTTAAGGGTTAAAGTTCTTTCGAACGAAGAAACTTACAAGCAGGTTACTGGTCATGTCAAAACCTAATGCGTTTATACGAATTCCAAAAGAAAGAGTCGGCGTTCTGATTGGCCCCGAAGGAAAAGTAAAAAGCGATATTGAAGATCGTCTCCAAGTCAGACTTACAATAGAAAGCGAAGCTGGGGGCGTAGAAATTACACTAACCGAAAACTGTACCGATCCATCGCTATTGTTACGAGCAAAAGACACCGTCACTGCCATCGGCAGAGGGTTCTCTCCTGACCAAGCTTTCCGTCTAGTCCGAAACGAAGATACCGTCTTCGATTTCATTGACTTACGCGCTATCTTCGACCGATCAGAGTCCGACATACGACGTGTAAAAAGCCGAATCATCGGAATGAACGGCAAAACTCGCCGAACCATTGAAGAACTTACCGAAGCAGATGTTGTCGTTTACGGCCACACCGTCGGTATCATTGGAACATTTGAACAAGTAGATGCCGCAAGAAACGCTGTGCAGATGATTATTCAAGGAAGCCAACACCACACCGTTTATAATTTCTTACAAAAGAAACGTCGTGAACTTAAAAAACAACAACTTCAACTTTGGGAAAAACCCGAAGACGAAAAGTAATATTTAAAAAAATATCTTTTTCTTTTTTAAATTGGCTTTAACTTTTTTTAAACATCTTTAAAATTTTTAATAATTTTAAGGCTCTTAACGGATATTTCATCGTTACCTAACTACAAAATGAAGCTTGTTAGCAACTATATGTACTAACACACTCACGAAATGAAGCATTTTCGCGCATTCTTTCTCCTGTTTTTCAATAATCTAATTGTTTTTATATAAGTTAAATAAATTTAATTAGTACTACCTACTAAGAACGCTATGCGTTCTTTTTTTAATGTGGTCAAAGAATATGAAAGGGACGATACTACAGCCAACGTATTTGCCTTGGTTGGGTTATTTCGAAATAATTGATTCAGTAGATGTCTTTGTTGTATTTGACCATGTTCAATTCGTAAGAAAAACTTGGCAGCAAAGGAATAAAATAAAAACACGTAATGGCGTTGTCACTTTAACTCTGCCAGTAAAGCGAGATGGAAGAAACACCCGAATTTGTGATGCAGAACTTTCGCATAACCAAGGAAATCCAATGGAGAACCATTGGAAGACGATTGCACTTGCATATAAAAAGGCGCCGTTCTTCCATAAGTATGAATCGATCTTTCAGAACATATATTCTAAGAAATACAATCTATTGGGTGACCTAAATTTTGCGATAATAGAAACAATTTTTGGAATTCTATGTCTAGACAAAAAAATATTTTTTTCATCGCGATTAAATTTAAATGATGAAAATATGGAAAAAACTGAAAAAATAGTCAATTTATGCAAAAAGGTTGGTATTACGTCTTTATATGATGGAAAAAGCGCGGCTGATTTTATAAATACTTCTTTGTTCGATAAAGAAGGCATTTCGGTAACTTTTCAAAATTACAAACATCCAATATATAGGCAGTTATGGGGACCTTTTGTAGCCTATCTATCTGTAATTGATTTGCTCTTTAACGAAGGTGATTCAAGTATGGAAATTATTAGAAGCGGGCTCCAACGTACGAGTTAATTTTTTAATAAACATTCTTGATCGGGTTTTTTATTTAGAGTTACCAGATGCACTAAATCTTTAAAATATCCACTTACTAATTATTTATTTTTTAATCGAGACCGCGCTGCATTGTTCTAAAATTAAACACTGAAGTAAGTTAGAGAAACAACTTATCATTACCACCAATCTTCTGAGCCGCACTAAAATACAAGGAAAGTACGCGAGCGGTAACATCACAAGCAGAAAACGGTTGCGAGATTATCATTGAGTTTTGGATAATAAAAAAGAGAGAATAAGTTATGGTGTACTCCAAACTG
Source organism: Candidatus Bathyarchaeota archaeon (assembly GCA_963701765.1). Lineage (GTDB taxonomy): Archaea > Thermoproteota > Bathyarchaeia > Bathyarchaeales > Bathycorpusculaceae > JADGNF01. Next base: position 207,727 of record CAVPBD010000009.1, read on the forward strand.
ACACAAAATGACTCACCCGACCATGCCTTAAAAAAGAGGAAGATCTCGGAGGATGGTTACATAACCACAAAAAGAGAATGTGAAATAGTTCCTTTAATTTTGGATTAAAGGTGTATATTGAGATTATAAGAACTATTTCCCATTAAAATTTGGACTTATTAAACTAAAGGAGGGCTCTTAGGGGTAGCATCATTGGCGCAGTATCAGTAACTAGACACTTAACCTCTTTACCGCTTCGCACTCAAGATCCAAATCATCCTCGGAGTCTTCGGGGCCAGAGTCGTCATCGCCCACCACGCGAAAATCAATTATTCCGCGAATAAACAATTTATTAACTGCCCTTAGAACCTTTTCTATTAAAATCATTCCTATGAAAAAACATTTGTAAAATGCTGAGCAATTTTTGATATTACATAGTTTTTATTATACGTTTAATGTTGTTCTTCTAGAAGGTTATTGTAAAGTTGTCTTGGCCAATTTTTATGTGCTCTATATATGGTCATATTTACTTCTTCGATGCCCTCTATAACTGAGAGGCGGTTTTGGAATTCGAAAATTTCTTCGAAGGTTCTTACTGGAACAAGGCAAAACATATCCACAGGACCTAGTAGTCTGTTTGCAACAAGTACATTCGGGAATTTAGTGATTTTATCATATATTCGACCAATTTCTCCTTGTTTTTCCTTTGAAATTTTTAAGGAAAATGCTACTGAAGCTTTGAAGCCGAGCTTTTCTAAGTTAAGCGTTACCGAGGAGTAAGAAAATACTGTTTTTCTTAATTTCTGGTAGCGTCGGATTACCATCTGAGGAGAAATATTGAGCTGTTGTGCAATTTTTCTAAATGGGGTACGCGCATTTTTCGAAAGAATTTTTGCTATTTCTAAGTCTATTTCATCCATTGCTAATTCTCCGTAATTACTTGAAGGTTCTCTGGAAATACTCCTCGATTAGAAATAACCAATAGGTCTGACCCTGCGGCGGTTACACCTTCAAGTTCTCTTATTCGTTCTACAATTTTGTTTAAATGATTTATATCTCGCGCTACTATGAAGCAGAGTAGGTTGTTTCCGCCCACTCCTTTATCTATCTGGAGAATTGTTGAGATGTTCCTTAATTGGCTGATAACCCTTGTTATTTTGTTTGGGTCAGCGCTTATTCTAAGAGTTGCTCTACAATTATAGCCCAAAGCTTCTGGAATTATTTCCACTATTTCACCTGTAATAATTCCGTCTTGCTTAAGCTTATTATAATGAATCCTTATTGTGTTAGGTTGAACTTTGCAGCTTTTTGCGATTTCTGTAAAGCTTGTGCGAGCATCTTTAAGTAAAGTTTTTAAAATTTGTGTATCTATCTCGTCGATTTTCCGCTGATTTCCCAGTTGACTGCACCCCCTCTGAAGAAGATATCATGATGATATTAAGTTTCTCCAACTTTTTTGCCTCCAAATAAATTTATAATGGAACAATAGCTTTTAAAAAGTTATAATTCTTAGCTTTTGTTACGATTAATTCCCTTATTTAGGTAAAAATTATATACTTAAACTCATGTACTCAAACCTCGAACTCATGGAGAGATAAAATTGAAAAAAACACAAAGCAGAATTTTAATTTCAATTGTAATGGTTTTAATTCTGGCTTTACCCGCATTGGCTACGATTTTGCCAACGGCTAAGGCTGCAGATATACCAACCTATACCTTCCTGACTGTTAACCCCAACCCGGTAGGTGTAGGTCAGACTGTAGATGTTGCCTTCTGGCTAGACAAAGTCACCCCTAACGCAGCAACTCTTTTCGGTGACAGATGGTCTAACTTGATGTTAACCATCACAAAGCCTGATGGAACAACGGAAACCAAAGGTTCCTTAATGCTCGACGCAGTAGCATCGGGATATTTACGATACACACCCGCTTTAACAGGCAAATATTACTTCCAAATCGCTTTCCCTGGCCAAACCATAAACATTAGCAGTACCGTATCCAATTACTACCAACCTAGCCAAAGTGCACGGGTAGAACTTACTGTACAGTCACAGCAAATTGAATTCTGGACTGATCTGCCCTTGCCAGATGGCTACTGGACTCGCCCGCTAAACGGAGAATTGCGTAATGTAAATTCGATTGCAAGCTACTGGTTAGGAACGGGCGCAACTGGCCCCCACGGACCACGAAACTATGGTAGCCTCGGTAACTATCAACCCTATGGTACAGCACCAGATACTGCCCATGTTCTCTGGACCCGCGAGATTGCATTTGGCGGCGCCGTCGGCGGAGCATTCGGCAGCAACGTCTATTATCCAGGAGAAACGTATGAACGAAAATTCCAACCCCCAATAATCATGAACGGACGACTGTACTATAACATGAAGCTTGGCTCAGGGTCCAATCTATGGGACGGAGCTTACTGTGTAGACATGAACACTGGCGAAACTATCTGGTATATTAACGCCACCAACAAGAACACACAATTCTTCACTTTCGGTCAACTGCTCGACGTACAAACCCCAAACCAACACGGCGTAATCCCCTATTTGTGGAGCGTTCAAGGTACAACCTACAAGATGTATGATGCTTTCACCGGTGACTGGATACTAGACCTAACAGGTGTCCCTTCAGGTTCATTGGCAATAGGTAAAAGCGGTGAATTTCTCATTTACACACTAAACGCAGCTGGAAACTACATGACCCTATGGAACTCTACTAAAGCTATCTATCCGCTTATTGATACTAACTGGCGATGGATGATTTCCCCAACTACTGTTAACGTGACCGCAGGATACCAATGGAACGTAACCATACCTGATGTTCCAGGAAACCAAGCCATAGCAAAATATGACAACGAAATAATCTATGCCCGAGCAACACACCAAAGCTCACCTACGGCAATAGTGACCGATGTAGCATATGACATAAAAGATGGTAAACAGCCAGTACAGCTGTTTGTCCAGAACCGAACCTATGAAGGATCATTAATGACGGGACCAATGGACTCAGGTGTTTTCACAACATTCGTGAAAGAAACCATGGTATGGTTCGGATATAGCGTTTCTACAGGTGCCCAGCTTTGGGGTCCAACACAACCTTATACTAATGCTTGGGGAATGTATCAACCATATGCTGATGCTTTAGCAGGCGCTGGCAAATTAATCGCAGGCGGATACGACGGTACTGTACACTGTTATGATATCAAGACAGGTGTAAACTCATGGAATTACAACACTGGTAGTAGTGGCTTTGAAACACCCTACGGAACATATCCATTCAAAGATAACGCGCTAACAATCGCAGACGGAAAAGTCTATGCTGCGACAAATGAGCACTCACCAAACACACCATTCTTCCACGGCTGGAGACTACACACTATCGACTTAACAACAGGTCAAGCAGTCTGGAATATATCATTCATAGGACTTGCACCAATAATTGCCGACGGACGAGCTGTAACCCTGAATTACTTCGATAACCGCATCTATTGCTTTGCCACTGGACCAAGCGAAACCACAGTTACAGCTTCACCTAAAGTAGTAACTGTAGGTAGTAGTATCATGATTGAAGGCACAGTTACCGACCAATCTCCTGGCGCAATAGGCACAGCTGCAATCGCTGACGAAGACCAAGCCGCATGGATGGAATACCTATACGAACAACACCCAATGCCAACTGACGCAACTGGAGTACAAGTAACTCTAACAGCAATTGACTCTAACGGTGCTGCAACAGAAATCGGAACAGTCACTAGCGACTCAAGTGGAATGTTCAAAAAACTCTGGGCTCCACAAACTCAAGGTGAATATACCATCGTTGCTTCATTTGACGGCACAGAATCTTACGGTAGTTCATACGCACAAACCGCTCTAGGTGTCACAGCAGCTACACCCGCACCTGTAGCAACATCAACCCCCACTGCAGTTCCTACACAAGCACCCACTGTGGCTCCTACACAGGCTCCAACTGCATCACCAACTGTTGCTCCAACACCAGGCACAGGCATTTCATCTGAAACGTTGCTCATCGCAGGCGCAGCATTCGTGATCATCATCGCAGTCATCGCAGCAGCGCTCGTACTAAGAAAACGCAAATAAAAAATAAAATCTTTTTTCTTTTTTTTTACCTAACAAGAACATTCTAAAAATGTTAGCAAATCTGATAGAGCGTGTTTTGGATATTTTTTAGGATAGGCTAGTTTTGTTTTCAGTTTAGCTTGTAGGTTGTTTTGGTACCCTTTTCCTTGGACGGAAGGCTTCAATCACAAAAAGGACTGCTGCAATTACCGTAACTACTGTAAGAATCGAATATGATTGATCTATCGGCGATCCAAGCCCTAAATGTAGGGCAAGTACACATATCCAGATTACCGCTAAGGTCATAAAAGTGATTGCGAATAGCGTTGATAAAGGAATTAGACGTTTGCCGACCCATAAATAACCTCGAAAACCTATTTTCTTTTTTACAGTATAACGGCCATAAGCGTCTTTTTCTACCCAGTCCAAGTCGGCGAGTTTCTGTAGATGTCTATGAACAACCCCTGGGCTGCTAATATCCATTGCCCGCATTAAGTCTCTTGGGCCAGTAGGGGCTCCTATCTTAACCAGATACAAATAAATGTCAAAGGTAGTATTGCTTAATTCGTCCTCAGGATGCGCCATCACTACTCACCGCTTAAAACCATACTTACATTGCCGCTTTAAGAATCCTGCGCAATCTTAAATAAAACTTCATTTAAAAAAGAAGTCTCCATGGCTCTTGTTTATGGGTATTTTTCCTTAATTGTTGCATCCGCAACTTTTGCAATCATGGCACTGCTGATTAAAATAAACTTAACACCTATTAATTCCGCTAACTCAGCTGGTTTAGCGTCTTGGGTGACAAGCACTAAATTATTCTTCCCAGCGTATTCTACTACATCTCTGTCTTTTGCACCCTTTAATCCTGCTTCTTGGGCAGTCTTCACATCATAGCCAAGGGTTTCAAAATACTCTTTTAATCCAGCGTACATTTCATCGAGCAATAATCGCAACTCATGCGCCTTCAAGTTTGTTTCCGTACATTTCCCAACTAGCTATTTCATTAAGCGCCTTTCGTCTATGCATAAAACCCATAATTCTGCGTTTAATACTCTGCGTCTCACGTGCATATCCAACAGCTAAAAGTGCTACTACACGCAAATCTTTTGGAATCCCAAGCTGGTCCTGAACAACTTTCTCGTCAAAATTACCAACCCAAGATGTATCTAATCCTTCACTAGTTGCTGCAAGTACCATGCTTTCTCCTGCCAAAGCAACATCCACTATATACCAATCAGGTGATGCCTTTTCGTCTCCACATAAAACTATTACCACTGGCACTTCGCCTAGAAACTTTGCGAAAAATCCTTTTGAGAGTGCTTTACGCTTTTCTCCATCCTTGACCACTATAAAATGCCAAGGTTGAATATTCTTTGCGGAAGGCGAGAGTCTTGCGGCCTCTAAAAGAATTTCTAATGTTTTATTAGAAACTGGAGTGGCCTTGTAGGAACGAGTTGATTTTCGGTTTTGAATAGCTTCAAACACGTCCAACTTTGGTCACACGTCTTAAGGAATACATTGTGTAGTGCTAGGAAATAAGCTTTAGTCAATTAATAGTAGAGCGAATGATTCTGGATTCTTAGGGAATGGAAAAACATATTCTATGCCGGCGTTGTTAGCGGTTTTGCGGACATTTACACCTACTGCATCTTCGCTATAGCGTGCCAGCTCGGGATGAGCGCAAATTCTAGTTTCCAAATTGCACTTTTCACATAATTGGCAATGCCCTGAGACAAAGGATATAGCTAAAGAGTAGCCATTTCGCATTGCTTCTTTTTCGAGGCTCACGACGGCTGTTAGCATTTTTCTTTTGTCTTCTTTCCAAGAAGCCCAGAACCTTGCGGTTTTCTCTTTCACATCATTAGACAGGGAGGGATCAGTCTCTGCTTTTGAAAGACTCTTTTGTAAATCTAAATCTGCTTCTGCCTTTGACGTAAATTTCATAAATAATGCATAACTATATTCAGCTACGATTTTTCTAAACTCCTCTGCAGATGGCGTATATGGTGGGCATGCTAGAGTTTTTCCATAATTATTGCATCCAACTTTACATTTGAGAACTACCCTATCCTCTACTACAACACTGTTTGTAGGAATTACTTTGGCATCTGAAGCACCTAACTCGAGCGCACGTTTTCTAAGAAATTCAAAATCTTTCTCTTGATTTGCCATCAAGTCTCACCTTTTTAGGGTTTATCATTTGTATGGTATAAAATGTTTACTGTATGAATTACTGATATTCTTCTGAGGGCGCAAATTTAGCAAGGTTCAAATATTCTTTATGAACTATCCAATAATCCTTAATAATACAGCCTGTAGCAATCAAATTTATTTTATGTTTACAAAATTCAAGGAAAACTTAGGCTGGTAAACTAAAACAGTTCTACACACACGGCGCATATGTTCTACAAGTTCATTGCCTATAAAACTAGCTGAAAGACTTGCTTTTTGAGGATTAAAGTTGCTTGAGTACCTGCTTAGTTGGTACAAAAGCGTTACACAATAAATAATTTTCTTCTAATTTCTAATTACTTTTTTAAGGCGGAGTGTCAAATTGTTTTTTATAGCTCCATTGTTTTGTTGTTAAGTCGTATTCCCAAAGTTTTATGCCTTTATTGTAATATTTTCGGATTCGGTTTTGAATGTATTTGTCTAATTTTTCGCTTGCTTCTAATTGTGTTTTCATTGTGAAAGGTTCATAGTATGATAAGCCGACTTTTCTGTGAGCAAATATTCTGCATCGATTTGATATGGCTCCAGAAATTATGGGAAATGACTGACAAACCAACGGTCTACTCTCATATATGAGGCATAAGTTTTTTTCACTAATATGAGGACAAGATTTTATGTTTAATTGATATAATATGATTGTTTGGGGTTCTTTTAATCCGACGGCGAGTTTAGGCAAAATAAAATTTGGTGAAAAAAGGCCAGTTTCTTTTTCAGTAAGTGTTAATCCTCTGCTTTTGCCTTCTTTGGTTTCTAGAAGGTTACGGCAGCAACTGGCACATTGTAAGCATTCAAAGGCATTGGCCTCATTCATTGTGTCTCTTTTTCTCCATGTTATGCCCGGATTAGGGTCTTTTAAATTCTGCTGTGATTTAGCTTCTTTTTAATCAATATTGTGAATTCATACAGGTTAAATTATCCGATGTAGGGTATATTTTGAGGAATAACAAATGAATGGAAGTCAAGCGCATATACTTGTTATCGACGACGATGAAAACATACGAAAAGTTGTATGTGCAATTCTGAAAGATAAAGGTTACGAGGTCGATCAAGCGGGAAGCGGAGGCGAAGCCATAGCAAAAACTGGTCAAAATCACTATGATTTGATGTTAGTTGACATAAGACTTCCAGACATGGAAGGTACTGAACTCCTCTCAAGAATTCATGATACCCTCCCGAGGATACGGAAAATCATGGTAACTGGTTATCCGACTTTGCAAAATGCAGTATCAGCTGTAAACCAAGGTGCAGATGCTTACATCATGAAACCTTTCGATGTTGAAAAAATGCTTTGTACAATCGAAGAACAGTTAGAAAAACAAAAACTAGATCGGAAATTTAGCGAAGATCGTGTCGCTGCATTCATAGAAACTAGAGTTAAAGAACTAGAAACGCATGAATCGAAAACAAATGAACTTTGTTAAAGTCGTCTTACGTAATAGTTGTTTGAGCTACGTGTTGAATTACGTTGTGTTCTACATGTACCTAACGAAATTTCCGCGAACTCTCTTAGGGTTAAGGTCGAAAATTCCCATGTTGGATTTCCATATCTAATTCCTGAGCAATTACTATCAGCGTAGATATACAATCTTTTCCCTGCATAATCATATGCAGCCTCTTTAGGTTCACCATATTTTGGCTCCAATAGGACTTTAAACGGCCATAATTTGCATGCGTTTGGTTTCATGTTTTGGAGTCCACATAAAGGAGTATCTGCCAATTTACAAAGAAAGGCGCAGTTTCCATCAAGCATGCGTCGGATAAATATCTTATCTATTCCTCTAACAACATTTTCTGCTCCGAAGGTTTGAGCGATTGTAAGCCACTCAGGAAAATTTAAGACAACACTATACTCTTTGCAGCAATCCCCGCAGGCAGTGCAACGCCAACTAGCAATTTGATGCCAAGGAATAAACCTTAAAAGTGGCATGGTAAAAGTTCACTACATACCTGTTAAAAACTATTTGCCACAAAAGATAGTCATTCTTTCTTGTAAAGATAAATTGTATGTGAAGGATAACCTAACGATGGGTTTTCGACGAAATTCTCAACTTTTATTGGTTTCCAGCCAATGATTTCGTAGTCGTGGCTGACTATTCGTACACCCGATTTAAGTTCAGCTTCCATCTTTGGCTTGACTTTTTCATTGGCGCTTGTAGTTAAATACAAAAATACAACATCTGCTGAAGTCAAATCAACTTTAAACATATCACCATTTACTATGGTTACTCGGTCACTAAGTCCATTTTCATGAATAACATTCATTGCTCTCTTAGCCAAGTCTTCACGCATCTCAATACCTACTGCTCGAGCTCCAAACGCTTTAGCGGCCATTATCACCGTTCTTCCGTCTCCTGCCCCCAAGTCAAAAAAAACCTCACCGGGCTTAAGATCGGCTGTCTTCAACATATGCTGAACAACAGATATCGGACTTGGAACGAAAGGCGCAATGAACAATTTTTGGACTCTCCGTTGAGTTTACTATGTTTATCTTTAAAGCTTTTGTGTACGCATAATTAAGCTACATAAGCGTCTTTCTTCGGAGTGGGTCTTTTTGCCTCACCACATTTCACGCAACTTTGAGAGCAGAGTTCTAAGTATTTCTCTTCATCTGCAGAGCTTATCGCAGAAGCAGCTTTTTGGCAAAGCTCACTAGGCTCGTTGCATCCTTCTTCTTTGCATAGACCTGCAATATATTTACAGATATCTTGTACGTCTTTTGGTTCAAGAACGGCTCTGTTAGTACGTACTAGCAGACATAGTTCTCTGGCCATAACACAAGTCTTTACGTATTTTACACGGTCAAGTACTTCAGTTCGGAGTTTTTTTCGGCTTATCTCCACTTCATTCTCCTCGTGGTTTGCGCTTATCATCAATAGTTGGTTTTGAGCTTAAATAGTTGTTGCATTTTGACTCAGCATTTCAAAATTTTCCTGTATGAACAGATTGGTTATCCGAATCTTTTGCTTAATGCTTTACGTTCTACTTCAAGAACTAGCTCGTAGAATTGGTCACTGAGTTTGGATTCTTTCTCAAGAAGGGTCTTTATTTCTGCAGGATAAACTTTCCTGGCACTAAGTCCAACAACGGCTGGTTTCCCATATTTCTCAATTAGCTGTGCTGTTTGTTCGGCAATGGTTTTTAGGTGTTCTTCCTCTTTGGTTAGTTTTTGGGCTTTTTTTTCTATTAGCGGATCAGCTTTTTCCGCTTCAACTTTAAGTAATCCAAGAGATTGGCTGCCACAAAGTGGACACTTTGGTTTATCTGGCAAATCATTAACGCGAATCATTTCTAGGTAATTCCAGCAGCTAGTGCAAACGAAATTACCTGTTTCATTAAGTAATCTTGCTTTTGCTGATTCTACCAGGACCGCTCGCATTCGTTCTGGGGGTATAAGATCGGTTTTCATGCTAACGCGTTCAATGCCTGTTCGGGCTACAGGCGTAGGATTTCCATCTGTTTGAACTATTTGGAATTGGATTTCACCGTTTCGCATTTGCCGAAGAACTTTTACAAGTCCCTCTGCATCAAGATCCTTGGTGAAGATTTCCTTTAAGCCCTCATCATATATAGGAGTGCCCTCGAAGCTCTGAATGAGTTTTTGTATACTAACATTACTAAAATCAGCCCATTTTTTGAGCGCTCCAAACCTTCGAGCTACATGGATCACCCTTCGTTTGAAAAGCCCAGTTTTTACAGCAGATTTTGTTAAGGTGTCTTTTATTGCCTGAGAGGTCATGTTTCGTATTTCATTTAGTATTTCCATTATGTAGATAGCATCTGCTCGACTCATTGTCTGAATAAAAATACGGTAGGGATCATGCTGAACAACAATACTAAAACCTAATTTGTCTGATAGCATTTGACCTAGAAGCTGGGCAAGCGCACGGTTTATCAGAGAACCAAAGTTGGAGTGTAAAATTACAAATTCACTCCAATTTTCTAAAACTATTCGATTCGGGGTAGGAATCATTATGCCTGTATTGACCTGCTCAATTGTTTCGGTTAAAGCATGCTGAATAGTTGTCTTGTCTGCAGGGTAACGCTCACTAAGTGTTATAATAACTTGTTCAATTGAAGTTCCCTCTTTGATTTTCTCCTCTACAAAACCTCTAATTGACGCCAACTCTTGCGCTACCTCATAAGGTACTGGAATTTCTTCCCCTATCCAGCTTGGTATGGCTCCTGAAGGGTCATCTACTGGTTTTACATAGACTTTATCATCTGTTAGATGGATAATTTGCCAAGCGCTACCTCGGATTATAAATTTGGTGCCTGCCTTACCGAATTCAGCCATGAATGCCTCATCTAAAACGCCGATGCTAGAGTCCGTGGTTTGATCGATTACTAAGAACTGTTTTTCCTCAGGGATCATGCTCAAGTTATCAAAATAATACTCAAATAATGCTTTACTTCTAGAGGGTTTAAGGACTACTTTGTCTTCGATGCTTGCCCAAGCAAGTCGAGGGAAACGACTATGCATATATTTTAGGATTTTTTCGATATCCTCCATAGTTAAATTCGCGTAAGGATACGCTTTTTGTGCAAGATTTAGGATTTCACTAAATTCTAACCGGCGAGTCCTAAGAAGTAGCCCTGCAACTTGATGAGTCAATGCATCGTAAGGTTTAGGCGGGATTTCTACTGGTTCTAATTCCTCTTTTAACGCTCTTCGAGCAATAACCATAGCTTCTAATGTGTCATCGGAATCCATGCCGATAATTATGCCCTGTGCTACATCGCCATAAGTGTGTCCTGCTCGCCCAACACGTTGGATAAGTCGGGTTACCTGTCTTGGGCTCATATACTGAATAACAAGATCGATGCGACCTACGTCAATACCCAATTCTAGGCTGCTTGTAGCGATTAAGCCTCTAAGTTCTCCGCTTTTTAAGCCTGCTTCAGCGGCGATTCGGCTAGGTTTAGCTAAGCTACCATGATGAATAGAAACTGGAAAATTCATGTCCCAGACCTTTAGTCTGCTTGCTAAAACCTCTGAGATGGAGCGAGTATTTGTGAAAAGCAGCACAGATTTATGTTTTAGCATATAATCTCGGATTATTCGAAGCCTTGCAGCTACTTCTGGGTGTGTATAGAGTTTTCCTGATAACTGTACATCTTCCTCAGTAGGTTTTGGGTAAATGACTTCGAGTTTGACCATTTTTGCTACTGAGACGCGAATAATCTCCACTGGATATTGAGATCCAACTAAGAACTGGGCAACTTTATCAGGTGTTCCTATAGTTGCGGATAGACCAATCATCTGGAAATCTCTACCTATCAAACTTCGTATCCGCTCTAATGCCAAAGATAGTTGGCTACCCCGTTTACTGTCCGAAAGTTCGTGGACCTCATCTATTATGATCCATCTTAGACTCTGTAAGTGCTGACGTAGTAGCCAGCCTGAAAGTATAGATTGAAGCGTTTCAGGAGTAGTTATCAGGATATCTGGTGGACTTCTGGATTGGCGGCTTCTCTCTTTTGTTTCAGTATCGCCATGTCTCACAGCTAGTCTGATGTCTAGATTATTACACCACCATTCTAGCCGTTCCATCATGTCGCGATTCAAAGCTCTCAATGGGGTTATGTACAATGCCTTAATTCCTGGCGTTTTAGGTGCCTGTAAAAGCATACTTAGCACAGGTAGAAAGGCGGCTTCGGTTTTACCCGTGGCGGTAGGTGAAATTAGCAGGACATTTTTGCCTTCCAAGATTATTGGTATCGTCTTTTGTTGTGGCTCGGTAGGTTTGGCGAATCCTTTCTGTTCTATAAGCCTCCGAACGGGCTTTACGAGTAATTCAAAAGCGTTTTCAGAAACGTTCTGCAAGCCAAATTAATCCCTTAGGGTTTGATTGGATAATGCAGAAAAACAAGTGTAAAAGTATTTTGGAGCAAATTGAAACTATTTATGTTCTCTTGATTTAGATTACAATTTTGTTGGTTTATAGGAATCCTGTTTTATGTGTTATGTTAAGGAAAAGGATTGATTAATTGTCCTTAGGAAAAATTTTAGGTTTGTTTTTCGCGACTTTTAGTTTTTAATGTTGCAATTTGGTATCATTTGATTTAAAGGTAAGCAATTTTTCATTATTTCTTTTGCATGCATTATGTTTACATTATATTTGCCTGTTTTTGTCCTGATTCAATGTTATTTTACATAAATGTGTCAAATCTTGCCTTTGTGATGTTGATTTTCTATTCGAACATAAAGGAAAGTTATTTATCCATCATCGTAAGAAAGCATGGAGAACGTATATCATGGAGGAAATTGTATGGGTAAATGTCCAAAATGTGGCGCTGAAGCTGCAAAACCAAAAAAGACTTGGAAAATGGCGGGAAGACCAGACAAAGCAGGCAAAAGAATGCAACTAGAAATAGGTCTATTTGAATGTCCAAAATGTAAAGCAACCTTCCGAGAAGTACTTAGCAAAAAGAAAATTTAATTGGGGTTTCATGTTTACAATATAATTCCCCAAACTTTTTCCCTTTTTCATCAATCATCAGATTTCCGCTAAGCGATAGGTATTAAAACATCCAATCACACAAGCGAAAGGAATACCAAAATCCTGAAGGGAAAGTAAATTTTGGGTGTAATCGTTAAACGGTTTATTAAGAACGAATATCTGCAAACTATCTTTGTTATCCTTCTGGTTATCACCATCGTTTTTGGAATCTGGTATGGCTCACAAATAATACTCAACACAAGCATACCTCCTGCCCTAGCAGTAATAAGTGGAAGCATGGACATGACATCATATGGGCAGAATCAAGGTGGAATTAATCCATTCGCTCGCACTCTGCAAATAGGTGATTTGATTATTATTCAGGGTGTTGATGCAGATTCGCTTAATGTGGATTATCCTAACAGCGATATAATCGTTTTTCACCGACCCGATAACCCAACTGAACTGATTGTCCACCGAATTGTTAGTAAAATGGCCATCGATGAAAAACTATACTTCTTCACAAAAGGAGACGGAAATCCTCCAGTTATCTGGCCCAATTCCAAAGAGAGCATGTATGATCCATGGTTTAACAGCAATTCAAGTATTCCCAGAGGTGCAGTGAACGAAGACCTCGTTATTGGCAAAGTAATAATGCGCATACCTTTGATTGGGTATATTCCAATGACCGTTCAAGCCATAACAAGCGGTAATCCCTTCGCAATTTTACCCATAATTATCATACTTGTAATCTTACTTATCTTAATAGAAGTCGTTTTGCCAATGATCAAGCGTAAAGAAGCGCAAAATAAACAAAACCCTGAAACAGAACCCCTTACAGAACCCCAAAAATAGGCGCTAACGACGAAATATACAAATAACTTTTAATGAATGCGTAATTTTTGCTTCTGCATCTTTATGCTCAGCGGTAAGTATTAAAACTGCAAGCGCTAAATGAAACAAGAACCTTTAAACTGAAGTGGTACAAGAGTTGGCTGCGACAATTAGAAGACTTTGGAAAAATGAATATTTTCAGACTGCCTTCGTTCTAATTTTAATAGCATCAGTTGTCCTAGGTCTATGGTTCGGTTCTCAATTAGTTATGAATACAAAAATCACACCCGCACTAGCAGTAATAAGCGGCAGTATGTGTGTTCCTTATGGATACCGATGTGATGACTGGCTTTCTGTGTCTCATCCTTTTGAGAGAACGCTGCACAAAGGTGATTTGATTATTATTCAGGGTGTTGATGCAGATTCGCTTAATGTGGATTATCCTAACAGCGATATAATTGTATATCAAGACCCAAGGTACCCTAATGATTCAAACCAAAAAATCGTGCATCGCATCGTTTCTAAAGAAGAAATCAATGGTACCTTATACTTTTATACAAAAGGTGACGGAAACGGGTGGAATAAATGGCCTACTACACCTACAACTGTGGAATATGATCCATGGAGTCCAGTGCGTGAGGATATGATATATGGTAGAGTCGTTATGCGTATACCTTGGATTGGGTATCTTCCATATCTTATTCAAAATGCTTCAAGTGAGTTGGGCGTAAATATTTCCTACATCGTGATACCTATAATTATAGCTATAATAATCCTGCTTGTGATTATAGAATTTATTAGTCCCTTGCTTAAGCATAAACCAAAATCAGTTGAACTAAATACAATTACAACACAAACATAATACTCTCCCTAACTTTCCAGATGCAATTAATAGTTTTTTTATGAACTATTACTTGTTGTGATTGTATTGCTGTTAATTAATGCTCATTGAACCATTAGTTGTTTTAAATGACTCCATCGAAAATAGTGCGCTTCAGATATAAAATCAGGTGTATTTATAAAGAAAGCCTATTTAATACTTGAGTAATCAATAAGACGTGACGTCCATGCCTAAAGTTAAAGCCACAATAAGCATCGAAAATGTAGTTGCTTCTGCTACACTAAATCAGAAAGTGGACCTCAACGCTGTAGTCAAAGGTTATCCTGGAGTAGAATACCGCCCTGAACAGTTCCCTGGACTAGTATTTAGGTTAAAACGGCCGAAAACTGCAACTCTGATTTTCAGTTCGGGTAAGATGGTTTGTACAGGTGCAAAATCTGAGAAAGAATCGCGTAGAGCCGTTATGAAAGTAATAAAAGAGCTCAAAAAAGGCGGCATAATAATAATCAGTAAACCCGAGTTAAAGATACAAAACATTGTTGCGTCGGGCATCCTTGGTGGTATGATTGATTTAGAGAAAGCAGCGTATACATTGGGCAGAACCATGTACGAGCCTGAGCAATTTCCTGGCTTAATTTATCGTATGGAGTTACCTAAAGTTGTTATCCTTTTGTTTGCAAGTGGAAAACTTGTCTGTACGGGCGCTAAAAAAGAAGAAGACGTCTATGTTGCCGTAGATCAGTTGCATGCATTATTAGAGGAAACGAACCTGATTTTCTACGAGTAACTGTGTTAATATGAAAGCAGAACTCTTTATTTCTTAGTTTTCTTAGAAATTTTGGTTGTTTTGATTTTTTTTACCGGTTTTATATTCTTAACTTGCTTTGTTATTGTTTTAAAGTCTTCGTCATCCACTGCACCTAACTCATAAAGCGTGTTTGCAATCTCGCTAATTCTGAGTAGCGCATGAAGTGTTGTCCCTGTTTTTGAGAGTACTTCTTTTCCGCCTTCTTCCCGGTCTAAAAACGCAATGGCTTCTGTGACAACCCCACCTTCAGCGCGTACCGCATCTACTGCATTTTTAAGCGTTAAGCCAGTTGTAACTAAGTCATCAATGATTAATACGCGATCCCCTGAGGTTAGAATACCTTCGACGCGTCTTTCTCTTCCATGTAGCTTGGAGTCTTTGAGTACGTACAGGAAGGGTTTTTTGAGGTTATAGGCTATTTGTGTTGCAAAGGGTATACCTGCTATGGGGACTCCTGCTATGCGATCAAAGTTTTTAAGCCCAATTTCCGAAGTTATGGCTTGGGTATAGAAGTCGCATATATCTTTAAAAGCGTCTGGGAAGCTGGGGACAATTCTTAAGTCAACGTAGTATGGGCTGACTTTGCCACTTGAAAGCTTGAATAATCCGAATTTTAAGGCGTCTATATTAGTTAGAATTTTTGCCATTTCAATCTTTTTTTGTTCATTATTCAGGTTTCTTCTCCCCCTTAGAAATCTGATATATCTTATTTACCTCTGGAATGAGACAGGCAGTTTTTGGTAGTTCTTTGCGGAGGATTTCTGCGAATTTTTTCTGGCTTTGTACAGAATTTGTATGATATGGCACAGCAACTTTTGGTTTAAGTAACCAAGCAATTTCACTACCTGTTTCAGGTGTTGCTCCGGGTGCAATCCCCACTGTGCAGAATACAAGGTCCACTTGTTCTTTTTGTCCTTTAACTGCCATTTCAGGGTAAGGTAAACTATCTGCGGTGTGAAAGATTTTTAGACCATCTTCGCTTGTAATTATAAAGGTCACTGGAGAGGTTGCTGGATGACGGCATTTCTCGGCTTTTATTATAACTTCTCCTATATTTGTTTCGTCTCCTGGACGGGCTGTTAATAGTTTTCCTGCAGGGATATGCATTTTCAGTTTTTGTGCAGAAGCAGCGTCAGCAATCACTATGCAACCGGTTGTCTTTTGAATTTCCGTTATTAAACGCTGATCTAAATGATCATAATGTTCATGAGTAATTAGAATTGCATCCAGTTGAGGGAAACTGCGAGCTTTTACGTCTACGGGATCAATCAATAGAGTTTTTGATGGAGTTCTAAGCTGCACTCCAGCATAACTGTTGAGCCAAACAAAGAACACGCTATTTTTTGGTGGAACCTTTTCAACTTGCATATGCCAATAATTCCTCAGTCACTACTATAATCGAATACTTTAAAGAAGTTACTGTCTAAATTTATAGTGTTTCAATTTCTTTAAGGTTGCCCTAAATTGACTATTGGTTTATTTTTCTACGGCTCGATTTTTGTAGGATTCGTAGTCGGGTAGTATACGTGGGTATTTTTGGCTCATTAAGGGTGATGATATTAGGAAGTCGGCGGAGCTTTGATTACAGGCAATGGGTATGTTCCAGACTGCCGCTACTCGCAGGAGCGCTTTTATGTCAGGGTCATGTGAAAGAGGCGAGAGAGGATCCCAAAAGAAGATGAGAAAGTTAATTATTCCTTCGGTGATTCGTGCACCTATCTGTTGATCACCCCCTAGAGGTCCACTTTGGAGTTTTGTGATTTTGCAATCAAGTTCTTTTTCGAGGATTATACCGGTGGTTTCTGTGGCGTATAGTTCGTGTCTAAGCAAGATTTCTTTGTTGGTTTTTGCCCATTCTAAAAGGTCTGCTTTTTTGTTATCATGAGCGATAAGAGCGATTTTTTTACGCTCACCTATAGGTGATAGTTTATTTGGCATGCAAACAATTCCTTCTTAAGACTTTATTACACTTTTGTAGGACTAATCTATATGATTTCCGAGGTAAAATATTGATTTAGCTATAGTACCGTTAGGAAGTAAGTCTTAAATCATACGATATTGTTGGTTCTGTTTGGGGATGGATAGAGCAGGATATGACTGTAATGAAACGCTTAGCCCAGGGCTTCGTTGCTATGGCTTTAGCGCTTGGTGCATCCAACGTTGTAGCCCTTGTAGTAGCGGGCAAAACATGGCTAGGTATTTTATACCTACTGGTCTTAGCTATCCCTCTATCAGCATCAGTTTTTTTGCTAATGAAACGCCGAAAAAATTGTAACCAAAAAATTAGTGATGCTGAAAAAGTAATTGGCATATTATTTGCATGCCAAGGAGCTGCCTTAGCTTGTTGGGCATTTGATAATGCCACAACTTTCTACGCTATAGACGTCGCTCGCGTAGCAACTGAATTAAATCCATTAGGTTGGCCTCTTGGTGCCTTAGGCGCTTTGGTTTACTATATTCCTACCTTAATTCTGACATATGTTTTGCTCTTTCGTATCGGGCAAAAACAGGCTCTATATGCAGCTGTGGGAGTAACAGTGGTTTCACTTTATATGGGAATTATTAACCTTACCGCAGGAGCAATCAACTTTAAAATCTTTATGACTTTTGCCTCTGCATCAATACCGGTTGAACTTCGAAGTAACTTGATAGCAATAATGGCCACAATAGACCTAATATATGCAATAACATTAGCAACCTTTGTAAAAAGGCAACTCCTAAATCCACAACAAAAACTAGATAAACTCTAAAGAAATCGCACCTAAACACAGAGCTATGCTTTCAGAAATAGAATATTTTCTTTTCTAAATAGGTTTATCTGGAATAGCTGATAGCTTGTAGACATGATTCTTAAAAGAGAATTCTACAATCGTGATTCATTAACTGTAGCTAAGGAACTTTTAGGAAAAATCCTTATTCACGAGACCCCCGAAGGCATAACTGCTGGCAAAATTGTTGAAACTGAAGCTTACAAGGGTCCTGAGGATAAAGCGTCACATTCGTATGGCAATCGACGTACACCCAGAACTGAAACAATGTTTGGACCTAAAGGGCACTCCTATATCTACCTAATTTACGGTTTATACTGTTGCCTTAACGTTACTAGTGGAGCTGTTGTTGGCAAACCTGAAGCTACGCTAATTAGAGCAGTTGAACCCCTAAAAGGGGCGGATTTAATGATAAAACGTCGAGGACCAACTGGCCAGATGACCAATGTAGCAAGTGGTCCAGGCAGATTATGCAAAGCGATGGGTCTTTCTAAAGTTCAGAATGGGATTGATGTTTGCCAACCTCCCTTCTGTATAGAAGACAACCCTACTATAGATTCAAAAAACATTGTTGAAACTACAAGAATTGGCGTAGATTATGCTGAGGATTGGAAAGATAAACCTTGGCGATTTTACATAAAAAATAATCCATTTGTTTCAATCAAATCAAGAAAACAATAGACGGCGTCTTTTCAAGTTGGTAAGAAAAAGGAAAATATTTTCAGGGGGAGGGTGCTCCCCCATGGATAGAAGAAAAAATTATCCATGAAGAGAAGCAAAAACGCAAAATAACCGAAACCGAAGCCAAACTCCAAGCCTTAGAAAAAGAAAACAAAACCCTCAAAAAACAAATACAAGAGCTAAAAGTAAAAATTAAGAAATTGAAAAAATAATGAACCCATTTCTATTCTTTTTAAGCCAAAAAAGCAGGGCTAGAGTTTTTTAGTCATTACGTAGGCGTTTTCGCCGTCTGAGTAGTAGCCTGATATGGTTCGAGTCACTTCTAGTCCAAGTTTTTTGTAAAGATTTACGCCCGCTTCGTTTGTTACTCGAACTTCTAGGAAAATTTGTTTTGCTTTATAATAGCACATGCCTTCCATGGCTGCTTTTATTAGTGCTGATGCGACTCCCTTGCGTCTGCCTTGAGGCAAAACTGCGATTGAGACAACATGGCCTTTTTTTACTAGTCCGCCTAAACCGAAGTTACTTATGCCTACTTCTATGCGGCTCATTATGTAGCCTATAACTTCGTTATCTTCCTCCGCTACGATGAAAGTTTGAGGGAATCGTTCATGAAGGTCGATGAAAAACATGTCAGTGTAGTTTTCGGGTAGGCAAACACGGTTAATTTGCATTACATCTTGTAAATCGTCGGGCTCGAATTTTCTGAGTTTGAAGGTTTGTTGCATTGTCTTGTCCTTCTTTACACCATTTTTCAAGTTTCACTTAAAGTTTGTGTCTAAATCGGAGTGGTTCCTTGCGATTGGAATGAAGCTTCTTCAGCTGGAGCTTTGACCTCAGGCAGCAGATAGTTGCCATAGGATATTGTCCATACTCTCGCTGCCTTACCCACGATGTTAAATGCTTCATTTAGTGCGTCGTTTACAGCGCGTGATGTTTTTAACTTAAAGATGTTTGTTGCGTAGTAGTCTGGAAGTGAGCTTACCAAGATGATTTTGTGGTTCTGGAGGGCTTTAAGTAGATAGTAGGCTTTGTGTCCGCCTAAAACAAAGTTGCGTTTAATTTCTTTTTCCACTGCTTTAATATCTGCGAATTTTGCCATCCAATCATAGAATATTTGGTTGCCATGACCTTCTGGGCATTCAGCAACTAAAATAATCACTCCACCGCGTTTTACTACTTCTAATGCGCTGTCGATGGCTTTGTGTGCTTGAAACAGGTTAATATCTGCAGGGCTTCCTCCGCAACTAGTTACAACTATGTCTGCTCGGCGATCTATGGTGATGCGAAACATTTCATCTACTAGTTTAACTCCCTCTTGAAAGACTGACTCGAGTTCTCCAGCAAACGCTTTGACTACTTCACATTTGCTGTTTGTAACAACGTTTACTGTAAAGTCTACTTTTGCTAACTTTGCGGCTTCCTCCATGTCTTCGTGGACTGGATTGCCTTCCAGAACTCCCGTGCGCGCATTGGCGTTCAGCATTAAGGCATGATTATATTTGATGCTTTCTTCGCCTGCGATAGCAGGTAAAACGCTTTTTCTACCCCCGCCATATCCAGCGTAGTAGTGAAAGCCTACATCACCTAAAAGGATCCGGACATCTGCTTCAACAAAAACCCGATTTAGGAAAACCTTGTTTCCATGCCTAGTTGTACCTATATTAACTAAGTCAGAAGCTTTACTATCGTGACTGATTACCTTTACTCGTTTAAGGGCTTCTTCTCCTAAAAGTCTAAGGGCTTCATCCGGTTTAACAGCTCGATGAATCCCTGTACCAAAAATCACGGTGACATTTTCATCCTTAACACCCGCGCGGTTCAGTTCAGCGAGTATGGGCAAAAGCATAACATCGCTTGGCATTTTTCGAGTGGCATCATCAACAACTATTGCTACTTTACTTTCGGGCAAAGCAATTTCACTAAGACGCCTAGTACCAACTGGATAGGGCTCAATTAGGGCGCGCTCCACTTCTGCTTTTGCATCTGCGCAAGTCGGGCGTTCTTTAGGTGTAATTGAACCTATAAGGCTTCGAGCCGGGACTCTTACACATACATCGGTTTTTCCATAAGGTAGCCAAACATCAACCATAGCTACATCACACGTTATATGACAAGACACGTTATAAGCTTCTATTAAGCCTTATCAAACTATCAGAAAACCAGAAAGCAAATTTTACATTTTTAATGTTTGATATTACCGAAATCGAGATTAAGCGCAGCTGTTAGGACTTTTCGCCATAGGCACTCTAATTTTTCGTCTTTTTCCGCCAAAATCGGTTTATCCATTAACTCTAACATCGGAATATCATTTTGGCCATTTCCTACACCTATCGTTCTTATTTGCACAAAGTGCTCATTTAAGCGTTTAATCATTAGGTTTGTTGCTGTTCCTTTATTGTGATTTCCGCTGGCATGCCAGTATCGGTCACCTTTTGTTAGGGAAATTCCCTCTTTTTTTGCTGCATCAAGAAGCATTTGCTCATCTCCAGATAGTAGGCGAAAGGGTTCGTCGTATTCTCTTTGTTTTGACATCCAAGCAATTTCCGGGGTCATTCCACTGTCTTGTGCAATTTCTTCCACGGTCATATCTCCAAAGCCAATTATCTCCGAGTTGGTTTTTGTTTTTATTCTCTGAAGCTTTTCTCTAATCTCCATGTATGGCATGCCAATCTTAACTATATTATAATCTAATAACTGAGCATCTTGGTTGTCCTTTTCAAAGTATCCTTTAGGGATAAAAAGGGCCGCTCCATTTTCCGAAATAAATGGATCAGTTATTCCTAGTTTTTTACGATAATATTCTATTTCGAAACGTGTTTTGCTGCTGCATAAAATTATGGGAATTTCTAAGGCTATTAGTTGCTTGATTATGGGTTTTGTATTTTCAAAGCTATAATGTTGGTTTAGTAGTGTTCCGTCCATGTCTGAGAATATTATTGTTCTCATTGGTCTGTTTACCTTTCAATTGCTGCCTTCTTTAATCGCTCTCTAGCGTCAGGCATTGCTGAAATAGTTCGTAACCAATCAGGCAATTGAGAAGTTGCTGGATCATGAAGGTATTGCTTACCTGCTTCAAGGATAACATTTGATAGCGTTTCTACATTTGTTTCCTCCTCATGTCTATCATAATTTAAGCCATTACAGAGAGCATCTGCATAATATTGACGAATTTTATCTTGGGCGATTTTCCGATAAATCACTTGGAGACTTAGCAAAGAGGAGTCTGACACGTTTATGCCTTCGCTCTCAGTTAGGGTTCTTAATAATGTAATGAAAGCATCCCCTGCAGTTTTCAGCAAGTTATCTTGGTTTAGTTCTTTGTGTTTATGCTCAAAGAATCCAAGGTCAACTTCACAGGTTCGTTTGATCGAAAGGTTTCTGTATATTTCGGCTAAAGTACCAAGTTCAAGACCCCAACCGCCAGGTATTCTCAAGTTTAGAGCAATGTCAGTATAAACAGCTATTTCTCCTGATAACGGGTATCGAAAAGCTTGTAAATATTGTATGAATGGTGATTGATAGGTAATTTTTTTTTGTAAAGCATCTAGTAATGGACTGATGAATAATCGGTAGATTCGACCGTACATTTTTTTATTTTCTGAGTTGATTCGGGCGTAGTAGCCTTTTGAAAAGAAAAAGTCAAGTCGTGGCTCTACTACAGTGTATAATAGTCTTGTTGGTAAGGTCTCATTATATGAAATTATGTCTGCATCATGCAGTGCAAAGGCATAGAGTTCGAGGGATGCTATACCTATAGCCAACCACAAATCTTTACCTTTGCCTCTTGTTTGAGTTACGTCAAGGCCCTTGACTTTTAATTCTTTTAGGATGTCGTTCACTTCAGGCTTGTTGCACCAGATAAGGTCGGATGGAATTTTTAGTTGGTATAGACGTCTTTGGATTTTTTCATAGGCGTCTTGGTTTCCAGAGAATGCTATGAAGACTTTATTGAGGTAAGTACATTCGTTTAATGATTGGATTATTTTTTGAAACGCAGGCTTTTCTGCGTCTTCTTCAAGTACGGGGATTATGACTCCAGAGGGATATTTCTCGTTTAGACTTTTGAGTCTGGACTTCATGTAGTCAAAGTTCATGCTAAAATCATGTATTCTTGTGATGTGTTCTTGATCAAAATCCATAGAATTATGCCTCGTAAGGAGATTAATGTTGAAGTATGCGCTGAATTATTTATAAGCGTTTACTAATAACAATTACAAAGCTGTTATTCATAAGTTCGATAAGTATGCTAATATCAATCCTGAGCGATTCTGCCAGAAACTTATTCTCTATTTTTTTAGTCTTATTATAGATTTAATATGGTTTGTTCTCAGATTATTATGGTTATTTTTTTGACTGCGGTTTCGCAAACTTTTCGTATTCCTCTTTTGCCGCGTTCATAATTTACTTTAATTAATTCCAATTCCTCCAAAACCCGTATTTGCTCACTAATATAGGCTTCACTTAGGTCTAATCTTACACCTATCGTGGAAATGTCTAACCTTTCTTTCGAAAGTAATTGCAAAATTCTCATAGTCGTTACGGTTAAGGCATCTGCGATTTCAAGAGCCTTATTGCCAGTTACGGTTATTTCGTTGGGGAGCATGGTTTTTCTCTAACAAGAAAACGGATTCAGCTATAATAATATTAAGTACCAATTTGAATAAAAATCGCCTATACTATTCGTAAAAACAGCATTAATTAACCAAAAGAAATTCACCTACCCCACTTGATAAAATCATATATTCTCAAGTTACATTAAAAATCAATATTCTTTTTTCTAAAGCCACGACTATTAAAACGTATTAACGTAGAATATGCCCTTTTCATAATGGCTCTAATTTAGCTTGATTTGAACTAGCTATTTTATTTCGTTGTATTGCTTACAGATGGGGCAGCGGATTACAATATTTCTAATTTCATTTTCCATAATACCCTCGACTAGTATTACGCCGCAGTTTCCACAGACAAGATTCAAATCAGCATCGCATTTTATCAGCGGTAGAGCTTCTTGTGGTTTTGGGATTAATAGCGTTATAGTATCCGGTTGAGGCTGGGGGATAATTTTGAGTTTTCTATCCACGCTCCATCACCACGCGGACTTTTACAATTGAATTTAATATATGTGACTTTAGACATTAAAACCTTGACTCTAAAAATCGAAAGCTACAACTCTTCTCCTCCCAAAAATGCAGTTCAAACACACTCTGCAAACACAGACACATTCTTCTTGGTACTATTTTTGATATTTTTGGAATAAAGTTATTACTTAGTCTGAAGTTAAAGCCAGAAATATAGAATTAGTGTAAACGAGTGGAAGTTGTAATGTCTCAGCCTAAAGTTGGTCTTTCGATGCTCTATTGTTTGGGTGAACCATTTGGAAAAATGGTCAAACGCATAGCCACAGTAAAAACAAAGTATATAGAGATTGTAGATGATGGATGGCACACACTTAACAAAAAAAGAGTAGCCAAACTTCAAGAAGTTGCCAAATCAGCTGATATACAATACACCGTGCACGCGCCTTTCGCAGATATCAATATAGCATCTCCCTCCAAACCTTTACTAAAAGCCTCCATGAAAAGACTAACCCAATCATTAATTTATGCGAGTGATTTAGATGCTAAATTATGGGTTCTACATCCGGGTATGAAATCAGGTATAAGCAACTTTTATCCCGATGCGGAATGGAAACAAAACGTGGCAAGCATAAAGCAGCTGATAAAGACTGCTGAAAATCATGGGGTAACTGTGGCTGTCGAGAACTTACCTGGAAAATATCGGTTTATTATGACCACTCCAGACGATTTTTTGCGCTACTATAATGAGACAGGTCTGAATACTGGAATTGTCTTCGATGTAGCTCATGCCTTTTTGGAAGATCAAGTTGAAGCTTTCCTGCAAAAATTGCCAAAGAACATTACACATGTGCATGTAAGTGATAATCTGGGGGAAATAGACAACCATTTCGGTATAGGTTACGGAAAAATTGATTACCTAAAATTCGCCAAAACCCTAAAGCAAATCGGCTATTCTGGAACAGTGGTTATCGAATCTGGAGATCATATAGAAGAGAGCATTCAGACATTGCGACATCTATTCGCTTAAAGGAAGAGATATTTCCAGAAAATCTGATGCTACCTGCGTATTCTCAAATACTTTTCGAGCTTGAGTTAATAGCAAGGTCACATCAGAGTACCTAGCACTTATATGCGTTAGAACAAGGCTTTTTGTGTTTGCAGTTTTAGCTTGTGTAGCTGCCTGAGAAGGGGTAGAGTGTCCATCCATTGCTGCTTTCTCAGCTAAAGCATCATCAAATGTTGCTTCATGAATTACCAAATCAGCATTTTGTGCGAATTGGGTAAATCCTTCAAAAGGCTTGGTATCTCCGGTGTAGATGATTTTTCTACCGATTCTTAATGGGCCTGATACATCGGAGGGTATAACCACTTGGCCATTAGGTAAAACGTATTTTTCTCCACGCTGAAGTTTACCCCATGCCGTGCCTTCGGGTATACCTAGTTCAATTGCTTTTTGAGTGTTGAATCTTCCTGGACGAGGCTTTTCTATAAAGGCGTAGGCAAAGCTTGTGATGGCATGGTTAGTATGCTCTGCTTCAACATAGTATTGCTCCTCATTGCAGATGATTCCTGGATTTGCAATTTCATGAATGTTAACTTGGAAGGTTAACTGAAACTGGAGGGTTTCGCGAAGGCACTCCAAGAAATGAGCAATTCCTTGAGGGGCATAAAGCTCAACTGGTTTTTGTCTATCCATTAAGGACATGGTTTGAAGTAAACCTGGTAAACCTAAAACATGATCACCATGCATGTGTGTGATGAAAATTTTAAGAGGTTTATGTAATCCGGATTTTGCCTTTATCATTTGGCGCTGAACGCCTTCACCGCAGTCAAACATGATTTGTTCACCATTTCGAGTAAGAAGCACTGCGGGCAGATTGCGATCTGCTGTTGGGATGGCTGCTCCTGTACCTAAGAAGGTTACACATATGCTCATTTTGATTTACTCCTTTCTGAAGATGGCTACTTCCCGTGTTAGGGTTCGATGTACATAGGCAAAGTGGGATTCAATATGTTTGTAGCCGTGTTTTTCGCCTACTTGTGAGATGTTTAATGTTTTAGGTGATGCTATACAAATTCGTTGCCCCTTTCCTAAAAGCGGATATGCAGAAGCCAGAACGCCTTCGACAATGGCTTTGGTGTTCGATCTCATTGTAGTTGCGCTTCTACCATAGGGTGGATCAGTAACTAGGCAGTCAATCTTAGTGATAGGAAGCTTGCGGGCGTCTGCTAAAATTATTCCATATGGAGTTAGCTTGAAGTGGCGTACGTTTTTGAGTGCTCCGTTGGCCATTTTGTGCTGGATGTCAATACCCACAGCATTGCAGCCGATAAGAGTAGCTTCAATTATTGTGCTTCCTGTACCAACGAATGGATCAAGAACAATAGTGCCTGCTTTAGCATGGGCGAGGTTTAGCATACACCGAGCCAATTTAGCATTCATCGCTGATGGATGGAAGAAAGGCTTTTTTCTTGCTCGGCGTTCAACAAAAGGTTTTGGAATAATTTCAGCAAGCTTAATACCAAAAATCAATTTACCATTAGTTAAAATGCCAAAAAAGGTCTTTTCAGGCTTGCTTAAATTAACTTTGGCATGTGGGGCATTTTGCAGAATTATTTTTCCAAGTTGTCTTTCCAAACGCATTGTATCGTCTTTAATGCTGTATTCTTTTATGCGTCTTATGCGTACTTCGAAACTTTCCCCTTTGGCAAGAATGTTTTGGAAACCCGCATCATTGACAGCTTCTGTAATGGCTTGGTCGGTTGCCTCACAGCAGAAAAGTTCTTGACTGCAAATCCGCGTGTATGAACTTCTGCGAAGAATCTGTGCAACACTTTGGGGGTCTGTTTGCAAGCGTACGGTTTGGTCAAGTTTCTCTACTAGTTGGTAAGGGTAGTTTTCTGCTTCAAGGATGGCTTTAAGTTCTGAAAAGGAGAGGGTTTCAAATTCACCACTTATCAAAAAAAAGAGATTTACCACTAGGTTTGCGCCTTTAGTTCTTGAGATATTAGTGGTCCTAGGGAGACTTTGCTGTTTTTACCTGGTACACTATCTGTGGCGATGATTTCCTCTACTCCTGCATCGAGGATGCGTTTCTCAGCATCACCTATGAATAAGCCATGAACGCATGCTGTGTAGACGTGTGCAGCGCCTTGTTCTTTGAGGATTTTTGCTGCGCCAACAATTGTACCACCTGTACTAATAATATCGTCAAAAATTATAACCGATTTATCCTTCACGTTAAGATGGGCCGCTGTTTGGGTAGTTTGTCCTGTGTAACGGTCACGCACCTTTTCAAGATGCCCACTTTCACCGCCTAACGTTTGCTTAGCCTGATCGGCTATGTACATAGCACCTTTGTCAGGTGACAGCGCGAAAGCGTCTTTTATGCCCTTTTTAACAAAATACTCTGCTAAAAGAGGAATAGCACTTATTGTTGTAGCTGGAAACAGAAACAGTTTCAATGCATTAGCTTCATGAACATTTACTGTAATAAGTTGGTCAATACCGGCTGCACCCAACATTTTGGCAAGGGTTTCAATGCTGATGTTTTCACCTTGCAGAAAGATTTTGTCTTGACGTGCATAAGCAAGATAGGGGACAACAGCAGTAACCTTTTTCGCATTATTACGTTTAGCTGCGGCGGCCGTAAATGCAAGCTGCAAAAGTCGTGTATCTTGCGGTGCACAAGTGGTCTGCACAATAATCACATGCTCATTTTCTACATTGCCCTCTAAGCGAACATAAGATTCTCCGTCTGGAAAAATCCTTGACGCGACATTTATCTTTTCGTAACCTGTTAATTGTGAAATCTTTTCCCCTAGCTCTTGAGAAGCTGAACCAACCGCAATTTTCATTTCTATTTCCCTCATTCCTTAAACAGTAATAGTGATGTTGTCTTTTAGCTTACTTCAAAAGCTCTTTTTAACTTTCCCATTGAAGACAAAAGACTTTTGCGGAGGATTTCTTATGGGATAGGGCAAACTGTTATTAATTATCAATTCAATTTATGGACGGTGAATCTGCTGTGAAGTTTAAGCTTCAAACACCTTTAGTTATTGTGAACTTTAAGACTTATCTTGAATCGACTGGGAAACGCGCTTTTGAACTTGCAAAGCAAGCTGAGAAGGCAAGCAAAGAAACTGGGGTTACTATTGTTGTGGTTCCTCAATTCTGTGATTTAAAAACAATTGCTGCGGCTGTTGAGCTTCCTGTTTTTGCTCAGCATATTGATCCCATAAAACCAGGTAATTCAACCGGGCATATACTAGCCGAAGCCGTTAAAGAAGCAGGTGCAGTGGGAACACTTATTAATCATTCCGAGATGCAGCTTAAACTATCAGATATAGATGCAATAATAAAGCGTACATCTGAACAAGACTTGATTTCATGCGTTTGTGGCAATAACCCTCTTACTAGTGCCGCAATAGCAGCTCTAAATCCTGACATAATTAGTGTAGAACCCCCCGAACTTATTGGTAGCGGCATACCTGTATCTAAAGCTCAACCTGAAGTTGTCACGGATACTGTCAAACTTGTTCACAGCATTAAACCTGACGCTACAGTCTTATGTGGCGCTGGAATTGGTCGTGGTGAAGACGTAGCTGTTGCGCTCAAATTAGGGACACAAGGTGTTCTTGTTGCAAGTGGCATCGTTAAAGCGAAAGACCCTTATATGATGTTAAAGGAATTTGGCAACTCGGCAAAATAGGATTATCGTTGGGATTTACGCGTGAAAGTTGAACCAGAATGCGCCGGATGTTTGCTTTCTAGAGGCACTGCAGAAATATATATGGCAACTACAAATCCTGCATTACGCTATCGTGCTATTTCTGAACTATTAAAACTTCTAAACAAAGGATTCAAACCTACTACCTGCCCCGCAGATATAGGCACCCGTCGCGACAGAATAATCCGTGAACTTACAGGTAACTGCGACCCATACCATCGAACCAAAAAACAAAGCAACGAAAAAGCTAAAGAACTTTTACCCTTTGCGCAGAATTTTGTCGACGAAGGTTATAATCAGCAGGACCGTTTCAAAAAAGCTTGTTTAGTCGCTATAGTCGGTAACATAATGGAATTCGATATCCCTGGACACAATTTTACATTAAAAGATCTTAGAAATGTCATCAAAGATGCCGCTAAGGATCTGGTCATAGACGATATTGAAAAAGCATATGCGCTTACCAATAAAACCCGAAAAGTCCTATACCTTGCCGATAATGCCGGGGAAATCGTATTTGACACCATTTTAGTGGGGC
The DNA here is from genome assembly GCA_963701765.1 of Candidatus Bathyarchaeota archaeon. Taxonomy (GTDB): domain Archaea; phylum Thermoproteota; class Bathyarchaeia; order Bathyarchaeales; family Bathycorpusculaceae; genus JADGNF01. Next base: position 236,737 of record CAVPBD010000009.1, read on the forward strand.
AACTAAAAAACATGGGTATTCATGTAACATATGTTGTGAAATCTGCTCCAGTTATCAACGACGCAACTATGGAAGATGTTGAATTTAGTGGTATGGATAAAATTGCAGATCAAGTTATAACAACCGGGGCAGATGCAGTTGGGTTGCAAATAAAACTTGTTTCCCCCGAATTTTTAAAGGTTTATAATCAATCTAAGCTCGTTTTTGCCAAAGGTATGGGCTATGCCGAAACCCTCACAGAATATGACCTTAAAAAGCCTCATTTCCTTATGTTTCGTACCAAATGTCAACCAGTAGCAGATTACTTTTGCGTTTCGCGTCACAAAAACATAGCTAAGCTCTTGCCATAAAAGACTAAGTCTTCTTAAGGAACTACCTTTCTTTTCAACCGCTCTCTTGGTGAAATATATTTTTTCCCATCAAATAAATTATACTCTATACTTGGTTTAGCTAAGAGATATTAGGTACAGAAAATGACTTGATACCTATGAGCGATTTTGGATACTCACCTCAAATCCTCAAAATGACTGCTTTCGTTGCTTCCTATAATAAGCCTAAAAATGATTTAGATTTGCTTTTTTTATCAACTATAATAGCCAAATGATAAGTGATTTTCTATGAATTTACCCACTATAACGATCTCTTCCGAAGTGCTTTCACGGTTTAATGAAGCTGCTCAGAAAGAATGGTTAATAACAAATGGCTTAGGCGGGTATGCAGCCTCAACCGTTTTAGGCTTAAACACTCGCAAATATCATGGTCTATTAGTAGCTGCCTTGAACCCCCCTGGAGATCGCACCGTATGTCTAGAGAAACTAGATGAAGATGTTATTTTAGGCGAAAAAATTTTTCGATTAGGCACAAATGAATTTCAGAATACCATTTTTCCTCAAGGATATCAATTCTTAAGAGCCTTTTCTGTTTCTCCGTTCCCAACCTTTACTTATCAAGTGCAAAATCTGACAATTAAGAAGACTATTTTTCTGCCTCAACGAAAAAATGCTACCATAGCAATTTATAATCTACTAAACAAAAGTAGCACTGAAGCTAAATTCCACATTTTTCCGTTATTAACCTGTAGACATTTTCATACCATCGTAGACCTGCAAAAGACTTCGTTGAACTTTCATCAAGAACAAATCGACCGGAAAGTAAACTTGACTTTTACAAACCCAAATAATACGATTATTACTTATTCTTCCGCAGGTGAATTTGTCGAAAAACCAAACTGGGTAAAAGGCTTACATTATCGTGAAGAATATGCCCGCGGTGAATCCTATACTGACAACTGTTATCAGCCAGGATACTACGAATTATCAATCGCTCCAAATAGCGAAACCAAGATAGCCATTGCAACAATAGCAAGCCAAAATGGTCAAGAAGCAGTCGGTTTGTCAAATAATATTGGTTCCTCTACAGCTGATTTTGAGCAACTCCTCGAAAAAGCCGTAGACGAGCAAAAGCATTTGCTTCAAACCTTTTATGATTCGCAAAAGAATGTTCCTGTCACTTCATGGTTGGACTGGATTCTTCTAGCTGCAAACTCTTTTGTTACTAAGGAGAGTAATTATGGGCGATCAGTAATTGCGGGATATTATTGGTTTGAGAGTTGGGGTAGAGACACTTTCATTTCTCTGCCTGGTTTAATGCTGGTAACAAAGTAGATATGACGACGCAAAGCATGTCCTGCTTAATTATAGTAGTTACTGCAAAAAAGGGTTGATTCCTAATATAATATTGGATGCGTCAGGGCAGGTGCTCTATAATACTGTAGATGCTACTCTTTGGTATGTTAACTCTGTTTTTCAGTATCTAAAATATACTGCTGATTTCAAATTTATTCAGGACCATCTATGGGGTACTCTGAAAATAATTATCGAAAATCATGAGAATGGATTAGATTTTGATATAAGATTAGATTCTGACGGTTTGCTTGCTCATGGACCACAACTCACATGGATGGATGCTAGTTTAGACGGAAAAGCAATAACTCCTCGTTCCGGAAAAGCAGTTGAAATACAAGCCTTGTGGTACAACACACTAAAAATTATGGCTTTGTTAGCCAAACAGTTTGGCGAGAGAAGTCTAACTGAAAAATATGTTGCTATGGGTGATAAAGCAAGGGAAAGTTTTAACGGAAAATTCTGGGATTCCCAAAGAATGTGTTTATTTGATGTACTTGGGCTCTCTGAACCAGATTCATCTCTGCGTCCTAATCAGATATTTGCTACTTCATTAGATTTTGTGATGTTAGACGTTGATAAAAGAAAAAAAGTGGTTGATATGGTTCAGAAAGAGTTCTTAACGCTTTGTGGTTTGCGTACACTTTCCTCTAATAATCTTGGGTTTAAGCGTGTGTACAAGGGTAGTATGCGAGATAGAGATCAAGCTTACCATAATGGGATTGTTTGGCCTTGGCTATTGGGGCCATTTGTAACTGGCTTTCTAAAAGCAAAGCAACCCAATGATCAAAACCTTAGGTTTGCAATGCAGACTATTATTCAGGGTCTTTTTGAGAGGCAAATCTATGAAGGTGGTTTAGGAACGGTTAATGAAATTTTTGATGCTGATTTTCCTCACAAACCCCGAGGTTGTATCGCGCAAGCTTGGAGTATTGCTGAACCTCTAAGAGCTTACATAGAAGATGTGTTACAGATTAGACCAAAATATGAAAAAGAAATTTTAAATTCTAGTGTTTGAGGGCTTTTTTAAGTTCTGAAGCGGCAGTTTCAGGTTTGATAGTGTTTATGAACACGCCCGTGCTCTTTTCGAAGCCTGCCCAGACAGCTAAAGATGGGTAAACCTCGATGTGCCAGTGGTAATAGTTTTGTGACTCTCTATTAAGAGCTAGGTGAAAGCCGTAGTTGTATGGGGGATCATCGATTAAATCTTTTAATGCTTTAAGAGAGGTTTTTAGGGTTTTTGCGAGAGCTTCAGTTTCTGATTGTGTTATATCTAGAAAGTTTGGAGTGTGTCGTTTGGGGATTATCCAGAACTCCATAGGATGCACGCTCGCGTAAGGTGCAATGACTATGAAATGATCATTATCTATAACATATCGAGGTGTTTTTGCTTCACTTTTCATGATGTTACAGATTAAGCATTGGTTATGGGCATCATAGTATTTTTTGCTCGCAGCTAATTCCTGACAAATATTTGTAGGCGTAAATGGCGTGGCGACTATTTGGCTATGGGCATGTGATTGAGACGCTCCAGCTTCTAAGCCGTGATTTCGGAAAATTTGAACGTATTCAACTCGAGCTTTTTTGGATAGGTCTTCTAATCGGTCCTTGTAAGCATTAATCATAAGCTCAATTTGGGCTAGGTTCGCATTTGAGGGGTGGTCATTATGATTTGGCGACTCGATAAGAACTTCATGATACCCGATAGCGTAACCGAAATTTTCGCTTTCGGATATTTCTATTTTGTTATTTGAATCTTTTAGGGGAGTAAAAGCTGGGTAGAGATTAGGGATGGAGCGTATGAGCCAATTCTTATGTCGAAAATCACCTTCATCTTTGACTTTCTTAATCTCACCATTGGGAGTGGGTAAATAAACAAGAGTTGCTGGGGGTGTCATGTGTTCATTATTTGGGCATAACGGACAATTTGATGAATTTTGGGTTTGTGGGGCTCTTTGTTTGATAAAGTCCAGTGGTCTTCGTGCTCTTTCGGTTGCAATCACAACCCATCGATCTAAAAGGTAATCCTTTCTTAGCTCATTATAACTCATTATTGTATCCTTATTATCATAGAAGCGTTATTGTGACATTTTAGCGTTTTCTAAATGCCCAAATACGAACGCTGGGTAGGTTTACAGCCAAAAGGGGTGGCCCGAGAGAAAATCTGTTAAGAATTCTGAAAAATCCTGATTTCTTAGATATATTGGTTTGACTTGTTTGCCTTCTAAAACTTTCAATTCTTTGCATAACGCCTTAGAAACCAACTCGGGGACGCCTATGTCTCTACCGCCTGTCTTTAGCTTGGCTTTCAGTAATTCTGTTGCATTGGCATATTTACGTGGCACCTGTACAATCCACCGATCGTCTTCTATGTAAGGTCCAGCGATAACTTTTTTGTTATTCTTATATTTTGATAAGAAGCTTTCGCATTCTTTTTCGTGTGCAAGCGGTGGACCTAAATGTTTTTTGACAATTGGTAAGGTCGTCTGTTCGATTTCAAAGACAAATATTGTATCTTTTTCTTCTTCATTCCATACGGCGTCTCTTAGAACTTTAAAGTCATTTAGCTCTAAGAGTTTGCGCAGGCTTCTTTTTGTTCTGTATATTTGTCCCCATAAAACATCAGGGACAGCCTTAATCCCATTGAAAGTAAGAAAAATAATTGACGCGTGGTTTTTTTCTATCTTTTGGCTTAGAGCATCTGCCGCTAAGGCGATAGTTTTTGGTGGGTAAAAGAATTTTTCACAAGGCGCTTTTAGGAATGCTCTGCTGGCGGCAACGAATGTATAGAGTTTTTCAGGTTGGACCGCTGCAGCTACATTTCTCCTCTTATCAACGGGATCGATTATTACTAGTGGTTCAGGAAAGAGTAATTCGATTTCTCTTTCTCTTTGATTATAATATCCTTCAATGTCTACTACGCGTTTTGGTATATGTTGTGCGAAAGCTTGCAGAACGGAATTAAATGATTCATAATGGAGCGCAAGTAATTCACAGAGGTAACCGCTGAATCCTCCCACTCTTATCTCCGCACCGTATACATTGATACCCTTCATGAATTTCTTTAGTAATCTAACTTCATCATGCATCTTTATGCTCATATGTTTGTTAATGTAATCTGTATGGAAGGGGGTTCGGTCCGTGGCGCTTAACCACTCTCCTGGAACTGCATTATAACAGGGGACAATGTTTAGACGTATTCCATCTAAGAATGCCTCTAAATATGGATGCTCAGCAAACCGCTCAATTTGTTTTAAGCCCTCAGTAGCTTTTCTTGCTACTTTAAGACCGATTTCATCTAAATCTTTGCGTGGTACAGTTGTAGGTAAGCGCATAAAAATATCAATATCCGGATCACCTGAAAGCCAAGTATTTTTTGCCACCGAGCCTTCAAGGCGTATTATGGCTTTGACGTTGAATTCTTCGCAGGCTAATGATACTTTAAGCTCCAGAAATGCTGCTATCTTTTCCATTTTCTCTTTTTCTTTTTGCTTAGGAACGATTTTCTCTAATACTTCTCGGAGTACTTCTGTGTTTTTTTGCTGCATCTTTTTTGCCTTTTACTATTCCTACTGTGGACAGTACTCTTTAAGAGTTGAGTAAATTGGACCTCGCGGAGTTAATTCACTTCGTTTTAATCGTAGACAATTTGCTTTGACCGATCCAAAATCGTAATTTGTGTTTCTCTGGACAAAATCAACTAACTGTGGTTTATTATACGCTGAGCGTACGCGAGCAATTGTTAGATGCGGACTAAAACCTTTTGGATCAGGTTTGAAGCCTAGCTTTTGCAAATTAGGTTCTAATTGATTAAATATATTTTGTAGTTGAATGGCGCCTTCTGCTATTCCTGCCCACACAACACGCGGATAACTTAGACTTGGAAAAACACCTATTCCAAAAATTTTTACTATGAAGGGGTTGAATTGAACCTTTTTCATTTCTTCAAAAATATTTTCTGCTTTTTTAAGCGTGATATCGCCAAGAAAACGTATTGTCATATGAATGTTGTCTGGCTCTACAAGTTTGAGGTCAGCGCCGGTTTTTGCTAATAGTTTTTGTGTATCTGTTAGCCTTTTCTTTAAATCCTCGTTATCGATGTCGAACGCTAAAAAGGCTCTTACTGACTCGGACATTGCAGGTATCCTCAGATACTTTCTGCAATTCCTCCTCATAAATCCTTTTTAACTGATTTAGAGGAAACGCTTTCTGGATATCTATTCTAAGTTAACTTTTTTAGTTGTCTATTTTGGTCTTTTTTAATGAGTCAAAATATCTGAAGTACTTGAGAACTGCACTGCCTCTTGGGGTAATGGTGTATTTTATTTCTGTCTTTCCAATTTGTTTTTGCTCAATTAGGCCTAGTTCAGTTAGAAAGTCTAACGCATAACTGTGTTCTCTTATTACTATGACTCCTTTATCCTCATAGATTGATTTTAGTTTAAACTGTTTTGATTTTGCGACCATGGCTAATATGTCCACGTATGCCTCTAGCTTTGTTTTTTCTAAAAATAAGCCTGATTTAGTTGTATTTTTGAATGTAGACATCTGGTTTAGGTTAGTATCTGTATAGTTTTCTGGGATGTAACTTGCCATTTTATCCTTCCTCTCTCCTTAGCCTCTTGTATTATGATGTTGTTGGTTTTTTTCTTGTATCCCCATTTTTGTTTTTTGGCATGTGTTGATTTCTGGTTAAGGTTTGAATTCAGATTCCGAATTCAACTGAGACACTGTGCAGGTAAGAATTAATAGTTCATACTTATAGTAGTTGTGTGAGTGTGATAACACACTCACAGTTTATTGTATATTAAAACCAAAATTAATTGCTTTCAAAAGGAGAAGGTCAAATGAGCAGACCTGGATATTCAATATTAGTAGTGGATGATGACGACTCAATTCGAGATACCCTCTTCGCAATACTACGATCCAATGGTTATTGGGCAACAGGTGCATCTAGTGCAGCCGAAGCTTTAGACAAAACCAGAACTCAATCGTTTGATCTCTTTTTAATCGATATCAAACTTCCAGATATGGAAGGCACACAATTACTTGCTCAATTTCAAAAAACTAATCCTGATGCAATAAAAGTAATAATCACTGGCCAGCCTTCGTTTGAAAACGTAACCAGGGCACTCAATATAGGTGCAGATTCATACTTTACCAAACCTTTTGAACCCCAACTTATGTTGGAAACAATAAAAGCAAAACTACAAGAGCGCGAAAGAAAAGAAAGAATTACGGGAAAAAAATTAGAAGAATGGGTTAGATTAAGAATAAGTAAAACTCAATCTAACGAATACAATAAATTTGCCGAGGAAGCAGCCTCAACATTTGTAGTTTTTGGATTAAGTAAAACACAAGCTAAAATCTATCTAGGATTAAACGCTCTAGGTGTTGCCTCTGCTTCCGAAGTTGCTGCCTTATCAAAAGTCCGTAGAGAAGAAGTATATCGAACCCTGCCCGAGCTGGAAAAGCGTGGTCTAATCACAAGCAAAATAGGCTCACCAAAGCGATTTGTTGCAACTGAACCAAAGACTGCGTTAAAAATTTTGGTGAAGACAAAAATTGAAGCTATGAAAAAGGAAGTTGAAGTTCTACGGCAAAAAAGAAATGAATTAGTTACTAAGCTTGAAAGCACCTCTTTTGGAGTAGATGAAGAAAACTCAATTGAAGCAATTTTTCAGCAAGATAATGTACAGATGAGGCTAGAGCAAATACTTAGAAAAGCAAAAAGTCAACTTAAAATAGCGAGTTCAGTTGAAGAAACCCGCATAACTCTACTAGAATCTATTCGCGAAATATTGGGTAAAAATCCTACTCCTATTGATGCGCAAATAATAATTGATAAAGGTGACCCTGAAGATAATCAAAGGGCCGATCTTTCTAGTAATCACAGCATAGAACAGTTCCGTTTAATATTTTCTGAAAAAAATAAATTAATTGATTTGCGACAAGTGCCAAAGTTACCTTTTAACTTGATTTTAGCTGACGAATCGGAGGCTATTTGGGGTGACTTTCAATCTGATGAACCCAACCGAAAGGTCCTATGGACCAATGACCCAGTCCAAGTTGACATTTTGAAAAGAGCTTTCGAGGCTCTTTGGCAGGAAGGTCGGCATATCTAATTAGCGGAAGAAAGCGAAGTAATAAACCGATATCAGGTCGTTGGGCTTTAGGTCTATCCGTTAATAATTTTTTTGTAAAGTTAGACTTATGACAGGTTGGGTTTTTGTCGACTTCATAAGAATTAAGGTAGAGTGATTTATGAGTATCATATGCAACTTCATGAAGGACGAATCCTTCTTTGATTGACAAGAAAAGTCCATGATATCTTTCTTCACTTTCTTTAAGTAAAATTTTAGATTCTATTACAACAAACTCAACCGTTTTTTGTTAATTTGTGATATTTGCGAATGCTTTTTAATTCTGAATGTTCCTACTGTAAAAAGCAAGAAGAATTGGTGCTTGTATTGAATGATGATAAATTAGTTATTGGTTTAACAGGAATGCCTGGGGCAGGCAAATCGTCGGTTGTAGAATTGATTCAAGAAGCAGGTTATGATGTTGTGAGCATGGGTGATGTTATTCGTGAGGAGACTGCGAAAAGAGGTTTAGATCTTAATCCGAAGAATGTGGGGAAAGTAATGCTTGAACTTAGGGCACTTGGGGGAGATAATGTAGTTGCCGAAAAATGTGTTCCAAAAATAGTGACCAAAGAAAAACCGAAAATAATCATAGATGGTTTACGCAGTTACAATGAAGCAGAGGTATTCCAGAAGCACTTTACTAATTTTGTTCTTATTGCAGTTCATGCTCCGCCACGAATACGCTTTGCGCGTCTTTCTAGTAGAGGTAGAAGTGATGATCCGAAAACTTGGGGTATCTTTCATGAGCGGGATATGCGGGAATTAGGGGTTGGTATAGGTAAAGCAATCGCTTTGGCAGAATACATTATAATAAATGATGGTAGCATTGATATTCTTAATTCTCGAGTCAAAGAACTTTTGCGGAGAGTCGAACAAAGATGCAAATGACTATTCGAATTGAAATCGATATTAATCCTACCGAAAACGAGGAGAAAGTGAAAAAAGCTCTATTCAACCTATTCGGCGACTTAGCTATAGAAATTAAACCTTTGCAAAGAGGAAGTCTTCTGATAGCACAAGCAAAAGGGCAAGATTCGCTAAGTACACTGCGTAATGTATTGGCTAGAGATCGTATTCGTGATGCTGCTCGAAAAGCTTTGCATAATGGGATGAGAAGTCAATCACTTACTTTCTATTTGAATAAGCAAGTTGCCTTTGCTGGTCATGCTTCTTTTTCTGAAGCGGAAGCAGAATCTCCTCTTGGACCAATAAAAGTGATTGTTGAATGCGAAAATCCTCTAGAAATCATTGATTGGCTCGCTCCCCGAACTAGTAAACCCTGAGTGTGTGTCCGTGACTGGGAAAGCTACCGTAACTCAAAGAGGTGCAGTATTATTAGGTAACTCGGTTGCATGTGATGCCTATCATGAAAACCGACCTCTACGAATAGTTACGCATGCTCATGCAGATCACACCGGGGGACTAAGATGGAGTTTACGTGAATGCGAAAAGGTTCTAATGACTGAGGCTACACGCGATTTAATTGAGGTTCTTGAAGGACCTATAGGGTCTAAAATAAAAAATATTGAAACTTTAGCCTATGAATCCCCTTTAAAGTACAATAATGAACGTATAACATTGTTTAAGGCTGAGCATATTTTGGGTGCAGCACAGGTTTTGGTTGAAACTGCAGAGGGTGAACGTGTGGTTTGGACCGGTGATTTTAAGCTCGATGGTACGCCTGTGTTAAATTGTGATACTTTAGTGGTTGAATCTACTTATGGTAGTCCATCTTGTAAGCGTTCTTTTGATGTTGATGTACGTAAGCTCTTAGTTCAAATGGTAGAAGATCGGCTCAAGAAAGGTACAGTGTATATTTTTGGTTATCATGGTAAACTGCAAGAAGTTATGCAGATACTGCATAAAGCTGATGTTACTGTGCCTTTTGTTATGCCTGAAAAAGTCTTTAATATTTCACAAGTTTGTGAACGGCATGGAATGCAATTAGGTTGCTTAACGCAATCAACTCAAAGAGAAGGTAAAATATTGCTTGATGAAAATCTGCCTTGTATAGCCTTTTATCATATGAATAGTAGACAGCGTGTTGGGTTACTTGATGAGCGTATTTGTGTTAGTGGCTGGGAGTTTCGTTCACCTTGCCGAAGAATCGGGGAAAGAGAACACATAATCGCGTTAAGTGATCATTCAGATTTTAATGGTTTAATCGAATATGTTCGTCAAGCTAAGCCAAAGCGGGTGATTACTGATAATCATAGTGGTGGTCATGGTGAAGCTTTGGCTAAAGAAATCAAGAAGCGTCTGGGCATTTTTGCAGTTGCCATGCCCTGCAAAAATTATCAAGAATCTCTTTCTTAGAAGCCAACTAACTGAAAAATGTGATTCCTAAGACTTAAAAGCTCATGTATGTACTGTTAGACGTGTGGTGCAAATCGTATGACTAAATCTTCCGCAATTTCAGGTTTTTACAAGCTTAGCCCAAAAGATCGTTTGGCATTAGTAAAAGAGTTCGCAGATTTAACTGAAGACGAATGTGCTCAATTACTTAACACTGGTTCTTTACCATTGGGTGTTGCTGATGGTATGATAGAAAATGTAGTCGGCGCTTTTCCTTTGCCTATGGGTATAGGTGTGAATTTTCTCATTAACGAACGTGACTATTTGGTTCCTATGGCTATTGAGGAACCTTCCGTTGTAGCTGCAGCTAGTTACGCTGCCAAAATGGCAAGAGACGGCGGTGGTTTTTATACAAGCAGTACAACCCCTGTTATGATTGGGCAGATTCAGATTGTAGGCGTGAAAGATCCTTATGGCGCCCGATTACATATTTTTGAAGCGAAAAACGAGTTGTTAAAGAAGGCAAACGATCAAGATTCTCTGTTGGTCTCGCTTGGCGGTGGTGCAAGAGACATTACCGCGCGAGTTATACATACAATGCGAGGAGATATGTTAATCGCTGAATTGCATGTTGATTGTCGAGATGCGATGGGTGCAAACGCAGTTAATACCATGACCGAATCCATAGCGCCAATTATTGGCAATTTAACTGGTGGAAGGGTTTGCCTACGTATACTTACAAATTTAGCCACTGAACGTTTAGCAAGAGCACGCTGTGTAGTTCCTAAAGAGTCTGTGGGCGGTGAAGAAGTAGTTGAGGGCATCGCGAATGCCTCTGCTTTTGCAGCTGCTGATCCTTATCGCGCAGCGACCCACAATAAAGGTGCATTAAACGGTATAATCGCTGCCATAGTTGCATCGGGTAATGATCATCGTGCCATAGAGGCAGGTGCTCATGCATATGCTGCAAGAAACGGATCTTACTCTTCACTTTCTAACTGGGAAATTAATGAAAACGGCGACCTAGTAGGGTCTATCGAATTGCCAATGGCTGTAGGTTTGATCGGTGGCGCTGTGCGCACACATCCTATAGCAAAAATTGCACTGAAGATTCTGGGTGTAAAGACAGCTAATGAATATGCTGAAGTTTGTGCTGCAGTTGGCTTAGCTCAGAACTTGGGTGCTTTGCGTGCATTAGCAAGTGAGGGTATTCAGCGGGGTCACATGTCCCTTCATGCTAGAAACATCGCTGTTGCTGCAGGCGCAACTGGTACAATGGTTGATGCGGTCGTTGAGCGTATGATTAAAGAAAAGAAAATTCGTATGGACCGGGCTAAAGAACTAATAGCTGAATTAAGCTCCAAATCCTAATTTTTCTTTTGTGGATTTTTTACTAAATTATTTTTTCAAGAACCTATTTTAGCCGACAAACTACATATTGAAAGAAACTTGATAGCTCCTATGTTTGATTTGGCTCTTGGAATAATTGTGTGCTTAAGTAACGTTCTCCTGTGTCTGGCAAGATTACAACTATGAGTTTGCCTTCATTCTCTGGTCTTTTTGATACTTCTAAAGCAGCCCAAGTTGCTGCTCCACTCGATATACCTACTAGTAAGCCTTCTTTTTTGGCAAGTAATCGTGCGGTTTCAAATGCGTCTTCATCTTTAACTTTAATAATTTCATCTATCAAGGAGCGTTTGAAAATGTCAGGTATGAAGCCTGCACCTATGCCTTGAATCTTGTGTGGTCCTTTTTCTCCACCGCTAAGTACAGGTGATTTTTCGGGTTCTACAGCTATAGCTTTGAATGTATGTTTTAGTTGTTTGATATGTTGTGCTACGCCAGTGATTGTTCCACCTGTTCCTACCCCTGCTACTACAATATCCACTTTTCCGTCTGTATCGTTCCAGATTTCGGGCCCGGTGGTTTCTTGGTGAATTTTTGGGTTGGCTAAGTTTTTGAACTGTTGGGGACTAAAGGAATTGGGAATTTCCTTAGCTAGAATTTCAGCTTTTTTTATTGCCCCGCCCATACCATCTAGACCTGGTGTGAGAACGAGTTCTGCGCCGTAAGCTTTGAGCAGAGTGCGTCTTTCAGTGCTCATGGTTTCAGGCATCGTTAAGATAAGTCTATATCCTTTCACTGCAGCGACCATAGCTAATCCTATACCAGTGTTTCCGCTGGTGGGTTCGATTATTGTTGTGCCAGGTTTGATTAGACCTTGTTTTTCTGCGTCGTTTATCATGCTAAGGCTTATACGATCTTTGACGCTTCCTCCAGGATTGCGGGATTCAAGTTTTACCATAATTGTTATTTTTAAGTTTGCTGGTAGGCGGTTTAAACGAATGAGAGGTGTCTTTCCGATTGTTTCTAAAACGGAGTTAAATGTGTGAGTCATAGAGCTTCACCATAGCATTATAACACCGTTATAATGAGTGTGTTGTATAAAACTCTTACTATATTCGCACTGTCGCGATTTGATGAAAATAGAGCTCTTATGGTTTTAATGTGCTAAATGGTGTAGTTATCACCAGTTTGGTTTGGCCCTTTCTCCGAAAAACTTGAACATAGTTTGCAAAAATCTAATGCTATTTCGTCTGAAGTTATTTCTGATTTTGCCAAGCGTTTAGCTGTTTTTTTGGCTAATTTTTCTAGCTTGGGCATAATGTTCGCAACTTCTTCTGTGTTTTTGAATGCCCGTTTTGAATTAATATATTGGCTTATGGCTGCTTGTGTGGTTCCGAGTTTTTGAGCTGTCTCTAGCTGGGTTAAATTATATGTAGTTATAAGTTCTTTTGCGATGAGCGATCTGAATACGGGCATGATGTATTTGCCTATGGTTTCGCATCGTGCAACCATTATTTATCGAGGGATAATATAACGCGCTTATATTTATTGGTGATGTCCTTTGAAACTTAATTCCCTTCGGATACGCATTTACATCAATCTTAAGAGGTCTGCTTTGGTTATTATTCCTGTAACTTTGCCTTTTTTTGTTACAAGGACTGCTGAATATGTTTGTAGTAGGCTGGAAATTGATGTTATAGGCGCGTCTTCGCTTACTTGGGGGAAGGCTTCTTCCATTATTTCGCCCGTGGGCAGTAGTGATATTTGAGCGATGTCTTTTCCGGCGAGAATCTGACGTAGAATTGTTTTTTCTGAAATGCTACCTACAGATATTTTTCCGTCAAAAACTGGGATTTGTGAATAGCCATGATCTTTCATTAATTTGACTACTTTTGAAAGAGGTTCATCTTTCTGTATGCTGACAACTTCGTTATTGAAGACCTTTCCCTCTTGGATTTTAGATTTTGCTTCGATTCGGTCAAGCACATCAAATATTGTTTTTACTTTTGTATATGATGAGTCAATTTTTCCTGACTCTAGTTTTGCAATTAATGATTGGCTTACTCCTGCCCTTTTGGCAAGGTCTGCCTGTTTTAGGCCTAGTTGTCTTCTTTTTTTGCCGATGTCTTGGATTGCTGGGAACATATTTGGTTATTGCTCGTGATTGATAAATATTCTTTTTGGAATAAAACACGCAAAAACGCATATAACGCCGTTATCGAATGATGTAGTTGTCAAAAAGTAGGAGCAAAAATAGAATGACAAACAGAAAAATTGATACAATAGCTGTTCATGCTGGACAAGAGACACCTGATCCAGCAACTGGTTCAAGGGCTGTTCCAATATACCAGACAGCTTCATACGTATTCAAAAATGCTGATCATGCGGCTAACCTTTTCGCCCTTAAGGAATTAGGTAATATATACACTCGGTTAATGAATCCAACTACTGATGTTTTTGAAAAACGTGTTGCTGCTTTAGAAGGGGGCACGGGAGGTTTAGCAACAGCTTCTGGACAAGCCGCCATCTCAATAGCTCTGCTAACTATAACTCAAGCTGGAGACGAAATCGTTGCGGCTAATAATCTCTATGGTGGAACCTATAGTCTACTTCATTACACATTTGCAAAGTTGGGGCGTAAAGTAGTATTTGTTGACTCTCAAAAGCCAGCCGAGTTCAAGAAAGCAATTACATCCAAAACGCGGGCAATTTATGCAGAGACCATCGGGAACCCTAAGCTTGATGTCCCTGACTTTGAAGCATTGTCCAAAATAGCCCATGAGGCAAAAATTCCTCTGGTTGTTGATAACACTGTAGGAGTTGGTCTGGTTAGACCGATTGATTTCGGGGCGGATATAACGGTAGCTTCAGCTACCAAATACATTGGTGGTCACGGAACCAGTCTTGGCGGAATAATTGTTGACTCCGGAAAGTTTGAATGGAATAACGGCCTATTCCCCGAATTCACTGAACCTGACCCAAGCTACCACGGTATTAAATATTGGGATGCCTTTGGCAATTTTCCGGGCTTAGGTAATGTCGCATTTATCTTCAAAGCTCGCCTACAGCTACTGCGCGATTTAGGGCCTTCTGTAAGTCCATTTAACGCATGGTTATTCCTACAAGGTCTAGAAACACTACCACTAAGACAACGCAAGCACTCGGAAAATGCACTCAAAATAGCAACTTTCCTTAAAGATCACCCCTTAGTCAATTGGGTCAACTATCCTGGTTTAACAGACAATCTAAACCACAAAGTAGCATCAAAATACCTCAAAAGAGGTTACGGTGGAATAGTTGGTTTTGGGATCAAAGGTGGATTGAGGTCAGGTAAGAAGTTTATTGAAAACGTCAAATTGCTCTCTCACCTTGCAAATATTGGTGACGCAAAAAGTTTAGTCATTCATCCAGCATCAACTACGCATCAACAGTTAACAGCCGAAGAACAGAAAGCAACAGGCGTAACTGAAGACTTCATCCGCTTATCCATTGGTATCGAAGATCCTGAAGATATCATCGAAGACATCGACCAAGCGCTGAAAGCATCAATAAAAAATTAAACAATACCGAAGCTTTTACATCCATTTCCACTTTTGGGAGATAGAAAAATCAAAATGAGCCAACAAACACTGAATAAAGTAGAAACAAAGTATTTCACATTTGCCCAACCGCCAAATGAGCTAACTTTAGAGTCTGGCGAAAAACTAGGTCCAATTACACTTGCCTATGAAACATATGGTAATCTTAATCCTCAAAAATCAAATGCTATTTTAATTCTTCATGCATTTAGCGGTGATGCTAATGCAGCTGGCTTCCATAAAGGTAATACAGAATCGGGATGGTGGGACGACCTTATTGGACCCGGAAAAGGAGTTGATACTAACGAGTATTTTGTTATTTGCAGCAATATACTAGGTGGTTGCAAAGGTTCTACGGGGCCGTCTTCAATTAATCCGAAGACGGGCAAGCCTTACGGACTTGATTTTCCAATCATCACAATTGGGGATATGGTAAATGCTCAGCATTACCTCATAGATCACTTAGGCATCGAGAAACTTTTAGCGGTTGTCGGGGGCTCAATGGGTGGCATGCAGGTGCTTCAGTGGATGGTTAGTTATCCTAGCCTGATACGTGCTGCTATTCCAATCGCTACGACACTAAGGCATACCCCTCAACAGATTGCTTTTAACGAAGTGGGTCGCCAAGCAGTTATGGCCGATCCAGACTGGAAGAGTGGCAACTATTACGGTAAAACAGCGCCTGCTAAGGGGTTAGCGGTCGCTAGAATGATTGGGCACATCACTTACATGAGCGATACTTCCATGGCTGAAAAGTTCGGCAGACGTACTAAAGAAGAAAAGGAACGATTCAAGTTCAGTGCTGAATTCGAAGTCGAGGGCTATCTGCGCTATAAAGGAGACAACTTCGTCAAACGTTTCGACGCTAACAGTTATCTATACATTACAAAAGCTATAGATCTCTTCAACATTCTCAATGGGCATCGTTTAGGGGATGTTTTTCAGGGTTTGAAGGCAAAAGTGCTTGTCTTAGCATTCAAGTCCGATTGGTTATACCCCGCTTATCAATCTCAAGAGATTGTGAAAGCCTGCAAACTAGCGGGTGTGGACGCTAGCTACTGCGAAATCAACAGTACTTATGGGCATGACGCCTTTCTGTTAGAAGTTGAGCAAGAAACTCATCTGATTAAGCATTTCCTTAAAAGTGCCTTCAGTGGAAACGGCATCGGCAGTGCTCAGGCAAATAATTCCGAAGAAGGAAAAGTTGGGAAACCAGTATGACCATAAAATTAAGTAAGATAGAAAATGAGATAATTGCTAGCTGGATTGATAGTGGCGCTTCGGTTTTAGATTTGGGATGTGGTGATGGAAAGCTTCTTTCACTGCTTATTTCGCAAAAACAGATTCGTGCTCAAGGAATTGAAATCAGCGAGTCAGCAATTCACAGTTGTGTAGCGGCTGGTTTAAGTGTCTTTCAAGAAGACATAGATACAGGATTATCTGAATACGAAGCTGATAGTTTTGACTACGTCATTTTGAATCAGACCTTTCAACAGGTGAAGAAGCCAGATTATGTTTTAAAAGAGGCTTTGCGAGTAGGAAAAAGAGTCATTGTTGGTTTTCCAAATTTCGTCTATTATCCAGCCCGTTTTCAGCTATTTTTCCGTGGACGTGTACCTGTAACCTCTTCATTACCCTATCAATGGTATGATACGCCAAATCTTCATTTTCTAAGTATAGCTGATTTCAAAGATTACTGCAAAAAAAATAAAATCCAAGTGGAAAAAGCAGCATATATTACGGATAATCGACGATTACGGTTTTTACCCAATCTGTTTGCTGAGATTGGGCTATTTTTACTCTCATAAAAAGAGTTTGTCTTTAAGGATTTATTTGGTTTGGATTGCTATTTACTGCGCATACTACTTTTTTAGCAGATGTGGTTTTGGCTGCCTTTTCAGCTTTGGCTGAATCATGTTGAGTTACTGTGATAGTTGCGTTTTTTCCCAGGCGCAGTTGCGGTTCTCCTTTGAATGCTGCTACTGTAGCATTTTTTATTTGTATGGTATCCCCTGTTGTGATTGCGTTAACTTGCTGGTCCCAAAGCGAGAGTTTGATTTTTCCAGTTTCATCTTCTATCCAAGCGTTAGTTAGTAGTGCGCTGTTTCCAAATTGCGTGTGAACCATTTGGGGTTTTGGTACTTCTATTACTTTTGCGTCGAGGTTGACTTTTTTCATTCCGATTCGAAGGTCTTTGATTAGCGTAGATGTTGGTTCGGCTGGGTTTTGTTTTGCTATTTGTTTACGTATTTTGTCTGTGTCCATCCAATGTTCAAATCGGATATCTTTTCTAGTGAGAAGTTCTTCTTCAACACGGAACTGGACTACAACATTGTTATCTTTCTTTATCAGAAAAATCGCTTCACCGTGTATGCTGCCTCGATATTCGACTGAGAGTTGCTCGCAGTTGGATTTTCCTGCTTCTTTTGCTGCAACTAGTGTGTTAAAGAGTTCAGCGGGGTAAACGTTGTATTTTACTGAAAGAGACGCGAGTTGTTCGCCGATGGTAGTCTTTTTTTGTTTCAATTTTTCCCCTCATTCTGTTTTTGCCAGATTCGGTCTTGAAAAAGCAATTTACCTGAGCGCAAATTTGTCTCTTTCTTGAAGAATCCCGACAGCGTTACTATATTACAATTGGGTATATTAGGATAATTGCCCAAGATGCCATATTTGCTGTATTTTGTCAGCTTTAGGTTGTTTTTCGTTTTTTAATATGTCAAGATTTGACTTATTCTTTGTTTATACTATTTTTGTATTCGAAATCTCCCTTATAACAAGTTTCGTGATACATCAGATACTGTACAATAGCTGGGAAGTGTAACAAGTTGCAATCAATCGAACAACAATATGAACATTCGAAATCAACTCAAGTAATAATTGCCGCGTTAAACGAAGAACAAGGCATAGGTCTTACTATATCCGAAATGCAAGAAAACCTAGGCGCTTCACGTGTCTTAGTCGTTGACGGAAATAGCAGCGACCGAACCGTGGAAGTTGCTAAAGATTTAGGTGTAGACATACTTTTACAAGATGGCAAAGGCAAAGGCGATGCAATTGAAAAAGCACTTAGATACACACAAGAAAATATGGAGTATCTTGTGCTCACTGATGCCGATTACACTTACCCTGCAGAATACGTGCCAGAGATGATTGAGATACTAGAGCACAACCCCGAAATAGGCATGGTTTGCGGCAACAGATTCAACGGAGACGTTGACGGGAAAGCCTTACGCGGCCAATTCTACTTCGGAAACAAAATGCTGTCCTTTGCGCATACTCTGCTTAACGGTGTGAATATGCATGATCCACTAACCGGTTTACGTGTTATACGTGCAGACGCACTCAAAGATTGGACTGTAAAATCCGATGGCTTTGACATCGAAGTAGAGCTAAACCGCCAAATCGAACGAAAAGGCTTCAAAATAGTTGAAGTACCAATCAAATACCGACAAAGACTGGGCGAGAAAAAACTGAAAATGAAACATGGCGTTGGTATTCTAAAAAGAATACTCTTAGAAACCATCCGATAATTTCAACTTTCTACACTTCCCTCTATGAGGGCCAATCTCAATTGTTATGGTTCTTTGTGAAAATGAGATTGAGCTGTTGTTTTTGCGTTAGCTTGTTTGGGTTTTTTGGTGTTAATTTGGCGATCGCTTTTAATTTTTCGTAGCATATCTGAGGCCATCATACTGTTTTCTGCTGATGCTAATCTCTTGGCTCTTAGCAGATTCACTTTTGCGCCGCAAAAAGGACAAACACGAGTCTTCTGATCAATTGTCGCAAGCAATAAACCACTGCATTGAGTACATTCTACTATCAAAGTCACGGGCATATCATACGCCTTATCCGAAAGACTTTACTTCGCATGTCCAATTTGCATCTCCCGCATATTATCCTTTTTTCTTTTTTTGAAGTCTTCTTAATGCGCTACATGGTGGACTTCACAATAGAATTACCCTTAATTATGGTATAAAGCAAAGCTTATGATTTGGAAACTATTCTGTATAAAACCAGCAAAAATTTTTAAGCTACAAACTTACAATATTCAACTATAGGCTTTTTGGAGATATAATATGAAAACTAAAAATATTACTGCAATTTTTTTGATTTTGATGTTAACTACTACATCTTCGCTTTTTATAGCTTTGCCGTCTGCTAATGCTTTGGTTGTATCACAGATCGACACCTATGCATACATGATTGCTACTCCTGATTTAGTTGGAGTTAACCAGCAAGTTATTGTCACCTTCGGTATAGACAAAACCGCCCCTGTTGCCTTGATTCGGTCAGGCAACTTTGAAGGACTACAAGTAAAAATCACCAAACCCGACGGAACTACTGAAATCCGCGGACCTTTAACTGCCTATTCAATCGGAAACATATTCTTCATGTACGCCCCCACTATGGTGGGTAACTACACCTTCGAAGGCACCTTCCCAGGCCAATGGATAAATGGTTCCTACCGCACTATCAGCGAACGAGGTACATGGTCCAACTCCAGCAACCTACCACTTAGCAGAAGCAGCATGGTACTATAAGGCAAGTACAGCAAAAACCACCCTCATAGTACAAGCAAACCCTATACCCTACCACTCAGGGTATCCTCTACCAACTAATTACTGGACCCGTCCTTTAAATGCGGAAATAAAAAACTGGGGAGAAATTGCAGACAACTGGCTAATGCCCAAATATGATGAACCAGCAGCCTGGCGATTCTCAGCCACGGCCTTCGCACCTTACACCTCCGCCCCCGATAGCCCACACCTACTCTGGAAACAACAAATCAGCGCAGGCGGAGTTGTTGGCGGAGCCTACGGAGATGTAACATACAGAACAGGAATGTCCTACGAACCATTCTACTCAGCTTCTATAGTAATAAACGGAAAAATATTCTACGACGACCACGGCCCAACTACAACCGACGTCTACGGAACACGATGCATTGACCTTTACACAGGCGAAGAAATTTTCTACCTAAAAGACATAGCCATAGCATTCGCACAAATCTTAAAAATTGACAACCCCAACGAACACGGCGCAATGGCATACCTATGGGAAACCACAGGATCAGCGACAAACGGCACTTGGAAAATGTACGACGCATTCAACGGCCAATACTTACTAACGGTAACAAACATAACAGGCTCCTCAGGCAACACAAGATTCGGACCAAACGGCGAACTCTTATCCTACACCCTAAGCGGAACCGGCGCAAGCCGAAGACTAATGATGTGGAATTCAACCAAAGCCATAATGTACGGAGATCCAACCCCCGGCTCCAGATCCAGAGTCTCCACAGGAACCGAAGATGACTACTGGAGTCCCGGCTACAAAGCCATTATTGACGGAAGCAAAGGTATGGAATGGAACGTATCATTACCTGCATCCTCAGCAACACGCATTATAGCTATTAACGTAGTAGAAAATACTCTAATAACAGCACTAACGGACCACTCGGTCTTCCCATTCATATTTGGGCAAGAAGGCTTCCCCACAACCCTACAAAAAACTACCGGAGCTTACCCAACATTTATCCAACCAAGATGGGCACAAAACCGATCCTCCTACACTATGCGCGAAGGTTTCACCAACATCAACAACGGTGTCTATGCCATGTGGGACGAAGGCGAAAAACTTTTCCACGGCTATAGTATAGCCAACGGTGTAGAAATTTGGACTACCGATCCAGTACCCCCAGGATGGGGCTTATTCACTGCAGGAAATTGGATCGCTTACGGCAAACTCATTGCAGGATTCTATGATGGCTACATACGCGCTTACGACGTAACTAACGGCAACCTCGCATGGGACTATTACATGGGCGACACACCTTACCTAGAAAACGCCTACGGCAGCTTACCCGCCTACGGCTTCACGATCGCAGACCACAAAGTATTTGTCAGCAACGATGAACACTCGCCAGACTCAGTACTTTGGAGAGGAGGAAAACTCTGGGCTATCGACACAGAAACAGGTCAACTACTATGGAGTCTAGCAGGCAGACTTAGACACGCCACTGTTTCAGACGGCATCCTCACAGCTTTCAACCTCTATGATAATCAACTCTACACCTTTGGCAAAGGCCCAAGCAAAACCACCATCACAGCACCTCAAACCGCCATCCCAGCAGGGACAACCATGATGATTACCGGAACCATAACTGACCAAACCCCGGCCACAAAAGACACACCTGCAATTTCTGACACAAGCATGAACGCCTGGATGGAATACCTACACATGCAAATGCCCAAACCAACAAACGCAACCGGCGTAACAGTTCAACTAACCGCAATAGACAGTGCAGGCTCCTCAAACAATATAGGCACAGCAACAAGTGACTCAAACGGGAAATTTGGGCTATCTTGGACACCTGCATCAGAAGGCCAATACAAAATTGTAGCAACTTTCGAAGGCACCAACTCTTACTACAGCTCTGAAGACACAACCTACCTAGCAGTTGGCCCAGCAGCAGCCGCAAAACCAACCGCAACAGTTGCCCCTACCGCAACAGTTGCACCAACTGCAACAGTTGCACCAAGCCCAACCGTTGCTCCTACACCTGGGACAGGCATTTCTACTGAAACTTTGCTCATCGCAGGCACAGCAATCGTAATCATCATCGCAGTCATCGCAGCAGCACTCGTCCTAAGAAAACGCAAGTAAACAAAAAAAAAAACAACATCATTTCCTTTTTTCTTTTTTGTGGAAGAAAATAAGTATGAAATAAGATATGTGGGCTGATTGGGCTTTGGCGGTTTGCAATTAAACGTTGTAATAGCAAGGATAAGAGCTATCCACCTATTGTGATTTGTTCAAGATTCTGCAAAAGTGTTATATTTAAAGTCCAAACAAATAGAATATAAATACTTTTTAGGAGATGAAAAATTGAAATTTCAAAAGAAACAAGCGTTAATTGCGATTGCTTTGATTCTGATTTTAACTATAGTCATGACATTCGGAACTTTGCAACCAACCGTTCGGGCATTAGAGATTCCGACCTTCATTATACTTAGTGTTGCACCTGACCCCGTAGGAGTTTCACAATCCGTGTTCGTTGGCGCCTTTATGACTAAACCGGCACCCACAACAACCTTTGTTTACGGTGACCTATATGCAAATGTAACGATACAAATTGTGCAACCCGATGGAACCAAAGAAACAAAGGGGCCATACTTATGTGATACCGTAGGAGGCACATGGTTTACTTATACCCCCACCAAAGTTGGCACCTACACATTCCAAGCGTTCTACCCTGGACAAACATTAATAGGCAAAAATGAGCGTAATCCCCTTCAAAACGGCACAAACCCCCAATTATGGGGCAGTACTTTGCTACCCTCAGTCAGCGAAACAGTGACGCTTACCGTACAGGAGACTCAAGTATCGAGCTCTTCTAGTCCCCCGCTTCCGACTGAATACTGGTCTCGTCCGATATATGCCACTAACTATGCATGGGCACAGCTGGGCGGATCCTGGTTTGGACTAAGAGCCTCCGGTTTTGCCACTTCTGGTGTGTACGATGCTGTTGGGAACTTCCAACCATATACTACAGCGCCAAACGTTGCTCACATACTTTGGACGAAGCCAACGGCATTCGGAGGCCAACCAGGCGCGCCAAATAACGCTGATGCAAGCAGCCAATTCATGTCAACCTCGATCGCTACCAATTGTTTTGAGCCAATAATCATTTACGGAATACTCTACTATGTCCATTACCCTGAAATGACATCCCATAAAGCAAGCTGGATTGCCGTAGACCTGCGTACAGGAGAAGAAGTCTGGAACAAGCCATGTGGAATAACGGGTAACGAAACTTTGAGGTATGGTCAAATAGTGCAATACGATTCAATTCAGGAGTATGGAGCCAATGCATACCTGTGGAGCGTACCCTCAAGCGGTACCACGGTCCTTAGACTATATGATCCAATGACCTGTACATACGTGGCTGAAATCGTCAACGGTTCCCAAAACTTAGCAATGATATCTGATTACAATTGCGTAGAGCAGGGAACCCTTTTAGGGTGGTACACGAGTGGTAGCAGTCTCTATTTGTGGAATTCAACTCGCGCTATAGCATACCCTACTGCAACAATTGATCCTCAGAGGACTTATCGCCCATCAGGAAGCATTAACTGGTCAGCAGGAATCGAATGGTCAGTGCCGTGCAGTTTTACCCTTTCTGGCGTATCAACTGGCAATCTGGGAATTGGTGCGAGAACCCCCGAAGTTATACTTCTCCGTAACGCGCCCACCGCAGTCTCACAAGCTTCTGAGGGCTACCAGGTTACAGCAGGCATTGAAGCAAAAACAGGACGGCTATTATGGGGGCCATTTAACCAAACGATACCAAGATATCAAGACATAGCTTTTCTCACAGCACGTGACGGTGTCTACATCTTACACAACAAAGATACCAATGAAGCATACGGCTACTCTCTTAAAACAGGACAGCGAATGTGGGGTCCAGTGAAACTAGAAGGAAACGCTTGGAGCCACATTGCACGCGGTGCAGAAATTGCTTATGGTAATGTCTATATTTGGGACTATGGCGGTTATGTTAATGCTCTTGACATTCAAACAGGAGCAATTAAGTGGACTTGGACACCTAGAAGCGCTGGATACGACACTCCCTATGGTGTGCATCCTCTTTGGCAGTATTCACAGACTATTTGCGACGGAAAACTATTCTTCTCTGAGGGCAAATTGTACGATCCGCCACTTAGTCCGAATGCTCAGCGGCTTGTCATAAACGCTACTACAGGAGAGTTGGTCTGGAGCATATTGAGTTGGGCCTGCCGGATTCCTGCTGCTCATGCGGACGGTATGATGGTGCAATGGAACAGCTACGATAAACAGATATACACGTTTGGCAAAGGACAAACCGCAACCAGATTCCTAATGCAAAACGATGTGACAACGCAGGGCAATAGCATAATGATAAAAGGCAAAGTAACCGATGAATCCCCCGGAACAAAAGACCCCGACAGAATCGCTCGCTTCCCCAATGGTGTTCCAGCAATCGCCGATGAATGTATGTCGCCATGGATGGAGTACGTCTACATGCAGCAGACTAAGCCAAATAACACTACAGGTGTGCCAGTAAAAATATTTGTAACAGGACCAGATGGCAATACTGAGCATATCACCACAGTTACAAGTGATAGCAATGGCTTATTCTACTACTTGTGGAAACCTTTGCAGGCTGGTATATACAAGATTACAGCAAGCTTTGACGGCTCAGAATCCTACTGGCCATCAAGCGAAACTACGGCAGTAGGAGTAGATATAGCATCTGCAGAAGTTGCTCCAACCGGAACTGTTGCTCCAACCGCAACAATAGCACCCACCTCTACTCCGACCGTAACAATCTCTGCTTCTCCAACTGTAGCTCCAACACCTGGCACAGGCATATCAACTGAAACTTTGCTCATCGCAGGCGCAGCAGTCGTGATCATTATCGCAGTTATCGCAGCAGCACTCGTGCTAAGAAAACGCAAATAAACAAACAAAAAATCAACCCTCTCTTTTTCTTTTTTAGACTTTCGTGGCCTGCCTTCCTAAATGTATTTTAAGACGCATAAGTAATTACTATTTTAGGTATATGGTATCATAATAAACAAGAGTAAATGGTGATTTAGAATGCCAACCAAATGCGAACAATGTAAGAAATCAATTGAACCTATCCTTGTAATGTTTGAAGACCTAGACAACTATAAGTGCCCAAAATGTGGCTCTTCAATACATTCCAACACAAGCGGAATCCACGTTCACGGCAGAGACATGTAGCTCGCAGTGAAGAATTTTAACATAGAGTTTTAACTCAGTTAAAAAATTTACATAGGTTTAGACGACTCAAATAGAACTTAGTGTTTAAGTTCAGCTTATGGTTTTTTCTTAGCATATGATTATTTTGTCTAGTGTTAGGGTTACAGTCACAATCTGTTATAAACATAGAACGCCTGCTTCGTCCCTAATCAGGTGCTTTTGGTTTTATCTCTGTTGCCATTCCTTTTTTGATTTGTTTTTTGATTGGTTTGTTTTTTTGATATCGCTTTTCGCTTTCTTTTTCGCTTTGTTTTTTATTTTATTTTCCTCCTTCACTAACAAGTTGTCCTGTCCCCCCCTTATAAGTGCGCGCTCTTTTTCTTTTTCGACTTTACATAATTATTTGTTAAAGAAGTGCATTTGTTATTTTTTGTAGGTTTGTTATGCTGCTTTTTTCAGGACTTGTTTTATTAAAAGGTCTTGGATATGGTTAAAAATTTCTTCTCCTTCTCTGGGATTTTGCGCTTTTTTTTGGTGCTCTTGAGCGTGAAGCTAATTTGATATAGCTAAAAACAAACAAATCTACTCGTGTTTTAATCATTGTTTTATTTTGAGGTATAATCGGTAGAGATTGAGGTGTAATAGGGATTCTCTTTTTCTCTTATCTCAGCAGTTTCTTTCATTTTTTCAACTGTTTGGCCTATACTTTCAGCTGGTAACAAGTTCCCCAAGACGATTGACCGTGATATTGGCTTAAGTTGTTCATTATCTGCGCTGACCTTAATCTCAAAAATTGTCATCTCTTTATCTGTCACATAAAGCTCTACCACGCAGTCTTTAGGATGGTCCTCAGGAACTCCTCTAATAATTATTGCGTAATAATCACGTTTACCTCTTGAAAAGAGGCTTCCATCTGAATCAACGGTTGTCCAACTTAATGTAGCCAATTGCTTTCTCTTCCATACCTTTTGCACTCCTTGGTTGAGTGCTGAAATCTTTGTGCTTCATGCATTCAGCTAATCTGACCTTATTTATAATATAGCTGTTTTTCTTTTTAAGTTCAACAAAAATTAACCGCATTATCAAAATCTAGGTTGAGACTGTGGGATAACCTCAAAGAAGTATAAAATTGGGCATAAGCAAATCAAAAACACTATGAGGTACAAAGGCAGAATAGAGTTTCAAAACCAAGACTTTGAAACTACCAGCGCAACAACCCTTAAGGACATACTAAGGTTAGGTAAAGAAGGCTGGACAGAATACTCAGTAATTAAAATCGGAAGCGTAGAAAACCAATGTTTCAAAAAGCCCAGGAGGCTCAGCAGCTATGTCTAAACAGGAAGCACTCCAAGAATACGCCAATACAAAAGACATTCTATTACTTCAGAAAAGACTTGGACACAAAGACGTTATAATAACCATAAACTTCTTAGCTAAAAACGGGGCAGTCTAAATGTTAGTAGTAAGAAAAAAACAACATGGAAAAAGGAATAGAAAGACTTTTCCACTCACAGTTAAATAACATTATTGGGAAGAGGTAATGATTTGAGCGGGGAAGTAAAACCAAAGCAGAATTCACGTTTGGTGGATATAGCACTTAGCTATTTTAAGAAAGAAGGGTACAAGCTAAAAACTGAAGCCGCAATCATGGAGGGTTTTAGTGGCATCACAAGACGATTTGATTTTATCGTTCAAAAAGGACGCGAAGAACAAGTTGTTTGCCTACGCGACTGGAACCGAACTATAGGTGTAAATGTTATAATCAATTTGGATACTGCCTCAGCGGATGTAGGCTTAGCAAATCCTATAATGATAGGCGAAAAATTCAGCGACCATGCAAAGTCCTATTCGAATAGACGCAAAATTATGCTTCTTACAAGACAAAAACTAACAACAAGCCTAAGATAGCACATCGTTCGCGCTTTAAGTGTTTAGGTACTCGTCTATTTTTCCTTCTCGTTCTAGTAAACCTAGCCAGTCTACGCATCCAACATAGCATTTCTGTTTACCCTCAAGAACCTTAAGAACTTCAGTTAATGTGTCATCTACTGTTTTTCCGGTAATATCGATTTCACAAACCTTTTCTATGGGCTGCTTTTGTAATGCTTCAACCAAGCAAACATCTAGGATTTCTGCTGATAGATTCTCTGACTGTTTTAAGCCTATTATAACCACGTTTTTGCATGAGTGTTCGCAGTTCAGCAGGGTGGCGTCTTAGTACAAAGATGTTTGAGGTCATTGTTTTTGGGGTGACAGCCGCAGCGTAATGTCCATCTACGAATTAAATCCGCTTGGGCGTTTTTTTCGATAATTTGTTTGAGTTTGCGGCGCATCTTAACCTCATCAATTATTGTGGTGTCGCGTTCTTTGTCTTTGCCCAGTGTTAGGTTTTCTTGTTCTGCTAAGTCGGTTAGGTTGATGTATTGTGCGTTAAGGGTTTGGGCGAGTTTTTGGGCAAGAGTAGTTTTTCCAACACATGGTGTGCCGGTGATTAGTATGACCCGTTTTTTCATGAAGGATAGTAAGATTAGAGGAAATAGTTATTGCTTGCGTTTATTCTTTTCATGGTGGGCTGGCGAGTTGGTGTGTGGCTTTCGGGCCCCAAATTTGGGGTCTGAGGAAACTCCGCCCACGTGTAGAATTGCACCCTTCTGGGGAAGACGAGAGTCTTGGCTACGGAGCAGAAACGATACGTCTACCTAGACTTAGCGATGAGACATGCATAATGTCGAGTGTGCTAGGATAGAACGATGAAACGGCCGTCCTGCAAGTGGAAAGGGCAAACAGTCGCTGATGAGGTCTCTACCTGAGAGCGCGGGTAGCCCGATTAGCCGAATGCCACAGTCAACAAAAGGCGGGTTACGTCCAACACACCAGCCCAAATCAACCGTATACCATCTTGTTTAGCGGAAGGGGGGAACTAAGTGGATTTTAAGTACAAACGTCCAGTGATAACGCCCTGCCAAACAGACAAGAACCTCATACCCGACGAAGCCAAGCAAATCAACGTTTTAATCCAGATGAAGAACGACAACAAAAGCGACGACACAATCAGGTTAACCAAAAAGCCCTCAGCTTACTCTCAAGGCACTCAAGCCTTTCAGAACCAGAATCAGTTAAAGCATTCATAGCGCAAATGGAAAGTACAGACTATAAAAAGAAACCGGTTAGCAAGAGAGTAGATCTCCGATGTGCGAAAATACTTCTTACAATAAGATTTGCTGGGGCTCTGGACGGGGCGAACATTCAAGGAGAGAGAGAATGAAAAGCCCTTATCTGCTACCACTTTAAGAGTTTAACCGCCAAAGCCCACTCAGCCCACATTTCGGTTTTATTTTACACTTGTTTTCTTTTACAAAAAAGAAAGAAGGAAAATTGTGTTTGTGTTTACTTGCGTTTTCTGAGCACTAGAGCTGTTGCTGCGACAACTGCGATTACTATGACCGCGGCGATTGCAATGTAAACTTCGGTTCCAATTGCCGTACCTGTGTTTGGTACTGGGGATGGTGAAACGGTTGCTGTTGGAGCGTTGGTTGGCTCGGGAGTTGTTGGAGTTGTTGTTGGACTGACTGTAGGCTCAATTATTGGGCTTGCAGGGCCCACAGCGAAATATGTTGAGTCTTGAGAGCCCCAATACGAGTTTGTGGTTTCAAAGGTTGCCACTACTTGGTATAAGCCTTGATTTGTGGGTGTCCAGGCTATACCATATTTTCCGTATATGTCAGTCGTTGCTGTGCCTACGTTTATGGTGTTTCCGTTAGGGTCAACTGCGGTAATTTTCACTTGTATTCCTGCTGCGTCGGTTGGCTTTGGCTTTTGCATGTAGAGGTACTCCATCCATGAGCCCATGTTTTGGTCAGAAATTGCAGGTGTATCTTTTGCTTCCGAGCTTTGAGTTTGATCAGTAACTGTACCCCTAAGAGTTATTACTGATCCGGCTGCAACGCCGCTCATTGGCGCGTCAATTGTGGTTGCGCTTGGTCCTTTTCCGATGCAATAGAGTTGCATATCATAGGCATTCAGGTACGCATAGTAGCCATCTGCAATTGCACCATTTGAGTTGTAGAATAGACCTGAAGTGCCCCAGCCTAGGATCGTCCAGAGTTCTTCTCCAGTTGTGGCGTCAATTGCGCGGATTCGCTCACCTTTGTACATTGGCGAATTGGGTGAATGTTCGCTGCTGTATAAGTAGAGTTTGTTGTCTGCGACAGCGCCTAGAAATGTTGGGTAGTTGCCCCAAGGTGTGTTCACACCGCTGTTGGTGCTGTTGCCTTCTCCGCCATTGCCATAGGTCCATTCTATTTTACCGGTTGCGCCGTCAATGCAGTAGATGACACCGCCAAAACCAGGAACATAGAGATTGCCGTATGCTTTGACTAAAGTCATGCTGATGTAGCTGTAGTAGTTGTAAGGTTCAGGGGTTGTTACGGGTCCCCATACTTTGTTTCCGTCGGTTAGGCTGTAGCCTGAAAATGCTAGAGTTTCTTTGTCATACATATAGAACATGCGAGTTTCTGGGTCGGCAAAGACTAGCTGTCGGGAGACGTTTCCTGCTGGGGGATCGTATGTTTTGCTCCATAGGAGTTGACCTCTTGTTGCCGGCTTTAGACTTATAACCCACATTGAATAGGGATTGGTTCCGCCACCAACGTAACTGCCTAAGGCAGTTGGAGTCATGCCGAATAAAATGTCATCAGGAACAGCCAGGCTTATTGAGGACCCTGTTGGCAGTGCAGGTATTGTTACATTCCAGGAGTATGCTGTACTTGCATCAACTACTTTTCCGACGGGTCTCCAAGCATTGAGCATCCAGTTTATTGGATCTGTCGATCCTGCTAACATCGGTGCCGCAGTGTTGTTCCACAGGGCTAGCCATTTATTTTGTACGTTGAGCACGTATCGGACTATTTCTCCGTTTGAGGTGTATGCTTGTGTGCCGGCGGGAACATTGGTCAGGTTAAATAGCCAGTTGCCTGTTTCGGGTTCATATGCAATCCATGTTGTGCCGCTAACAGCCCATAGGTAGCTAACGGCGCCGTGTTGGTTCATTGATTCGTAATCGTATATCTGTCCAAAGGTCGGGTTAACTGCGAAGTTTTGCCACCATATACGTTGTCCAGTCTGCAAATCAACGCAAGCATATCCACCGCCAAGAGTTGAAGCGCCTAAACCAGTGCCCATCGAATTGCTGCTTAGTGGCAATGGATAGTAGAGTTTTCCTTGTATGATAATTGGGTTTGCAAATTTGCCTTCGTATGACAAGCCTGCATAGTAGGATACTGAGGGGATGCTAGTTGATTTTCCTCCCACGATGCCTCCGTTTTGGAGTGGTGTTGTCCACATTATGTGTGGGCTGTTTGGTGCTATGCCGTCTTGTTGGAAGTTGGTGATAATTGAAGCACCTCCTAGCCAGTTGGATGCGATGTTTGCCCAGTTACTGTTTTGTCCTTCTATTGGTCGACTCCAGTATTCGGTTGGAAGAGGATACTCATCGAATGGTGTTACTGCGTTTTGCTGCACTGTAAGGGTTGCCGTTGCACTGCTTGGCAGATAAGTGTCGTTAAGGTAAGCGTTTGCTGAAGAACCAGGGACTCCAGTTACTGGGTGGTACAGAGATGCTACTTGACCGGGGAAGGTGAAGTAGAAGTTATATGTGCCGATTTGTGTAGGTGTGTAGAGCGTGAAGTATGATGATGTTGAATCTGCTATGTAGGGTCCTAGGGTTTCTTTGGTTCCGTCAGGTTTTGTGATTTCGACTTTGTAGTTTGTCCATCTGTCACCGGTAGTTCCTACTGCTGAAGGCGGGACTTTGTCAATCCACATTACAAGATATGCTTGTTGGTTGACGCCTACGGGATTGGGGGTTACGGCTATGTAAGCAAAGGTTGGAACGTTCCAAGCAGGAGTATGTGCGTTTGTGGCTGGCAAAGCAACGAATGTAGAGGCAAAAGATAGCACTATAATCAAGGTAATTGTGGCGGATAATGATTTGTTTTTTGTATGATTATTTTTGAGTGATTTAGCCATTTTTCTTTCTCCAAAAGTTGTCTTGGCTGGCTATCTGTTGGAGTTTTGCATATAACCTTTTGGGGAATAAATAACAGTCAGTGCGCAATACACAGTTGTTTTGCCGGATTACCAAGCAATAGGCACAGGAAAACGCCTACTGAACTTCCTAGCTGAAAACTACACTTCCCAAACTTAAGATCCACTCTATATACTTACAAGTTATTCCCAGATCGTGCGGGGAAAAATGGCGAACTGGAGAATTACCCGTTTTAGGCATGCGAGCAAAGGGAGAGAGGACACCCGAATAAACAGGAACATCAAAAACAGCATAAGCAGAAAAAGAATAACAGTATCGCTAGAGTATGCTCCTATAATTGAGGGATAGGTTTGCTGGGGCTCTGGTCGGGCGAACTTAGGAGAGAGAATGAAAACCCTTGCTGCTACCACTTAAGAGTTTGAAACCGCCAAAGCCCACTCAGCCCACATTTTTACTTAGCTTTTATTTCACAAAAAAAGGAAAGAAGGGAATTTTGTTTGGTTTTGTCGTTTGTTTATTTGCGTTTTCTTAGTACGAGTGCTGCTGCGATGACTGCGATGATTATGACGACTGCTGCGCCTGCGATGAGTAAAGTTTCAGTGCTAATGCCTGCTGTTGGAGCAGCAATTGAAGGTGAAGCTGTTGGTGCAACGGTTGCTGTAGGAATCGGGGTAACAATTGGCGTTGTTGTCGGCATTGGCGTGACAACTGGGATTGGTGAAGCAGTTGGTTGAACTATCGGTGAAGGCGAAGGCGAGGGTGAAGGATTGCCGTAATAGGTTGTGCCTGTCATGATTTGGCTAACGCAGTAGACGTTCCAATTTAGGCATCCAAAGTATACTTTACTTTCATAGACTGCAGGAGAAGATCTTACCATAGCTCCGGCTTCAAAGTAGTCTAGTTTTACACCTGAGAAGGCATCTATGACATAAAGTCCGAAGGTGTCAGATGGGACATATATTTTACCATCAGCGTACGAGGGTAAGCCGAAGTGTTCTCTTGATAAATAGCTGGTCCAAATCATTTTTCCGTTGCTGGCATTGACACATGTCATATGGTAGAAGTCTCCAAAGACAAATGAGGGACCTATACCAGTTAGGTTAAGATATATAGCTGTCCAGATGGGTTGCAGGTTGGGCTGCGATGTGAAGTACTCAAGTACATAGTTTTGCTGTGTATAGGTCCATATGCTCTGACCTGTGGTAGCATTCAAACAGTACATTTGTCCTCTTTTAGCAATCGATTGCCCTGCTGCGCCTGAACCTATGACTACCATGCCATTTGCTACACATGGACTACTTTGCATACCATATTCAAGCCCTATTGGTGTTGATGCATTCCAAATTATACTGCCGCTTATTGGATTAACTTTGTATACAAAACCGTCTAATGATGCAAAATAGAGTCCGTCGCCTTCAATATAAGTTGGCGTTGCTATTATTCCACCGGTAGTCTGTATTGTCCATAGTTGAGCCCCCGAATCAGCATTTAGACAATAAAACTTGCCATCTAAAGAGCCAACGTAGACTTTCCCGTTGACCACGTTAGGTGAACTGCGCCATTCAGGGTAAGTACTAGTCGTAACTGAGATTACTTTTCCAGGTGCAGCTGTCTGCCATAATTTGCTACCAGTATTTGCATCTAAACAATAGATATATCCGTCGTCGGCTCCAGTGTACATCTTTCCATTAACAACAGCTGGCGATGATCTTACATAGAAGCCTGTTGAAAAGTTCCAAATCTTAGCGCCAGTTTTAGCATCTGGACAATACCAGTTTTTGTCATAAGATCCTATGTAGACTTTGCCTGCTACGACTGCTGGAGAAGATATCACTGCACCTTCTGTATGGAACATCCATTTCTGAGTCAAATTCATTGGTCCACCATAACCTATTGCTGTATGAGCTGGGTCTTTGCCAAACATAGTCCAGTCTTGGGTTTTTCCAAAGCAGTATATTGTTCTAGTGCTCTGATTCTATTCCATAAAAGTTACCGTAAGCTATAGCCATTCTGTCTGCTGGACCTGCTCCGTTGCCTAAAAATTCTATTGGGATTTGCCATATGATTTCACCTGTTAAAGCATCAAGGCATGTAGTTTCTGAGCGTGCATTCCAAGGTGTAAGAGGCCCGGCAATTCTAGTTCCAGTGGTAGCATATACTTTCCCGTCTGCAACTGCCACGAAACCTGGATAGTACTGGTTTGGTCCTTCATATTTCCAGACTACCTTACCATTAGTTGTGTTTAGGGCATAAAGATAGCCGTCAACATTTAGTTCATATACTATGCCGTATGCTAATGCTGTTCCACTGCACCAGAATCCGTATGGTCCAGGTTTAAATGACCAAAGTAAATTACCAGTTTTGCCATCCAAAGCTATGAAAGTATTATCTAAACAGCCTTTGTATAAAACACCATTATAATAAGAGCTTGAATATGCAGGTGCACCGGTCAACTGTGTTACCCATAACACTTGTCCTGTTTTTGCATCAAGACAGGTTTGATGAGGTTCAGCATCATTTAGGAAGAGTCTTCCATCGCCATATGAGAAAAAGCCTACTTCTTGAACCGAGCCATCTCCAATATGTGTCCATACAAGAGTTGGTGGTTTAGATAAGTCAGCAAAGCTCCAAGCTTGAACTACTCCAGGGTTTTGTGAGCCACCTCGCCCGGTTGTGTTGCCCAAGGCTCGATAGCACATTTTTTCTTCCTCAACATAGAGCATCTTATAGACAGCTGAAGTGGTTTGCGTATCCATGGTCCATAGCAGTGCTCCGTTATTAGCGTTGAAAGCGCAAAATGTCCATAATGATGGCATAAGTGTAGTTGAATTAATTATTGCTGCTGTAGAAATTAATGCGCCTAAGTGAGTGTTATCTATTTTGAATACATAATTTGGAGTAAAAGCTCTTCCGGTAATAAGATTTGGCATATTTATTGTATAAACCGTATTCCCTGTCATTGGATCCATAGCTACTATGGTTGCACCTGAAGTGACGAAAAACAATCCGTTAAATGCTATAGGGTTAGTTCCTAAAGTCATTGTCTTTTTCCATAAGACATCGGGCGAACTTGGAGCTGGACCAGTTGAGAAGTGTGTTGAACCGCCAGTTCCTCCTTGTACACTGACCCATTCGTACTGTAGCAGGTTGCTTGGCACTGTTGAAGTAGTCTGCGCATTTGCCACTGGGACATCTGAATTTAGTATCGCTGAAGACATAGAGAGGGCAAGTAGCAGAATCAAAATAATTGTATAAACTATGTTATCTTTTTGATTTTTCATTTTTCTTCCTCTGATATTTAGATGAAAGCTATATACTCTTAAGAGGTAGCGTAGGTAGCATACCACCCCAAATTTAAATAAAAAAGTCAACCATAAATGAGTCAAAGCAGGGGAGAGATTTCCTATCATAAAAAAGGAAAGAAAGGAATCTATTGATTTTATTTTAATCGACTGGAGTTTAGAACAACTTTTACGATCTTTCAAATTTGTTCGCTATTCCCCCACGCGAAAAAATTATGCGCCAAGACTTAAACCTAAGAACGGCATCGTCCATATGTCGATCAGCAAAGTATAGGATAGAGCATTAACATAAGCTGAATACACAGCATAAAGGCAATATTGCAAACCTACTGCAGCCAGAGACAAGCCTAACCACTTTAAAGCGGAAAATTTATTCTTTCTATAAAAAAACATCAAGCCAATTGCCGCAAAGACCACAGCCGCAGACATCAAAACCAGCGCGTTCATAAATCCCCAAACCCTAACTCCGCCAGAAAAGAAAGCCCAACCCTCAACACTAACCATGTCAAACCACCTCAAAACAGCATTAGCCCAAAGTGCAACAACATACCCAAAGCTTCCTAAGCCAACCCAAACCCATAACCTATCAGCGTTAACACCTGTAAACCTAAACAGTTTCAAAGCAAGCAGCAACAGAATAGGAGCAGCCGCCACTATCTGGATTATATAAGACCAAGTAAAGAAAACCATGCCGCGATTAGCAAGATTCCACACAAACGGAGTTAACAAAACAAAATATAAGCCCTCACAAAAGCAAGCTGCCCCAAAAAGAAACCTAACCTTTCGAACGACAACTGCTGCACTCCAACAAAGTGCTAAACCGGCTAACCCAAAAATAGAGCAAAGAAAGCGCGCGTTCAAACCAAAATGCCCCGACCAATACACCACTCCTAAATTGCTAACATATGAGTCAGGAACCCCATAAATAGCATTAAAAAAATGCTCATAACTAGGTCTAAACCAATAAACAACCCAAAGAAGCATCGAAAAAAGGCATATGGCCAGCCAAAATTTTACAAGACGCCAAGTCTGAATCATAATTCTCCAACCTTTCCCTTCAAATAACCCTCATATTGTTCTGCTTATTAATAATTTGTAGATTTCACTTCTACGATATCTATTTATCCTTCAGGTTTGCTGGGGCTCTGGACGGGCGAAACTCAGGAGAGATATAGGGAGAGAAACACAAAACCCTCACGCTACTTTAGGAGATGGAACCGCCAAAGCCCACTCAGCCCACAATTTGCTTTTAGATTGTTTTTCTTTCATAAAAAAGAAAGAAAGGAAATTTTGTTTGCTACTGTTTGTACTTATCTGCGTTTTCTTAGTACGAGTGCTGCTGCGATGACTGCGACGATGATCACAACTGCTGCGCCTGCGATAAGCAAAGTCTCAGTTGATATACCTTCACTTGGTTGTGGAGTGGCAGTTTGTGTTGGAGTTTTGGTTGCTACTGGAGTTGCAGTCGATGCCTGTGTAGGAGTAGCAGTTGGTTGTGGAGTTGCAGACTGTGCTGGTGATGAAGACAGTGAAGGAGTTGGTGCAGGTGTTGGTGTAGTGGTTGGATTAGGTGTTGGAGTTGAATATTGTACGAGTTCTCCATAGGGACCTTGCTCGAAGCAGTAAACTTTCATGCCTAAAGTGCCCCAGTACAGCATATTGTCGTAAATAGCTGGTGAAGTCCAACAGAAGTCACCCCATCCATAGTCGTCTAGTTTAGCTCCAGTATTAGCATTTAGCACATAAGCAGTTTCAAGCTCGCTGGCAGCGTAGATTTTACCATTCGCATATACTGGACCACCATGCCAGTTGTGACCTAACCATTGATCCCAAATCTTCACACCAGTCGTTGCGTTAATGCATGCGAGTCTAAAGAAATCTTGCACATAGAGCTTGCCATCAGCGTAGACGTTTGTGATGTCATTTGGTAGAGCAGATGTGACTGTATGTTCCATA
Organism: Candidatus Bathyarchaeota archaeon; assembly: GCA_963701765.1. Lineage (GTDB taxonomy): Archaea > Thermoproteota > Bathyarchaeia > Bathyarchaeales > Bathycorpusculaceae > JADGNF01. Next base: position 272,857 of record CAVPBD010000009.1, read on the forward strand.
AGAGTGGAGTTGAATACCCATTTGAATTTTCCCGTATTAGTATCTATAGCGAACACTAGCCAAGCGTTTCCAGATTGATATACAGTATTGCCTACAACTGTTGGGGATCCGTGAAGCTCTCTACCTAACGAGCTGAGCCAGTACCTTTATGTCGACTATAAGGAAGCCCAGTTTGCCAAATAACATTGCCTGATGCAGCATCCAGTTTATACATAGTAGCGTTATCGCCGCCAGTATCAGCTTGCTTATAAGCTGAAATTCCACCTACGGAGACATAAACTGCGCCATTGCTTACAGCAGGAGTGCAAGAAATTAATCCTTTAGCATCAAATTTCCAGACAATGTTACCGTTTGCAGCGTCAAGGCAGTACATTTTAAAGTCTCTTGATCCAACGTATATTTTTCCGTCAACAACACATGGAGAAGAAGTGCGTCTTTGCAAAGTTTTATATAAGAACTGAACATCTGAGCCGATGTAGGTTTTCCAGATTTGAGCACCTGTTTCAGCGTTTAGAGCATAATGGTAGCCATCATCAGACACAAAGAAAACTCGACCGTCAGCTATAGCAGGTGAACTCTTAATACTATCACCAGTCTTGAAAGTCCACGCTACTTCTCCTGTTATATGCTTAAGAGCGTAAAAAGTTCCGTTAGTAGAGCCGATGTAGATTTTACTGTAGGCGGCTGCTGGTGCAGCTAAGAATGCAGAGTCACCTTCGAAAGTCCACTTTACATTTAGGTCTGTGGGTCCGTTGCGATTGGCATTGCCAGTATGTTCTGGGTTTCCCTGGAAATTAGACCAAGGTTCCGGAGATTGTGGTGGCCCATAGCAGGAAGTTGTTCCTCGCCAATCGCCAAGATATAATTTTCCATAAGCAATAATGTTATATACTGATGGAGGACCGCCGAACTCTCTCTCGCTTCCGCTAACAGTATTAGTCTTCCAAAGTAATTGACCTGTTTCAGAATCTAGAACATACATATTCATCGTTAAACTGTTTGCCAGTCTCTGGATCGATATAGTCTGAACGACCAGTAAATGCATAGACTTTGCCATCACCTGCAATAGTATAAGTCTGGTAACCAACGCCACCATTAGTTGTTTTCCAAGTCCATACCGGCTTTCCCGTTTCCATATCTATAGCATAAACACGGTTATCAGTGTTGATGTTATAGATTTTTCCATTATAAATAGCGCCCATGAAAGCCCAGAATCCATAGAAAGTCTCTGGATCATACTCCCACATAATAGCTCCGTTTGTTGCATTGAAACAGTATAGTTCACCTGAAAGTGAAGCTTGGACCCATTTACCGTTATAGTATGCTGCATCGTATCCAAAATATCCTTTAACTGGAGTTTCCCAAAGCACATTTCCGGTTCTACAGTCTAAAGCCATTGCAGTACATTCAAGTGTACCAAACATTATTCGACCATCAGCCACCGTTAGCAAAGCGCCTCGATAGTTCTCCTGTATGAATTTTTCCCAAGCTAAAGTTGGTGTTTGTGATATGTCTTGCCAATTCCAACCCTGTATTCTAACAGCGCCACCTCCACCGCCTGTCTGTCCGTCAGAAGTAAAGAACATCCCTATTGCTGGTTCATAATTAGTAATCGATACATTGTAAGGTCCATAAACCATTCTTCCTGTTGATGTTTCATAGACTGCATTACCACTGTAGAATAAGTATTCATTTAGCTTAGTGGGTGTTCCAAAGCTACCGTTGTAAACTGATTCTCCAGTGAATGGATCGACAGCACGACCTCTGGAAAGAAAGAGTAGCCCATTAAAAGCCGCAACTGGATAACCTAGCTTTGTATTCCAAACCACATCAGAAGTACTAGGTGCTGGCCCCTCTCCAACACGCCAACCTAAGTCTTTATTGCCACCAAAATTATCCGGCCATTCGTATTTCAATAATTCACTATTTGCAGTTACAGATTGAGCGTTAGCATCTAGTACGCTTTGATTTAGTAGAATAGGAAACATAGAAAAAGCGAGCAGCAAAATCAGGGTTATTGTCCAAAATAGTTTCTTATTAGATTTTTCCATTTTTCGTTCTCCAAAAAATTATAGTGATAGCCATTTGTTTGCGTTTTAGATATAAGATTTTCGTAAAAGAGTCAAAGAACAAAAAAGGGAAGAAGTTGTGGGTGACGTCACCCGACCTATCAGGTTACGTCCAACACACCAGCCTATTTTACTAACCCACCTAGCTCTCAAATTTTCCGTCATGTCTTTTACTTCCTTTTCCTAAACATCATTATACCTTGAGGCGTCGTGCAGATGTACTGGAAATTGCGGTCGATTAGGTCGCCGGCTTCTTTCTCGTCTCTGGCGATTGCATGATAGGAGTTTTGGTTTTCTTCGTCGAACTCTATAAGGTGAGTGTATACCATGGTTGAGTTGATGTTTCTATGTCCGAGTTTTTCTTGTACTAGTGGAAGGCTCTTGGTTTGGTCAAAGAGTTTGGTTGCGAAGAAATGTCTCAGGGTGTGGAAATGAATTTCTTTTAGTCTTGGGTTCTGCAGTTTTTCTGCAAGTCTTGTTTTTTGTTGGTCGTATCTCCATCGGTGACAGGTAAGGTTAGAGTTTGCAAAAATGTACTCATTGATTTTTGGGAGTTTCTGTAGCATTGCGATGAGTCTGGGTGATATTTTGAATTGTCTGGGGTTGCCACAGTATAAATGCGAAAAAGGAAAGCCAGATTCGCATTCTCCAGAGCGCGCTAACTGTGAATCTGACGCTTTCTTATAAGAATAATCACGGCAGCCACCACAATTGCTATGGTTCCACAAATCAACACGACATTCACATAGTCAAGTTCATTTTGCTCACTTAATGCATCTTGCGTATGCAAGGGCAACTGTGAAGGAGTGAAAATGGGACTTGAGAGATTAGCAGTATCTGGCGAAGCTGTTGGGGTTGGTTTTAAGCTATTTGTTTGTTCAGGTTCTTTAATTATTGTCGGGGTTGGCATAGGTGAAGCGGGTGCAATTGGGCTAGTTGTTGATGTTACTACTGGAAATTTGCTAGTATCATTCCAGTATATGAATTTTTCATAGCCATATGTGTTGGTGGGATCCAAGTTGTCATCGTAGATAATGTCGACTTTTTTTCCATACTGCTCAAGAAGGTTATTTATGCCCACGCTGAGAGGGTATGAAATATTATCCGCCTCCCACACTCCCCAGATTTTATCTTCAGGACCTCGAAAACCATAAGCATAGGCATTTGGCAAAACCACGGCGGTTCTTGTTCCAACAGCGTTATTTTCTCTTGGATTATTCTGAACATAGGTCCAGAATTGTTTTAAGGCGTTGAAATGTTCCGCTGCAAGAATACCTTGAGTGTAATCTTCATTGGAATCAAAAACAACAATATATTTAGCCCCATTATCATAAGCTAAGACCAAATCATTATAGAGTTCCTCGCCAGATTCAATATACGGTGGCTCAGTATAGGTCCAAGTAATCATTATTCCCCAATCCTTATTTTGAACAGTAGCCGCACCTCTACACAGAGCAACATTCAGTTGTCTACTATAATTCCAGCCAAACTCAGCAAGAAGCGTATCATATCCTGATTTATAGTCAAACCAGTAAAGAGCATAATCCGAAGTAAATAAAGAAATATCCGACCCATCAGAATAGCCTGACCTAAACCAATCAGTATAATATTTTATTCTAGAGCTATACTGCACGCTCATATCCTCATAATTTTGTGCATCTTCTATCGAAGACCAAGAGGACATATCCAATTGTTTTCCACCGAGTTCGTCCATATAGTAAAATCCTAAGAAACGCTCACCCCAGCGGTTTTTAGCACTTTCAGTCCAATTCGAAGGGGTAAAATTATTTCTGCTCCAACCTAATGGCACGTCTTGATAGACAATAAACGATAAACCTTTATCGTCGAGGTATTGACAAAATTCATTTAGCTTTGTAGCATTGCGTGTTATTGCTGTAGAGCCAATTATTGCTAAATTTGTATATGCACTGACTTCATCAATGGCTTCCCTGATTTTATCTATGTCGGCATATGCTGGGTCAATTCCTACATAGACGTCTGGAGTAATTTGGGCAATAACTGCATTAGGCACGGTGCGCATGCTTAAAAATGCCAAAGTAATCAACGAAGAGACGAGAACAATCACGATTAATTGCTTGAGTCTCATAGGGCAGTTTAGGGCAAGGATGCTTATTAATTAAGCCGCGCGTCAGAAAACACATCCGTCTATTGCTGACAGGAAAAACATATCCAGGAACTGAGAATTTAGCAGAATTTGAATCCAATTTTGCTTCAACATACTTTAGTGAGATGCTTAATCGCCCTCCACTAAAACTATTTCTTAATTCATCGTTGATTTTTAGCGCGAGCTATAGTCTTCGCAAGAAACTACAGACTGATTTAGAGAAAGCGTATGAAAATTTAAAATAGCTCAATCTTTAAAAGACAAATAAAATAAGGCCAAACTGATAAAGCGGCAAATGTTCCTAATTTTCTGTTTCGGGCGGTAGCTATCTGCTGCTGTCAGAAGATTATTCTGGTTGCTCATTTTCTGGGCTTTTTGGAGCTTTATTTAAGTCCATGCTTCTGGGACCACCGAAATCAGAACCACCAGTAATCATGTTTGTCTGCCCTGATACAGCGCGCGCTATTCTTTCTATTTTTAGTTGTATTATCTCCAATAATGTTGAGAATTCTATGACAAGAACAATTAAAAGTGGGCAATTGTGGGATAAATCTTCATTTATCCATGTTAAAAGCTAAAATTTTAAATTCCCTGTAAACAATTGTTTAAGTATGGATCCGGCAAAAATACGTTGTTTTATTCCTGTAGGTGGTCAGGCTAAAAGGTTAAGACCTCTCACTAATGACACCTCTAAACCCTGCATTAGATTGTTAAATAGGCCGCTGATCGAGTTTTCTCTTGCGACATTAGCTAAGCAAGGTGTCCGAAACTTCATTTTCGGAGAATACGGTTACACTAATTATTCGAACCTTTTTGACCAGTACGGAGAAGGTGTGGGGGTCTCTGCAAAATACCAAATTGAGCCAAGAGTGCACATCAAACATCAACCTAACCTGGATGACCTGGGAAGTGCAGATTCATACAGATTAAACATAGATTATTATGATGTACATGATCCTGTCCTTGTAGTTCAAGGAGATAACATCTTTGATATCGATCTGAAGAGTCTTATCAAAAAACATGAAGAAACGGATGCACTAATGACAATTGCTCTGACCAAAGTAGAAAAGGTTGAACAGTATGGGATAGCTGAGCTAAGTCCTGATGATAGAATCAAGCGCTTTGTCGAAAAACCCTCTGTAGAAAACGCGCCGAGCAATCTAGCTAATGCCGGCATCTACCTTTTGTCGCCCGAAATTAGAAATATAGTTCAAAGTGACGAAGTAAATAAATTGATGCAGCAGAATGCAAGGCTTGATTTTGGTTTTGATCTTATTCCCTATCTTGTTAACAATGGATATCGAGTCTACAGCTACGAAATATCCAAATGGTATGATATCGGAAATCCTGAATGCTATCTAAGGGCCATGCATGATCTGCTCTATGGAAAGATGAACATCGAACTTACGGAGGAGAGAATTCTGCCTGATAGAAACATTTGGATTCAGGGATACAGCGAGGAGTCAATAAGACGACGGAGGGAAACAATCAGAAAATACAAAGAGAACAAGTTGACACTAGAAGGCGCTGCGCTCATTGGCAGACATACAAGCATAGGTGATTACTCTAGAATTTCAGATTCATGTATAGACAATTTCTCTATCATTGGGGAGCATTCAAACATTGAGAACTCGGCAATTATGGACGCTGCAAAAATCGGGAAATATGCTAACATATCTGACAGCATTTTAGGAAGGAAAGTAGTTATAGATTCAAATGACGAAAACGTAACAAGCATTGAATCAACTTCGGTTATTGGGAATGCTGTTCACATCAGAGAAGGCTGTAGACTAGTAAAAACAAAAGTTAACCCCAACTTGACTATTCCTTCAGGAATGGTATACAACGACAAGTTTCTGCAAACCTATGAGGATATTGCTCGACTGGCATCATAAGGTGCGTTTTTGAACAGATATTAAGGCCAGCCATAATGGGGTGCTGAGAAGTCAGTTTGAGACTTTTTCTGATTTAAGTGTAGTTTTGATTATTTCGAAGCCTTTTCCATTTATTCTTTTAACATTCTGCTTGTGCTGTAATAATTCTTTTTTTAGGCTAAACTCTCTTGTATTAGTACAGAAAACACAATCAGGTTCTAACCAATCAATAACATCATAGTGACAAGTGACTGCTATAAACTGTTTTTTGCTTTGATTTCCCACTCGGCACCTGACATCAAAGACAGGTCGTTTCCATCATCGTCAAGAGTTTCTGGAAATAGCTGTTTCATGGTGACGGTTTCAGGATCCAGACCTTCACTTTTTAGCTTAGCCAATACCTCCTGTGACAGTGGAACGGGCTCTATTTTTTCGCTTTCATGCTGACGGATTTTGTCTTTGAAATCTTCAAACATGTTTAGCTTACCCTTGACAAATATGTGGAAGGCGTCTGAGTGAATACTGCCCTGGTTGTTTGCCCACCTTCTCTATTTCAACTACCATCGCAGAATTGGTTTACTATATACACTAAGTATGTTATTAAAACTTATCGTATTTAAAAATTAACCGCAAAAAACATCGATGGGTGCCCAGCACCTTTATCGGAACAAGGTGCTAAGTCCTTGCTTAGAATGATCGAGACCGCTTTATGGGTTTGCTGGGGCTCTGGACGGGCGAACTTAGGAGAGAGAATGAAAAACCTTTGCTGCTACCACTTAAGAGTTTGAAACCGCCAAAGCCCACTCAGCCCACATTTTTACTCAACTTTATTTCCAAAAAAAGGAAAGAGGGGAATATTGTTTGGCTTATCGTTTGTTTATTTGCGTTTTCTTAGGACGAGTGCTGCTGCGATGACTGCGATGATTATGACGACTGCTGCGGCGGCGATGAGTAAGGTTTCAGTGGGGATGCCTGCCTCTGGTTGGGGTGCTGGTGTTGGTGACGGAGGTACGGTTACTGGTGGTGTTTGGGTAGGAGCTATGGTTTGTGTTGGAGTAGCTGTTTGTGCTGGTTGTGGAGATAGGGTTTGAGTTGGAGATGGTGTTGGTGATGTCTCTGCTTTTTTTACGTCGAGTTTTAGTGTGTTGCTTGTTTTTGCAAATCTGGGGTCGTCAACTATAGTCTTTACTGTAATTTCATAAGCGCCTATTATTCCAGGATTGAAAGATGCTGAGAAGTTGCCATCAGATTCGGGTTGTTGTAGTAATGAAGAGGCCGTCTTTATTTGGGTCAATTACGCGGATTTCAAGGCTAATGCCTGCAACTTGAGGCGAAACTGAACCTGTTATTACTAGAGATTCACCTTGATTCATTGATAACTTAGCTAGATTTGCCACTACCGTTGGATATATTGTTGCTTTGCCGTAGGGTGCCTCAGAGAAGCAGTAGACTTTTCCACCTAATGTTGACCAGTAAAGCATGCCAGAGTAGAATGCAGGGTTAGACCAACAGAAGCTATCCCAGTCGAAAGATGATAATTTTTCGCCGGTTTGCGCATCAAGGATGTAAGTTGTTCTAAACTCGGTTGCATAGTAAACTCTGTCGTTAGAGAATGTAATGCCACCTAATATCGAGTGCCCGTTGTAAATGCTCCAGATAGTTTTTCCGTTTCCATTTCTTGTTGCGTCTATACATGTAACGTTGAAGTCGTCTTGAATGTAAAGCCGATTATATGCGTATGCTGGAGTTACTGAACCAATTAATCCTCCACCGTTAGGCGTGGTATAGTTCCAAAGGTATTTGCCAGTTATAGTATCATAGGCATATGTAGCCCAAGCATTGGTAGGAACATAAATCAAATCGTTATCACCTAATACCGGTGAGCCGTAAAATTCGCCTGGAGTTATTTGGCCACTTGCAGTGTTTAAAAATGTTACATTGCTTCTCCAAATGATGTTTCCATTTGATGCATCAAATTTATAGAGTGTACCATTGCGGTTCGCTCCTTTTCCCGTAATAGTCAGCATACTTGGTTCACCTATTGTAACATAGACGTAATTTTTCACAGAGTCTATAGCTGGAGCATTAAATATCGATCCTCCGCTATTGTAGCTCCAAATTATTGAGCCAGTATTTTGGTTAAGACAGTAGAATACACCGTTTCTTGAGCCAACATAGACGTTTCCATTATAAATTTTTGGAGAACCAGTATACCTAACAGTGTTGTGCATTAGAAATGTCTTGTTTGACTCGACATATTGTTCCCATACCTTTCCACCATTATTGGCATTAAGACAGTACATGTAGCCATCGTTAGCTTGGAAGTAGACTTTGCCGGAATCAACTGCTGCAGAACTTAATATCGGGTTAGCTAACGCAGGCACTGTAGTTACTACACTTTGTCCGTCTAGGATTTGTGTTTCTATTGTTGAGGTGCTTGGTCGAGTCTTAAAGCTCCATTCCATATTGCCTGTATTAGAGTTGATAGCGTAAAAGATTCCTGATGTTGAGCCGACGTATATTTTATCGTTTGCGGCTGCTGGTGAAGCAATAAATGCGCCCTCACCTACGAAGGTCCATTTATGGTTTAGAGCTGATGGTGCAGAATAGGTTTGGGCATTTCCAGTGTTGGCTAAGTCATAGTGGAAGCTTGGGTAATCTCTTTTATCTCCGATTGCGACGCATGCTTCTCTATTTTGTCCAACATTGTAGTTTGTTGTTAGAAAGACCATGCCATATGCGGGCATTACGTTGCCTGTTCCAGCTGATGTAACATTTACGTATGTAGTTTTCCACATACACTGACCTGTTTGTGAGTTAAGTGCAACGAATTCTGGACCTAAAGCTTTTCCTGTTAATGGATCTCTATAAAGTCCTGCTGCACCTTGTTGTCGTCCTGTAACTCCGTATACTGCGCCGGGATTAGTGCCATCGCCAGATGATGCACTTGAGTGAGTTTGGTATGCGGAGCTTTGATCTGATTTCCATTTCCATAATTGATGCCCCGTATAGAGATCGATTGCATATGTGTAATAGTTGGTAGAAATTGCGTATAGTACGCCGTTGCTAATGCATCCTGCGTCTTCCCAGAAGTGGAACCAATATTCCTGGGGTTGGTACTTCCAAAGTATATTTCCGTTGGTCACATTAAAAGCAAACATTACTCCGTCCTGTCCTGCAGCGACCCAAATGTTATCGTAAAATGCCCCGTGGTAATTTAAATAGCCTTGAGCTGGAGTTTGCCAAAGTACTGTTCCTGTTTTTCCGTCAACACAAACGGCTGATCCATAGGCTAATCCGAAGAATATTTTTCCATACTGATAGTCGACAGTTCTCATGCCGTCAGAGAAGGTCATCGACCAAGCTAGTGTTGCGTTTTTTGAGAAGTCACTTGGGAAATTCCAGCCCTGTAGAAGGGTAGTCATGCCGAATATGCCGCCTCCTTGTGTTGTGGTCCAAAACATTCCTAAACCTGGATCATAGTTGGCAGGTATTGATTTATCAAATGGTCCGGCTATTCTTTGAAATGTTGCGGTACTATAGACAGAGTTGCCTGCTATAAATCGTGATGAGTCAAGTTTTGTTGGAGCGCTGTTACCCCATGTTCCATTGTAGATTGATTTTCCGGTAAAAGGGTCGACTACGCGGGCACCTGAAAGGAAAAGATAACCATTAAATGCGCTCTGAGGTGTTCCTAGCATCGAAGTCCAAAGCACATCTCCATATAAAGGGGCAGGTCCACCGGCAGCATACCAACCCACGCTTGTATCTCCGTACGATGTAGGGTATTCATACTGCAGCATATTGCTTGGTACCGTAGAAGTAGTTTGTGCATTGGCAGATGTAAAGAATGAAGAGATCGGTAACGCGGACAAAGCTAACATGATTATTAAAAATGTGACTAAATATTTTTTGTTTATTTTATCTTTCATTTGTTGTTCTCCTAAAAAGTATACTGATAGCCTATTTGTTAGCGTTTTATATATAAGATTTTTGTAAAAGAGTTAAAACCTAAGTTTTTTATATAATGGAAACAATTTCTGGCCAACTTCTGAAATTCAGAATTAATGTAAGTCATTCATAGACTATTTGAAATTAAAAAAGAGAAAAGGTTGCGAGTGATGAAGAATTTATCCCTAAAACAACAAAACTCCTAAAGAGAATTTAAAAAAATATGAAAAAATAGAAGAGGTTATGAGGGAATGAAGTAGCATCCCTTAAACGTTCCGAAATACCTCACCTCGGCCACATTTCCATGCTTTTCTTTGACTTCGTAGCTTTTTTGCGGTGACTTGTAAAATCTTAAAAGGCGTACTAAAAGAAGAAACCGTTATTCTTTTTCGTAAACCATAACTTCTCTGGTTAAGGTCCGGTGGACAAAAAGCTTATGAGATTGTAACAGTTTAAAGCCAAGTTTTTGAATAAAACCGCTTAATTGCTCTGATAATTGCTCTGTTTCCCCTACTTGGTTTACCTTTATGGGCAGGGCGATACAAATTCGTTGCTCCTTTCCGAAAAGCGGATATGCAGGAGTCGGAACACCTTAAACAATGGCCTTGGTGCTGGACTTCAGTGTAGTAACACGTCTCAAGGAGTTTTTTATTGATTCATTTCTCTTTTCAGGGTATCATAGATTTCTAAGTCTTTATCATCTAAATATCTTCCAAAGACACGATTTATCAATTCTTTGTTCTCTTCCATGCATTGCACTGAATTTGATAATCTTTTGAGGAGTATAAGCTGAGGCGAACGTACCCATTCAAAAAGATATTTTAGACCTTTGCTTACTGCTTTTTCTATCGTTTCTTTAGGAGCTGCAGGTAATGAAGAAACAAGTTCAATTGATTCTTCTATTCAAATCTTTACTTTTATTTAATTCGCTTTTAAAAGCATTTACCTCTTCTATTGTTTTGTATAATCGATTTACGTTACCTTTCCTTTGTGCCATCTGAATTTTTTTGCAATATTTTCTAAATAAGATAACATCAGGCTGTCTTCTAATTTTTAACATTGAAGGGATTATGTCATTTATGTTAGATGATTCTTTTAAAACCATTTTAAATAATGGCGGTAAGTATAGTCTGCAATCAATATTTCCGAAGTAATTTAAAACCTTTTCAATTTGTTTTCTTTTTTTAGTTTCAATTGAAGTAAGATATTCATTAACAATAGAAATCGACCTTGGCTTCATTTCTTTACAATAAACTGAAACTAATGGGCTTCTAATTGATGATGCTAAGTATGGTTTTCCTTCAAACATAGAATTTGCCAAATAAGTAAAAGTACTATTAATTATGTATCTCAGATCAATTTCTTCTCTCTGCAAAACGGTTTCAATATTTCCAGTTCCCATGAATGAGCCAGATTTCTGAAAATATGTCTCTACTTGTAAATCATTTCCATAAGTACTTCCAGCATATTTGGTTATTGCTTTTTTCATATCTTCATTTAATATTCTATCTTTAATATCGTCTAATTCATACCAATAAGCTCCAAAATTTTGCTTAGACTCTTTTACTGAAAACATTCCAGCTGAACTAAGTTCGAAAAATCTTTTAAAATTTTTAAAATCTTCTAATTGGAGACAACCATTTAGAATTCTGGAAGTTTGACCTCTCAAAGATGAAACTTTATCATACAAAATGAATGCTTCACAAAAAGTTTCTAAATCAAGTAAAGTATAAGCGCTTAGAGTTTCTGGGTGAGAAAGGATTTTTCCAGTTCCTATCAATACTGAATTGTCGATATAGACTTCCGAAAATTCATTCCTCAAAATGATATTCTCCGAATTCGTCTTTTTTAATAATTATGACTTTTTGACCGTTTTTCAAGGCTTTTGCCAAATTAATCTCTGATAGTATATCTTCCATTGATTGAAAATCAGCAAATGCTTTAGCTAATTTGTATCCGATATCCAAGTTATATAAAGCCAAATCATATTGCTTCTGTTCCGTTAAGTTGGTACCCAAATAGAGAAATGCAGGTATCCCATGCCAATAGAATTTTTCCGTTAAAGTGGTTTTTATCGCATTAAGGAAATACCCATTTGCTTCTTTTAAATTATATTTGTTTTTAATTAATCCGACATAGATATCACAATTGATATAATGTTCCCAGTCTTGCTCAAGTTTGTATAAGGACTTTGCTTTATTGAAGCAATCTATTGCAGAACTATCTTGTTTTTCTTTCATAAGGCAAATAGCTTTTTCATAAATCCTGTCTACTGACTTCAATTTTTTATTTTTCTTTCTCTCCTGAGCTTTTTTTTCTTCCTCCTTTGGACTTCTCCCTTCTATAAAATCTTTAAGTGCCACACTTTCCCTCTGATCATTTTATTAAGGAGTGGGTAATATAAAGTTAAGATTTTTTTTAGTTTGTTATATCCTGTGGGTCTTTTCTGTAGAAAAAAGGAGGGAAAAGAGCGGGTAAAGAGTTAAGTGGTGATTAGTAAAATAATAATACTGGGTGTCTTTTTCAGAATATTTAAAATTTATTATTCAAAAAAGATCTCTTTTTAAAATCTGATAGAATTTCTTCATATAACTAAACATGGCGCGAACGGAAGTTACAACTCCTAGTCCTCTTGGGCATGATGTTTACCAAGTTTAAAATAACTAAACAAAAACCCTGAAAAAATCCGACTAAACTTTAATTAAAGATAGTTTTCATCTATCGTACATATAACTATTTTTAGATTTTCAAATATGCCTTGTTTAAGAAATTAAAAAATAAATAAACCAAATACTTAAGATTGCATAACTAACCTTGAAACTATTGTATAATGAAAATTTGCGTCTATATAGTTAATAAATTTCTAATAGTCAGTTAGTCAATATCCATTTTGAACATACAATTAAAAATTTTATTTTTATACTTCAAAACAATTTATTATATTTGTAAATTAGATTTGGTTAGGTCCAGAATCATCAGTTGAGGTTTAGAATGAAGTTTAATCAGAGCGTATTCAAAGATGAGGCAAAATTGGATATAAATTATATCCCAAGCCATATGCCTCATAGAGATAAAGAAATTCGATTACTAATGGAGTTTTTTAGTTTTCTTACACGGTTTCCTGAGCGAATGGCTCAAAGGGTTATTATAACTGGTGATGTAGGTACTGGAAAAACTGCGCTTTGTCAACGTTTCGGTGGAGATATTACTACTGAAGCTAATAAAAGGAGTGTTAAGATACATTATGTTCACGTCAACTGCCGTGAGTATAGAGGCAAGGTTTCTCTGATAATACAGCATGCAGTTAATGTCTTACGACCTAATTTTCCTAAGCGAGGTTTTTCATCTGAAGAAATTCTTCGAACCTTGTTGCAGAATTTGGATGAAGAAAATTCATATATGATTCTTGCTTTAGATGAATTTGATAGCATAATTGAGACAGAAGGTTCAGATGCTGTTTATAGTTTGACAAGACTTCAGGAAATGAGGGCTAATTTACCCCAGAGGATTTCTCTTATTTGTATTATGCGAGATTTAAAGCCTACTGAACATTTAGACTCCAGCGCTAGAAGTACATTGCAGCGTAATATTCTACATCTTGAAAAGTATTCGAAAGAACAACTTTTAGACATCTTAAATGATCGAGTGACAATGGCTTTTGAGCCTGCCGTTGTATCGGAGGAAACAATTAGTCTTACTGCAGACTTGGCTCGTGCTGAAACTGGACATGCACGCTTCGCCATTGAACTTTTGTGGCGTGCAGGTAAGTATGCTGATGCTGAAGATTTAAATGAAGTTACTCCGGAGTGTGTTCGTAAAGCGATTTCTAGCATAATACCCATGGTTCAAAAAAGTGAATTGAATAGTTTAGGGTTACATGAAAAACTATTTCTATTAGCTACTGCTGAGGTATTCTGTGAAAGTACGAAAGCTTATGCTACACTTGTAGATATTGAACAGGCGTATGGTGTAACTTGCGAAGAGTATGAAGTAGAGCCCGTTAGTCATACACAGTTATGGAAATATGTGCAGTATCTTGATGCACTTGGAATACTAAAAACAGAAGTTTCTACTGCGGGACAGCGAGGAAGATCAACAATTATTTCTTTACCTTTGGTATCCGCAAATGAATTATCAAAAGAGTTACGTGTTATGCTTGAAAACAAGGAAAGGTGAGGTAAGTTGGATGTTGAAGATGTTTTTTCGTCAAAGCCAAGAATGAAAATCCTCAAACTTATCTGGAGATTAAGCGAGCTTAATGTATCAGATATTGCACGCAGAGTAGGATTAAATTTTACTTCAACAAGTCGACATCTGAAGATTCTTACTGAAGAAGGTATTTTATTGGAGAGGACTTATGGTCGAATTCGTATGTATCGATTTAACTCAGCTTCACCTAAGGCTAAAGCTGTAGAAAATCTAGTTGAAATTTGGGAGCAGACAAATAAACTCAATAGCGTTAGAGGAGTAAGATGATTTTATGACTATGGTTGACGTCTCAGCTAAAACGGAAATATTTCGTCAAGCAGTAGCAATAGGAATAATTAGACTTAAACCTCAAACTATTTCATTAATTCATGAAGGAAAAATCGTTAAAGGTGACCCTCTTTATACAGCCAAAATTGCCGGGATTCTTGCTGCTAAGAAAACTAGCGATTTAATTCCGTTGTGCCATCCTTTACCATTAACAAATATAGATATTGAAATTAAAATAAAAGATGAATCAATTGTAGAGGTTACTGCATTAGTCAAAACGAGAGCTCAGACAGGTGTAGAGATGGAAGCATTAACTGCAGTCTCAATTGCCTTGCTGACAATTTGGGACATGACCAAACAGTATGAAAAAGATGCAACCGGACAATATCCTCATACAGTAATAGAAAATATCCATGTTGTTCAAAAATTCAAAGAGGTATAGTCTTGAGTGATAGTTCAAAAGAGCACAAGATACATGCACCAAAGACAATTAATTTCGCTGTTTTTATTTGCAGCACTTCGCGTTATGATGCAATTCAGCAAGGCAAACTATCAACAGATATTTCAGGTGAGACAATTGAACTTTTATTAAAAAATGCTGGTCATAGGGTCTTGTTTAGAAGGATTATCTCAGACGACAAAATCATGATTGAACACGCCGTAAAAAGTGTTTTAAATAATCCAGGAATTGACGCGGTAGTTTTTAGCGGAGGTACAGGCATAACTTCAACAGATATCACTATAGAGACAGTCTCGGCTTTTTTTGAAAAGACACTTCCAGGATTCGGCGAGATTTTTCGCCACCTAAGCTTTGATAAATTAGGTTCTGCAGCAATAATGTCACGCGCAGAAGCGGGTGTTGTGCAAGGAAAAGCCGTATTTTGTATTCCGGGTTCTCCTGATGCAGTGCGAGTGTCGGTCGAATTACTTATATCGCCGGAAGCTGCTCACATCGTTAAGCACGCACGGGAATAACGGTATGGCTTTAGTGGACAACTATGGTCGCCCTCTTCTGAATCTTAGAATATCGATTACTCAGCGTTGCAACCTAAAATGTGCGTATTGTCATCGTGAGGGGGAAGTCCAAAATGCTAATGTTTCAAAAGAGAAAATGTCTGTTCAAGAAATTGTCCGTTTAGCCAAGATCGCTATCGATCTGGGCATTACAAGAATTAAACTCACTGGAGGAGAACCTTTGATGCGCTCGGATCTTTGTGATATTATCAAGGGGATAACTTCAGCTTCAGGATTGAAGGATTTATCAATTTCTACTAACGGGGCTTTGCTTACAGAAAAAGCAAAAGGATTGCGCTCATGTGGATTGAAACGATTAAACATCAGTCTTCCTACCCTAAATGCAGAAAAGTACAATAAACTAACTGGAGGAATCCTGGAAAATTCGCTGAAAGGCATAAATGCCGCTATAGAGGCGGGGTTTTACCCAATTAAACTTAATATGGTAATCTTGAATGGAATAAACGAAGATGATATTTTTTCGATGATTTATTATGCCCGAAAAATGGGTGTTATTTTACAACTTATTGAGTTGGATCCAATAAATGTAAGCAGTGACTTCTACAGTGCCCATCATAAGAATCTTGATTACCAGGAAGCAATTCTACAAAAGAAGGCAATAAATATTCAAACAAGACAATTTATGCATAATCGACGAATTTATAATTTGCAGGATGTAACTGTTGAGGTGGTTCACCCTACTGAGAATCGAGAGTTTTGTATGCACTGTACTCGTATGAGAATAACTAGCGATGGCAAACTCAAACCATGTTTGATGAAAAATGATAATCTTGTAGACATCTTAACGCCAATGCATAAGGGTGCAAGCGATGAGGAACTTAAACAATTGTTTTTGTTTGCAAATCACCAAAGAAATCCTTATAATAAAAAATAGTTGAGCTAAAAATTGATAAAAATTAGGAGAGTTTTTGTGAAGCGTTTTTTTGACAATCAATATTCTTTTTGATTGCTTTTTTTAGTTCTTCTTCAAATTCAGGCATAAATTCTATTCCCAAACTCATTTCATAGTAAATACAAAGAAAACGCAAGGTTGCATAAGCTTCAGGAGAATTCTTGGTTTTTCTAACTAATAATTCGTTAACTTTTTGACCAATTCGAGCTATTTTGTCAAAGTCGATGTCTACTTCATTTATTGAACGATGATTTTCAGACACTTTCATCACACTGAAACTGAATAAGAGCAATTAATTATTTGACTATTTTGGAGTTGAAGTGACCAAATTGAAACCTACTTAAAAAAAAAAACATAGTAGTTTTTGCTAGCTAATCCAATTTGTAGTAGTACTTACACAACAGCAAAAATTTATTAGATATTTAGTTGAATGAACATGAAAAAATGAATTGAAGACGATCTAATGGCATCTTGGAATAATAACCGAATAAAATCAGGCAGAATTCATCTATATTTTATTAAATTGACACCTATCCCAAGAACCAATGAAAACTATACTCAAATCAATCGCTTTGAAAAGTTAGAGAAGAACAATCTAAGTCAGATACGATTTTAAATATTAAAAGGCACTGCTATGTTATCAAAAGCACCATATTATGTGGGTTCTGGAAATTATTTATCGAAAGCTATTTTGACGTCAAAATACTCTCGTCGGTCTTCAATTCAAGTTGTAATCGCAGCATTAAATGAGGAGCAAGGTATTAGGCTTACTATACAAGAGTTACAAAAGAAAATAGATGCCCCTATTCTTGTCGTTGACGGAAACAGTACTGATAAAACAGTGATTGTTGCAAAGAAGCTTGGCGCTAATGTTATTTTGCAGGATGGAACAGGTAAAGGAAATGCGGTGGCTAAAGCACTTAGTCACACATATAGTGATGTTGAATATATTGTGCTAACTGATGCAGATTATACTTACTCTGCAGAAAAAATACCTGAGATGATTAAAATTCTTGAGGAGAATCCTAAAATTGGCATGGTATGTGGAAACCGATTTAATGGACATATTGAAGAAAAGGCGTTTAATATCCAGTTCTATTTAGGGAACAAAATTTTTGCGATTATTCATAGTATATTTAATGAGGTTTCGCTTCAGGATCCTCTTACAGGATTACGTGTAGTACGTGCAGAGATACTTAGAGACTGGAAGCCAAAATCGGAAGGGTTTGACATTGAAATTGAATTGAATATCTTAATGGAAAAGAGGGGATTTAAGACAGCTGAAGTACCCACACAATATCGTCAGAGAATCGGGGAAAAAAAACTAAAAATGAAACATGGAATAACAATACTAAAAAGAATACTAATAGAGACTATTGACAAACAGGGCAAATAATGAAGAAGATTAGCTTAATATAAAAATGGAGAAACATGGGGTTATTTAAGAATTATTTTTAGATATTATTATAGAAAATATATTGTACCTCTTTTTTTGTCTACACGAAGGCTTGGAATTTTGACAGCATCGATTTTCCTTAAAGGGTAGTTGAGGTTGTGTTTTCTTTTGCAATTGGTAAGCTTATTCTAAATGTAGTTCCTTTGCCTTCTTCACTTGTTACAGTTATAGATCCGTTGTGAGCTTCTACAAATCTTTTACAGATTACCAGACCAAGACCTATGCCCTTAGTTTTTGTCGTGAAAAGAGGTTTCCATAATTTGCCAAGGTTTTCTTGAGTTATACCTTTTCCTGTATCGGAAAAAGTAATTTGAATATTTCCTTTGTTTGCTTGGCTCTTGATTTCAATTTTTCCTCCATCGGGCATGGCGTCAACTGCGTTATTGACTAAGTTTATAAAAACCCTTTTTATTTTGGCGACATCAACGTTTACTTCCAAAGAACTTTCAATTGAATTTATTAACTGAACGGCGGCCGTAATTCTAGTTTCGCGAAGTGTAGACGAAATTAGACTGCTCAAAGTCACAGTCTGCTTTTCAAGTTTAATTTCTCTTGAATAATCTAGGAGATCGTTAACGATTCTATTAGCGTTTTCAAGACTTTCGTCAATAAGATTCAGAATTTTTTTTATTTCTTGTTCATCTTTTATGTTATCTCGCCTTTTTAAAATGAATACGGCGTTTTTTATTCCAAATAAGGGATTTCGAAGATCATGCGCAACCATGGCTGCCATCTGACCAATCACCGCCAGACGTCCAGTCTGTAATATTTTATTTTGAGCTTCGGTTAAATCTCTTGTTTTTTCATTTACTTTTTCCTCCAAATTGTTTGCATAATCTTGGAGTTTTAATTGTGAATTGCTGATTGTGTCTAGCATATTGTTAATTTTTTTTGTCAAAAAAGATAACTCGTCATTAAACAACTGTGGGTAGGCATTTCAAGAACAGACATAGAACTCTATAAATGCAGAACTTCACGATAGAGGGATAACAAAACCAACTGCAGAACAATTGATTGACCCCGAAGCCGTTATCAAAAATAGGTACCTATTTGCCAAAGAAAAGTTTGGAGACACAATGACCTTCACAGGACCTGACTGTGGACTAGGAGGCTGGCCAAACTAAGAAACCGGACAAATGCTTTTAGAACGAACCGTTAAGGCATTGCGGACTAATAAGATCGCCTCGAACTGCTGAAACGAAAAACTAAAAACAAAGAATAAAAAACCAAGCGGCGAGACAGTACTATATAGCTATTTTAATTACTTCTTTAACACAAGCAAGCAATTACTTGTTTTTCAGAATATAGCAATTAAGAATATCAATACCTTTAAACAAAAACATGGTTTAATAATAGAGTTATTATGCGCCAATCTCGACGTCCTGCTTCTAAGAATGGGACGAATTAGTAAAGGTTTTTTTAGAAAAGAAATCGATCGCCAAGTGTCAAATCTGCGTGAAAGGTTCGGTAAACTAGTTAATGAACCGTCGAATGATGAGCTAATTGATGAATTAATAGAAATTCATAAAAGTTCACCATCGTGGTTGGTTCTTAATAACATCGAAAAACCCTTCTGTCTTGAATGCCTTAACAGCACCAAATTATTCTTTTCTATGCTCTTAATTCAAGATTCCGACGAGTTTTGTTGTCCAAACTGTGGAATCACAATTCCAAAAATTAATGGCGAAAATAATCGGCCTATCGAAAATCCAAAAGACGCTAAGAGGCGAGAATTATTCTACAATGAGGAGAAAAAGAAGAAATCTTATACAGAAATTGAACGTCTTCTTACGAAATATGAGAAAAGAACAACAAGGAAAAGAAAAATTATCAAGAAAAACTAACCTCATAGAGTAAAGCGCATTAGCCAATAAATAGGGCCTATAGAAAGAGGAACAAAAGGTAAAACATAACGGGTTTTTTTTCCTGGTTTAATGATTACTACATCTCATCGTTATGTTCTAAGTTAAGTTAATGCGCTCATATTCCTCAAGACTCTTTTGCTTTTTGCTATAGAATTTAGCTATACATTCTTCGAAAACAGCATTGTACTTCATTTTATTAGTTGTAGATTTATCTAATATAATCAAATAATCTAAATTTTAGTTTGTAAACTTTTTAATGGTTTTTTGCATGTCGAATAAAAAGTTTCCTTCTTTATCGATTTGCTCGTTTATGACTATTGATTAGTGATTGTTTTTGTTTTCATTTTAATAATTCTTCTGCGTTTTCCTCTAAAACCCTCTTTTCGCTAAGTGTCCAACTATTTATTATCGTAAACCATCAATTGCAGTGCTTCGACTTTTAACGGCTTTCGCGAGCATGATCAATGAATAATAATAAGTCATAATGCTCTTTACACACAGCGATTTTATCAAACATTGTTCCGTACAACATCCTTCTGTTGGCAAACAAATGTTCTACCTTATTTTGACAATTTGGGTATTCACACTTATTCTCAGACATTTCAATTGCTCAATTACATGTTCTCACTAAGTCCTCTATATTAGGCTTAGGGCATGATGTAAATAATCCTCTCTAAAATCGATTATTTAAAATAACGATAAGACTATAGCGTGATTAATGAAATGCGACCACAAAGAGGTTGGAGAATCTGCCAAGGAATAAAAAGTGAGATTTTGGATTTTTCAAGTGATTTGGAACGTTTGATTGAGATACTTAGCGTTTTTGGGTATAGAATTCGCTGTTGGCATGACGGTTTCGATATTTTTGCTTCAGAAGTGAGCATCTTTTTGTTTCTTAATCAATTCATCCCGTTACCTTTAATGAGCGAAAACCGCTAAACTTTTAACGAGTTTATTTTTTTTGTAGAAAGCAAGTATTTATCCGATATCAAAAGGTGTTGGCTTTCGTTTTATTCCGCACTTGCTACATTTTTCTACTGATGAGTACCCACTTGTTTTGCCGGCATATTTGATTGGACATTCAGGGTCGGGTTCCTCAGTTGGGTGCGCAGTTATGTTTTCCTTTTTTATTGATGTGAACTCGTGCGTAGGTTTCTTTAGAATTTCTAAAAGTCTAAAGTTGTTTCCAAGTCCGGTTTTGAGTTCTTCGAATCGAGAAAGCTGATTCTGGTCAAAGGTATCTAGTTGAGATTGAATTAATTTTAAATTAATAAGAGAGGTTTTCAGTTGACTTATTTGAGCGGAAGCTTCCGGGATGGATTCATACCTGCTAATTGCCTTAGTAACGTTTTCAATGTCAGATGATATTGATAGCTGATAATTTTTGATTTTTACATAGTTGTTTACTGTTCTTGTTAGATTGCTGTTTTGTTCAGCGAGGATTTCTATTTGAGGTTTGTATAGCGAGAAAAGTTGGTCATAGTTTTGAGAGTCTATATGACAAAAAGGCTGCTTGCGTTCTATTTCTTTTGTTGCGACAAGAAATTCCTTAGTGTCTTGTTCAATTTTATTAATCAATTTTTTATCAGGTATTTGACAGTTTTGCCATTCTTCTTCAACAGCTTTAATTTTATTAACAGTACTCAATCGCAGCTTTGCTTTTCGTTGCTGGCTAATTGCTTCTTGAAGTTGCTGGGTAATACGGATGGTTTGGGCTTTTGCCAAAGCGTCGATTACTGATCTTCCTCGAGGAGTTAGCTCAAAACCCACTCTGCCTTGCGAGTAAATTTTGCGTATTAAGTTTTTTATGCTTAGTCTTTTGATGCTCGCTTCTACTTGTTCGCTGCTAATTTCCGTTTTGTTACTGATTCTAGCAATTACTAATTTTTCTGTTTGGTCAGTTATGCCTTTCTTGAATAGAAAATCTATGATGATATCGTCTATTGATGGCTGACCTGTGTCGCTGTTATTCGTGTTCTGCATCCTCTATCAAATATTGTTAGTATTGAGTTAAATAAATTCAACTGAAATATTTTCTCCAAATTGTCTTAAAACAGAGGCAAATTAGACGACTTCGATTTGACTAAACAAACGTACCCTTAAAAGGCATGAGCTTAAAAAAGAATCTTAATTTTGGCAGAGGTCATCCAAATCGCGAATATTACTTAACAACTAAGCTTTTTATAGTTGTTAGTTGCTGATGATTTTCGCAAATTTTCCTTCAACAATCAAAGATTTGAGTTTTTGAGAAGCCGTATGTAGACATTCTGGTGCGGGATGTTAAATTTTCATCTGTTTCAATTTGCTCGCGAAAAGAATCCAGCGGAATCGGTAAGACGCGCTTAAAATATTAAGCGGTAAATTTTTCTTGGAGAGGTCAATTTCTATCTCTTTGAGCCAATTTAAACGTCTAGCTGAAATCGGAGTTAATTAAGAAATTTGAGAGTCAGTAATGTTACGGCTACAAGCATTTAAGGTAATTGATCAGCTGTTGAAATTCTCCGGTTTTTTTCATCTGCCATTTTGAAGCATTTTGATTATGCTAGACTTGATGTAGAGTCCGCCAGGAGGATACAACTGACGGGCAACTAAAGTAAAAACTTTACAGTTTGCTTTTCCAATCACTTCTTCTTTGAATCGCCATTTGTAAGGAGTTCTGGGTGGAAGTAGTGTTTCAGAAAGAACGATAACAGCAAAATTCTTAACATTGGTTGTTCCTTCTAGCTCATTGAATTTAACACGTAACACTTTGTTAGGATCTTCCCGTTTTCCGTTTTCCAAAGTTTTACCCCCTACAGCGTTGTTCCTAATTTCTATTATCATCTTCACATTGTCAGATGGGAAGGTTTTTTGGGTAGGATCTATGCTGCCCTTTAAAAGAAGCAAATCATTTTTTATCTTAGATCCTTGAATTGAGACGTTTGGAATCAGTGAAAGGTTAAGATTTCTTCTCAGGAGATGATTGCGTATGACGATTTCCGTTGGATTTCCTGATGTCTCGCGAGCTGTTTTGTCCATTCTTTGTTTCTCAAATTCTTCACTGACCTCGATTAGCATTGTATATTCTTCATCACTAGCGGTTAAGAATGGTTTCTTGGAATAATTGGTCATAATAGAATATCATGTCTTTAACATAAAAAAACTAACGTAATTCGCCTTTACAAATTCCGCAATAAATATCGCGAGTAGCTTATCCTAGCTTTCCCCTTCCCTAATAAGCAATATGCAGCATTTTGCAACCATAATTTGTATATAATTACTGAAAATAACTTCAAGATTTGGCTTAATTTGGAAATGGCGCGGGATGTGGGACTTGAACCCACGCGGCCTTTCGACCACAGACTTAGCAGGCCTGCCCCATACCAGGCTTGGGCAATCCCGCACGCCTCTGATTTGCTGTTTTGAACTTGGTTCTTTTCTTGTTTGGTGGTCAATTGCTTGAACACCTACTTGACCAATCTCAGCCAAACCATAATACTCTAGTTTAATTAAGTTTTTCCCAGCAAAGCCAATTAGAATTAGAAAGGTAGCATTTGTTTTAGTTTATCCAAGATACGTTCAGAGGCTTCACTGTCTGGAAACTCTAGGTCGTCTTCTTTGGGTTGGGTGCTTGAAAAAAGACAGATCGCCTCAATACTTTTTAGCTTAGTTAAACCAAAAACAAGTCCTGAAAAACCCATGAAAGGACCTTTATATCCTGTGCTTATTTGATATTTTTCTTTCATTTCATTAAGCTGTTGTTGATTTGTTGCTGCACAACAAACCTTCTTATCCTTCGAGCCAAAGCCGGCTGCTACTATCATACGTTTAACTTTCAGTTCAGCAAGGAACTCGACGACTTTTTCTGCAACACTGTATTGTCCTGCAAAATTAGGATGGTACCCTTTAACGATAATAAGCTCTGGATTAGAACAAAAATAGAATTGGATTTTTGGTAAATCTAGCTCACCTGACGTCGCGATTGCTCCGCCACCCCCTGGAAAAGCGGGATGAGCTGCGTAAGACGGTTTAGTTTCATAGATAGATGGTAAATGGGGTGAATACATTTCTGCGAATAGTTCTGAGTTAGTTTTTGCAATAAGGCTATCCACAACTAGCTTACCAACAGATCGTAATCCAGGTGAGCCTACAATGGCAACTGGATTATCTAAAGCGGGTACTTTGTAACGTTTTATATAGATACTGTTTTCCATCTCTGTATCCCAAAGTTAAGTGACGTAGCTGGGTTTCTTAGCAGATTGTTCCATTTCCTCTCGAACGCGGCGTTCAATTTCACCCATTTTTGCTATTAGCTCATCCATTTGTTCTGCTTGCTTATCCATCGGCTCCATGTTTACTTTCAATTCTAAGATGCAATTAAGTACATTCAAAGCTGCTTTAGCTGCCTTTGCATCTGTCACATACTCGCCAGAAGAAGTTTGATACCCATGAGTCTCCGCTAGCAAGCAGATACCTTCAATGTTTTTCTTCTTAGCAAGACCAACTATTAGCCCATTTTCACCACCGATTATTCCTTGATCTAAAGGCTGCACATTAAACTTCTTCATGTCCTCTATGAGCGCAGAATTTGTTGCGGTACAAAAAATACTAGGTGCTTCGAAAGGTTTGTCAGTAACTAGAGCGGCAACACTAAAAACTTTTTTCACGCCATGACCAATCGCCCAATCCAGAATCGTATCAGCAACCTCATATTGTCCTTCAGGAGAGAAAGCCTGCGAATTACCCGTCAAAAATATTACATCATGCCCTAAGTCATCTTTGAACCAATGCAATTCATTACGTAGAAGTTCCACAAGCCCATCTTCTTTAATTATAACATAAGGCGGAAAATGCTTTGAATAAACTTCAGCAACAAGTTCAGCCTTAAGTTGTTGCACTAAATAATCAACAGATAATTTTCCAATATAAGCAGTACCTGGCAACCCAACAACAAGTATCAACTCCTTGGGTGCAAATTCTTTAAGAATTTTAATCTCAGCTGTCATAAATTAAGAACTCACGAACCCATTATTAAGCTGAATGCTTAGCAAAGAAGTGACTCTCTTAGTAACATGCAATATCAGATTAAGCTTAAAAACTGAATAAAAATGCTAAGAATAAACCGATTTCTCAAAATGCTAAAAATCTTATTAGAATAAAAAAAGATGGATTGCAAAATTATGTCTTTTAGTGTTTAGGGCATTTAGGTTGTGACAGATCCTTGCTTGTTTTTGTCACTGATATTGACATTTATTGTCTGGTGAAGATTTTGTTTCTTATCTTTACGCCCCATTGTAGCTACAGTAAATATTAACCAAACGATGAATCCATAGATAGCACCATTGAAAACAGAAATGATTAAAGTAACAGCATCCACAGTACCTCCGACTAAGTAGCCAGAAGCTGGTTCAGTGTTAGGTAAGAGTGCATCGTAGATTGCCTTTCCTGGCGGAATCGCGGTATTACCCATTGTTATAACGACTACAATTGCAAATACTACTAGAAACACTATTGCGCCTTTCATTTTTCCATCTTCATTGTTCTTCGTTATTGCTGTTTCAAATATAAGCTTTTCAATTGTTTCCACCAAACAAAAAATTGCATCTTATATCCGCACTTATGTCTTTAGAAAATTTTATTTTAACTTGAGTTATATTGTTATACGGGGATTTTGTGTCGGAAGACAATTGGGATAAATGGGTTAAATTGGATCTTTTTGTAAACAAAGACAGATGGAAAAGGTGGGTTAAACAAGATAGGAGAAAAAGTAACATTGCAGCAATGGATAATATGAGTGATTTTGAAAAGTTACAACTATATCTTGTTGATCTAATAGTCGAATACGGTGTTATAGCTACAAAAAAATTTGAAGCAGCCAAAGAGAAGAAACTGAATGTTTTAGAAATAAAAAATATTGTAGAAGGGGAAGTAGATTTAGTTAAGGCAATGCTCTCAGATTCTGACGCGATAAATTTAATTGCTCAAAAGGTAAAACATGAATATAGAAAAAAATAGAAGACCTTCCATAATAGTATAACTTTAGTTGAGTTAGAATGCAGTTTTCACATTGTATATAGAAAACATTTAATCAGATATCATTAGGTAATTGTCCGAGAATGTACCAATTTTTAAGTTAAAAATTACTACTTAATCAAACATTCTTTGATTTAAAATGCCCAAAAATCCTTAAATCTACTAAATTTGTTCGTATTTAATTCTGACTTATTACTAGGAGAGTAAAGATGCAATTCAACTTAGTCGCCCCGTTCCAATCTTCACCGGGTCAGATAAAAGCTGTCGAGCAGTTAGTGAAAAATTTTTCCTATAATGATAAGCAGACTCTTCTCGGAATTACTGGGAGTGGCAAAACTTTCGTTATGGCCAACCTGATTAATAGAATGCAAAAACCTACTTTAATCTTGGCACATAACAAAACTTTAGCAGCTCAGTTATATGCTGAATTAAAAGAACTTTTTCCTAATAATAGAGTAGAATATTTTATTTCATTTTACGATTATTATCAGCCTGAATCTTATCTACCAACAACAGATATGTACATTGAGAAAGATTCTGCCATAAATGAACAGATTGAAAAAATGCGTATGCACGCCGTCTCAAGCTTAGTTAGCCGAAACGATACTATTATAGTCGCAAGTATCAGTTGCATCTACAGCTTAGGGAACCCTGATGACTACAAAACTATGGCCATCTCTTTAGAAATAGACCAACAAATTACAAGACAAAAACTCATCAATGCCCTTGTGGATATGCAATATGAAAGAAATGACATGGTACTTGAAGCCGGCAGATTCAGAGTACGTGGCGATGTTATAGATGTAATTCCTGCCTACGAAAAAGACATCTTACGCATTGAAGTAGAAGGAAATAAAGTTAAGAAAATAAAAGAAGTTGATGCTATAACATCAGACTCTAAGACATCTATCGATAAAGTTACCCTCTACCCTGCAAGGCAATATGTAGTACCAGAGGAAAAAATGAAACTGGCATTTGACCAAATAAAACTAGAACTAGAAGAAAGACTGCAGGAACTCCCTCCGCTTGAAGCACAACGACTAAAACAACGCACAAACTATGATTTAGAAATGATGAAGGAGATGGGTTTCTGCGCAGGAATCGAAAACTACAGCAGACATTTCGACGGACGCAAAGCTGGAGAACCACCATTCACTCTGATAGACTATTTTCCTAAAGACTACCTATTCATAATAGATGAAAGCCATCAGACTATTCCTCAGTCCCGTGCCATGTATAATGGTGAGTATGCCCGTAAGAAAAATCTCATAGAATTCGGTTTTCGGCTCCCCAGCGCTTACGATAATCGTCCTCTCAAATTTGAAGAATTCGAGAAAAAAATGGGTAAAACTCTCTTCGTCTCCGCAACTCCAGCAGAATATGAAAAAGAAAAATGCGGTCCGCCAGTTGAACTTATTACAAGACCCACAGGACTTCTTGATCCTATAATCGAGCTGCAACCAATCAAAGGCCAAATGCAATATCTAATGCAAGAAGCAAAGAAAACTATCGCAAACGGAGAAAGAATCCTCGTTACAACCTTAACTAAAAGGATGGCAGAAGATCTAACAGAATATTTAGTGAAAGAGGGATTTAGAGTTCGCTATATGCACAGTGAAATCGATAGCTTAGACCGCATCGAATTAGTACGTCAACTACGAATTGGAGAATTCGACATACTTGTAGGCATTAATCTGTTACGAGAAGGATTGGATCTTCCGGAAGTTTCAACAATTTTTATCTTAGATGCTGATAAAGAAGGTTTTCTAAGAGACGAACGCAGCCTTATACAAACTATAGGACGCGCATCACGAAACGTAAATGGAAGAGTAATTCTTTTCGCAGATATACAAACACGTTCCATAAAAAGTGCAATGGAGATTACCAAGTACCGACGGGAATTTCAGATACGCTTTAATAAAGTTCATGGAATCACTCCAACAACAATTGTGAAGAGCGTTTCTCAGAAAGAAGGTATTATCAAAGGTACCAAACACTTAGCTAAGACGGATATTCAAAGGCAAATAATCGAGTTAGACGCTCAGATGAGAGAAGCAGCTGAAAAACTTGACTTTGAGAAGGCTATCCAGCTTCGTGATGTAATGCAGGAACTCACAAGGTCTCTATCACAGAAGCTGAAAGCTGAGCAATTACAATAGAAAATATCGGATTTAATGCAATAAAGTTGAAATGAGTAGGCTTAAACAAGGTACAATTCATCTAACTAATAAGAATAAGGTAACACTATGCGAGATAGCATTTCCGTTAAGGGTGCACGTGAGCACAACCTAAAAAACATTGATGTAGAATTGCCCAGAAACAAACTTATAGTGATTACTGGGCTTTCAGGTTCAGGAAAATCTACCCTAGCTTTTGACACCATTTATGCAGAAGGTCAAAGAAGATATGTTGAAAGCCTATCAGCATATGCTCGGCAATTCCTTGGATTAATGGATAAGCCTGATGTGGACTCAATCGATGGTTTATCTCCAGCTATATCTATTGAGCAAAAGAGTACCAGCAAAAATCCCCGCTCAACAGTAGGCACGGTCACTGAAATCTATGATTACTTGCGTTTACTTTTCGCTCGAATAGGCACACATCATTGCCCAAAATGTAATAGCTCAATTCACCCTCAAAGCCCTGAAAACATCACCAGCCTCATACTAGCAGATAAAGAAAAAACACTCGTCTTCCTTGCACCAATCATAAGAGGCATGAAAGGAACACATGAACAGATTTTTGAAGACCTCAAAAAAGAAGGATACACAAAGATTCGGATAGACCAGAGAATTTACGAATCTGACACAATCAAAGAAGAAGTCAAACTGTTACGATATGAAAAACATTGGATAGAAGCAGTCATAGACAGCATAAAGATATCAGATGAAGAACGCTCCCGAATAGCAGAAGCCGTGGAACAGGCATTAAAAACCGGAAAAGGCACCATGATAGTAATAGACGAAGAAAACAAAGACGCTGACAAAAAGAGAGAACTAGAACGCTTCGAAGGCGAAACAATGTACAGCACATTTGGTGCTTGCCCAAATCACCCCGAAATTGTATTTGAAAGTTTGGAACCGCGTATGTTCTCATTTAATTCTCCCTTCGGAGCATGCCCAGTCTGCCATGGCTTAGGTGAAATCACCGAAATATCCGAAGACTTAATCATTCCCGATAGAAATGTTTCGATAATGGATGGCGCGCTTGCTGTTTATGGCAAAATGGATTTAAGTTGGCGGGTACAGCAAATCGCCACAGTCGGTAAGAAACATGCTTTTGACGTTTTCACACCTATTAGGGACTTTACTGAAAATCAGCTACAAGTACTCTTGTATGGTGACCGAGAACCAATCAACGGCAATTGGTCTAATGGAGCAAACATGTGGATGCGAGATGGTTGGGAAGGCGTAATTCCTCAAACAATGAGACTTTATCGCCAAACCGAAAGTGATTGGCGAAAAGCAGATATAGAAAAATTCATGAAATCTCGCATATGCACTACCTGCAATGGAAAAAAACTCCAACCAGTAGTTTTAGCAGTTCAAATATTGGGCAAGAGCATAATTGACGTTACAGACCTTTCAATTGAACAAGCGGTCGATTTCTTTGTCAATCTTCCGGCTCAACTCAATGAGAAAGAATTGACCATTGCACAACAGATATTAAAAGAAATTAACCAACGGTTGGGGTTCCTTAAAAACGTAGGATTAGGCTACCTGTCATTGTCAAGAGCTGCAAAAACACTCTCAGGTGGAGAAGCCCAACGAATCCGCTTAGCAACACAAATCGGAAGCAACCTCATGGGTGTCCTCTATATTCTTGACGAACCCAGCATCGGCTTACATCAAAGAGATAACGCTAAACTAATCAACACTTTACATCGACTACGGGATTTAGGAAACACCTTAATTGTTGTAGAGCACGACGAAGATACCATACGGAATGCAGATTACATTGTGGATATGGGTCCAGGAGCAGGAGTTCACGGAGGCTACATAGTAGCAGAAGGTACACCAGAAGAAATAATGAAAAACGGCAAGAGCTTAACAGGAAAATACCTTTCTAATAAATTACAGATTGAAGTACCTACCGATAGGAAAACCCCCTGCGGCTTTATTATCGTCACAGGTGCAGAAGAAAATAATCTTAAGAATCTTACAGTCCAACTTCCTTTAGGAGTATTATGTGGAATAACAGGTGTCTCAGGCTCAGGTAAGAGTACATTGATGAATCAAACAGTGATGCCTTCTCTTCGAGAAAAGTTTGGAGAACGTGTTGACAAAATTGGTAAATATAAAACTATTGACCTACCTGGGATTATCAGAAACGTCATAGTCATCGATCAAGACCCTATTGGAAGAACCCCAAGAAGCAATCCTGCAACTTATACTAAACTTTTTGATGAAATTCGTAAAATCTTTGCTGTAACTAAAGAAGCAAAAGTACGTGGTTACAAAGAAGGCAGATTTTCATTTAACGTGAAAGGAGGTAGATGCGAAACATGCCAAGGTGATGGTGTTCTACGCATCGAAATGAACTTCCTTCCAGACGTATACGTTCAATGCAGTGAATGTAAAGGTAAACGCTACAATAAAGAAACCCTCGCCGTACTTTATAAAGGAAAAAACATAGCTGAAGTCCTAGACATGACCGTAGAGGAAGCAAGCAGTTTCTTTGAAAACTTCCCAAGTGTTTCACGAAAGCTACAAACACTACTAGATGTAGGATTAGGATATATCAAACTAGGACAAAGCTCAACTACACTCTCAGGCGGAGAAAGCCAACGCATCAAAATTACACGTGAATTGAGCAAAAATAAATCAGGACATGTCATCTACATGTTAGATGAACCTACAACAGGACTACATTTTGACGATACAAAAAGGTTAATTAAAGTATTAAATCGGCTTGTAGCTAAAGGAAATACCGTCTACGTCATCGAACATAATCTAGATGTTATTAAAAGCTGCGACTATATCATAGATTTAGGACCAGAAGGAGGAGCTGCAGGTGGAGAAATACTTGCCAAAGGCACTCCTGAACAAGTCTCAGAAAATCCAGAATCACACACAGGCAAATTCCTAAAACATATGTTCAGAAAACAACATTAGCTGCTAAAGGAGAAGGTAGCAACTCCAAAATGATAAGCATATCAGTGCCGACAGAATTCAAAAGCTCTGAAATACCGATAGACCCTGGAGTCTACTTGTATAGAGATGAGAAAGGCGAAATTTTATACATTGGAAAAGCTAAAAGCCTTCGTTCACGTGTTAAAAGTTATTTTATAAACAAGGATCAACCTCTTAAAACAAGACATCTTGTATCAAAAATCCGTAGCATCGATTGGATTTTAGTAAATAATGAAGTAGAAGCTCTGCTCTTAGAAAACTCTTTAATTAAACAACACACTCCAAGATATAACATAACATTAAAAGATGCTAAAACATTCGCTTACATCGCTTTCACTAGAGAAACCTATCCACGCATTCTAACAAGTCGAAAAGTATCTCGAAAACTCGAATCTTTTGGACCATACACAGATGGATATACAAGACAAGACTTACATCGGCTTGTTGTCAGAGTTTTTAAACTCCGGACCTGCCGAGAACTCCCAAAACGCGCATGTCTAAATTTCCATATTGGATTATGTACTGCGCCTTGCACAGGAAATGTAAGTTCTGAACAATATCAACAACAAGTTGAACAAGCACGTTCTTTTCTCAAAGGAAATTATGCTCAGACCACAGATAACCTTCTTTCACAAATGCAGACAGCATCAAGAAATCAGAAATATGAACAAGCGCTTGAGCTTCGCAACCAAATTGCTTCCATTCGACTTCTTACTGAAAATCAGATAGTTGATAATGAAAGACGATACGACCAAGACATATTAGCTTTTAAGCAATATAGTGAAAAAATGCACGCTATTCAAATGGGAGTACGAAAAGGTGTTCTATTAGGTAAAAAAGAATTCATAATTGACTTTCAGCCACAAATTGAACAGGAATTTCTAAAAGCCTTCTATTCTTCAAACCAGATTCCTCGCGAAATTCTACTCAACATATCTTGTTGGCAAGATAACGCCGAAAAAGTGGCGTTAGAAGAGTTTCTTTCACAGAAAAGAGGGGGCCCAGTTACATTAACCATCCCTCGACGCGCAGATAAGCTATTGCTTATCAAATTGGCGGAAAAGAACCTTGAAGCTATAATAGAAGAAGACAGTGCACTTGTTGATTTGCAGACTACTCTTAACCTTCCAATTCCACCAAAGATTATCGAGTGTTTCGACATCTCCAACCTAGGACAAGAGCATGTCGTTTCAGGTATGGTACGTTTTACAAACGCTAAACCTGACAAGAATAATTATCGCAGATTCAAAATCAAAACATTCACAGGACAAGACGACTTCGCAAGCATAAACGAGGTAATAATGAGAAGATATAAACGATTACTTGAAGAAAAAACACAACTGCCCGATCTGATAGTTGTCGACGGAGGCCTCGGACAAGTCAAAGCAGCACAAACAGCTCTGCATTCACTTGGATTACAAGTTCCAATTATTGGCTTAGCAAAAGAACATGAAGAAATCTACTTGCCCAATGAGCCAAATCCATTACAATTTAACAAAACTAGCCGAATGATGCTTCTATTACGCCAAATCCGAGATGCTACACATGACTTCGCGTTAGGGTATAATCGGAAAAGAAGACAGATGAAAATGAAAGAAGAATTCAAGAAAAAATAGCTCCACGAATATAGAAGAATTTGAACAGTAAAACTTGATATGCTAAAATTAGTCAAACATAACATCATAAATGTGACCAAAATGATTTGCCAAGCACTCTGTAACAAACAAATAGAAAACACATAGCATTTCTCACGATTAACTAAATCTATAAAAGTCTAAGGCAACCAATTTTTTAGAGATTAGTTTTTGAAGGTTGTACTAAAAATAAATATTGATAATCAGTTATTATTTCCGTAAATAGCTTTAAGGAGGTTCTACTTTTCTTCTACTGACTGGTTGTTGTTATCTTGAAAGAATATGATTTAATTATTATTGGAACAGGCACGGGTATGGAACTAGGGAGCGCATTTTTAACAGAAAACCCGAAAGCCAAAATCGCCGTTATCGATAAAGACGAACCAGGAGGAATCTGCCTAACCAGAGGTTGTATTCCTTCTAAACTTCTACTTTATCCTGCTGATGTTGTAAGAATTATTCAAAAAGCCGAAAAATTCGGAATCCAAGTTCAAATTAAAAAAGTAGATTCTGCGGCTATATTGAACCACATGCGGAGAAACATAAAAAAAGACATCGATCAAATCAGAAATGGATTAACCCAAACCCCAAACATAGACTACTACCAATCAACAGCAGAGTTTACTGCACCCTACACTCTAAAAGTAGGAAATGAAAGTATAACTTCGCAAATGATTGTTCTTTCCATCGGCTCTAGACCAATTACACCTAAAATCGAAGGACTCGAAAAAGTAGGATATCTTACTAGTGACACCATTTTGAATGTAGATAAACTTCCTGAGAACATAGGAATTATTGGAGGTGGCTACATTGCAGCTGAGTATGGTCATTTCCTTTCAGCTATGGGCTGTAAAGTTACGATAATAGGTTCAAATCCGCGCATCATATCAGAAGAGGAACCAGAAATTTCGACTTTAGCTAAACGAGAAATGGAAAAGCAGATGACAATTTTCACTGGTTATGAAGTTCAGAAAGTAGAAAAGACTCTTCAAGGCAGAAAACGATTAACCGGAATCAACAAGGAAACAGAAAAAGAAATCAAAATAGATGTTGATGAGATTTTAGTAGCCGTGGGTAGAAGAGCAAACACAGACTTGTTACATCCCGAGAAATCAGGTATAAAGATTGACGAGAAAGGTTTTGTAATAGTAAATGAGTACATGGAAGCTTCACAACCAAACATTTGGGTTGTCGGCGACGCAGATGGAAAATATATGTTCAAACATGTTGCCAATTATGAAGCCCAAATAGTATATGACAATGCGATTTTGAAAAATAAAGTCAAAGTAGATTATAATGCAGTCCCACACGCAGTCTTCACAGAACCCGAAATCGCAAGCGTTGGTCTAAGAGAAAACGAAGCCATAGCAAAGTATGGACAAGAAAACATAATCATTGGATTCCAAAAATTCTCAGATACAGCCAAAGGAGAAGCCATGGCATTAGACGATGAATTTGTTAAAATCATCTTAGAAAGAGGAACATTAAAAATTCTTGGAGCACACATCATAGGACCTCAAGCATCTGTTCTAATACAAGAAATAGTCAACCTCATGTATACCCCAGAAAAAACCGCCGAACCTCTCCTTAGCGCTATGCACATTCACCCAGCATTAAGCGAAGTTATCGAAAGAGCCTTCCGTTCACTTATGACTCCAGATCAATATCATCATATAATGAAAGAACACATGCAACTTGAAAAATAGAGTTATAGAGCCGGGAAACAGGCTTAATTTTTGTTTTTATAATTAACAATATTTTATTAATCTATAATAATGGAATTTTATAAAAAAAAGTTACTTATTGTAGAGTTCATTATTCATTGTATACTTCAACTTGCGTTTGAATGCTAAGATATGTGGGTATTAACGAATCATTATTCTGAATCTATTCTTAGTCACAATTTGTTTAGGGTAAAATGGCAAAAATTTATTAACTCATTACAAGAAAATTGGATAGAGGAGAGAGAAGATGAAAAATTTAGAAAGAAAAGTGTTAACCATAATTGGAATACTTTTAATGATTTCAACAACGACTACTATTCTGTTACAATCTGCAACTGCTCAAGTAGACAGAGGACAAATCAAAGTCTTTGCATACATAAGCGCTGTACCTGACCCAGTTGGGGTTGGACAAACGGTACTTGTCACATTCCGAGTTGATCAACCCGCTGCAGGTGCACTAGTTCGCTCTGGGCTTTTCAATGGGACTTCCGTGACAATCACTAAACCCGATGGAACAACAGAAACAAGACAAAACCTTGCAATGGACTCAACTAGTTCAGGTTGGTTTGCATACACACCATCCCAAACTGGTACTTACTATTTCCAGATGTTCTTCCCTAAGCAAGGTCCATATCTGAGCTCTGTTGATGGAGGCGGCTTCGGAGTACCAGCAGGCATCTACACCTATTTACCTGACGAAAGCGAAAAAATTTCACTTATTGTCCAAGCTAACCCGATAGCAAGCTATGATCAGTCTCCACCCTTACCATCCGGCTACTGGACGCGCCCAATAAACGCTGAAAACAAAGGCTGGTGGGACGTAGGAGATAATTGGCTCATGCGCGGATATGACAAACCAAGTCGAAGTTTCGCAGGCACTCCCGCTTTTTCCCCCTACACTTCAGCACCAGACAGCCCGCACATACTCTGGACTAAAGCAATAATACCCGGAGGCATTGTTGGAGGAAGATTTGGCGATACAGTATATTACCACGGAATTTCTTATGAGCAATTCTTTGAAGCAATGGTCATGCAAGGCTTAGTCTTCTACACAGAACACGGCTTAACGGGAACAATGCAAAATTACGGCACACGGTTCTTGAACCTATACACAGGCGAAGACTATCCATTAATGTACATGAATAACACCAACATCCAATTCGCACAAACACTAAATGTCGATACTCCAAATGAACACGGTGTAATAGAGTATTTAATAGTCTCAAGAGTAGCAGCAGGTCAAACATACTGGGACTTCTATGAAGTATTTCCAGATATGCAGCAAAATCCACGATTGCAGTTCAGCCTAATTATGACAGGTCTTACAGCAGGCTACACGTGCTTTGGTCCTAAAGGTGAAATACTCATCTACAACATAGGCGGCAACGCAACACACAGATACATGACCTTATTTAATTCAAGCAGAGCCGTTCTAGGTGTACGCTTTGAAGGTATAGATGTTTGGAGTCCAACTGGAACAATTAATGCTTCTCGCAGAGTAACCGAAGCCCCAAACGCTGCCCTATCTTCGGAAGCAGCATACTGGGAATCAGTAAGCAACTCACCACATGTAGGCATCGAATGGAACGTAACCTTACCTGACATCGACGGAGTAACACAAACAGTACGCGAAGTTAACGTCGCCGAAGGCTTATTACTAGCAACTGTAAGAGACTTTAGCAAACTACCAAACGTCTATAGCGACTCTGGTTATGACATAGGCTTAATGAAAAGAGGCGCCGACGGAAGATACCCAAGCACACTTAGCCATCTATGGGCTGCAAACCGCACAATGATAAACGACATTCACGACCGTGTAAGTAACCACATCAGTGGTGGCAAATACGTAAGATTCGACGAAGGCGAAGAAGTCTACTATGGATTTAATATGCGCACAGGACAAAAGATTTGGCAGACTCAACCATTAAACAATGCATGGGCACTATTCACAAGAATCTACGAAATCGCCTATGACAAACTTATAACATCTGGTTATGATGGTATCATACGCTGCTTTGACATGAACAATGGAAACCTACTATGGTCTTATAACAAGGGCAGTGCAGGCTTTGAAAACGCATACGGTGGATACCCAGAATATGCAGGCTTAGCAATCGCAGATGGCGTAGTTTATACTACTGCTGATGAACACTCATCAGACGGTGTCTTGTGGAGAGGCTCACAACTATGGGCTATAGACATAAACACAGGTCAACTGGTCTTCAAAGTCAATGGTATGTATCGCCACCCCGTTGTTGCTGATGGCATAGTCATTGCTCTAAACACCTATGATGGCCAAGTCTACGCTTTTGGCAAAGGACCAAGCGCAACCACTGTTGAAGCACCATTAGCAGGTGTCCCACTAGGCTCAAGTGTAATGATACGCGGCACAGTAACTGACCAATCTACGGGTGCAAAAGCTAAAGTTGCAAGCGGCGAATTAAGCATTGTACCAGCAATGTCAGATGCAAGCCAGGGTAAATGGATGGAATATGTTTACATGCAAAAAACAGCCTCGATGGACTTAACAGGCGTACCGGTAAAACTTTACGTAACTGGACCTGATGGTCAAACAAATGTAATCGCTACAGTAACAAGCACTGGAGACGGCACGTTCTACCATGCATGGAAACCAACACAAACAGGCACATACAAAATCGATGCAATATTTGAAGGATCCAACTCCTACGGAGCTTCAGGAGCCAGCACAGCAGTAGTAATAGACGCCGCAGCAGCTGTACCAACAGTAGCTCCAACAACAACACCACCAACACCAACTACCACCCCAACCGTAACGGTCTCTGCTTCTCCAACCGTAGCTCCAACCCCAGGCACAGGCGTATCCACTGAAACCTTACTCATCGCAGGCGCAGCAATCGTCATCATCATAGCAGTCATCGCAGCAGCACTCGTACTAAGAAAACGCAAATAAACAAAAGCAACAAAAACCAAACAACATTCCCTTCTTTCCTTTTTTGTAAAGAGAATTTAGAGATTTATAGATAGACAGAGCTGAAAGGACTTTAGTGGTTCAACTCTTAACGCAGAGGTAGTAACAGGGTGTTTCGATTTGGTCTCTCCTAGAATATAGCCCATTAGAGCCCCAGAAAATTTCAACTTAATTAGTCAATTAAAAATCATTTTTCACACTGTTCGTATAACCTTGAAAATATTTGAAAATATTTTAATAGAACTCTGATGGACGAAATGGAGATAAAACTAATTTGCTTATTTTTTGTGAATGATTATTCTTGAAAATATTCGTGATATTACTATTCTGATGAAATTAATAATATCAGGGGTAAATATTGAAAAGGCTGCTAAAATAAAATTTATCGGAAAGACGATGGAGTGCTCAAAAATGTTACTTCCATAAGGCCCCATAATCAATAGATAATATCCGGCAAACTGAAAGATAGACCATGCAGAAGTCTGTAACAAAGACCCCGCTAATCGATAAGCATATTTTCTTTTTTTATTAATGGCTGCGCTCTAGTAATTGCTGAAGAAAATTTCTCCTGCAACACCTCCAGCACCGCCTGGGAAAAATGCATTTACTATAATTTTTTCTAAGAAATTGCCAGGAATAAAATGACCAATCCAGAAACCGGGAAAATTAAGAATAGGAATAACCATGTTTCCAGTTGTAAAACGAATTAATGCAGGAATACTGTAAATTATACATCCGCAAACCTCCCACAGCCAGAACCGCCGACTTCGAAAAGTAACTGCCAAATCAGAACAAATATCCATAACCTTCCAAATGATAACAGCTAATTAAAATCCTTTTATAAAAAAACGCTAAGTCTAAAAGTAGCGTATAAAAAATTAAAAAATATAGAAATTAAAGTATAATAGAATATAAAACTTAAAAGAATTAATTTGATACGGATTTACCAAACTTTAATATCATGATTCGTAATATGGATTATAAGCATAATTAGCGCAATCAACAATAATCTGAGGCAGAAGAATGAAAAAACAAATCCAAAAGAAGCTAGGCGAAATCGGCTATTCCGATAAAGCAATTAATAAAATTCTTGAATGGTATGATTCTAAAATAGATACTCCCACCCATAAAAAATCAGAGAGTAAAAAAACTTCACTTCGGTTATCTGCAAAAAAATAGAAGAACATTAAAGAAAAAAATTCAAAAACAAACAGTCGATAACTATAATTTATTCTACCCAGAAAATGATTCAATGAAGAAATTCTGCATAATTAACTTCAGTCAGGTATCAAAAAGGGGATATCCGGGACCATTTTCACATTAGCCTAAATTTTGATGATTTATACGAATTTTTTAAACAACGAAGTACAAAAACACATTCAAAAACCAATTTATCCTCAAACTTCAAGATTAATTTGACAGGGTAAACAACCCTCAATATGGATTAGCTTTGGCGGATCAACATTGGTAAGATGCGGAGGCTCCTTAGCCCAGTTCTATCACCTGGTCACCCCTCACCTTCTCGCATCTAAACCGAAACGTGCTTTGATCCGCCAGGCAACTTTTTAAGAAAGAATTCAGCTAAATAGTTTACCAAAAATATCTGAAAAACCAATTTATTGTGATATGAATAAAAAAACTTGCCAAATTAAATATTTATACTTAAAATTAGGCTCAAGATAAATAGGAGTTGTTAGGAAATTTAGTTTTTTTACCAGTAAATTTCTCAGTTGATCTTTTTTCCTTATACAATTCAATTATTTCCCAAGTTGTGTTAGATACTTTCAAGTTAGAGCCGTTAAAATAATCAATATATCTTATTTCGTTACATGGTTTAGCAATACCAGAGCTTTCTATTAAGAACACTTTGTGACTATTGGTAAATGAAACATACTCAAAAAGAAAAGAACAGTCAATTGTGTTTAAGCCAGTCTCCTCTTTAAGTTCCCTAATTGAAGCGTCACGTCTACTTTCCCCTCTTTCAGCACCACCGCCAGGCAAATAAAATGTGCGATTATCACGACTAACGACAAGAATCCCGTTTGAGGTGTCAACAATAGCAGTACCTCTTCGTCTTTTTCCAACCAATAGTTTTCGCCTGCTCCTAAGACCTGAAATTAACTTTATAGTCACCATCCTATTAAAGTGAGTCTTAACAAAGAATATAATATAGCACATGAAAACAAAAATTTTTAGAATATAAGAAAAAATTTTAAAAAAATGCTAATTAAGATTTAATCTATTATTCATCCTCATTTTCTTCTTCACTAGCCTTGCATCCCTGACAACATTTTTCAGGATTACTTTTATCCGGACAATCCTCAGAAAGCTCAATTGGACATATTGTTAGGCAATCGCATTTTGACTTATCTTGAGGGCAAATGCAGACTACTTTTTTATCAATCAGCTTTAAATCACCTAAATCTTTGCTTATCAAGTCTTGAAAGGTTATTTAATTGTATGGATTTTCTATGACAATTACAGATAAGTCAACAAAGTTACTTTTTGATCTTCGGAACATCAGATAAAGGATAATCTTGAGCCATTTTTGCCTTTAGCATTTTCATATTTATTTCAATTGTTTTTGTAAAGTGATAAGGGCTTTGTAGTCGTTGATGCTTTTTATTTTTTTAATGCTTCCTTGGAAGTATGCGCCAAGATTAGCACAGTTATGAAAAGAGTCTGCAGTTCGTAAAGATTCAACCGGCAAATGTTTTGTCCATTTGCGAATTTCTTTAATAAATACTCCTTTATTGTAATCTATGTATTCTCGATGAACTATTTTCTTTGCTTGTTCTTCATCTAGAGTCAAATACCCTGAGTCTATAATGCAGGACCCAATAAAAGAACTCCCATATTTTCCAACTAGATAAAAGACGACACAATCACCTTTTTCTAGAGCTTCAAGTTTTGTTTCCTTTTTTCCTTTTTCAGTACATTCCCTAATACCCCAGAATTGCTCTTTTATGCGATGGTCAAAAATTTCGATTCCTTTTCTGCCGTATAGTCCGCCAGCTTCATCTTTTGCCTTGAAAATCCAGTAATTTGTCAAGCCTATTTTCCCTTCACTAATGCATATTAATTCTATCTTATGACTCTTTCAATATAACCTCAGCTTTTTAACATGGCTATTCCGCGAGAACAACTCTACTAATCAAATTAAAATAAATTAGGCATGTCATATTCTTAAAAAATCCTTTTTAGCAAAAGTGATCTTCTAGCCAAGCATAAAATAGAGTAAAGTAAACACCTTTTACTCTTCAAGATTAGTTTTATATATAAAATCAAACAACAAGAAATGGGAGGAATAATTTGTCAGCAGCAATTAAAACAAAAAACCGTGAATTAATCTTCAAAGCTTTAACGGACCCCAATTTCCGCAATCTACTTCAAACCCAACCTGCCAAAGCATTAGGCACAACAACAATAACTCCAGAGAAAGCAAAGATGGTGACCAAAGCACTATCTGCAATCAAAGAAATAGAAGCTAAAATTAACAGCATCGCCGACGAGCTCTTATGCGCCAATGGAGGACCATGCGGAATAGCAAAGGGAGATACTAAAACCGTTCGCATGGGTTAATGAGAGCGGGATCCTAATTCTCCATCTTTTTTATGTAAAAAATCAACCCTTCTATTTCAATTCCCAATCACTAGAAATCCATGCAGTCAAACCAGGTGACCAAAACGCCGATTTGTGTTCGGGTGAACTCAATAGAGGAGTAACAATTAATCTAGAACCATATTCTAAAGATCGTAAAACCAAAAAAGTTACCGACACAGGAAATTCAAATCTTTCAGAAAGAGTAGAAATTCTGGTTAACGCCACACAAAAATGTAATCTGAACTGTAGTTACTGTTTTGTAGACAAAGGAAAATTTAGCTATCGTACCAACAGACGGGAATCTTTATCACCTAAAACAGCAAAACACCTAATTGAGACTTTGCCAAGCAGACTCCCATGGACTAAACACTTCTGTATACACTTCTACGGAGGTGAACCTCTGCTAAACTTATCAGCTATAAATGAAGCCGTCCAATCAGCTTCGCCTAAGGGGGATCTTTTCTCATTTGCTATAACAACAAACGGTACCATAACAACCGAAAAAGCCATGAGAACCCTAAGAAAAGGCAGATTCAACGTAATACTAAGCATAGATGGACCTGAACACATTCATGACATGCACAGACGAACAAAACAAGGGTGCCCCCACCCACAAAAAAGTGCTAGAATTCTTAGAAAAAATAAAATCAGAAAAACTCCATGTTCGAGGATCGGGCGTTGTACGAAAAGGGTGGTCACTTAAAGATGCACACGCTTACCTCAAAACTCTGCCAGTGGACGCCATAAAAGCTCAAGCCGTAAGATTGCCTCACTCAAACCCGATAGCCTTAAGCGGAAAAGAACGAAATGACTACTTTAAACATCTTAAGCAAATAGGCAAAGAGACAATTAAAGAAATACACCAAAACAGAAACCCAAAAGACGACAGATTCAATAACAGAGTGCTGCAACTCTTATGCAGAACCCAGCGAGAGTCTTTCTGCGGAGCAGGAATCCGAACCTTCGGAATGGCCTCTGACGGAACTATGCTACCCTGCATATTATTAGCCGGCAAAGAAGGCGTGAGTTTAGGCAACATAAATGATGATGAGGCCTGGGTCAATCAAGGGCTTGAATGGGCAAACAAACATAAGCCAAGCCAGAAATGTCAAGAATGCTGGGCACTTCCACTCTGTGGAGGAGGCTGCCCCGCTATGCTCTCGGTTTGCGGAGAAGATGAATGCGAACTTGTCCGAGCAAACTGCGAAATCGCACTAGAAATCTATGCCAGTTTTATAAACAATCCAGAAGACCTTTTGGTCTTAGGCGGGATATTGTAAATAACCACAACTAATTTCAAAATTTTAGGGCGCCAAATCACATTCGACCCCGAAATAGTTGCACCTCCAAGCATAGACGAACGCTTGTTCCCAAGACCATGCAGCTTGGCGCTGGATATCTCAGGTTCCTGCAATCTGAAATGCGTTTACTGCGCGGAGAATTCTACAATGCCTAAACGAGAACCAATGGATATGAAGACTCTTAATCTAAGCGTAGATTCGATTTTTAATTGGTCAGAAAACAGAAATGGTGTCTCGATTCATCTGGGTAGCGGTGAACCGCTGTTAAACTCCTCGCTTGTCCGAGCCTTGGATAGAAGAGCGCGGAAGCTAGCAAGCGAGCGAAATCAGCCTTTGTCTTTGTATCTAACAACAAATGGCACTCTGCTAAACGATCAAATTATAAAATTGCTTATAACGGGCAATTGGAACGTAAAGATAAGCATAGACGGTGACCAAGCGACTCATGATAGCCAACGCAAGAGGAAAACCGGAGAAGGTACATTCCTTGCTATACAACCTGCATTAATTCAGTTAGCTAAGCATATGCCGGAAAGTTTTAGCACAACGTCAGTTCTGTGCCATGGGACAGATCCTAAAGATGTTTTCTATGCAATAGCTTCAATGGGTGTAAGGAGTATAGAGATTGTCCCAATTGCGGTCACGAAGGCATCTAAATTCGCTTTGCGACAAAACGACTTTGACGCTTATAGAACTTTCATATTTGAATATGCACAGCGAATTGCTAAAGGAGAAAAATTGCCAGTTAATATAAGGTTTCATAAAAGGCTCCTTAAAGCTCTGGGATATGGAAATAGTAGAGTGCCTTGTGGTGCTGGTCGAACCTTCTACGCCGTTGGACCACAAGGAAACATTTACCCGTGCTTCAGATTCATTGGATTATCCAAATACCGACTAGGTGACCTATCGGGAATAAGCTCCGAACGTGTAAAATGGTTCACCGCTTCCTCAGGTCGACCTTACGACCAAAGAATAGAATGCCAAAGATGCTGGGCAGCATCCCTCTGCGGAGGCCCTTGCTATGCCTGCGCGGATCTTTTCGGGTCAGGTTCGGCTTTGCCCTCATACTGTGAGATAGTCCGAATCGAAAGCGAAGCCGCTTTGTGGCTAGCAAGTCATCTGCGAGAGAAGAACATTGAGAGACTCGCTCGAACTTATCGGTATCAAGGTCCGAGAGGAGTGACATTTGCGAGTTATCTTAGTTAAGCCACCCGAACAATCAAGGTTGAATTTTGGGACTTTTAGTTTGGCAGTGCTATCATCAGCTGTAAATGATATTGCTTCTATTGAGATTATTGATGCAACCAATAATTCAGTAAAAGAGGCTACAAAAGAGGTAGCATTGAAGAACCCAGATGTTATAGGTGTTACAGCTATGGGTTTAAAGTCAGTTGTTCCTGTTTGTGATTTTATTGAGGCTCTACGCCAGGAAGGTTTTAAGGGGCAATTGGTTGCGGGTGGACATGGCGCGTCCATGTTGCCGAAGGTTATTCTGGAAAAAGGGGCAGACGCAGTTGTGTATGGTGAAGGCGAACTTACTTTCAGAGAGATATTGTGCCAAGGAATTTCTAATGAAACCAAAGGTCTTTTTCTTTTAAGTAAAGGGCGTTTGATTAAAACTCCCAAAAGGGACTTAGTTGATATTGAAAATCTTAAAACGCCAGCAAGAAACTTGGCTAGGATTAAGGAAAATGGAGTCTTTCTTCTTGAAACTAGTCGTGGTTGTCCCCATAGCTGCATGTTTTGCGAAACTAGTCGATTCTTTGGTTGTACATGGCGCGGGAGATCACCAGAGAAAGTAGTAGATGATATTCATACTTTAGTAGAAAGAGAGGGAGCTACAATTATTCAAATTGCAGATGATAATTTTACTGCAAATCCAGACAGAATACTTAAGATCTGCAGTTTACTTAAAAACAAAAAACGTCCGCTTTTCTTTCTATTTTCTGCCCGCTCCGATGATTTAACAGCGAATTCTCAACTTATTCCTGCTTTAGCTAAAGCCGATTTCTTGCGTGCCACTGTTGGAGTTGAGACCACTGTCCCTGAAATTGCTCAATCAATTGGAAAACCAATGAATTTTAATCAGCATAAGAAGGCTTTTGAAAAAATGCAGAAAGCGAACATATTTACAGTTGCATCATTTATT
Organism: Candidatus Bathyarchaeota archaeon; assembly: GCA_963701765.1. Classification (GTDB taxonomy): domain Archaea; phylum Thermoproteota; class Bathyarchaeia; order Bathyarchaeales; family Bathycorpusculaceae; genus JADGNF01. The sequence continues at coordinate 317,105 of CAVPBD010000009.1, forward strand.
GTTGGTCTTCCCGGAGAGACTGAACAGATGCGTAAAAAATACGTTGAGGTTGCCTTGGAACTTGCGGATTCTGCAACGTTTCTTCCTTTTCAACCCTTCCCGGGAACTCCTTTAGAGCGAAGAACAGGTGAACCTGAAGAATGGTGCGTAAAATATGCAGCTAAACTAACTTTAGACTTTAGAAGACACCCCAATTCAATACAAAGATTACTTAGGGCTGCAAAAAACTCTAACATCAGAGGAATGCTTGCTAGAGCTAGTTTGCATAATCGATTAACTGAAAACATATTAGATGAAACAATCGCCTCAGAAGTGAAAGAGGCATTAATTTAAGAACCGCGTATTATGCATAAATTAAAAATTTGAGAATCGGATTTATCGTTAAAAAGTCCTTTTTGAATTTGTATAGGAAGAGTATATTTGGGTCTTGAATTTATTATAATCCTATCAGTTTGTGATTTCAAGATAGGTAGAGAAAGATGTGCCCAAAAACTTCGACTCATAAGGTTCCGCATAATCGCATTAAGATTCTGGTGAAAGAAGCTAAACAGATGGTGAATGGCCCTTATTATTGCCCAAAATGCAAAAAAGAGTTGCTGCAGGTTCTAGCGGATGTGAACAAAAAGGAAGTATTGGTACTTTGCACTTGCGGCTTGGAGGAGAAGTTAACTTATGCACCTGTTTTTCAGCCTATCGACTATTACAGTAAATTTATGGATATGTATAAAAAACGGCTTTGGCAGCAAAAACCTCCATCTAAAAGCTAAATAAACAGTTATTTTTTCTTATTTCATAACTCTTCCTTACGTTAATATTTCCGTTAACATTTTTAAAATGCTTTATTTTTAATCTAAAGAATGAAGAATCTGTTTGATAATGGTTTTAGTTTTTATAACATCTTGCGTAGTGCATTTTCGGTTCAATTCTAAGGTTAGAGGTCCGGTGTAATGGTATTTGTGCAACTCGGTAAGGAATTCAATAAGGAATGGTGTTTCCGTGGCAAATGGGGTATGTGCACGGTTGCTTAAATGAATGTTATAGAGCCGGTTGTGATATTTTTCGAGAAGGTTACCAACTACACCTGTGGCGATAGCGTGACTAACATCAAGCGTTATCCCCATCGTTTCGTCGCCTATCATGCCTAATACTTGTTCAAGTTCGGTAACGTCTTTACCATAACCCCTAGCAGCGTAACAAAGATTTTCTAAAGCTAGTTTTATGCCACGGTCCTTTGCGTAGGGTACTATCTCTTGAAAAATCTTCGCAACAACTTTTAATCGTAATTGATCAGGGATTTTTCTTAGAACGTTTGAGTGAACAACCATTATTGATGCATCTAGACGATAGGCAAATTCGATTGAAACTTTCCCATAATAGACTGCTTTAGGTATCTCTATTTCATCGCTTACATAATGAGTTGCAGAATGAAGAGTCAAACAATTCAATCCGTAAAAATCTAGAAGTCTTTTTGCCTCATAGACTAGTTCTTCATGCTCACGCCTAATAGTCTTCATATTGAACTCTACGTTTTCAAAACCTATTTTATGAATTAAAGCCAGATTCTCCTCTAAAGATCTTCTAGCAAAAATACCATTTGACAGACTGAATTTCAATTCGTTACCTTCCATTTATTTTATAATCGGTAAAATCGTCATTTGATTACTTAGTTAAATTTTTTAATAGATTTACTTGCTTAGTGATTCCTTTCAAAGTTTAAATTGTGTATAGGTCTATGATTTCTATTTCTCTTTTATCGGTGTTAAGTATCGCCATTGTGGATCTTCCGGTCAAATATCCGCAGAGTTCACCTGGATTGATTATTAGGGTTTTACCATTTTTCCCTGAAAGAACTAAATGAGAATGCCCGTAGATTACCGCATCAAAATATTGACTGTTAATTAGAGCATTAAGCAATTCTGTTTCTTCTCCATGCAGTAGAGCAATTCTAAAGTTATCTGCAATTACTTCGGCAAATCGGCCGTGGATTTCACATTTTTTCGTTTCTGAAAATTTTTGTTTAATAAATGCATGGTCACCATCGTTGTTCCCAAATACACCGATGAGTTTGCAATTTAGAGTTTTGAATTTTGGGATAACAAACGGGGATACATAATCGCCTGCGTGCAGCACAAGGTTAACTTTTTCTTGATTTAGTCTGTTTATTGCTTTCTCCACAGCTTGTAAGTTATCGTGGGTATCTGATATTATTCCGATGCGCAAGTTTTTTTCTCCTGTTGGATTTTTTTCTTTGAGGGCATTAAATGTTTTAGTGAATTGTTTAGGTATTGTGTTAATTAGATATTACGATTTGGGAATATTACGGTTTAGTAATATAACACACAACGGAATATCAAGTAGTGCGAAACACGACTTAATATACTAAATTGTGTATCCCTGATATAGAAGATACATCCAGAGGAAGAAAACAGAACATGATTGCATGCATGACCGAAACATCATCAAAAAGGCGAGATAAAATCAACATAATCGCTGAAATAACAGACATCGCAAAAAACGGTGCACTAAAAACACAAATAATGTACAAAGCCAATCTAAGTTTTGCACAACTCACCGAATATCTAGGACTGCTTAAAAAAATTAATATCCTCGAAAAATCTAACCAAAGCGGAAAAGAAGTCTACACAGCCACACAAAAAGGTCTAGAATTTCTCCAAAAACAACAAGAAATCATGCAATTGTTAAATGAAGAACCGACAATGAGAATCGGCATAAGAGTTACACCGAAAATATTGCTTAAAAGAAATTAAATTTTTACCGCCTATAGACTTTTATTGATTCTTCTTTGAATAAGTTATTCATGAAAAAGTCGGATGTTTATACAAAACCATTTTAAAGCATCATCACAATCTTTTTTTAGAGTTAAATATCATGCCAATTAAAGCTATTCTCTTTGACATGTTCGACACTTTGATGCTGATTGAAAAAGAGCATGCCTTTTACAATCCAGCGGTGAAAAGCATGCACCAATACATAGTTAAAAACGGAATACAAGTCACATTTGCATCATTTAGGGATGCTTACATAAAAGCGAGGGATTTACTTTATGAGGAAGCAGACCTTAAAATGGAAGAACCTCATTTTGACTTGCGCGTAAAAAATGCTCTACAGAACTTAGGCTTCACCAAAGAAGCCCAAACCAGCATTGTCCAAGGGGCTACAAATGCGTTTAGTCAACAATTCATGAGTTTCGTGCGTATTGACAATAATGCCTCACAAGTTCTAAATGAACTCAACAGTAAATATCGTTTAGGCATAGTGTCAAATTTTGCTATACCTGAATGTGTTCAGCAACTTTTAGAACGTGAGCATTTAACCCAACTTTTTGAGGTTATAGTCATTTCTGGGGCTGTCAATAAACGTAAACCTAATCCTGAGATTTTTGACCTTGCCCTTGAAAAAATGCAGTTAGACGCTACTGATGTAGCTTTTGTTGGGGACACAGTGGATGCGGATGTAAAAGGCGCTAAAGATATGGGTATGAAATCAGTTTACATCGATCGAAGACCCCAAAAAGGACTTGAAGAATACCCACCAGACTATACAATAAAGACCCTAAACGAATTACCTTCTATTTTTGAAAAAAGTTAAAAGGGAAATAATTCTTTTTTTGTTTCAAAGTGTAGAAATAGGTTATTTTTTCGCTATTTTGATGTTTCTCGAGAAAAACAATACGGCAGTGGTTATTATAATAACTATAGCTAAAATGGTTATGCTTGGGAATTCTGGGATTACTGCATCAACACTGCCATTAACGATAGTGTGATTTATTGACTCTGAAGTCTGTTCAGGCAGGGGATGATCACTAGCTCGCTTTGTAGTGTGAGAGCTGAGTTCCCGATGCTAGTTACGTTAAATGTAAGTGTGGCTATGGTTCCGCTGCCATTGAAAGAGTTTGCTGGATTTTGAGACGTTGCAATTAGGGTGTATTTGCCTGTTTCTTGAGAAGCACTGTCAGTTACAGTTACTGTAGGTGAATGCAGAACTCCGTTAGTTTCATCGCCAATAAGGGATTGGTTTTGCAGGATTTGGAGAACAGCACTATTCCATTGCAAAGTTAAATCGATAGCATAGAGATTTTGGACATTGCTGATGGTTATGTTTACTGTTATAGTTTCACCTATTTTCGGGGTGCTTTGTGCAGGGATAACTTGTATAATGGTGTCTGAAGTTTGTGACTTAATATTTGGGACTGCGTTAAATAGAATTGAGAAAGATAAGACAAGCAAGACTAAAATAAGTATTTTTGAATGATCAGGATGCTTCATGGTTGTTCACTTTTGGCTTCATCAGCAAGAATGACTATTTTATCTCTGCCCTTCTTATACCTTCGTACAATTCCTTTCCGCTCTAGGGCGGTTAATAGTTGGCTTGTTTTAGCTTTGGAGAACTTGCATTGTTCGGTTATGAGGGATTGAAATGCGGTGCCTTGGTTTGTATGGAGGACTTTGAGGATTTTTTCTTCTTCACTTTCAAGTGGAGACGACTTTTTGTATAGAGGCGCTACTGGTTGAGCTGTCTTTATCTTGGCTTTTTGATTTCTAATCAGAAAGAAGCTGCTAACCAATGCTATGATTATAGCTAAAATAACTATTCCAGATAGAAGGTAAATTTGATCAAAGTTGTTATTCGTATTTTGGTTTGGGGTGGGTGAAATGGTTCCCGCTATTAGAGTTATTGTGGGTCTGCCGTTTATGAAGTCTTGTGTTCTTATCCACGATATCATATTTGTTGTGGTATCCTGTTGGTTGGGTTCTGGGGAAATTGAGTGTATTGTGCAGGTTTTTGGGTAATAGATTTGGATGTTACCTTCTCCATAGAGTTTGGAGAAGAAATTGGGAACTTTGAATGAATCGCCAAAAATTATTTGGTTATCGGTGGTTGTGCTGAAATTGATCCAGGTAAATTGGTATTCTGTTGTTTTGGATTGGGTATCCTGAGAGATTCGGCTAACCATTTGGAAAGAGTCGGCAGCAAGTAGCATTTGTCGTTGTGTTAGAACTGCAGCTTCATCGACAAGAATAACGACTTTGTGTTGGAAGCCATCCCAGCTATCTATTGTTCCATTTATGTCTTGGACTTGGGTTATAGTCCAAGTTGCAGAATTGTCTAGATTAATTTCGATTTTGTATACTATGGCATCATTTTGAGCTTGCGCATAGTATAGAGGAGTAAGTAGAAGCAAACAGACGATGATTATGATTATGCTGCGAAATCCCATTTTTACCTAACTTACAGATGGTATCCTTGCTTATTTATGAATTGCAAGTAAGAGCAAATCTTAAGAAAAAACACCTCCCCCAACTTCTAGATACCATTTTCTGACGTTATCTATTGAATTTCCTTCTTTGAGTCGTTTCTAAGACTGCCAAATGGAAATAAGTTCAATAATGAACTTAGACACAGTTCTAAACCTGATTAAACTATATTGAACCAAAATGAACCATTATTAAGCTTTTTGAACTAAAAGGAGCTTAGAAATGCTTTTATTTAGCTTTTAATATGAAGAATTTGTGAACCCTAGGAGAGAAAGAAAAGAATGAAAAAAACCCTAGCTATTGTATTATTAGCTGTCTTAGCAGTAAGCGCGCTCAGTTTGGTGACTTTTGCAGAGGCCAGATCATTCATGAACTGGAGATGGAATGATTCTGTAACTGGCAATTCGAACTTTGGAAACCACTGGTGGAATTCAAACCGACCAACCCAGCAGAGTTTTGTCCGCGTAGCTAGTACCATAAATGAATGGGGAGCTCAAGAAGTCAATGGAACCGTTCAAGTTCAGACCCGAACTATCACACAAAACGGAACTATCCGCCAAGGAACTTCAGTTACAGCCATTTGGACCGCTAACGGAACCCGCCCAATCAACTCTTTAAGAACACCTCAAAATTTCACTTATGTCTTCTACACTGCCAGACTTGTAAATGCTTCAGCCTCTATTTTAGACTTTAAGGACCAACTCATTACCCACAACCTCTATGTTAATGGCAGTTGGACAGTCTATAACGTAACCTCAACTATTACAGTAAATACAAACAGTGAGGGGCAGGTAACATCGGTCAACCGTAATCAGAATGCAGTGGCACTGGCGACAAAGGTGTATGGAGAATTAACCGCTGATAACGGCTGGAATGATTTTACTCTTAAAATAACCGGTGTTGACCAGGTAAGTGGATCTGTAATTTCCCAAAGAATAACATCACGTACATTTAATGCGTTTAAAATTAGCGAAGATGACAGTGCTAGCACAGTAACACCTGCTGATGTTGCAAACGTAGTAAAATCATATGGTTCAGCACCCGGCTGGGGCAGCTATAACCAATGCATGGACTACAACTTTAACTACAAAATCGACATAACCGACTTAGCAACAGTTGCAGCCAACATAAATCAAGAATAGACTCCTTTCTTTTCTTAATTTTCTTTTTTTTAAGTCAATAATAGCAAAAGGTTAGAAAATTTTAAATGTGATTTTCACGTTCCTAAATTGCGATAACCTTGTCTGGGATTGAAAAGTCAGCTGAAAAATCAGATATTAGTAAGATAGTTAGGCTTCCTTGTGGTTGTGAATATCAAGATAAAGGTTGGATACTTATGCGCCTAAATGAGTGCGAGTATCATCGACGAAAACGGATAACAAAGAGGCCGTATAGACCTAAGGCTGAATGCGTTAGACCTTAAAGATAGATATAGTTTGCCTTGAGTTTGTTTCTTTGCTTGTTTTGGTTATGCGGTGAGGTCTGCGTTTTTCTTATGTTTTCCTGTGAAATCGGGATTTATGTTTGTAGCTATGGTCATTTTGTTGTCTTCTATTGAGAGTGTTTTACGAATGAGGTTAAGCGATCCTTCTGTAAAGCTTAAGACTGTTTGACCTTCGTTGGTAAGTATGTAAACTTTTCGAGGTCTTTCAGAATCCATGTTCCATTCGCTTTTTACATAACCCTTTGTTTCTAACGTGTTTAACAGTGGATAAACGGTGCTAGGTCCGAAATAAACACCAAAGCCTTTTCGTATCTTGGTTATTATTTGATAACCATGCATTGGTTCTTGTTCTAGAAATTGTAGGATAATTAGATCTAACAAACCTTTAGTTAGTTTTGTTTGAATTTCCTTTTGGAAACTGGTTGCCATTTTTGCCTCTCCTTTCTTTGTATTCGATACACGTTTTCCATGTGTATCTTACGTCTTTATACACAGTAAATATTAGATATAAAATTACGTGCATAATGTAGGCATATTAATGACTCAAAAAATCGCCTTTTTCCCTATTCGGAACATGTCAAAACCTGAAATGCAACCAAAAAGTATCATTAAAATTGCCCTTCCCGACATTTTTTGGAAGTGTTCAACATAAAAACGTGAAACGATGAAAAGACCATGCTTCAGTGGAAGTGAAATACACTACGTGTACATATAGAAATTGAATAAAAATGATCAGCATTATAGCTGAACGAAGATGAAGATTTTTATTAGAAGAATCCAATTGAGTTTTGGATTATCTGTTTTATATCAAAGTTCAAAAAGTTATTCTAAGAGAGAATGCTAATTGATCAAAATATTTTATTTCGTAGCAAGTTAGGTTTTTAAAAAAAGATATGATCGGTAGGGTGAGAATCCAACTTTCGAGTATGCCCTTATTGCGGGTTTATTATTACTGATAACGTAAATTATTGTAGTGGGGGATTTTTTAAGAAATTCCATAACTAATGTAGATACTATGCTTGTGGCGTAGCCTCTATTTTGGTATTTTTTGTCTGTAGCTATAAACATAATATGACTAGCACTTTCTATGGAGGTTGCAACACCAATTGAGGCAAGGGTTTGTTTGTCCTTAATTCCCACCCAAATTGTTTCGCTAAAAATAGTCGCTAAGGATTCAGATGTTAAATCGGCCCAATAATCAGGATTGGATATTCGCATAAGAGTAGCGATTGCTTCTGCATCTTTAAAATCAAGATTCTGAGGCTTTTCTGTTATTTGAATATTTTCTGCTCCCTTTTGTAGCTTCATTAGAGTTATTTCTTGAAAGAGTTTAGGGGAAGGGAATTTTTGCAGGATTAGATCTTTGCAGTCTAAAGGCACAGAAAGCTCTATCGATTTTTCCTTAAGTGAATCAAGCAACAGTTTGGCTGATTTTAGGTTCCCTCTAATTTGTACAATGTGCTTATTGTAAATGAGCATAAGCCCAGAAATCTCATTTAACTCGTCTATTGCCAGGTATATTTCGCTTTGAGCTTTTTTGTACTTCCAGTCGAAAATGAAAAAGTAATAGTCTAGAGGATCTTGATTTACATATTTCCAGAAATGGCTTTCCCATTCAGCAGATAGACACATAATTCGCAATGTAAATCAACTATTTATAAAATATAGAATTAAATTGGAAAAAAGTTTTGCTGTTAGGCTGTTTCAGGTGAGGTACATTCACATTTCTTTAGCAGACTTTCCCAGCGTGCATCGGTCATGCGTTGTATTTCGTCGAGCACTTTTTTATTTTCTGGTTTGAAAAGGTGTCTGTACCGGCCTTGACCTTGCATGTATTCTGTAATGGGTTTTTTCTTCTTGGGATTTATTTGAATGATTTTGCTTGGTGCTGATAGTTGGTATTTTCCGTTTATAACTTCATAGATAGGGAAGATACATGATTCAACAGCGAGTTTTGTGTATTCTATGGATTTAGCGGGGTCACTTCTCCATCCTCTGGGACAGGTTGCGAATACGTGCAAGAATGCGGGACCTTCAACTTCTAGACCTTTGCGTACCTTAACAAGTAAGTCTTTCCAGTAATAGGGGGATGCAGTTGCAACATATTCTATGCCGTGAGCTACAACTATATCCGTAATGGGTTTTTTATGTTCGATTTTACCCGGAATTACTGATCCTGCAGGTGTAGTAGTAGTTGCTGCTCCCATGGGAGTTCCACCACTACGTTGGATACCAGTATTCATGTAGCCTTCATTATCATAGAGTAGGAAAAGGAAGTCGTGTCTACGTTCTAAAGCACCCGATAATGCTTGGAAGCCAATGTCATACGTACCACCGTCGCCTGCAATAGCGATGACATCTACATGATCTTGTTTTAGTTTACCTTTTCTTTTCATTACTTTTATTGCTGCTTCGATACCTGAGGCGTTTGCGGCTGCAGTTTCAAAGGCTGTATGTAACCAAGGGATACCCCATGATGAGTAGGGATAAATTGAAGAAACGACTTCCATGCAACCAGTGGCTTCTGTTACAATCGTAGGCCCTCGTGTGGCTTTCATAACTAATCTGAGTACAGCTGCAGGGGCGCATCCAGCACAGGCTTTATGACCGGGAAGAAAGAGGTCGGGTTTTAAGGCTATATCACGTATGGTAAACTTCCATTCTTGACTGGTCATTGTTCTTTATCCTCCATTTTACTCTCTTAATCCTAAGTAACGCACTGATTTACCCACTTGGTCTGTTTTTTGTATGTGAGCTAATTCCTCGTAGACTTTTCGGAATTCTTTAGGGCTTGTATCTCTGCCGCCTAAGCCGTAGATATAATTAATCACATAAGGTTGAATTTCTAAGTCGTAAAGTGCATGTCGAATTTCTTGGAATACTGCCCCACCGTTGCCACCAAAACTCATGCTTTTATCCAATACGGCTATAGCTTTTACTTTTGATAGAGCTTTTTGAATTTCTTCAACTGGGAAAGGCCTAAAGGTTCTAAGTCGTAATAAGCCAACTTTTACTCCTTCTTGTCTGAGTTCATCTACAACAACTTTCATTGTACCTGCTGTAGAACCTACAACAACGGTTGCTATCTCTGCATCATCAAGCCTATATTTTTCAAAAAGGGCATTACCGTAGTTTCTACCACTGATTCGGAAGTAGTCATCATGGACTTGCTGGATGACGGTTGAAGCATTTGTCATAGCTTGTTCTTGTTGCCTTTTAAACTCGAAGTAGTAATTGGGCATTGCTACAGAACCCATAGTTATGGGATTATCAGGATCTAGCTTTAGAGGAACTGTTTGCCCTTCATGATTAACTACTGTGGCTAGTTGGTCGCTCTCCGACAAAGCTTTTAACGACATCATCGGGAAGTACTTTTACGTTTTCAAGTGTATGACTTACGATAAATCCATCTAGTCCGATTATAACTGGCAATAGCACTTGGGTGTCTTCTGCTATTCTAAAGGCTTGGATAATTGAGTCGTAAGCTTCTTGAGCGTTTTCTACGTAGATTTGTATCCAGCCCATATCTCTTTCGGCCATGCTGTCGGATTGGTCACCGTTGATATTAAGTGGTGCTGATAGTGCACGATTTGCGACTGCCATAACTACTGGCATTCGAGAACCTGAGGCTACGCCTAGCATTTCATGCATCAGAGCTAAACCAGCGGAGGCACTTGCAGTAAATGTTCTAACTCCTGTTGCAGCTGCAGCTATGCAGGCAGCCATTGCGCTGTGTTCTGATTCTGTGCAGATAAATTCGGTTTGTACTTCGCCGTTGGCTACATATTCGCCGAATCGTTCTACGATAATTGTTTGGGGGGTAATTGGGTAAGCTGCGACGACGTCTACGTCGGATTGTTTTACCGCGTATGCAACAGCTTCATCTCCGTTTAGAGCCATGAGAGTTTGTTTACAAATGCCGCTTTTCACACTATTTTTCCCCTTGTTCTATTTTCATTGTTATTGCTTTGGTTGGGCATTCTTTTGCGCATATGCCGCAACCTTTACAGAAATCATAGTCGAAATCTATTTTGCCCATTTCTGGACGCCAGCGTATGGCGCCTTCGGGACAATAGAGGACACAAAGTAAACAGGTAGTACATTTTTCAAGATCCCTAATCGGGGTGTAAGTTTTCCAGTCACCAGTCATGAAGCTGGTGCTTGATTTTGAGCATACGCCAGCTAGGTTTAGGTCTTTCCAGTTTTTTTCACGACTGCTCATTGTTTTGTCTCCTCAGGTTTTGCTTCTTCAAAGGCGCGTTGTATAACTGCAAAGTTTTTTTCGGCAAGGTCAGGGTTAAAGCGTTGGTGCACTGTTTTTTCCAAAGCATCTAATGCTACTATGCCTGTTGCTCGGGCAACTGCACCAAGCATGGCAGTGTTGGTTATAGGTGAACCTAAGATTTGTAAGACGATTTCTGTTGCGGGAACAGTCCAGATTTTGCCTTTATCTATTTTGAGCTCATCTCGGATTACGGATGGATTTTCTGGCGAATTTATAATTATAATATCATCAGGTTGGTTTATTCCGGCTGTTACTGGGACAGTTTTCAGCAGGGTATTGTCTAGGACGATAACTACATCGGGGTCGTATACTGCGCAGTGAACTCTAATTGGTTCGGTGCTTATTCGAGTGAATGCACACATGGGTGCGCCCATTCTTTCGGGTCCAAATTCGGGGAATGATTGGATAAATTTGCCTTCGGAAATTGCGGTACGGGCTAAGAGTTCGCTAGCTGTCCAGGCGCCTTGTCCGCCTCTACCATGCCATCTAAATTCTAACATTTTCTTCAATAATACCCTGTCTCCCCAATTGCGTAGTTCATCTATTCATAAAGTTCCTTGATATAGCTTATTGTTGAGAACTCAAGATTCGGCATATCGATGTGGAAAGTTGTGACTTTCATAGGGATAGGTCAACCTTGACTTTTATGTACAAAACAATATTGAGACATATAAGTATTGCAGAAAATTCATGAGAAATTCTGACATAGTTAACTATTCAAAAAATTCTTTAAAAAGAGCAGATTTTATAGAACCAAAAATATTTTTGACATGAAGTAGACAGAAAACTAACGAGAAAGCTTGTGATCGAAGAAAGAAAATAATATTCAAAAGGAAACATTTAAAAAAGAAGTACCATTCTCAATATGATAATTTCACTGGATGCCGCTGTTGCATAGCTAGGTAGTGCGACTGACTGTTAATCAGTAGGTCAAAGGTTCAAGTCCTTTCAGCGGCGCCACCACCTGCTTACTTTTATACCGTTTTAATTTCCCCTTTTTTCTTTTCAGCCAATATTCTAAATTATTTTTTGGAATTTTTACCAGGAGGTTTTATCATAGCTTCTGTAAAGTGTGTTGATTGCTTGGATTGGTTTGGTTGTTGCCATAGCGGAAAACGGGAACGAAAGCTAAAGCATAACCACATTGCTTCAAGTGAAGCATGCGAGGAGTTCAGACCTAAGAAGTCAAAGCTGCAAACTTTGGAGATCTAATTTTGGTTATCGGTTTATTGTTTTTCAGGTTTTTTGTTGAGGGTTGAGGGGAAGGGGGAATTTTGGTTGAGAAGCAAGCCAAACTTGAGGTGGCGTCTAAGAATTTTATTTGTAATTTTCGGGCTCCGAATTTGGAGGAGTTTTTGCGTTGGAAAGCGTTTGTGGCGTGGGCGAAGGAGAATGGTCGGGATGTGTGCCATTTGACGCTAAGCCTAACCGATGCATTCATGAAAGGCGTTGAAGGCGCAGCCCAGGTCCGCAATGTTGGCCAAGTCGTAAATATTCAGCAAATTAATAATTTTCAGTATCAGGTCCAAAAGCCCCGGCGTGAACCATACAGCTTAGAGTGTGTGAAAGCGGAGTATCAGAGAACATTCAGTAGTGTTCTTTTTGAGGCCTATGTTCTGAATAAGGCAAGGGAGATAACCCGGGAATTTAGCTATAGAGACTTTTTAGAGCTAAAACATGACGCTTTTCGCCGAATCGTGCTAAGATTAAAGCAGAAAGGCAAAGTAATCGCCAATCCGCAGACGAACCCACCCCCAATTCTACTTCCTAACCGAAAAAATCGAAGAGGAGATGCCAGGATGGAAAACACTACAGTAAAACAAATGTTTACAACCAAAAGCTTGAGGGCTTTTTGGCGTGTTTGGTCCAGCTTAGGTGTTTGCAGGTTTTGTTGTGTTGCCCAGTTACGTTTTTGCATGAATTTTGGAGGTTTTCGTGTTTGAGTTTGAGGACTGTTGGTCGTAAAGGTGAAAATGGATATTTTGCGTCAAGAAGGGATATCTGCGAATTATTGTTTAGCAATCGGCGGGCTCAGCATGCTTGTAGGCTTTTTTTAAATGCTGCTTAAAGAGAGGCATGGTTTGACTCGGGCGAGTTTAATCGGTTTGCTAAGGATTTGCAGGATGGTAACGTTGAGGCTGGATTTCGGTATAGTCGTACGAGATTCTATGTCCAAGTACGCCGGACTTTGCTTACTTTAGGTTTGATATGGATCCAGCAAAGACCAGAAGATACCAGCTGAAGACAGGTCTGGCTCAGAGCGTAGACATGGATGTCAAAGAGGTACTTGGTCGACAAATACGTTGCTATTCGCCAACCTATCGCTAAGAGACCTCCCGACGGCTTGAATTTCGTTAGATTAACTTGGATAATCTGCAGCAAATGGAACGACAGAATTTTTCGAGGACTAAATAAAATGTCCACATCAAAACTATCACCTATTAAGCAAGAATATTATTATAAAGGCATTTATCCGGTTGAAATTATTAAAAATACTTCAAAGTTAACTAAACATTACGAATTAGAGATACGCGTTAGGCTGGGAACTGTGGGATGATCAAAAAGGGATATATACTCAAAACAAATGACCAATCTTAGCAGTTCTTAATGTGCCCACAAAAAATGTTGATTGAAAAAAGGAGCTGCCACATCATCTTTAAGCGAAAACTTGTTTTCTATTATTCACTTAAAGTTTTTCCCTTAAAATAATTTTATGGGGAAACCATAAACAGTACATAAATGCAACATTTAAAATTACAAAATAGATATAATCTACAGTTACATATAAAATTTAATCAGATTTCTTTAATTATTTTTCTCCTTTGTGTAAAGAATGTCAAAGGTAAATAAAAAAAAGTACACCCGCAGGTGTTTTTATTAGTTCACTTATTTTGCGTCCTATTTGTTAAAATTTAAGTTCAAAATAAAAAAATATTGTTTAAAAAAAAGCATTTATGTCAACTAAAGTTTTAAAAAATAATTAAATGATATATATTTAGTGTGACTATATTCAGATTATGCCTGATTAGTTGGCATATAAAATTGGGGAAAAAAAATTGACGTTAAACAAAAGTTTTATGAAAAAATCAGCCGCCGTTTTAACTGCTCTGCTCGTAATACTTACTTGTTCCTTGTCTGTATCTGCTGCAAACGCTGAAAGTTGGACATTGTTCACTCAATGGGCGCTGGTACAACAGGTTCATAGCCCCGCTTATGGAGGAACTTCCTTAACAACTGGCTTAAGCTATAGTACTGAATTCATGATGGTCGGTATTGGAGGAACTTCGAGCTTATCCTCTTCAACAACAATAGCGCCTCAAAATGGTCAATGTTGTGCAGTATTTCAAGCGGTCAGATGGCTATATCATGAATGGTGGATCCTTTGGTGGCATTTTGAAGAATTGACAATAGTCGAGGTACTACCATATGTTTCCATACAGAATATTTATGGAAACTCATGTAACACATGTAGTGACGACGTAGAACAAATAAACTACAATGGATGGGAATCAATGATCTATGACGCCCAGTATGTTTCTAGTGATACTCAGCTTGATAACAATTCTGATACACCATTTATTTACACTGTTTCTGCAACATCGGGGAATTATATATCTTCAGGAATGTCTGTATCAGTTGGCATCCCTGGCGTTGGAGTGTCTCAAGCGGTGTATAACTTTAAGCATATAAACTAGCACTACTTGGCAATGTAGTTACACGTTTGCCCCGCATCATAGCTATTTCATTGATTGCAACGATAAGGAAGGGAATTTGTGGTTCTTCCATCTTAATTGGTGATATATATGAAAAAAAACACAATATTAAGTATCCTAACAATATGTGCCATAGCACTATCCTTATTTATCACGGCTGAAAAAGTAGAAGCTCAAGTTGCCAATGCAGGTCAATCAAGCTATAGTGCCCCACAAACCAAATATTCGATTGCTAATGAAAATCTAGTAAAAATTATTGATATAACAAAATCTATTGATGTTCCGTTTATGATTTCTGACAAGGACACCAACCAATACAATACAACCGTTACCTTTGATTGGAACGCAAAAATGCGAACTGACGACACTAACAAAATAGTAAGCTTAAATTTCACAATAATTTGCAATGAAAATAGGCTCGAATCATTTAGAAAAGATTTTGTTGGAGTCTCTGTTGATGTTAACGACAGAATTCTTTATACAATAAGCAATGACGCGCTTAGAAATGGAGAAAACAAATTTACACTAAAAGTTACTGCCAATACAATTTCAGTAGATTCTTAGATCAGCACCTGACAGTCTTTGTAGCTTTGACCTTGAGGTCGTCAATATAAATTTGAACGTAGCTACCCTTGGCGCCACTAAGCCCATTGAGAGCGGAATCTTAAGCAACCCAATGATTATTTATGTTCTTATCGCAATTGCCGTTGTTAGCCTTATTTCTATTTCAGTAGTGACAGTAAATCTCAAATCGCGCAAGAAATTTAAAAGATAGGCTAAAAAATTGGAAGCCTATTTTCTTCTTTTTTAAATTTATATTACTAAAGTAATAGGCTTTAGCAGCCCCGTATGAGGTCATTTAACTAAAACATATTTTTTATATCCCGCTTTTATTCACATTTTCAGTCTATAAAATGCGTAATGTATTCTATTTTGATGTTTTTCAGAGCTAGCAGATTTGCTTTTAAGTGGTTGCTTTCAAACCTAACAATCATAGTTTGAGGCTACGGCTTTGGCTAACGTTTCTGTTGAGGATGTTCGGGATGTTCTGCATGTTAGTGATGCAGATATTTCTGACGCTATTGTTCTGAAGATGGTTAAGCGTGATGAGGTGACTTTGGGGTTGGAGCTTTCGGTAGCAATTGATTTTTTGGATTGCTCTGGAGGCTCAGAAGGAGGCGATTACTGTTTTGGCTGCTATTTATGGGCTATAAATTGGAAAACAAGCGCTTCTACTCAAGAAACTGCGGCTCGAAAAGAAAGAGGTAGTGACGTCAGAAGAACTCAAGGTATATTGCAAGCAATTGAAGCTCGGTTATGAATCAGCAATTGATCACTTTGTTACACGCGGCCACCTTATACGCATTTTTAGGGGCATCTTCTACGTCAAATCTTTGGACGAGATGAAGCTTGGAAAAACAAAGTACAGCCATCTAGAGCTTGTCACCAAAGGTTTGGAGTCAAAAGGCGTTAATAGCTGGTATTTCGGACTCTACACGGCATTGAAACTAAACAACATAACGCACGAGTATTTTTCTATCGATTATGTTATCAACGATAAAATACTGCGCGTAAACCCTATGAAGATATCAGGCCATAGGTTCCGCTTTATGAAGCTAAAACCGCTGCTATTCAGTTTTGGGATCTCAGATACAAATTCAATACGATATTCCGAACCTGAAAAGACAGTCCTAGATTTCATTTATATGTGGCGCTATAACGGTATCTCGAAAGATAGAATAATTGCTGATGTCGGGGAGTGGTCAACCAATTTGTCTGTCTCCAAATTCATGGAATACGCCAAAAACTATCCCAAGACAGTTCAGGCAATTGCGAACGAAATAGCGTACAAGCGCCGGAAGGTGTTTGCGTGAGAAAAGACTTTGTAGCTGTAGCTGCAAACAAAACGGTATAGAACAAGCAGACCTGTTAGAGAAGGATTTGATACTCCACCAGATATTATTGGACCTGCCGTAAAATGAGTTATGTTCCAACAACTTTGTCTTCAAAGGAGGTACCTGCCTAACTAAATGCTATCTCGGCAATGTCGGAAGCATGCATTTTCTGTTGCCGTTTTAGCCATTCATCATTTTTCTTGCCCAAAACTGTCGCCCTTACATTTTGTCTATTAGTTCCATTACCTTGGCATAAGTTTCCACGTTACAGCGCCAACCCAAAGAAACCATGTCCTTAACAGCGCCTTTAGCTTGTTCTTTTGATAGAAATCCTTCAGAAACTGCTCTTGCCAAAATATATGGTGTGCCTACGTAACTGATTTTGTAGACTTTTGCGGTTTTCCTTGCCACTTCATCATCAATAACAGCAACCCCCGCATGTTCCTTGGCAAGTGCTAAAACCTCAGCGTCCGCCCCATGAAGCCCACGTGTTTTGGATAACCGTGAAAGGAACAACTGATCTTCGGGGTTGCAGAGTTTAAAGACGCCGTTTTCAAACAGTTTTTCCAGTGCCAATGCGTCTGGGACGCCTTTTTGTTTGCCTTTATCCACAACTTCAGCTTTCACCAGTGGAGAAGTCAACTTTTCTTCCGGCAGGTTTTCAATAATCCCGCTTAACCCAGATTTAGACAGATATATCAAAGGGGTGGAGTTGAAAACTAACGGTTTCAATTGAGCTTCGCCGCTTTTGCTTGCTTAAAGTCTTTTTCGACGTCTTCAGGTTCAAACCTGACCCATTCAACGTTGCATTGTTTAACTAAATCGGCGAATTCCCACAAAGAAAGCTTGGCAATCTCTGCAGCTTCAGCAAAAGTAGTTTTTCCTTTACCCAAGAGGTCTAGGGCGGTTTGTTTTCTCCACTCAGTGATGCCTGTTTCAAGCAGATTTCGGACAACTGTTGCTTTGTCTAGTTTTTCTTTTTTTATGATTTCAGTAATTTCTTTATCCAATTCAACGGGAACGCGCACGGCTAATGGTTTGAGCGTCAACACACATCACAGTATACAATAGATATCATATGAATACAAAAATATTGCGCTTAGAAATACGCGATTTTGTCTTTGCCTTCCTTGAACTCGTACTTTTTGGGTTTACCCATCATCTTTTTACCCTTCAAGCAACTGTCGCACATGGGAAACAGTTGAACGTTTTCCACCAGGTCCTTAATCAGATTCTTAAGGTCCACAAGGGGGCTGTTTAGTTGGTCGCGTCGAAGGTCGACAATAAACCCGCTATACTGGATCCGCTGTAGCCCATAGTCCTTAAGCGTCTCAGCAACAAGTGGCCGTAAATTGTCGTCGGAAACATCATAAATCACAACATGCCGCATTTTGGCTTACCAAATAGTAATTAATTCGACGGAAATGAAATGTTTAAAAAAATATTTAGTGTTTAGCTCTAGCACTCATCTTTTTTATTAACGCGCAAGAAATTTTCTAGGGGATTTTATATCAGGAACAGATTTATGTTATTCATAATAATAGATGGTCTAAAAGTATTTTTAACCCAATAAGTATGAGGATAATTCCTCCTACGATTTTGATGCGACTTTCAAAAACTTGCCCTAACGAGTATCCAAATATGAAGCCGATAAAAGATAAAGTAAATGTGACCACACCGATTACGATAATCGGTAAGATAATGCTGGTTTGAAGAAAAGCAAAACTTAACCCGACCATCAGAGCGTCAATACTGGTTGCAACGGAAAGAGTTAGTAGAGAAGAAAGGCGAAGGGCACCATTTTTGCCATCTTGCTCTTTTTTTGTGGAATCAAAAATCATTTTTGCTCCTATGAAAGCCAAAAGACCAAAAGCAATCCAATGATCAACACCTACAATTAGTTCCCGAAAATTTAATCCAACTGCCCACCCGATTAGGGGCATAATCATCTGAAAACCACCAAAAAAAGATGCTGTAATTAACGCGTTTTTTCGTCTTTGTTGTGCATTGGTTGAAAGCCCAGTGGCGATTGAAACAGCGAAAGCATCCATAGCCAAACCGATCGCAATCAGCAATATCGTTGCAATGTCCATCTGAAGGTTTTCAACTCAAATCCCAACATGCAGCTTCAAGCATATAGGAATTGCCATAACTGTTCACACATTCCATCAACAATAAAAAGGCACCCTTACTGCTCTAGCTATGCAAGCTTATCGCTAAAGGGCACAATTCAACTATAGGAAGACTACACCAATAATGGGTCTATAATTTTTTTCTCAGTTAGCCGAGGCTTATCTGAATGGGGTTCGGTTATGATCAGGATTAGTTTTGAGTGAATATCAGTGCCTTGTAATTTTTCGTTTATTATGTGTGTTAATTTGTCCTCAGTATCTGCTTTGAGGCGTATGATGATATCGTATATGCCCCATAGATTAAATGCTTCTTGAACTCCTTCGATTTTCCTAATTTCATCTAAGCGTATTGTATGAGAACCTATTTTTGTATTTAAGAGCACATAAGCCATTGTCAATTTTCATACCTTCTTTTAAGGAACGGAGACTGGATTATGAGATTTGAGCTTGTCTTTGCAGCGCTGAGAAACAAAAAGTAATTCTTTGTTTCCAAACCTCTTTATCCAGCCAATCAAAAAGGTTAATGCATCCTTTCTCCGCGAGATTTATTGAGGCAACTATTGATACGTTGGATTTAAACGGGTGGGCAATTACGTTTTTTTCCTTCGTTGTCTCACGCCTCTGGATGCATAATTAAGGTTCTGAGCAAACGAAATTTAAAACTATGTGACTGTATCGATACAATCACAATTCTAAGCCGTTTTTACTTTTAAAGTTGCCATGTATGCGGGTAAACTTTCAACAGACTGCACATCCCTAGCCAACAGAGCTCCTAAGTCACGCCAGAACTTTAATTCAGGATTAATTTTTGCCCACTCAAGATTATGCTTAATACGATAAGTAATCTCCCGTCCCCGTCTATCAAAATCTAAAAGAAGGATGACTACAGAAGATCCCGTAGCCTCAATTTCGCCAATTGCCTCAACTAAAGATTTGCCGCCGGTTTTCACTGTTATTATTGGTCCAACTATATTAAAAGCTCTAAGAGCCTCGACATCTTTTTTTCCCTCTACCACAATGGGGATGCTCTGGGAGGATTTCTCTACAAGCGCATCTAAAACTTTAGTGATTTTTTCTTCTTTTTCTTTTAGACGCAAGGACAAGGTGAAGTTACCTTGTAACTTTTGCTTTGCATATAGCATCTAGGCAATCTTGCGCTTCTTTATGATTACTAAAGTATCTACGCACGGGTTCCAAGATTTTACCTAACTGTTCTGCAACACCGTTCTTTAGATCCATCGGATGCAACTTACCCTCAACATATGAAGAAGCAAGCTGATCGAAACTCTCAAATTGAATATTTCCACCGAACTTTGCAGGACGCTCAATAATGAAAACCGGGTTTTCACGGAATACTATGTATTTGCATATGTCCATTATCGGATTGAACTTAACGGTTTTTTCCGGGCAGAAAGCTTTTGATAGTTTCTTTTTAATTTCAGCTGGTGTATCGTAGATGAAGATGCAGGTATCAGGTTTGCTTTTGCTCATTTTTGCCGAGGCAATCGCTTCTTTTTCTTGTCCCTCTGGGATAGGCCACACGCCGGGTTTTTCTAAACCCTGCAGTAAATGGTGATGAACACAAACTGGCTTCCAGTAACCCATTTTCTCGCCGACTTCTCTACCCACCATATTTGCTTTACGTTGATCCATACCTAGCTGACAAATCTTTACTTTCATATGAAATATGTCGGCAACCTGCATTGGAGTATAAAGAAAATCAGAAACGTATCTTGCATCGGTGTCTTTTCTTCCGGCAATCTCTAAAGTACGTGTGGTTCGGGCGATAGTGAGATTTTTTGCTATAGCCATTGTTTTTGCCCAGTAATCAAGATCGTCATATAAAACGTCAGAATAGATGAATTCTACTTTATCTGCTGGTACACCTAAAGCGATCCAGGAGTGGCGGAAAAGATCAGCTGCTTTCTTAATCAGGGTAAGATCCCCGCCGAGTTTGTTGTTTAGGTATGCGTGCCAAGTTGCCAAGAACGCCTTAAAGTGAATACCTGCTTCTGCAAAATCCTTCATTTTGTAAGCGCAGATTACACCCGTGCCTAAGTGGGCTAAACCGGAAGGTTCCCAACCATTATATGCAATGGGGTGATCTTCGGTTTCCAAAAGGTGCCTTAAATCTTCAGGAGTTACAATCTCTTCGGCAGGGAATCTACAGATTAATTCGATTCGTTTTTCTATATCCACGTTAATCAGCCCAAGTAATGCTAAGTTTTAATATTAACGTTAAACTTAAAGAATTTGGGCATATTTGATAAGGTTAGATTAAAAACTCACTTTTATTGGCATGAAACATAATATTTCTATATTATGTCGTCGGGAAGTTTTTTGAGGTCTAGATAAGAAGTCATATTTGTTTGTTTTTCTTTCAAATGTTGCGGAGCTTATTGGTTTGAAGAAGCTAAGCATCGCAATCGCTATAATACTTTTGATTACGACTGCTTTGGTAGCTTCCTTTAACACGCTGTATCCGGCGATTGACGAGAAAGGCATTCTTGACCAAGCGTATATTGGTGTTGCTTTCTGTGGAAACACCAGTACTGAGGCAAAATTGCTTATTGATCGAGTAAAAGAATATACAAATCTTTTCATTCTACAGTCGGGTCCGATTAGTACGAATGAAACTGCGATTGATGAAATTTGTAACTATGCCGTGGACTCAGGACTAAATTTAATTGTGTATTTTGGTGACTTGAATCCTTATATTTTATCTTTAAAACATCTTGAATGGAGAGCAACTTGGGTTAGCTCAGCTATAACTCGTTGGGGCGACAGGTTCTTAGGAATCTATTATTATGATGAGCCAGGTGGACTCTGGCTTGACACGAACTGGACCAGCATCCCATCACGTTTTTCTTCTAATTCTACCTACGACGCGGTGGCACAAGGATTTGCTGCAAATCTTGAAAGAGAAATAAATGCCACCGTATTAAAAACCAATTCTATTCCTACTTTTGTTTCCGATTACGCACTTTACTGGTTTGACTATTTAGGTAGTTATGATGTTGTATTTGCGCAGATAGGTTGGAACCATAGTTTACCTCAAGATATTGCCCTTCTTAGAGGCGCGGCAAAGATGCAAAACAAAGATTGGGGTGCAATGATAACTTGGAAATATAATCAACTTCCTTACTTAGATAGCGGAAAAGAAATCTATAATCAAATGGTCACAGCATATGAAACGGGCGCAAAATACATTACAGTTTTTAATTATCCACAGCTATCTGACAATCCTTATGGAGTTATGCGTGATGAGCATTTTGAGGCGCTTAGACAATTTTGGAATGATGCAGTAAATCATAAAATTAGCCATAATTCAATAGTAGCTAATACAGCATTCATTCTGCCAAATAATTATGGGTGGGGTATGCGGAATCCTACTGACCGAATTTGGGGTTTCTGGGGACCTGACGAAAAGTCCCCATTAATCTGGGAACAAAGTCGTAGACTCTTAGCTCAGTATGGACTTTCATTAGATATAGTCTATGATGACCCAAATTTTTCAGTTGCTGAAAAATATAGACAAGTATACTGGTGGAATTCCTCAATTTCACTTAATGATTAATTGCCAAAAATGTTTCATTTTTTATTAGGATAGTTTGTATCCCGTGTAACCTAACACTTAACTTCACAGCGGAGCGGTACGCTCCTCTAAGGTAAGCTCTCTCTGGCACGGGACTTGTCTCAAACCATGTTGCACGGTTGGGTAGAAACTAAAGCTCACAGGTACAAGTTTTGTAAGTCTTGCTCCTCTGTTAGTTCCGTCATACGTGCTTGCTCTAGCTGGCTGAGACATTAAAAATAGGTAGAAGGAGAATTTATTCACTTCCTTTCCAAAAGATTGGTTATCCATTCCTAAACTTCTTTTTTTGCATGCAGCGATTAATTTTATGATTTCTTAAGGTGTCTTGACAAATTAAAAGAAAAACTCAGCGATTAAGGGGCCGGGGCAGGGATTTGAACCCTGGCAAAAGGCTCCACAGGCCTCTAGGCTACCAAGCTACCTCACCTCGGCCACAATTCAGATAGCCCCGAACACTTTTCTTCTTCATTTACGCTTTTTCATCAATATTAACTTGTCCTTTTAGCAGACGTATTCGAATCCTACTTCTATATGGATTTTACTTCTTCATGCCTGTCAACAACTTTGAAAAAACGCAATATTTTCTCATAATAACTCTAAACGAAGGTTTGCTAGGGCTTCAGTCGGGCGAACATTTCAAGAGAGAGAATTGAAAACCCTGCTACTATCATTTAGGAGTTTGAAACCACCAAAGCCCACTCAGTCCAAATTTTCGTCATATTTCGCACTTGTTTTTTTTTCATAAAAAAGAAAGAAAGGGAATTGATTCGATTTTATTTTGTGGTTATTTACGTTTTCTTAACACTAAGGCTGCTGCGATGACGGCTATGATGATTACGATTGCTGCGCCTGCGATTAGTAGGATTTCAGTGGAGATGCCTGTGCCTGGTGTTGGAGCTACGGTCGGACTGGGACTGATTGCTGTTGGCACCGGAGTTTGAGTTGCTGAGGGCGTTGATGTTGGTGCATTTGTAGTTGGTGCTGATGTTGGTTGCGAGAGTGCTGGAGATACACCAAGATAAGTTGATGCTTCTGAGCTTCCATATGAGTTGGTTGCTTCAAATTTGGCTATAATTTTGTATTGACCTTCTAATTGAGGCGTCCACATTATTCCGTAGTTGCCGTTTGTGTCAGTCGTTGCTGTACCGATTGGTTCAGTTTCACCAAGTGGGTTAATTGCACTTATCGTTACCTGTACACCGTTTACATTTGTTGGTTTTGGCTTTTGCATATACAGATGTGCCATCCATTCAGACATGCTTTCATCTGAAACGGCCGCGGTGCCTTTTGCTCCTGGTGATTTATCAGTGACTGTACCAAGAATCATCGTCGATGAACCTTTTGTTATGGGGTTTTGAGATATTGAAACTGTTGTTTGGCTTGGACCTTTACCAATAGCATAAGCTGACCGTCATAAGAATCTACAGTAGTTAAAATGCCATCAGATATTGCTGGTAAACGTTTCCAACCAGTTATGTTCCAAAGACACTTACCTGTATCTGCATCAATACATCCCTAGTTTTTCCGCCTCGCCACATAATTGGGTCTGGATGTGCTCATCGTTAGTTACAAAGATTTTATGGTCTGCAATGGTTAATCCGTTGTTTACTGGCCAAGTTCCATAAGCATTCTCAAAGCCACTGTTTCCAAAATAGAAGTCCCATTCTAGTTTTCCAGTTTCAACAGCATATGCCCCCACATGCCCATCGTATCCAGTATAGTAGACTTTACCGTACGCTACATAGCTTAGTACGTTGAAAATTCCCCAGCCGGGCAATGGGTCACTAACCCATTTTTGCTCTCCTGTTTGGATGCTGTAGCAATGTATTTGTGCTGTATCGGAGCTAAAGAATGTGTATATGCCATTGCCGATATTGATAGGTCTTTGTGAAGGCGTGTATAGGTCTGTTGGTCTTAAACCAAAGATTGTTAAGTGTTGAGGGGTAATTTCCGCTTGCGTCTGGTTTTATTTGTGAAAGATCATAAGCCATATCGCAAAAGCTTTGTGGGTAAGATTGTGTGTTGCTGTATCTAGCAAGTAGATATTTTTCGTCCATTGCAAGTACACTTTGGGTTCCGCCTACGTCTGGAATAGAAACATTCCCATTCCATACCTTTGCTTCCGTCATATACTGAACCTAATGCGGGACTAAAGTAGTCATTTATGCGTCCAGTTATTTCTAGAGTTGAGTTGAACATCATTAATCTTCGGTTGGATCCTGATCCGCTAAATAAATGCAACTATTTCCCGTTAGGTCCGTATCTTATGGTTCCTGATGTCACGTTAATAACTGTTGTTATTAGTCTTCCTTCAAAGGCATCATACATTCTCCATGTGGCATTTGAAGTTGAGCCACTTGTGCTCCAAAGGTATGGCAGAAGACCATGTTCATTTGCGGATTCAAAATCTAAACCATACTATGGGAGTGGTGATGTTTTCTATGTACCAAATTTCTTCTCCAGTATAAAGATCTAAACATCGTGTACCGTAAGCTGCAAGTGCCTATAGTTGGTCCGTGAACTACATAGTATATTCGTCCAGAAATGATAACCGGTTCGTAAGGTTGCTCGTAGGTTAATCCTGTGTAGAAAGCTTTGTCACCAAATTGTCCTCCACCTATTCCTCCAAACCAGAACGGTTTAGCCCATAGTATGTGGGAACTATCAGGCGCGAGTCTGTAAGGTGAAAAGCGGCCATCATATCGGTTTCTTGTTCCCATAAGCCAACTATCAGCTATAGACCACCAGTTCTTGTTTTCAGCGTAAACTGGGCGAGTCCAGTAATCAGTGGGGATCGGAACTTCCGGGTAAGATGTTAAAGGTTGTTCTTGAACTATCACTTCTGCAATAGAGCTTATGCTGGGTTTATAGTAACGTTGGGTGGCTGTTGTGTTTATCCACATTCCAGGAAAGCTAAATTGGAACTTATATGTACCGACCTTGGTGGGCGCATATCAAGAAACCATGCCCCAGATGTTGCGTCTGCGGTTAATGGTCCTTTATTTTCAACTGTATTGTCAGGATTAGTAATTTTTACCATGTAGCCTGTGAACAGGTTTGCCCCTGATTGTTGTCTGCGACGCCCATTCTGTCAAATCCGCATACTGACCATTATGGTTTGTCCGACGCCTACTTTTTCGGGGTGTTGGCATAATTACAGCATAGGTATCAAATTGCATTATGTCTGCTTTGACTGAAGTCATGTTTACTAAAAACACTGTCGATGCAAACATCATCGCTATAAGGATTATAGAGAATAGTTTGTTTTTCATTTTTAATCTCCTGAAAATCATTTATATTCTATTTGTTTGGATTTTAAATATAACACTTTTGCAGAGTCTTAAACAAAACACAATAGGTGGCTAGCTTTTAAAAAGAAAAATAGGAAAAATGTACGGAAGATGGTCTCTATCGGGCTAGCTAATAAGGATTTATCCTAAGATTTAAAGAAAAGTTTGTTGAGGCTTTGGTTGGATACTGAATAAGAAAAAGAGAATTGTTATTGTGGAGACATCGCCCCTTTGGTTAAAAATACCTACTCCACCCTAATTTTGGCTACCGAGCCACCCGTAAAAGCCAAATTGTTAGTTTAATCATTTAATTTGAAAAGAGGTTTGCTGGGGCTCTGGTCGGGCGAACACAGGAGAGAGAAAGAATGAAAACCCTTAACGCTGCTACTATGCTTAAGAGTTTGAAACCGCCAAAGCCCACTCAGCCCACATTTTTTAACATAAGTTCTGCTTTCCAAAAAAAGACGCGCTAATAGCTACCCGATGTAGAGTATACTGCCCATAGATAACGCAAAACAAGAAAACAATCAAGCTAACAAACATATTAGCTAATAACTATATTGCTGCATTTGATTAAAGATGGTTTGTTGAAACTTTACCGAGTTACTTAGCCCACACATCATGTCTCAGGTGGAACAAAACAAAGAGGCACAACTTTTACTATCTTATGCTATGATTGGTTTTTTACTGTTATCACTTTTTGACATTAGCAATGTTATTCCTAAACCTAACAATGGGATTGCCCAAATATCAACAAGCCAAATAGTGTTTAAAGTTCCAGTAAGATAAGAGAAGATAGCGTAGATAATGTAGTATAATCCAACCATTATTAAAGACAGGGCTAACCATTTTATTGCTGATTTGGTTTGTTTTCCCAAATTAAACGCTGCAAGAACGCTAAATACCACAGCAAAAGACATAAACACAATAGCAGTCAAAGCGCCAACCACATTTGCCTCCGACCTAAAGAACTGAGCCCCATTCATGGTAATCATATCGAACCAACGTATAGCAGAATTAGCCCATAAAGCAACAATATAGCCAAAAAATGCAAGCCCAGCCCACTTTAACAGTGCCGAGGTACTAGAATGTCTTTGCTGTTTCGAGATTTTAATTGCTAAAATAATCAAAAAAGGCACAGTGAAAGCAATTTGTAAAACATAAGATAACCCAAAAGCATAAGATGCCCGCGATTCACCAACTAATGCAAACAACCATATTGGCGAAGGAATCAAAAGCAAATAATATATGCTCTCAAGGCAAAGTGCAGATGCTACCCATTTTTTAACATCAAAAAAGCTTCTATATTTCCATACTAAAAGCAAAACAGCAATCCCAATAATAACACCGATTAAGCGGATTACTATTCCTACGGCTGCAAGTGAATACATCCAGCCGCCAACAACCGCACGATAATAATAATCCCAAGAAACAAAAACAATATTATAAAAGCGCCCAACGCTATCTGGAACTACCCGAATAATCCAAACCAACAAAGAAAGTAAGCTTACAAAAATCCAAAACTTTACCTTCTTATCAGCCACAAGCAGGCTATCCTTACCCATATAAGCACTTCAAATACAAATAGCAACATAGCAACTATTTTAGATTTACTTTCCTATCAAATTTAATCAAAACTTAATCAGCAACTCGCTCTCATAGCATATAAAACCTTCAGATTAGATGCCCCTGATAGCTCTGCCAGGCGGCGAATATGCTGCTAAAGATAATATAAAACAAGCCAGCAATTTGCTATTGAGCAGTTTGGGCTAATAATTTTTTGCAACATCTACATTACTCAATAGCGCACTAATCAATTAATGATTAAGGTTTGCTGGGGCTCTGGCGGGGGAAACTCAGGAGAGAAATAGGGAGAGAAACTCAAAACCCTCACGCTACTTTAGGAGATTGAACCGCCAAAGCCCACTCAGCGCTCATTTTTTTCCCTAAATTTTGCCATGTATATTCACAAAAAAGGAAGGGAATTGTTTGGTTTTGTTGTTTGTTTATTTGCGTTTTCTTAGCATTACTGCTGCGACTGCAACGACTGCAATGATGATTACTGCTGCGCCTGCGATAAGTAGGGTTTCTGTTGGCATACCTGTTTCTGGCTCAACAACTGGCAACGGTGTTGTGGTTGGGGCTATGGTTGGATTTGTTGTGCTTGGGCCTTCGGGGGTCGGGGTTGGAGCAGTAATAGGTTGAACTGGGACTATAGCAGCAGCGGCAGGATCAACTGCTATCATAGTGCTTGCAGTTGACATCCAGTAGGATTCTGAGCCATCAAAGACAGCTTTAATTATGTATAGTCCGGTCTGCTTTGGTTGCCATTGGTGACCGAATAGACCTTCTGCATTGCTTGTTACGGTCGCTATATGTTCTGTATTGCCGTCTGGTCCAGTAACAAATATTTTCACTGGAACACCCGATACATTAGTTGGCTTAATTTGTTGCATGTACACATATTCCATCCATGAAGACATCGAGTCGTCGGAAACTGCAGGAACACCTTTGGGGAACCGTGCTTGCCTGTTGGAGTCTTTTGTGCCAGGAGATTCATCTATAACCGTACCTTCGATTATTACGCTACTACCTCTTACCGCAACTTTAGGCGAGGCTGCAACTGAGGTTTCAGTTTGTCCTTTACCAAGGGTGTATATCTGGCAGTCAAAACTATTCCATAGCACCAAATGGCTGTCTGCTACAGCAGGAGGAATTCGCCCAGTATAACTTAGCAGTCCCCATAATAATTTTCCGCTAGTTGTGTTCACTGCAAGCGTTTTTGCCGGATGGAGTGGTGGATTGTACATGGCCCCCTCGGTTAGGATTAGCTTTTCGTCAGCAATAGCAAAATTGTACCAAAGATTGTTTATTCCATAAGGAGTGTCAAAGCCAGCACTTCCACGGTGGAAAGTCCACTCTATTACGCCGGTTTTAAGAGTAAGAGCGTTTACATAGCCGCCATAGTCAATTATGTAGACTCTGCCATAAGCGATGATGCCAGCGCGCTGAATATGGCTCCATGCATTTCCTCCAAGTTGCACCGGACCCCATAGATGCTGTCCATTCTCAAGAGAATAACCGTAGGCTTCATTTGTATGCTTGTTGTGTAAAACATAGACCCCATCGTTGGCACAGAGAAGAGACATATCAGCGCCTTCTCCTCCAGAGTATTGTTTGGTTAAATGGTCCCCATAGGAGCCGACCTGTTTTTGCTTCTATTCCTGCCGTAACTTGATAACCTGCAAGAGCACCGGAGTACTTTGTTGGCGCTGACCGCAAAAGTATCACTTCAGGAGTTGTGGCACCTATACCCAGAGCGCCCGTAGATACACCATTAATTTGGAAATTACGGGGTACAGACCATTGATTTCCTGCCGTGAAATTGACTGTACCGTATGGTCGCATAGTCCTTTGTAGTTCCGCTAATCGGGTTGGGAATGCTATTGGATCAAACATCAGCTTTGTTGAGTTCCACAGGTAAAGATTATTTCCCGAAGTGCCCCACCCTAAGAGTGTTCCCTGCGTTGTGGCATCTAAATCCATTAGGTATTGCATATTTACAGCTCCAGTAATGTTAGTTAGGTGTTGTCCAGTCATTGGATCATATACTCTAAAAGTACCATTAGTTGGACCGCTCCATAGGAATGCAACAGAGCCGTATTCTTGGATAGTATGGAAACGTAGTATTTGACCCATTCGTAGATTCTCAGTACCTGTAATGCCTGCGCTTCTTTTCCATAGTGTTTCTCCTGTGCGTATATCCACAGCAACCCAAGCAGTAGGTGGAGCAGTTAAGTATTGGTAGTCCCCAGTGAATGCAACTCCTGCAGTTATACTTGCAAATTCAGTGTAGAAAATTATTCCGTTGATAATTATCGGTTCAAAGTGGTTTATGAGTATTGAGGTGGAGGTGTATTGGCTTTCTTGGTCAGCGTTTATTGGTTGTCCTACTAGGCCTCCGAATTGAGTTGGTTTTGTCCATATTATATGTGCAGAGTTGGGTGCTTTAGTGTATGGGTTGAAGTTTCCGGTTGCATCGTATACACCGGTATTGGCAAACGCAGCAGCGCGTAGTCCAAACCAGCTACCGCCGAGTTGGGCCCAGTCAAAGTTTAAAGAGTACACTGGACGAGACCAGTATTCTGTTGGAAGCGGTGGAGACTGATAATTGGCTTGAACTGGATCTTTTTGCACAACAAGCTTCACTGGTTCGCTCTGAGACGGAAGCATCTGTGAACCTACCATGTTAAGATTACCGCCAGGACCGGGTACTCGAGTATTGTTCCCGGTTAATATTTGCCCCGGATAAAAAGCTTGGAAGGTGTATTGACCAATTTGGTCAACGGCATATTGAGCCCATGTACCTCCGGTAGCATCAGACATGTATGGTCCCAATGTAGCTGTGGTTCCATCAGGTTTTATCAATTTTATTGTTATACCTGTGTACATGTCACCGTAGGGACCAGATGCCGTTATTGGAGGTACACTCATAAAGGCATTAACATACACTGTTTGACCTTGACCTACAGGGCTAGGTTGAACGCTAAGTAGCAGATAGGTTTTAATCTGAACCCCTGCTTGGGCTTCAACCGGGGTTACAAACAAAACTGTAGTTATACTCAGCATCAACATCATTGTTATTATTACAATTGGTTTTTTTGCTTTTTTATAATACATTAGTAGATTCTCTCTCCAAAAAATTTGTTAATTACTTATTGTTAACTATTTGTTTATAACTTTTTTTAAAAAACACTTTAACTCTCAATATTTTGTATTATTGAAAATTTTTATAGTTAAACCTTTAATTTTTCCTATGACTCTGACAAGCGAACATTTCAAGATAGATTTTAGGAGGGAGAAAACTATATCCCTTTTTTATTAAGGAAAAAGGAAATGGGTATGGGATACTGCAAACTGATGCTAAATACCTCACCTCGGCCACATTTTATGTT
The DNA here is from genome assembly GCA_963701765.1 of Candidatus Bathyarchaeota archaeon. GTDB lineage: Archaea > Thermoproteota > Bathyarchaeia > Bathyarchaeales > Bathycorpusculaceae > JADGNF01. The sequence goes on from CAVPBD010000009.1 coordinate 347,690, forward strand.
GGTTTACATTAACTCCGACTGATCGTAGCTTAGGTCGACTTAGAAGAACAACACGGTTTTTCAGCTGTTGTTCTACTGCTTATTAGCGGATTGCATAATACTAGCTATCTTACAAAATGATGTTTTCACAACAGCAATAATTTTTTTTAGCATAATAATTGTCATAGCCTCCATACTAATCCACTTCAGGAAAAGCAAGAAATAGAAAAGCCTGAAAAAATAAGGATTTCTCAAAGGCAATATTTCTTGTAGAAAGTATATTATGAAAGATGCTTATTAATATTGAAAAGATTATGCTTGATGAACCAAGAACTAGGAATTTTATAAAAGCTTAGCAACTTGTCCGATAAGTTTCATAAATCGCGAATGCTTTTTATTTATATAGAGATAAAAGAGTAAGTCGAGAAGCTTGTTTTGACATTTAAGATTCGTAAATATTTGCTCTGGCTTGCATCCCCGATGCAATTTCGCTTCTTCGGCGGTCCGCCTATAATATATTTTACCAATTCCTTCCTGAATAGCCCATTTTATTGGGTAGTAGTAAACCATGTTGAAATATAAGAATACGGTATTGGATAGAAGACTGTAGTCAAACCCACAAGTGAAACAATCAAGGTTATCTTTCTGTCGCATGAGCAACAAGTAGCCAACCAGCCTATCTTCCTTTTTGGCTATAATTAGTTTTGCTATATCTTTTGCATTTTCATTTAAACTTTTAAAAAATGCCTCAGTCTTATTGGTTTTTTCATCAGGATTATATTTTTCGAACACATTAGAACTCAAATCTGCCAATTTTTCTGAAAGATTCCCAAAGTCAAGGGTTTCTTCTATTTTGATTCCACTTTCCGAAAAACTTCGGATTTCTCGACTAATATTATTTCTTACTTTATGGTTAAAGCTTGCGAGGTATTCATCAAAATTAGCCCAACAAACATCAATATAAAATGTGTTTATCCATTGATGTTGGGAATAGCCAAAACTTCTAAGAGATTTCAACAAACCAGTATCCTGCTCTGAAACAAAAGGAAATGAGCTAAACAAAATCCGTTCTTTACTGCAGATGTCATTGATTTTTTTATTTATAAGAGATAGAATTTCCTTTTTTGAATACTTGTCATTTATCAGAATCTTACTGCGATAGCAGGATTGCGAGTAACAAATCAACATATGCTTTTGCCACAGTCCCAACTTATTTCCTGCGTCAAGGATTTTTTTCATAAACGGGAAACTAAACAACCCATGGATAAAATATTCATCAAGTTCGTCAATAAAGCACGGTGCAAAAGCTACCAGCTCGGAGTTGTCATAAATGCATATATAGAAAGGGTGAAGAGAGAAATTTGGTTGCTGTTCAAGAGTTTTAAACCATCCAAAAGTAAAAAAGGCGTCATCAGAAAGGGCGTTGATGGGATTTCTACCTATATCATTTACAGTATTGAATACTTGGATATTGAGTCCACTGGAGATTCTTTGACGATCGGTTCTATCGGCATTTTTTCTCATGATGATCATCGATATTTGCTTTAGGGCGTGCAGTCTTATGGGAACCTATTTTTTGCAGAGCCAAATCACGGCGGGATTTGGCAAAATGTCCAATGGAATGCATTTCACCCCCTACAAATCCTCTTATAGTCCTAAATGCGAACAATGATTCATCCAAGAAAAAAGGCATCGGGTCCTGCAATGAGAAACCATCGTAGTGGATATTCCCGCCATAAAACTGAAGAAAACGAAAAATCGTTTTTAACTTGCTTGAAGATTTATAATAAACGACTTTTGGCTCACCTCTTAATGTTGATTGAAGATTTTCAATGTCACCATTTAACCAACGGAATTTTACACCAACTTTGTACTTAAATACTGGACGTATCTTTTCGCCTTTTGCTAAGAGGTAAAGTAAATATGGAAAATCAACTCCGCTTTCTATCGCAACATTCATCGATCCCCAGAATCTACCGTTTATCTCCATTAGTTTGGGGATTGAATCTCTTGAGTCTATCTTGAACTCTACCTCAGCTACCCCATGCCATCGCAGGTGTCTAAGTAAGTTTGAGGAAAATCGTAGGAGTGTTGGATCAAGAGAGACACTTTCCCGCAGGACGCTATTCCCACCTGTCACGGGCATAGTTCTCTTAACTTTTATTGCACAACCTGCCTTAGGCTCGCCATGATCAAACAGAAGCGCTACTGAAACATTATGGCCTGGCACATATTCTTGAATCATTGGCTCAGGAAAATTCTTATTAACTTTTTCATAAGTTGAAATCAGTTCGGATGCAGAATTTACGTAGAACGGCCTCGAAAAATTAGCTTTTCCGTTCCGATTCCAAATATAAGACTGCTTGGGTTTAATTACGGCTGGATATCGGATTTTAGCCGAGATTTTAATCACTTCGGCAGTATTTCTTGCCTGAAATGTCTCTGGTGTCGGTATCCCCGCTTCGTTCGCGATTCTTAATGTTTTGGATTTATCAAGTGTATTCAATACGGATTCATGGCTTGGCAAGACAAGTTTCAGATGGGGAGATAGTTGTTTCCTATGCTCTGAGACTGGCAAGAGAGAGCTATCACTTAGAGGGAAAATAGTTAGGTACTTTCCAGTTTTTGCGTTCTTAAGCAAACTTTTCACAAAGCCTTCGAAATTATCGAACGAGGAAGGAGTACAAACACTTTGTGAGTGCCAACGCGAGAATCTTGCTGGCACTAAATTCTCTTGAGCCATTAGAGTAGTATCTATATTTCTTCTTCCAAGGCTCCTAACAACCAGTAATGCACTACGACAACCATCAATAGGGTCAGTTATCAAAACCTTATTTTGAGATTCACCCAATTGCTATCTCCAAGCCTGCCTGACACGCACAGCATAATTCATTTCGCCTCGAAGATGTAAAGACGCCAAGACGCAGTCTTCAAGGACCGGCGTTAAAGCTTCTATGACTTTCTTGGCAACTATTTGAGTGCTTTCTTGTGGACATTTAAGGTGCATAATAAATAAAGTCATAAGCTTTTCATCTCCCAAGTTAGTGGTACTATAGTCCCTCGTATTGAATCTCAACTAAAACTACAGTAGAAGTTCGAAATAAGGTATGCGCTTTTCTCCCAGTCAATCTTGTTTTGATTGATATTTAGCCTTTATTCCTAAAAAACAAATTATGAAAAGGCAGGGATATTGTAAGATAGAAAAAGAAAATACTATCCCTATGCTTTTCGTTTATCTGGATATCGAGGATGATTAGTTGAAATAGTTACATTGCACTTATCGTTGATTTAGAGGAATAGGAAGAATAATATCAATTATGGTCTATAGATATTCAAGGTTTTTAGCAAATCCATCATAGAAATATTGAGATATGCAAAAAATCAGATTTAATTATTTGTCCGACGGAATTTTTATCAGCAAGTTTCCAAGAGAGCTGTACATGAACTCTCTGCACTATATCGTGTTTTTCTAAGGCAATCAAACTTCGATAAATTGAAGAGAACTCTTTTGTTTCATAATTCACAATCTTAACCATAAACCATTTCAGCAATATCTTTAGTAGTCATATTTGGCTTTACAGCGAGATTTTCCAAAATGATTTTCTGATTCTTAGAAATATGATTAGCCAAACCTAACTCGCTTCCATTTAGATTAATCAACCTAACCCAAAATTTAAACACGATTTCAATTACCGATATAACATAATTAAAATTATAACTTAATTATTAAAAAATAATGAAGTGCAGGTCGAGTCTAAGCCTTAATATTGTTCGCGGTCCATTGAGGCTCGTCTTGATCGCTACATGGTCTTTCACCGTTTTGACCATATGGCTCAAAGCCCCGATGCAACAGTGCTGTCCAGCCCATCGAAGCAGATTCTTAATCGCGTATCGATTTTTCGCTGTTTTAATCGACGCGCTCTTTGCCTCAATGCATCGCCTTTAAAGCGTGCTTCCCGACCTGCAAATAATATAATATACACCGTAAAATATAGACAGTTCTGCGCAAAAAACAGGCAATTAAGCAACAAATTTAGACTTCGATTTAAGTTTTAGAGACATATGTAGAGAGTTATCCTGTAATAATATCCAACAGTCCAATCATAAAACCCAATATTTTAACACAAAAAGCGCAATTTGACATGAATAACGCAATTTTTCTGTAAATCAGCTGAAAAGATCAGGAACGACAAACACACCAAATACCCCAAATTACCCAGTTCGTCGCATGATAAAATATTTATTGCTTCAATTTAATTCTTGAAGAATAAAAAAATAACAAAAAAAGGGTCAATTTTGTTACATTTAGAAAAAATATAGTCTACAAAATTAAATTCAATTCTTGTGACTGTATCTTGCCTACAACAAGAACTTATATTTTCTACCTACATAGGTAAAATAACCTCCTCTTATAATAGGAATCAAAAATCTGCAAAATTCAGAGGGGAAAATAAATGAGCGGAAAAAAAGGCTATCTCTTTACATAAATATGATTTTGAAAAAGGTAATTCGCATTATTTTTCAAAGTCTTTTGGCAAAAGAAAAATGCCAATAATAAAATGTTCTTGCGGCACTGAAATTCTAGTAGTCCCCGATATAAAAGCAATGGACCGCGCTATTAACAAACATGTAGCTGAACATAATGTAAAAGCCGGAAATTCAACAGAAAAGAAGCGGGCTAATAAGGAGAAATCAGACTACTTAATAAGGAAACTTCTAAAAGCGGTTGCTAACATAAATATAGAAAACTAAATTAAAATCAATTTAGTTAAGCTGAGTTTTTTATAGGTAATACGTTTAGATCATTCGCTTTAAACTGAACACAAACAGAATTTCCTTCGCAGAGGTTTAAGTCATTAAGAGAATTCAGCGTGAGCTCTGATTTTATCAAAAAACCAACATCAACAGTAACTTGAGCAACCGACTTCATCAAAATTATCTCTATAATAGTACCTTTTAAAATATTGCAGGTACAATTAGACCATTTTGGGTCACTGAAAGAGGACTCAGAAGATAAGATAACATCTTCAGGTTTAAGAGTCACCAAAACCGGTTTTTTACCTAATTCGGGTATTTGAGGTGAGAAGATTTGAATCTCAGCAATCTCAAGTTTAATTTGCCCAGAAGAATCATGAATAACTTTTGCATTATATACATTAAGCCCAAGAAATTCAGCTACATATTTTGAATTAGGTCTATTTAGAATATCGTGACGGTTTCCTGTCTGTTCAATCTGACCATTACCCATAACAGCCACACGATCAGACATTAAAAGAGCCTCGGTTAAATCATGAGTAACATAAATGGCTGTGATTTTGAGTTCTCGAAGTAATCGTTTAAACTCAAGTCGCAAAGATTCACGCATTTGAGAATCAACTGCAGATATGGGTTCGTCTAAAAGCAACACTTCCGGATCCGCTGCAAGAGATCTTGCCAAGGCAACACGCTGCTTTTGTCCTCCACTAATCTGATGGGGAAAATACTCTGCATATTCACGCATTCCAACAAAATCAAGGAGCGAACGAGTTCTCACTCTAATTTCCTGTTTAGAATAATGTTTTGCTTTTAACCCATAGGCTACGTTATCAACTACCCGCATATGAGGAAAAAGAGCAGTAGTTTGAAAAACATACCCTACTTTTCTCGCAGAAGGAGGCACATGAACCGTTTTACCCTCGAATTGACCATCAATAAACACGTCATCAATAATTACATTACCTTTGTCAGGTCGAGACAAGCCGGAAATGATGTTCAAAACAGTAGTTTTTCCACATCCATTAGGTCCTAGTAGAGACAAAATTTCCTTCTTTCTCACAGTCAAGTTAAGTTCTCGGAGAATAGGAGTTCCCCCAAAAGACTTGGTGACCGATTGAAGTTCGATCAAGATTTTACACCATACTTTTTCTTCTCTAACAACTTAACCACAATTAAGACTGAAAAGGACAGGACAATCATAATTGCAGATAAAACAATGGCCGCAAAGGGATTTTCAGACATGAGTAAATAAATTGCCAAAGGCATAGTCTGCGTAATACCTGGAAGATTACCAGCAAACATCAAGGTAGCGCCAAATTCACCCATAGAACGAGCCCAAGTCATTATAATGCCTGATATAATCGGGCGTATTGTAAGAGGAAGAATTATTGTAAAGAAGAGTCTAAGGTTTGACCCAGTGAGGATTCTTGCACTATTTATTAGGTCAGGATTGACGTTTTCGAAAGCAATTTTTGCAGACCTTAGTATAAATGGGGAGGCCACGAACATTTGTGCTAATACAACCGCAATTATACTACCTGGCAAGGTTAGGCCTAAACTATTAAGTAAAGGCCCCAAAAGACCTTTAGGTGCAAAAGCTAAAAGCAAAGCGACACCAGCTACAGCCGGGGGTAAAACAATAGGTATATCCAATAAAGTGTCGATAAGCGAGTGCCCAGGAAATTTGCGCGTTGCAAGTAAGTATGCAGTTGGAACAGCAAAACAAAATGATCCCAAAGTAGCTATAATAGAAGTCAGCAATCCTAAAGAAATAGCATTTAGAATCTGAGTGTTCTGCAATTGTGCAGTAACTAGAGTAATATCGATTTTTAAAAAGACTGCTAAGATGGGTAGAGAAATGAATAATATGAAAAAAATAACAATAATGCCGAAGACTGAAAAAGCGAATTTATTTGATAAATGGCTATAGTTTACGAGTTTCAGTTTTTAGCACCATTTTATAGTTAATATATCCATAGTTTAAAAAAGAAACATAAGGACATTATGTTCCAAATCCATAAGCATGCAACAAACTTTGCCCTTCATCAGAAAGCCAGAAGTTCATGTATTTAGTTGCTAAATCAAATTGGCCAGTATTTTTTATTATGCCTATTCCGTAAGTTCCTCGAGTATTAACGTCTGAAGGTATTTGGATATATAATAGATTCGAGCCCTGCATTGTGGCATCTGAAACAAAAGCTATACCTACATCAGCGATGCCTAATCCAAGTAAGAGCTTTCCAACCACATCTTCAACTGTAGCCTCATAAGATACTATATTCGCATTGACTCTTGTGTAATAGTTTGTCCACTCAGGACCTTTATACTGTATGCTATTGGGGTTTCCCCAAATCGAGTCTATTTTTGTCAATGTTGAATTAGCATATAATCCAGCAGGTACTGATGAAGCAGCCAAAACAATTCTTACTCCTGAGTTTGTTAAATCTAGAAGTGAGGTTATATTTTTAGGATTATCTTTAGGTACAACCAGAATAAGCGTATTTGTTGTGAAATTCCGGTAATTGTTATCATATAGTAGCTCTGATGCGTTTAGCTGTTTGACCCATTTGAAGTCAGCAGACATAAAAACATCGCAAGGAAAGCCTGAGCTAATTTGTTGAAATAATCCATTCGATCCACCTGAGTTTAAGACAATGTTACAATTGTTGGCTGTTTCGAAGGCGTGGCTTGCGTTTTCTATTACACTGACTAGACTAGAGGCAACGAATACACGTAGTTCTGTTGGGAAAGTCGTGGCTTGTGTTGGAGAAGGTGAGGGTGAAAAAGAGCGAGAACCAGAAAGCGTGTTTACATAGTATAGTAGACTTATTGTTGAGGAAATAAATAAAATTGTCATGAGCAGTATAGTTGTTTGCTTTATGTTCAACGAAATCAACCAACCGATATGTACACAAAAACATAACGCTTTTCGATATAAACGTTCCGAGCAAATAACCAAATATTAAAAAACAAAAGTTGTTACTGTCTTGATGCAGTCACAATACTATTTATAGTAAAAAAACAGAAGAAGAACTGAGGAACGAGAGAAGCAATAACACCTTGACGAGTCAATATTAATCGAGGCATGAACAACCCCCAATCTCTGAAAAAAATTTTTACTCCACCATGTCCCGATTAATACAACGACTCGTCAAGGAATATTTCTATTATAATCAATTACTTAAGAATAGAAAAACGGTGTAGATACAAAACAATCAATAAGATTCAAACATAAATTATTAACACAACATTCTGTCTTTGTCTTGTTTGACACACAAATTGATTTATGGTTTTTACTTATAGTATGTATTGCCGACTCTGAAATCAAAAATTAGACAATGCTTGGCGGATCAGCGTTAGACAAGTCACGAGCAAATAGTGCCATCCCCCCAATGGTGGTTTCTTGTCCTCTTCGGGACTTAGAAGACGAAATGATCCGCCAGTCCATACTTTTAAAATCAATTAGCCCAAAATATAACAACAAGAACTCCGGAAGCGTTAGTTATCCTAACCCATCCTAATTATGTGTATAAAAAAGCCATTTTCTCCTTAATTCAATTATGATTGTAGTTTTTTCTCGGATTCAGTTTTAGCCAAAGAGAGCTGTTTTGAGAGCCCCAATAAGAATTGGTCGATGCGTTCTTGTGTTTTCCCAAAATCCAATACTGATGTTATAGTTGTAACTGGGGGTTTCCGCGGAAACCTTCACACGAGTTATATTCTCTGCAACAGACAAAGCTTCTATTGATAGAATGGATGTGTAGGAAAGGAAAGACGGCTTGGTTTTTGCTTTAAGACTGTGAGCTGACTCATCTGTTGAGTCAATACTCCATTTGAGATTGATGATTGTTTGAGCGATTGCTGACCAGACTTTAATAAGAGGATAGTCCATTTCAACAGTTTCATTTTCTTTTCGCAGGTAAGCCATTTAATCCACGCCAATTTCGAAGAGAAACAACTATTTAAAAACATCCAAACTCGAAAATCTTTTAAAAACCAGTTATGATGAGTTTTTGCCAAGTTGTTGCTGTAGAAGGTGTTGTTGTTTGGTGCTGCAAAAAAAGACGTGAAGTAGACACCCCATTTGTTTTGGGAAAGAGTGTTTGATGTAATTATGCTATTTGAAGATGCAATATACATGCCACTTTCACTGTTATTGGCAAAATTATTTCCGAAAACTACCGAGAAGGCTGCTCCTAAACCTATGCCGCGCACATTATCATTAACTGTATTTCCGGTTATAGTATCTAAGTAACCATTTAGGGCTATACCTGACTGAGCGTTACTGATAATTTCATTGTTTGAAATCACGTTTAAAGAACCGCCGCATATACGGATTCCATCTTTTTTAGCTCCAATTATCGTATTTTGAGTGATGTTCATTGAAGACTGGATAGAACAGAAAATACCATAATATGTACCGATTATTGTGTTATCTCCTATAGTTACAAAATCTCCATTTACGTTAATTCCTGTGGCAAAAAAAGTACTATTGGAGTATCTAAGGCTTTGAATATTAAAGCCAAAAAGCGTCACGTTATCTGCAGTGATTGTAAATACTGCCTTGGCTCCACGTTCAATACCTCCCTGACCTATTATTGTGACATTACCTTCAGCCATGAGTGTTAAAGATTTGTTAATAGATGGGTTTTCATAATAAATGCCTTCTTTGACAAGTATTATATCGCCAGGAATAGCACTAGCTATAGCATCATTGATTGTTGCATAATTCTCAGGCACTATTATAGTTCTAGCAGTTGCATTCACATCTTTAATGCTAAATAAGATAGCTCCGCTAGCCTGTATGAAAATTAATGCTAAAATCAGAATAAGAACAGAATTTCTATTAACAGTCATTTATGCTACCCCGTTTCATCCTTATTGGATGCTGTAAGGTCATTGTCATTATTAGCTCTCCCTGGAGAACAGATATGTTCTTTGATAAGAACAGGGTCTAAAATTTAAACACCATTTTATTTTCACTACCCCCTCTCCACTTATTTGAACATTCTTTGAATCGTTTATTTTTTAGCTATTAAAGGCGCAAGGTAACGAAAAGGGATGTACTCATAAATGGTCAAAAAGAATATGCCAGCATCAACAGCAAAAAATAAGCTATTAGTCGATTTAACGTTTCATGATTTACCTGTCAATCTGCTACAAGATTTTACCTTACAGGTAGTCAGACCTTATTATGCGGGAAGATTAACTGAAGCAATGAAAGATTTAATGGAGAAGGCAATTGCTGAAAATGAGTTTGTAAATAATCATATGAAATAAAAAACAAAAAGAAAAGATAATAGGTGTAATTACCTATCGTTTGCTTTTTCGCCCGCGATTTCTTCTGCTCATAATAAACAACACTATCACTACGACTATAACTAGTATTACAATGGCTATACCTAAGATATCCAACCATGACAACGGTTTTACTGAAAAGGTCCAAGCGTTAGTATCAGTGAGTTTCCATGTAAGAGAACCTGTTTGATCTGGGAATTCTGTAAAATCAATTCGTTCAACTAATACACCTGTTGCTTTATCGATATAGTAAGTTATTGTCTCGGTGCCAAAACTGCTGTTGTAGTAATCAGTAACCGCATAACTAATACTCACCATATTAGTTTCTCTATTTACGCCTGCATACTCACGGTTTATTGTCGAATTAATTCTAACATCGTTATTCGATAGAGGAAGAAGAAGGTCATTTACACTCTGATTAGCGTTAAAGAATCCCTTAAAGGCAGGCAGATAATCTCAAGGGCAAAATAGACAGTTGCGTTATCAACTTCCATCACAACTAAGGAATTACCAGTTGTTCCGTTATTAAATTCCCACAGATTAGTGGCTGTAACGTTAGCACCTATAACGGAGGATACGCTAACATTGAACCATTTGGTATTATTATTTTCCAGCAAATATTCTGGAACAGTAAGGCTACTATTAGTAGAGCTCCAATAGGTACCAATAGAGTAGGTAAAATAATCACCTGGCCTAACTCCAGGTGAAGAAGTTACTGCAAAGACTTGTCCAGCTAAGCTGAAACATAAAATAATAATTAATGAAACTGTGATAGCGAGTTTTTTATTCATGGAAATCATAACTAATGCTAAGACTTAGCTTTTATGGTTTTTCCCAAATACCTTCGATTGCTAATAGTGATAACGCCGACACAAGAATTCGCCCATATTACAACCATGGTCATAATAATCTAATTAGGACAAGTGAATTTGAATAAGCGGAATTACATGTGTTTATAATGTACATTAGTACTCAAGATTGACTTTTCATAAGGGATAAATGAATTCTGAAATTATTAGAATTGATAAATATGAGCCAGAACGAGGAAATTCCCTGTACAGCTTGCCGGTTATGGAATGCACAAGCAAAGAGTTTCTCTTGTAATCCGAATAGTTGCAGCAAGCTTTCGGGGTGGCTTCTTGAAAGAGCACCGCAACTTAACACGGGTATCTCTCAAGCTTCTAGAGCCCCAATACAATATGTTGTTTAGGAATAAACCTGAGAAAAGAATCAAACTTTAGGAATTTTTTATTGGTTTACTTTAACGTTAAGTTTAATGAAGTAGAAATCATAGTGTCCTTCACCGAGAGATTTTGTCCAACCCGCCATAATATATTCGTAATCGCCAGTAGAAATCACTGAATAAGCTTCTTCATAGTTGCTTCTTCCAACTGTTGAGCTCCACTCAACCTTACCTAAGTCAGTTACTTTAAAGAGCCAGAAATCTCTTTGACCATTTCCATATGAAAATGTGGTTCCAGCCACCAAGTAGCTACCATCGGGCGCAGTTGTTATGTAGGTTGGTGAATCAAAGTCGCTACCACCTACTGTTTGGTCCCAAAGCATCTCGCCATTAAAATCCAATTTTTACTATCCAAGAATCGCTGTCACCAGAACCTTTCGAACGTGTATCACCAGCTATAATGCAACCATCTGAAGCAGAAGTTATGGCGTATGCTTTGTCGCTTTGTGGGCCACCAAAAGTTCGATTCCATAGCATGTTGCCAGATGGATCTATTTTGAGTATTAGAAAATCATAATCATTAGTTATTATCTGGTCAGTGTAGCCTGCAATAATAAATGTATTATCTTGTGCTAAACTAATACTTCGTGCTGCTTCATTTGGAGTGTCGCCGTAAGTTTTGCTCCAGAGGACATTGCCAGCATTATCTATCTTTATTATCCACACATCTGAAGTTGTTTTGTTTCCAGACGGTGTTGCTAATCCAACAGCGACTATAGTATCTTCGTAGATTATTGCTGAAAATAGTTTGTTTATTCCCTCATCAGATGACATGTAGGGATTTACTACAATGCTCCAAATGGGATTACCCTGGTTGTCAATTTTCATAATGTATCCATTGGTTCCGCCTGAAGAAAGGAAGGTATTTCCTACTAGCAAGAACCCGTCAGTTATGCTTTGAGCATATCGGAATTCTGCTCCAAGGTTTTCGATATATGTATGGTTCCAAATCTGCTTACCATCGCTGTCTAATCGTACTATGCAAGCTACTGTTTTTCCTTGCATAAATGAGGTGGAAGAACCGACAATTAAATATCCATTATTTGCAGTTGTAGCGTAGAAGGCTCTGTCATCACCTGTTCCACCGAAGGTTTTTTCCCAAACTAAAGTTGAGCCCTTAGCTATTTGACCTTGCGCGCAGATGGAAGAAACAAACGCAGTTATGGAAATCGCTATTATGAGCAGAAGAGTTATTGAAAGAAAGAATAATGGACGTTTTCCTAATCCTTTCATGTCTGTTTTTATCCTTACCAAACTAAGACAAATTATGACAATTAGGAAAGTTGTGGATTTAGTTGGATATTTTTTCGATTGCGTTGAGTTTTGTGAAGAGCATTTGTAGGGTCCATATGAAAGCGTTGTAATTAGTCCAGATGGCTGCAGTTTTCAATTTCTTTTTATCGCCTGAGTCACTTATGTCTTCTTCGTGGAAAGCAATGAGTAATTCTTTTTTGTCAGATATCATGAAGCAGGGTAAGCTTGCGTCTTCTACTAAGCCTAATTTGTTTTTTGGCCATGCCATTTGTTCGATGAAGAACTTACTTTTTGGCGAGTTTTCGGTGAGTAAGGTGATGTTTAGTGTTTTTTCTTTGTTTTTGAGCTTATCGGTGAAGTCACTGTAGTAGAATTGTGCTAAGTAAGCGCTTGGAGCGAAGATTTGGAATTCATTTTCGGTTTTTTCCAGTAATTCATTGGCCTTGAGTATTACTTGCTGTTCGCCTTCGAGCATTTGGAAGAGTTCTTTTTTGGCTTTTTCGATTTTGACCTGAGGTACAGATAGCCAGAGTTCAACAAGACTTGCTTTTTCTTTTTCTAGGAGATTAATTTTCATTTTCTGTGCATCAACGAGGATATCAATGGCTTTATCTAACGGGACGGCTGTGAATTTAAGCGGTTTCTCAAAGACTGAGAAGAGGATACCTTTCTTTTCTAGGTCGCGGAGTATGCGATAGGTTTCGGTTCTATGCAGACTAATAGCTTCAGCGATTTCACCGGCTTTCTTTTCGCCTACTCGTGCAAGATAAAGATATACTTTAATTTCATTTTTAAGAAGCCCATACCTTGAGAGGGTTTCCTCGATGGTTGAGAGTTGCTTGTTGAAGCCTTTGTCTCTCTTTATGAATTTTAACGTATCAGTTTTTTCATCATAAACCTTTATCAGGTCACTGTTTTGGCTTTCAACTGCGAGTTCCATTCTATGTTCCTCCTTTAGTTTCTAGGTCTGTATCTTGGCTACTGATTCTGCTGACTTAATATTAGTCAATTGCGACCTTGCGATATTGTTTGAGAATATGAACCTAAAATTCACTTCTAAAATCTATAAACAACATAATATTTCAACCTAAACAACAAAATTCTTTTTTCCATTGCAAAATTTTAGCCAAAAACCCAGTTGACACATATTCATCAAAGGTTAATTTTTTGATTATAATAAGTCAGGAAATTACTGTTGAGGACAGGTTGCATTGGCCCATACTGTTATTCCCCGACTGTCTTGGCAACCGATTGAAACAGGTAACGAGTCTACGGTGAGATCTTTTTCTACAATAAATGTTGTTGTATATGTGCCGTTTCCGTAGTCAATAATATTGGGCGAGGATAGTTTTACCCAAGTTGTTGGACTGGTTTGCTGATAATAAATTGTCATGTTTTTTGCTGATGCCAGATTGTCTTCATTAAAGACTGTGCAGGAGACTGTAACTGTTCTGGTTGCATCCTGTAAGGTGTTGAAGCCTTCGATTTCTATTGAAGATGTCTGATTAACGACGTATTCAGTGTAGTAGTTTGAAGAAATTCCTGAAGCATTCATAGCAAAGCTTACTAATACACTTGAAACACCCTTTCCTGAAGAACCTCTAGAAATCCATATTCCATCGCTATAAGGTGACGCATTTGAAGGGGAAAAATTGAATTCGATCAAGGAATTGTATGAATTGCTTAAAATGACAGATTTCAACCGATTTAAATCGTTTTGAATCACGTTTGAATTGCCATCTTGGGAAATATTCGCTAAAGCGCTGATAATAGTATTTACAACAGCTTGTTTGACAGCGACCAGATCCTTATTTGCGTTATCGTAGTATACTGGATTATTTTTTTGTAATTCAGTTACACAAATAATAGTAGACGTAAGAAGTAAAATCACCACTATCGATGTTACAATCAGTACTTGCCCAGAGTTTTTGCGGTCGCGACGCGGAGATTGCATTAATTTAATCCCCCAAGCTGTAATCTAACCGTATAAACTGCATAAGTCATATTGGTGCTCGCACAAACATAGTTTGCAACTTCAACATGGTTACCTATTGAACTCCCGCTTGAAATTATGACAGCATTTAGAGGCTCATTTTGCTCGTCGAATATTGTTATGTTATACCATAACGTAGGTGAAATACATGATTCGACAAGGTTTTGAATTGCAGTCCAGTTACCTTGATTAATGAGCTGAGCTAATTGCCCATCATTATCTATACTTATGAGTACATTAAGAGCTGTGGACGAAAGTGTCCCTTCAGAGGTAGAAGAATAAGACTGAATTGCGGGAATGATTGTGATCGACGAAATCATTAGAACCGCTGCAAAAAATGCCTCTATGACGCGAATTTGTCCTCGTTTATTGCTTAGAAACTGTCTCAATTTACTACATCTCCAAAACGCATAGTTAGGCGATATAGTACTTTATCAATAGTTATAGTGTAGACAAAAACATGAGCTGATGAATTCGAAAAGTCTCCTCCAAACGTTAATGGAATTTGCGGATAAGAAACCCATTCAATAAAGTTAGCGGTATTATTGAGACCTTGAACTGCAATTATGATTGGGCTATTATCTACGAAATCAGGAATGGAATAAGTGGTACTTGAGGTTGAAGTAAGATTTGCAGAGTAAACATAGGAGAAGGCATAAACCTTCTCAATAACTTCAATGGAAGAATTCAATTGAACATTTAAGGTACTATTTAGTGGGCTTAAGGTTAGAAAGGTACCATTTGGTTCAGGGGAATCGGATAAATGTGCAAAGGAGTATACGGTATAGGCGCATAATCTTTGGTCAAGTGATGCTTGTGCAAATACTATGAGAAGGGCAGGTCCAGTAGACGAGTTGGGAACCTCAATAGTAATTGAGCCATTACCTGAACTTGAGGTCACGTTGTTAACATCAGCAATAAAGTCGGTTGCTAATGTATAGCAATGCAGGTTTGCGTTTACTGGTCCAGCTTCTTGGCTAATAGTAATTTGGAAAGTATACTCTGTCACATCACCTATTGTAGAGTTGCCTGAAAGGGCAACATCTATTGACAACATTGGTGAGAGCGATAAACCAAAAGCAATGTTACTTATCTTAGCGGCTGTAAGTGCTTCAATGTATGAGAGGGCATATTGATTTTGGTTGTTTAATCTGGTAATCTTGTTTATTTCAAGCTCGTACAAATTATCAGAATTGTAGGAGGATAGCCCAAAGCTGGCGGGATTAATAATTGTGGTGCCCCAGTTCACAGGGGTTCCGTAACTTGTTACTATATGTTCTGCTATTCCCCGCAGATAGCTTTCCTGGTTCATGTCTTGCGTGCTTTCTATCTGGATATGCATTGCACCGACTATGTAAACTGTTGAAATCACAGCTATGGCAACTATTAATGTGCATGCAAAGAATGTATCAATAGCGGTTGACGGCATTTAATTTTCCTCCATCCTGTTAACCCATTGGCGAAGTGAAGGAGCTCACATCGAATATACTGCCCAGCACTATCTGAGACACAATCAATGATACGTATGCTGTTCCAGCTAGTAGTGCTGCGTGTTGGAATCCTGCACCGAAATTGCCTTCGCTTATTTTTCCTATAAAGAAGCCAGATATCCAGCATTGTAAAATGATACCTACTGAGAAAACTTTCATTTGCTCACTCATCGCTAAGGTAGCAACACTTGAGAGGCTGCTGTTAGTTACGCTGCTCATCATGGTGGTTGTTATAGCTACTATTGTGGTAGTTGCTGCTATGAGTACGCTCCAAACAAATGCAAGCACAATGTAGGGTTTTAATAATGCTCGTCTGTTAATTTGAATTTCACGTTCCTTTTCACTATAATCTGATAAAATCTCCAGCGACTGTGTGCTATCGCCACCAATTTCTATGGTTTCGATCATCATGGCAAAATTCATAATCACAAACCAACTGCGGATTTGCTTGTTTACGCTGGCGAAGGTCTTTCTTATTGGAATTCCCCATTCAATTTGGCTACGGACCAATTCGAGAAATTTCTGGAATCCACCGTATTCTTTGCGTTTTGTTGCTTGCACTATACTTTTTTCAGGGGAAAGACCAATCTTGTGAGCTTCAGTAACATCTCGGATGAAGTGCGGAATTGAATCTTCAGCGTTATAGTTGATTCTGGAAATTTTGAAATAGTCAAAGGCGGGTAATAATGATCCGATTACCAAACATATTGTAGCGATCTCAGGCAAGCCAAGTGGCTTTATTGCATTAGATAATCCAGGTACTAGCCCAAATACGGCGATTACTATACCCATAGGTGCTAGAATCATAATAGCTTTCTTGTAGAGGTCTTTTAGGTTTTGGAAAGGGCTTTTCTGCATGTTATGTGCAACTAGAATGAAAATCAAAGACAATACGGGCATGAATAGAAAAGCAACTATGTATGACATAGTCGGAGATGTAGGTAAGGAGGTCCCAGCCGTTAGTTCACTCATTCCAGCAGATGAGAAAACAACAAATAAGATGTAGACGCATAATATGACAATTAACATGACAGTGTATGCTTCAACTAGTGTTGCTATTTTTTCTACGGATCGGGTTAGTTCATTATGTCTTAGTTCAAAAATTACTTTTAGCTCACTTTTTAGATAATCAGCCATTCTACCTCCGCTTCTGACTGAGGAAACAAAACCTCCTAAGAAGTTCCGGTAAAGTTTTGAGTGTGTTATTTCCGCTCGTAACCGCATAACTGTTAGTGGATCTTTACCTAAGACTTCGACCTGTCTTACAAGTTCATCAGCTTCTTTTTTAAAGTTTGGAAGGAAAGATAGTTTTCGCATTTTTTTCCAGCTATCATACGGGGATACTCCGCTGGCTGCTAAGAGTGTGAAAACCATGACGACGAAGGGTAATTCTGCTTCAACTTTTTCTCTTTCTTCGCTAGTTGCTCGATTTATCATGCCAAGAATCTTGCCAATAAAACCGCCCTTTGCCTGCATGATTATTTTCCCTTCTCAGCGGTTTTGTCTAAATCGACTAAATTGAGAGAAGTGCTCAAAGCTTTGTGTACACTTCTAAAGTCTCGCAAGTTCTTATCAACCATGTTTAGCAGGATCTGTTTTCGGCGTTCTATTTCTTGCTTGATAACACTTAATGGAACAGCCATGTTCTTAGCCATCTTGGAAAGTAGAAAACTTTCTTCGATATTTTCTTCGAAGCTGTCACTTGAGGGATTGTATAAGTAAACATCATGAATAACCCCTCCAGAATCCAATTCAGATATACTTACAAATTTTCTGGTTGAAACCTTCTTTTCGACAGCAACGAATCCAGCAGTTTTAACCTGTTTAACAACTATTATGCAGTTCATTAGGGGTAAAATTCCATTCGGAATGTTCATGGGGGGTTGAGTTAGACGCTGTATTACTGTTTCGGCGTCTTCTGCGTGCATTGTGCACATACCACCATGACCAGTAGCTAAGGCCTGAAATAGAACATACGCTTCTTCGCCTCTAACTTCGCCTACAAGAATTAAAGCGGGTCTATGTCTAACAGCTGATTTAATTAGGTCATAAAGACTAACTTCTCCTTGGTTGTCTCCTCCGAAACCAGCTCGGGCAATTGTGGAAACCCAGTTTTCCTGAGGAAGGTTAATTTCAGAAACTTCTTCTACAGAAATCATTTTAAAGTCAGGCCTTACTAGACAAGCAATTGCGTTTAACGCGGTGGTTTTTCCTGCTCCTGTGGGACCTACAACCATTACCGACATTTTATTTTCCATAAGTAACCATAGATATGCCGCGATGGATTCGTCAAGGGTTTCATTCATTATCAAATCGACTATAGTAATTGGGTCTTCTCGGAATTTTCGAATAGTAAAACTCGTTCCCGCAGGAGTGGTTTCCTTTCCAAAAGACACAGCAAGCCGGTGTTTTCCAGGCAAAGTCAAATCTACAATGGGGTGAGCGATGCTAATGTGCTTACCCTGTCTGTGCACAATTCGTGTTATGAAATCGTCAAGTTCTTCTTCATCAGTATAGATAACATTAGTTTTTACATTTTCATACTTTCGATGATATAGGAAAATGGGTTTGTTAGTACCCAAACAGCTAATGTCTTCAATGAAAGGATCGCATATAAAACCGTCAATTCGTCCAAAGCCAATCAGGTCTCTCTCAAGGTAATACATAATCTTTTTGAGACCAGTCTGATTAGTTCCTGCTAAAATATCCTTGTGTTGCTCTATTATTGATGGAAGTTGTCTATGAAATGATTCAGTGAGAGTTTCATCAACACGAGGAGCTTTAAGCTCGTATTCAAGTATTCCCTTTAGTTGTTTGTAAGCTTCGCGTTCCTCTGGTGTCATGGTAAGCTCATCTACAACATAGAAGTAGCTTCCTTCAGAGTCATCTTGAAATATCCATGCATAAGAGAAGGGAGGATTAAGTGGATAACTTTCAATTTGTGTGTAACCTTCTGGTACTCGGGCACCTTGTATACCTAAATAACCAACGAGTTCATCTTCGGAAGTCTTCGGTTTTGCTTCAACTTCTTCGATTTTTTTCTTTTTTCCGACCAAATTAGTTATCTCCATTTAAAGTTAAGTATAATCCTGTGCTGTTTGATTGGAATTCTACAAAAACTGGACCTGAGCCACTTACATATGAGCCAGATGTTACTGCCTCGGATGGAATATATGCTCTTTGTTGACTTGATGTGGGCGTTGCTCCAAAACCAGCTTCCACCCAAGCTCCTGAAGAGTCATTTCCTATCAAGATCCAATATCTTTGGCCTCCAATCAGGGATGGAATATCCAGCTGAGACCTAGAGGTGAGATTATCTGTGGGAGTGTAAGACGCAAGGTTGATGCTTTTTGCGGATACATAGTTTGCTATGTTTGTGAGCTGCTGAATTTCGGCTTCTGCTTTAACATTTACTACTACAAGTCCACATGAAGATATCACGAGAGTGCCTACAATTATTGAGGCAAATAGAGTATACACATAGCTTGGTATTATCGACGGCATGCTATACTAGGCTCCTTGCTACTTTGATGTTGCATTGGACAATTTCGAGATTAATGATTGCGCCGTCAGTAGTGCTTGAGATTGGAATTGAAACTTGACCACTAGTGTCATCTAAAATTGAAGTGAATACTATGCTATCAGTGATATAATTTAAGGTGTATGACAGACTTGTTATCTGTGTTGATTCACAAGAGATCCTTAGAGGAACTTTACCATTTAGCGAAATAGAGTTGGATGAATTCATGTTGACAATGTAAATACGTATGTTGTTAATGGTAAGATTGTTTTCTACACCTGCAGTAATGTATGATACCGTGGGACGATAACGTAGAAGAATTTCAGCATGTTCTGCACCACTTGCAATAAAAAGCTGGGTAATTAATGAACCACTCTGGTTAGTTATGGTGCGACTATCACCTTTTAGGAACAAACCAGTATCAGGCGAATCAGAATATGGTAATTCGTATCTTATTTGTCCAGTTGTTTGGTTGTAAATTGTTTGGTTTATGTCCCTAAAATCGGTAATTGCTATACTTGCTGAACCATTGTTGGGTTCAACGTTTAACTTTCCGCTTGAATCCAAGATTTCCATTGCACGAGCGGAACCTTGCTGCCAAACAACCGACATAATATTTTGATCCAAAGACTGCAAATCCTGCTTCGCTGAGATTATTTTGAGAGTTTGGCTCCGAGTATTAACCCTCTCAATGGCGAGAAAGTAAGTTGCCGAAATCAACCCAAGGGTTGTCACAAAGAGAATCAAAAAAGTCATTGGAAGAGCTAACCCTTTCTTGGAGCGGTGTAACTTAATAAGCAAATAGTCGATTATATTCTTTGGCAACTTTTTCCATATCCTCGCATCGGCAATCATAGTAGTGTCTTTAAAAATGGATTTAGCTATTTGTGTGTACTAAAACCATACGTATTTAGAAGGAGATCCGAATTTTTTTGATTGGGAAAAGAATCTTAGTTTATTTTATTTTCATGAGTCTACTGGAACTACTTGAGGCCAATGGATTAAATCCGAACTAATAATTGCTGGTTTTCTTCTTAAAAAGTAAATTGCAAAGGATTGAATAGAAATGTAATTCCCATAAGATTCCTGATAAAATGTATTAAAAAAAAAGAAAATATGTGGGGGGTGGTTTTAAATCTAAATTGCTGCTTGAACGTTTGTCTCTTTATAGTACATTGCCTGCGAAGTGAATACAGTTATTGCAACTGTCAGACCAATGTCGTTGACGGTAATGCTGTCAGGTTCATTTACATATATCACGATCGTATTACCAGAAGGCAATACTAGAGTGCTGCCTGAAGTTGGAGCTGCTGGTGTACCAGAAAGTCCGCCGAATACATCAGATGTAGATATTACGGTGTTTGCGGTATAGTTCAAATCTTGACTTAGATCATCACCAGATGCAGCAGTTACATAGAATGCATTAGTTGCTAAATCTACGTCTTGTCCACGAACTGAAAGTTTGCTGATAACGACGTCTCTTCCACCTGTGTTAATTATCATTACAGCGGCAACAGATGAACTATCCATGTTTACCCAGACATGCTGTTTTGTCAAAACTAAAGATTCTTCTTGAACTCTGGTGCTTGTGACGTTGATTGCAAAGTAGGTTACGACTCCAGCTAATAGCACTGAAACGACTAGAATTATAAGAGTTGTCACGACGGTACTTAGAGCTAAACGATTTTTCATTAGGTTCTTCATTTTATTCACTGAAAAGCAATAACTATAAAATAAGATATCTAAATTTGTGCGTAGAACAAACCTACACATCTTACGGTTTAAGACAATAAAATAAAAAAATGGTCTTGACTACATGACTACTGCTTCAACATTGGTTTCTCTGTAGTAAACTGCTTGAGCGCTATATAATGAAATTCCAATGGTTAGACCTACATCATTTACGGCAATGCTATCAGGATTAACTATGTATATTAGCAAGGTGTAACCAGATTTTAGAACCAGGTCACTTGATGCAACTTTGAAATTGTATGCATTTGAGCCATAAACCAAATCATTTGATCCAGTGACGTTAAAATTTGGAACATAGTACATATCACTTGAAATTGGATTCGTAGTCGTGCAATAAAGCACCAGTTTATTAATCGCTGACCCTGTATCATTCCAGTCACACTCTTGGCCTCTTATAGATATTTTGTCAATTACTACATCTCGACCCCCAGTATTGATTACCATTAGCGAAGCTTGTGAGTAACTTACAGTTCCCGGCAGGGCAGTTGCGTTGTGCCATATGTGCTGTTTTGTTAAATGAAGACTCTCTTCTTGAACTCTTGTACTTACCACATTAATAGCAAAGTATGTAACTACACTGGCAAGTAGTACTGAGACAACAAGAATAATGAGAGTTGTAACGACAGTACTTAAAGCTAATTGATTCTTTAGTAGCTTACTAATTTTATTCATTTCATTTTTACCCCCTAAATGATTTATTTATAAGTTGCTGACAGCAAATAGTTGCATTAGAGCCATCATATTGGCGTTTTAGTTTATTCTGAACCTGAATTTTTTGGAGTGGTTTCATAATATTTCGCCGACTTATGTTTGACAACTGATTAGGGGATTCTACATAAATATCTTCTGTCTTATGATTAAATATACAGTCTATAGTTTACCGATATAGCTCCAAAATCAGCATCCGAGCTAAGCTATGGCTCCGGTACAAGCTGAAACCCTAACTTTAAGGCGAGAACACCCTTTCTGTCTGCAACCACTGAAGAAGAGAGTATGCTAATCTTGTATTGTAGCTATGTGCGTAAGTTTTGTTAACGACACTCCTATCCGAATTCACAATTTGCCCTACACTATACGCGAGTCTATTATTCCAACAAAAATCAGAAGAACATAAACATGATAGCAAACAATGCAGAAACATCAAAATAATACGTAATATCCCGAACAATAATGTCAGAAGCAAAAACCATAGAACAAACGCGAATTATCCAAATAATTACCCCTAAATGATCACTAAAAATATTTATAAAAAATAAAAAATAAAAAAACAGCTAACAATTAAATAATTATTAAAGATTTTACGGTAGCAAAAAATAACTAGAGTAAGTAAGCATTAGTCTTCAATCATTATTAATGTGAGAGTTGAACGAACACTTGTAAGCGTTCTGATATGTTTGGTGACCATGTCTTTGAGTCGTTCCATTGTTTCCGCATGCACTTTTGTTATTATGTCATATACGCCATAAGAAAAATACGCCTCATCAACACCTTCGATTCTCTTAAGTTCTTTTAAGACAGTATCTTCAGAACCCGATTCAACATTTATTAGCACAAAGGCTTTAGGCATTTGAATCTCCAAAGCTAATGTAACAGATATTGGTAATTAAAATATTATGGCTTATAAGAAAAGTAGAAGAGAGTTATGACTCTCTTATTTGCTTGAGGTTTTTTGTTGAGGCGGTGTAGAAATGGGGATAATAGTGGCTTTTGAGAGGTTTTCTTGTTCGTTAAGAATTAAGGATATAGCTTTGCCTTCTGGAACTATGATTTTTGAGTTGTTCATTAGTGATGCCTGAATAGTCTCTAGTTGTTTGAAAATTATTGCGTTGTCTTTGAAGTAGGTTGTCAAAGCTTCGTTTCTCAGTTTAGTTGCTTGAGCGTCTCCCTCAGCAATTGCAATGGTTGCAGTTTTTTGTCCTTCCGATTGAAGAATCGCTGCTTGTTTTTGGCCTTCGGCTCTTTGGATTGCCGCGTTTTTCTCTCCACTTGCCAGAGTGGCTTCAGCTATGGCTGTTTTTTCGGCGGCTTGTCTTTGGTTATCGGCTTCTAAGACGGATTCCATGGATTTTATGAGGTCCTTTGGTGGTTCTAAATCTTTAATTTCAGCTCTGACAATTTCGATGCCCCATTTCTCGGTCTGTTCGTCTAAAGCATCTTTAAGGCTGGCGTTGATTATTGGCCTGGAAGTGTTTGCTACGCTCATGTCCATCCCACCAATGATATCTCTAAGTACAGTTCGTGCTAGTGTGTCTATTTGAGCAGTGAAGTCGTTAACGTAATACTGTGATGCCTTAACGGATGATTCTTCAGGTTTCACTCTGTAAAATACTACAGCGTCTACGCCCATGAACACTTTGTCTTTAGTAATTACATCTTGACGCTGAACTGGGGTCATGCGTTCGGTAGTATTGACTTTAACAATCCTATCCACAAAGGGCACCAAGAACGTTAGACCACCTTGAACATATCTATGATACTTTCCCAATCGCTCCACAAGACCTTTCTCAGTAGGTCTAACTATTCGAAGCGAAGAAAGTACTACGTATAAAATAAATACTATTGGAATAACTATTGCTGCAATTTGTATTATGTCTACCATGGATCTTGCCTTACATTTCAGGTCTACATAAAGAGTATTTAAAATTTGTCCCCAAATGGTCAACCAAAGATGCAACAAAAAAATTCTTCAAGAGGCTTAACTGTTTATAATTCAATAAAAGCATTTTTCCAGATTATGTCCAATTTACACCTTAATCATAAATGAATTGTATTCATTGAATATGGATTTTTCCTTCATAATTTCTTTAATTGTATAACATACACAATTATACATTGAATCAAAAATAAAATCTGCGATGATTTAGGATGTCTTTGGTTCTCCAGGGAAAAGAGGAACCTCGCTTAAGGAATCATTGGGCTTTAAGCACAGTTGTGACCATGCTAATTATTCTAGTAATTTCAGTGCTGCTCGCTGCAACCGTTTCATATTTTGCCATTAATGTTACCGGCACTCGTATGCAGGAAGAAAGTGTTCTTTTGGCGAGACAACATGTTTGGTTCAATAATATAGAAGGTCATTCCCAAGCAGCAATATTGATTGTAAACACTGGCGGCAGAGACATTAGTGTTCAAAAAGTGACCGTCAGAGGTCAAACAGTGAATTGGAGCGAAACCTTCTATTACAAAGGCAGGTTCACCTTAACAACCGATATCATATATATTGAAAATATTTCTGAAGGCTCACTTACTCCGATTAGGATGGGGTTGGCTCGTTTGAGAGAGAGTTATCACTGTACATGGTGATTTACCACTTTGTACAGGAGAATCAATGCTTGTTTAGGTAAAAAATCCTGACAGCATCACTGTTAACGACATCGGTCAGACGGTGGCAATCGATGTCTACACCTCACAAGCAATCTATTATAAAGAAGCCAATGTAGAAACACCTATCCTTTCAGGATAAAACTAATCTATATCATAAAAAAGAAGAAAAAAACCATTTTTCCAGAAATTATCTATTTTTTCTTCTTCTCCAAACTTTACGATAAAATCGCGCTTAGGAAAATTTGTTGAGCAGAACACATAATCTCTATCTATAAGAGGTACATTGGCAGATATTGATGTTTAACGCGCTTACTTAGCGATAATTAATAAGCTATATTAATTGTTTAAACCGAACAGATAATTAGGGAATTAGCTTGGCGGACTTGGGGTTAGTATTTATTTTTATTTTAGCGTTTTTTGGCCTATTTTTTGGGCTTTCAATTGTGCTAATTTTCGTGGTTAATCGCGGCAATCGCAATCAAAAGAAAAATCAGTCTTGGGAACAGAATTCTAACATCAAGGAAAAAGAAACAATAATAAAAGAAGTAATCATGATTCCATGTCCTTATTGTGGAGCCTTAACTCCTGTAACGGCAACATTCTGCCCAAATTGTGGAGCCAGCAAGAAAAGCTAACAAAGTTTAAACTTTTTAGATTAGGTGTTGTTTCCAGCATCGTTTTCTTGTTTTCTATTCAGTGAGCTCATATTTCAATTTGATAATTTTCAACTTAAATAAAACTTACAGATATTTTGTGTCAAGTAAATTCTCTTGTTTAGAAGAACAACAGTCCAAAAAATCAGCTGTTGTTCTTCAACTAATAACTTCCCTTTTCAGGATTTCTTTTGATTATTTTTAGGATTTCAACTGCCGTTTGTTTTTATCTCTGTTTCGAGTTTTTCTCGAATTGTATCAAACTGTTTGATAAGCTCGGGTAAATGTGGCATCCTTTCTGTAATAACGTTAATGAGTTCTTCTGTTCCTTCAGAGTGGGAAACAAGCAAGCATATGATGTCATTTACAAATGCATCGAATTCTCCCTCGTACGGTGTAGTTACTTCTGTGTATTTGAACTCAGCAATTCTCTTTATCATATTAGTAAATAGCGCAGAGTCCAGGATATCACGTACTTTTTGTTCGTTCTCTTCAGGATATTCGATGGCAAGGATTTTCATTTTCATTTCTATTTTTCTCCTCTTCGCAGGATTTGCTTAGTTTATATGATTAAATTAGGAACAAAGCAGCAGAAAGAAGAAGCCTTAACATAGTATGATAAAACGCCACAGATCCAGGAATGGAAATTGTGACTACAACCGCTAATTAGCATATTATATAATAAAGGAGATCGTACTGAAAATTTACGCCATTTTAGTAAAGACTTAGGCATTAGACTCCCTCTTTTACAGCAGGCGTCTGTTCCGCATCTGAATTTACTAATAGAAAAGCATCATATAATAATTTTTATTAAATTTGCAATTAAGCAAAACTTCATTCTTATTGTATCCATCTAGTTATATGCTTTTAGAGGGAGCGGGTATCCATGGAAACTCTTGTTGTAATACCGAAACAAGAGGCAATAGAACTTCTTTAACAATAAAGGTATTCTTTGTTTGTTTAATACTCTTGGCGAGTTCTTTCGCCATTTTTTTGTTCCCGTTTTGCCGGAGTGAAAAAAATAAGGCTAAAAGCCTGCTTTTAATTCAGGTACGTCGAGGTTTAACTGCCTTTTTAATGCTTTGTATCTATTTCTAAGTGTAACCTCGGTAACCCCAGATGCTTCTGCAATGTCTTTTTGTGTTTTCCTTTCGTTATTCTGCATACAAACTATATAGAGTGCGGCTGCGGCTAGGCCCATAGGATCTTTTCCTGCTGTAATCTTTTTTCGTTTAGCTTCCCTGAGTATTGCTATGGCTGCGCCTTGTGTTTTTCCTGAAATATCATTTTTTTCTGCAATTTTAGAAACGTAAGTCAACGGATCTGCAATTGTCACATGGATATTGAGTTCTTGCAAAAGTAATCTATAGCAACGTGCAACATCTCTTTTATCAGCAAGACTTGCTATAGAGATTTCGCGAAGGGTTCTAGGCGTTCCGCTTCCGCGGCAAGCAGCATAAAGTGCAGCTGCGGCGACAGCGTTAATTGATCTTCCTCGGACTAAGTTTTTGCTTAATGCCTTGCGGTAAATAACAGCTGCTTTTTCCTTGATTTGCGACGGAATGTAAACGGTTTCTGATAAACGGTCAAGTTCAGACATAGCTTGGGCGAGGTTTCGGTCGATGGAGGAGTTCACTCGACTGCGTATTTGCCATTTCCTTAGGCGCCACATTTGCAGCCTAGTTGCTATGGGTAATTTTCTTCCAAATGCATCTCTATCAACTTGACTTATGGATGTAGATAATCCTTTGTCATGAATTGCGTATGATGATGGACCACCAACGCGACTTCTTGATGCTTTCTCTTGTTGGGTAAAAGCGCGCCATTCGGGTCCTTTATCTAACATTTGCTCATATAAAACTAGACCGCAATCCCCGCATATGGTTTCACCTGTGTCGTAATCGTGAATGAGGTTTTTGCTTGCACATTCGGGGCACTTATCAACTAAGCGTTGACGCGATTTAGAAGCTTCTTGGGTTATACTCATTTTTTAGACTCCATACATTTGCCCAGAACAGTCACTGAATCTTCATATTTCTTTCCGGGGGCTTAGAAAAGTGCACATACGATCAGTGCATTCTAAGCAGAAGACCGCGCTTATTATTAAAGTAGTACTGTACAGTAAACTGAACTTAACGTGAGATTGGATAACTCTTGAGTAGTTTTGATTATAATAAATAAATGCGTTCTAATGCACTTATTCTTCAAGGCTTACTCGTTGTTTATCAAAGAATTTAGCTGTGCAGTCTTCAGAACAACATTGTACTTTATGTTTTTTAGATGTGTGTTTGTCTAATGCAATCAACGAATCTGAAATATCGGTTTGTAGACCATTTAGTTGTTTCTTGCATGTTGGACAAACCAATTTTCCATCCTTATCGAATTGTTCGTTTTCCACTAAATTTTTAACGTATGTTTTGGATTTCATTTTAAAAATTCTTCCACGACTTCTAAAGCGGTATTCTCAATGAGTATCCTACTATATATTACCATACTTGCATTAATCGGGTTTTGCACTTAGTTTTAATTTTTATTAAAAGTTTCATTTTCATTTTTCGATTCAAAGAAAAGACAGGTCAAAGTTGGAATGGCCTGGTGCGTTGGCTGTAACCAACCTTTGGCTTTGCTGTTATTTATGGGGAGCATATTATTACAGATCAGATTATTTGAAAAACAATTTTTGCAAAAATGTATATTGCCAAAGCATAGATGAAGATAATAATTCCTGCTACAAGATATTTTGTTTTAGAACTCATCGGTTGATTGACAGCTTTATGCCTGCATTCATCCATAACACTCTTAGGAATCATCTTTAACGCAACTGCTATTCCTACCGGAACTATGATAAGATCATCCAGTTGTCCA
This sequence comes from Candidatus Bathyarchaeota archaeon, assembly GCA_963701765.1. Lineage (GTDB taxonomy): Archaea > Thermoproteota > Bathyarchaeia > Bathyarchaeales > Bathycorpusculaceae > JADGNF01. The sequence goes on from CAVPBD010000009.1 coordinate 375,816, forward strand.
ATAAGGGGAATAAAATCAGGAATCAAATCAATAGGGCTTAAAGCATATCCAATAACTAATCCAATCCAAACCTTTGCATACCAAGGGCATCTCTTATCCCTAAAAGCTAGATAGAGCGCAAATACATCTAAGTTTAACTTTTTAATTCTCTCTCGCCAAGACAGCTTTGACATCATAAAGAAAACATTTGCAGAAGTACTTAACCATTCAGAAAGAAATTAAGAGTCAGCAAAAAGTAATTTTTGTCTGACACCCAGGTTGTATGCAGTATAATCTTTTAGATTGTGGCTTTAATGTTTCTTACCTTTGGCAGGAAGCTGCTCTCTCAACTGTTTCTTTTTCGCTTCTTTATCCCGTTCTATTTTTTTCTGTTGTGCTTTTTGAGTATTCTTTTCTTTACGTTTTGCTACACTCGGCATAAATATCAACTACAGATTAACTATAAACATACAAGCTAAAACATATTCCTTCCGCATAAATTGAGAAAACTAATAATAACTAAACCGATTTCCTTGTTCATTTCACAAAACAAACCAAAGGTTACAGTCTAAAGAGAAAAAATTTTAGCAGTTTTTTGGGCTTAAGCAGTCTGTGTTTTGCTTTTCTTTTCCTTGTGTTTCTTTCTTTTCTCGTCTCGTTCTTTCTTAGTTAACGGTTTTTCTTTTTTCGGCATTTATGTTCCCAGAAGTATGATATGAGTAATAGTGCTTTAATAATTTTCGAAAATCGCAAAATTTCAATATGAACATACCAATGGCAGTCACAGAGGTTGCTGCTTTTGTTTGCACCATCCTATGGGATTCCACCAAATGTTGGAGATGCATAAAAGTCGCCACCTTGAAATCGCTTTACATAATCATCGAGCAGTTCAGTATCAGACTTTGCTATAGCTTCGGCGCTATTGGAAGTTCCGCTCGTAATGGCAAGGAAATATCCGCCTTGTTCCGCTTTCAAGTTTTCGATTTTCTGGTATCCACTGCCATAATTAGATCCATAAAAAAGCTGATCATTAAAACCCGACCCACGTACGCTATAACCTACGGCACCATCAACTTTAGGAATCAAAACACCATAAGCTACATCCACATAGTTTGCTCCACGAGTGACACGCCCAACTAGGCCACATTGAACATAGTATTGTTGAAGATGTATCTTCGCTTGAGCTTTACCCAAACTAATCTCTTTATTGGTTAAGTCGTTAAATAGGAAAGCTTCCACTTCGACGTATCCTTCAAAACCTCTGCCGTCATATCTTTGCCAAGCCAAAATTGGACTTTTTGAAGCGGTGTACACATTGTTTTGGTAGCAATAATCACTGCCCAGTGGTTTCATGTAGCCAGTAACGTTATAGTTGCGCCATTTAAAAGAAAGCAAATCGGGGTCGTCTATTCCCTGCACTTGACATTCAAAACTGATTTGCTCATTCTTATTGACGACAACTTCTACAGGAGCTAGGTTAACTTTTGTTATGTATACCCGAAGTGAGGCCGCTATTCCTGACCCATCTAAAGCTTTTGCCGTTACAGTTGCAACTCCGGGGATTTGCCCACCTGATAGAGGAACTATGACTCTGCCGGTTTCGTCAGTTTCTTCTTGGTATTTCACATTTTGATTGTATTTGAAAAAACCCATGCTTGTTGTTAACTCAATTTGCAGATTAGCAGCAGGAGCTCCATGTGGGGTTTCTGTATTACGGTCTTGGCCGTCTGACCACCTTTGCACCATGACTTGAATGTCAACTGTTTCTTCACTTTTTGAAATCACCGGATTATTATCCATTACGCTTATGGTTAATCCATAATCGCTACCAAGAGCTATGGGGTTGTCATCATTTGAAGTTGAAGGTGTTGTAGGGTTTAGATTATTCTCGCTGCCCGAAGGGTTGTTTAAAGAAAGACCAACTGTGACTCCAACTACGACAACTGCGATCAGACCGATTGCAATTAAGGCTAACTTGTTTTTGAGTAACCCGCTCACTGAAATCCCGTAGACCGTAATTGAAGTTAAGTTAATATAAAATTTTGTTATTGAACCGTATAAAAAAACGAACCCATGTAACCCGACCCCAAAAAAGAAAAAGTGGATGTTGGGTTTTCTTCCTTTTCTTTTTTTATCTGTCTGGTTGTCTGTTCGCATTCGTCTGTTTGTTCTTGTCTATTCGTTCGTTTGTCTTAAAAGATTCACGTTTGAGGTTTAACTGGAAGAAGAAGAACAGCGAAAATTTTTAATCTGTTCTTCTCTTTCAAGAAGGTTGAGTGTAGTTTTGAGATTTTCTTTTGCAGAATTCTTGATTTAGAATTCTGATAAGCTACATATTGAGCTGTAAAAGAGGTTAGAATAACAACAACACTGATTTTTTTAGGGTGCTGTTGTTCTTTTAAGACAAGCTTGGCGGCTTGTTCTAAAGAGTATTTCTGATTTATGTTGCTTAAGGATGTAGAGTAGTGTATTATGCATCGTGGGGTTTGGGCAATAATTTAGTCTGAGATTATATTAAAAATGTTAAATAAAAGGCGCAAAACATAGGCATGTAGGCTTTATGATTCTCTTTCTATACCCTCTTTGCTTAAAATTATTTTTTCGATTTTTACGCCATCTTTAGAGGTACCTGCTTTAAGCGGTTCCGAAGTATACTTTTTCACTTCCCTCATTTCTTTAATCAATCCATCCTGCTTGAGAAAGTAGTAGTGGCTTTAAATTATATTTTTCCTTTTAAATCTGAGTCCAATAATACCTTACATCCTAAACCTTATGAGAATACCTTTATGAATCCTGTATGCATCTAAATCAACCCGATTTTCCTCGTGAAGCAGTTTACAGAAGGGATTAAAATTAGTCCCACACACCACATGAAACGAGTCAACAACACAACAAAGGAAATCTTTACACAAGGAATCTTTGCAAGCAGACTTTGTTCATTTGGATAGATGTTCTTCTTAGAGAACGATACTGTTCTTCAGGGAGAGCTAAGAATAGCACATGGGTATTTAGCAATGATGAACAATGAGGAAAAAGTGTGTACTTGCTATTCTTGTTTCAATACTCTTTATTTACGCATTAGATAATACTCAAACTATCAGGGCAGAAATTTCTCCTACCCCGACTATTCCACAAAAAGAACACTTCATTGTACAGAAGACGTTTTGGGCATTTGGTGGCCCTTACACTATCGGTTCATTTAGCGCAAATTCTGGAGACTATATTATATTGAATATATCCTCAGTTAACGTTGACCCAGACCGCCCTAATGATTGTTGGGGAGTTGAATTGGACATAATAAGCACAAAACATGGGACATCTTATGTCAGTGACACTCAATTTAGCCAAACAATTATGCTAAATTATACTGACTATTACACAATCACAGCACAAAAACGCCAATTCTGGAGCTCGGTTATGGTAAGTGGTGAGGTTACAGTATACCACAATCCAGTGCCTTTAGTGACTAATTCACCTTCTCCAGTTCCTGCAATATCTGCACCAAATTCAAGTAGTTCACTGAATCCAAATGTTTCACCTACTCCGGAAGTGCCAGAGTTATCCTCGTTGATATTTTTCCCCTTAGCGATTATAACCACTGTAGGTGTGTTACTTCATGTCAAGCAAAAAAAACCTGAGCAGTAGCATTAAGATTTAATTAAAGAGAAGTTTGTTTTTCTTTCCTGTTTCGCCTTTATAACTCTGAGTGTTGCGAAAGACCCTATAGAGCTAACCAGAGACCAGAAGACAACGTCCAAAAGAAAGGGTGCTAAAGAGAACCAATAAAAGGGATTGGAAAAATATACGTGACCAACCTGAGAGTAACCTTTCCAACCAAAGGGCACACCGTACCAGATCTCTGCTGTCCCTCCATACAAGTCTTTAGGAAGGGAAGTCTGTTTGTAAAGCCCTGATGCCAATGTAACAGCAAAACCCACTGCAATAACCGTCAGAACAATTAGAAAATCTCTTTTCTTCATTGCCACTACCCAAACAATAATGTGTTAATCCAATGCTTATGTTTTTCCAAAATCAATACCCTTTTTTTCCTCTGCGAAACAGAAATGTGCGTTTTCAATCTCGGTTGCAGCCATCAGTGAAAAAAGGAATACTGTCATCATTATTGCTGCCATGAATATTTTCGTACCCATAGCAATCAAGTAACTATTGGTTTAACTTTCTTAAAAGCATGTCCGTAAAGATTTCGTGTGTAAAAGTTTATTTTAGTGAGAAAAACTGTCAACATCATTTTTTCGAGTTTGCCATTTCAAGCAGTCTTCGGCTTTTAGTTTTTGGGTTCTTTGCTTCATGCAATAAACATTATAGGTTATTCTGTATTCCACCTCAACTTCCCAAAAAGAAAAGGGAAGGGAAATTGTTTGGTTTTTTGGCTTATTGATGTTTGCGAAGGAAAAGTGCTGCTGCGATTACTGCGATGATGATAACGATTGCTGCGCCTGCGATGAGTAAAGTTTCGGTTGCGATGCCGGTGCTGGGTTCAACTATGGCTGAAGGTGACACTGTTGGGGCAGTTGTAGTTGATGCCGGGGTTGTAGTTGCGGTCGGGGTAGATGTTGGCGATGCGGGAGAGGTCGCGGCTGGGCTAACGCCTAGGTAGGCTGTGGCGTCTGAGCTATAGTAGGAGTTGGTGCCCGCGAAGGTAGCTACTATCTTGTATTGGCCTACGGTTTCAGGGGTCCACATGGCTGCGAAGTTGCCGTTCGAGTCGCTGGTGACATCGCCGATTTGTATGGTTTGCCCGTTGGGGTCGACTGCAGTTAGTTTTACTGTTACGCCTGCAGCGTTGTCGGGTTTGGGCTTTTGTAGGAATTGGTACTGCATCCATGCATCCATGTTCTTGTCTGCTATGGCTGGGGTATCCTTGATTGAAGGTGTTTGGTCAGTTACGGTGCCTGTTACCATTATTCCTGTGCCGAGTGGAACTTGGGTCAGCGGGGCTTGGAGGGTTGTCTTGGAGGGGCCTTTGCCGAAGGTGTAGATGGAGTTGTCGTAGAGGCAGAACGAGGTCAGCAGTCCATCGGAGGGTGTTGCTTGGCGTATTCTTGCGCTATAATTCCAGAGGCTTTCACCGGTGTCTGCGTCTAAGCACCATAATTTGGCGCCTGTCCAGAGGTTGGAGTCAGGGGAGTGTTCGTCGTTGGTGAGGAATACTTTGTGGTCTGCGAGGGTGAAGCTGTTGACTGGGTAGTCTCCGTAGGGTGTCTGGTAGCCAGCGTTCCCGCAGAAGTATTTGAATGCCAATTGGCCAGTGGCTGCGTCGTAGGCGCGGAAGTAGCCGTCATAGTTGCCCATGTAAACTTTGCCGTAGGCTATATGCAAGCCTGATATGAAGTGCCCCCATCCTGTTTCTATAGGCTGAGAGGCCCACAGTTCTGCTCCTGTCTTTATGTTGTAAGCGTGTAGATTGCATGCGCCTTCATCCCAGAAAGCAAAAATGCCTTCGCCGATGTTCTTACTGTAGGAAGGCCGATGGGTCATCATGTTTGTCCGGTTTTGCAGCCACAAGTAGTTAATTGAGTTTGGGTAGGCACCATTGAAGTCTCTGTCTAAGGTTACATCAAATGCGGCTTGGCAGTAAACTGGCGGCCAGCTTATCTGGTCGTTTGTACCTGCCAGCAGGTAGCCTTCGTCAAGCAACTGGATTGTGGACCCTGCCCATAGCTGGGGTATAGTTACGTTCCATTCTACGCCCATGAACGGCGAGTTAGACAGCGGAGTTTCGACCGCGCCTGCACTTCTAGAAGCGTTTATTGTGCTTCCAAGAGTGGGGCTCCATGTGTCCCATATATGCCCGGCGATGGCTCTGCTTGTGTTCCACATAGTCAGGGTTTTTGCATTCACGTTAAGTACATAATATAGTATTTCACCGCTCGGACCTTGTGCATATGTTCCGCCAGTGGGCATGCCGGTAACGTTGCAAACTAGCCGGGCGCTGAATGCATCATACATTAGCCAGTTCTGGCCGCTGATGCTCCACATATATGCAAGTATACCGTGCTCATTACCAGTCTCTACGTCAAGTGTTTGGCAGAAAGCGATGTTTGTAGCGTTAAGGTACCAGATTTCTTCACCAGTGTACAAGTCAAGGCAGCGGGCTCCGAAGGTTGCTGTGCTGGTCAATCCATGGTCATTGTAGATTATTCTGCCGTTAATTATGAAGGGTGTGTAGAGTGTTTCGTAGGTTAAGCCTGTGTAGTAGGTTTTGTCACCGAAGGCGCCTCCGACCATGCCGCCCATTTGGACTGGTTGTTTCCAGAGTATATGTGGGCTGTCGGGTGCTGCTGTATATGGTGAGAATGCTGTGCCGAAGCTTTGGAATATCCCACCGGTTCTGTCGTAGCCGGGCATTAGCCAGTTGTCTGTGAATCGATACCAGCCTTTGTTATCGCCAGATATAGGTCGGGTCCAATAGTTGGTTGGCATTGGTGTATCGGACAATCCAGATACTTTTTCATTGGTTACAGCTAGTACTGTTGATCCCTCGCAGGGTTTGTACCAGCGGTTTTCAGTAATAAGTGGTTGGCCCGTTGTGTTTTGCCAGTTTCCATAAGAGGTACTGATGCTAGTGTAGGAGCCATTAACCCATTGACCAGGGAAGCTTGCTTTGATTGTATAGTTTCCCGTCATGGTTGGCACGTAGAAGAAAACTGCGCCACCAGTAGACCAAGCCGTTAATGGACCTCGGGTTTCGATTGTGCCGTCAGGTTTTGTTATTGTAACCATGATGCCTTGCCATTGGTTTGCCCTGATTGTAGCTTGCGGGTTAACCTTGTCAAGTGTCCAGGTAATGAGAACATCTTGGTTAACTCCGACAGGATTCGGTGCAGCACTAACATGCATAAAAGCTGTCCACTGCGTGGTATTGGCCGCTTTTGTAGGCAAAGTATTTGCGATGACCATGAACGCTGAAGAAGCCAACAGCAAAATGATAACTAAAGCAGGTATTTTTTTAATTCTAAATTCCATTAATCATCTCTCTCCGAAAATTCATGCTTTAGTTATTGAATCCTATTCATTTATAAAATTTTAGACTATTCAAGATTGCATAAAAACAAAAATAGATTACCATTACGGAATAACACTTTTTCAAACAAAAAAATCCATAAGAATCTTACTATTTTCAATGAGATTAAACAAACTTACCTTAAAAAGAGTGTTAATTCTTCAAGCCGACTAATACAGATACTTCTAACCTTGCCTAAAACCAACGATTACATATTTAGACATACAAACCTCAATTCGCGCCGATGGAAATACGACCAACACAAAACAAGGCTTGCTGAAAAACTGTAAAATCCACGTCTAAATAGATGATTATAGTGAATTTTAAAGACTCTGAGTTTTTGCTGGCGCTATTAATTGTCATAGTAACAGCATCGCTTATGGTTTTTGCCTTCCTGCATTGGATTAACGTAAGTTTCTTTGTTGGTCCTCTTCGCTTCAGTCATTGGCTTGCCATAATCTGAACAAGCTACATTGCAATTGGCACCCCAGCATACGTGGTCTTAAAGCGTTATTATCCTGAAAAGTTTAAGGGGCTTCTTAGGTACCACATATTCGGAAATATTCTGTTCTTTTCATTAATCTCAATTCATTTTGCGGGTCAACTGGGCAGGTCAGTAGCATTCTTTCCATCTTTGGGGACAGGCTTAGCTATTTACATTGCCCTGACTTTAGAAGTGATATCGGGTTTCGCTGAAAGATTCCCGTTAATAAAGCAAATAGACCATAAAACTAACAAGTTTATTCACGCCAGTTTAGTTATGGTGTTTTTCTTGGTGATAATTTTCCATGTTCTTATCACTTTAGGCATTCTCTAAAATCGGGTCTCTCACTTATTTCAAGTAAATTGTGTCTGCAAGACAGAGTCCTTGCTTGCGAAGATGGTGCCCTTAGAGCGGTGTACTCTCTAAACGAGTTGTTTTGCGGGGGTCGATGATTATCCTACTCTTTCTCTGTTTTTACATTGATTTGGAATGCGTTTCAGCCTTCTCTAACTGGTCGGTAATAGCTCCGTAGTTAAGGTTTCTTGCGTCGCCTCCCCTTAAGCCTGAATCTTTTAAGAATAAAATCATCATGGTAACGGATGCTTCTTGCGTTTGTGTTTGTCGTTTAGTACTTTTAGTACGACTTTTTTGGTTGCTCTTTTAACTCCATCATTGTCTCCTGTTGGGTAGTCACCTCTTCTCATTCTGAGGGGGAAATAGTGGATTTCAAAGAATGACCGTATAGAGGCGTATGCTACTTGTTGGGTTGTTTGTTTCTTTCATTCTTATTTCTCTGGAAAGTTATAATTTTTAAGCCAAGCTAGCTAAATAGTTTGCGCACGCTATTTACCTGATAAACTAATAAGAATGATTCGCCTTAGAAATAGTTCAATCTATAAGGAATGATTTTATGCCTATACCTATCGGTACGCTGTTTAGACGAATTGTTAAGGTTTTGCAAACTCAAGATACAAATCCAAATAGCTATCTAAATAACCCAAAAAGTGACTTTTACAATCCAAATTACGACATCAACAATCCATGTAGCTCGGTTAACAATAAAGATAGCTTCATCAACGATTCATCCAATAATGAATTTAACAAAGAACTGCGAAGAGATGCTTTAAGAAAACTTATTCAGCTCTATCTGTCAGACTATCTATCTAAAGAACAAGCAGAGAAGCTTGTAGTTGAATATATCCCATAATGTCCTTAACGCTTGCTTCGCCGTTGGGTTTTGCCCCTTTATACCTTCCTTAATATGAGCCCCTCCCTTGGCATTTTTAAGCGTGGTTCCTAGCTGGTATCGGAATGGGGGAGTCTATTTCTTGTTTCGTTATTTTAGATATGGAAAACGTCAATTATTCTGAGTGCGTTCCTGAAGGAGCTTTTTCTGCATTCATTGTTGCTTTTTCTTCTGAAATTATTATACTATCTATTTTGTTCTAGAGGATCTCTTTTTTCTTTTTCTAAAATGTGGCCGAGGTGAGGTATTTTGGAACGTTTAAGGGATGTTGCTTCATTCCCTCATAACCTTTTCTCTCTTTTTCCTTTTCGCTCAAAGGGTTTTCATTTCAACCTCTCCTAAAATCTCTTCTCGAAGCGAACCTGACCAGAGTCCAGCAAACCTTTCTGCAATTCTTGAGTATGCAAAATAGACAAATGTTGTACCTGTAAACGTGTTTATTGCTTTTGTGAAAAATGTTATATAATAAGTGCAAACAAATAAATAATCAGATATTTTTAGGAGAATAAAAAAATGGGAAGATCTTTTTACAATAAAAAATCCGAAAAGCAAGCTTTTTTATCAATGGCTCTATTGATAGTGCTGATTTTTGCGAATACTAGCAACTTTCCCTGCTGCTAGCGCTGCTATCCAAGAATGGGACACTTTCGCATACATAATTGCAACTCCAAATCCGGTGCAAGTAAATCATGATGTAGTTGTCTCTTTTAGAATAGACAAAACCAATCCACTAGCACTAATTAGAACAAACCTCTTTACCGGCTTTACTGTACAAATCACAAAACCCGACGGAACATTCGAAACAAAAGGACCATACACCGCTGACTCCACAAGTGGATCATGGTTTATATACACCCCAACTAGCATTGGCACATACAAATTCCAAACATTCTTCGCAGGGCAATGGGCAAACAGCACCGGCGCAAGCGCATATCAACGTTGGTACAAACCGAGTCAAAGTTCAATACTACAAGTCACAGTCCAACAAGATCCAATACCGACATATAATCAAAGCCCCCCACTCCCAACAGACTACTGGACGCGACCTATAAACGCTGAAAACAAAGGCTGGTGGCAAATAGCCGACAATTGGCTAATGCAAGGTTACGATCGAACAAGCTGGAGCACTCACAGCACCACAGTTTTTGCACCTTACACCTCAGCACCTGAAACATCTCACATACTATGGACACGATCAATAGACTTTGGCGGAATCGCCGGAGGCCAATTCGGCGACCAAGTATTTCGAACAGGCCTATCCTACGAACAATACTATTCGCCACTTATCCTTAGCGGCAGAATCATATACAATGAACACGGCTCAGCAACATCCACTGACATCTTTGGTACCCGTTGCATTAGTCTTTACACCGGTGAAGAAATCTGGTACTTAGACGAAATTGCAATTGATTTTGCACAAGCGCTAGAATTCGATTCTGGGAACGAACACGGAATAGTTACAAGCATGTGGACTGCGACTGGAAACAACTGGACATGTTATGATGCATGGAGTGGCGAAAAAATCTACACTATTACTAACATGACAGGTCTTACAGGAACCACTACCTTTGGTCCTAAAGGCGAAATACTCTCGTACCTAATGGGGGGTAATGCTACAAACCGCTGGATTTCTATGTGGAACTCTACAAAAACAGTCATAGGAATTGTAGCTGACTACTGGAGTCCCAGAGTAGGTAATGTCTTCAATGGACCTAATGGAGTAGAATGGAACGTGACTGTACCAGATGTACCTGGAACTCAAACGATAACATTAGTTGGCGAAGGCTACATTCTAGCATCTGTCATTGACGAAGCAATATATCCAAACGTCTATGAAGAGATGGCTTACGATATCAACTCAATCAAAAAAGACGCAATCGGTAACTATCCCACCTCGATAAACCATCTATGGTTAACAAATCGTACTAACTTCTACTATGGAGCTTCAAATGCAATCAGAACCTCCAATACAATAAACAGCGGAGTTTTCGCTAGATACGACCAGGCAACAATGAAGGCAAGTGCTTTTGATATAAAAACCGGAGCTAAGCTCTGGCAAAGTGAAAAATTACCCGGAGGAGATTGGGCAAACTTCGAACGCTCATGGACAATTGCCTACGGAATAGTCTTCGGATCAGGCATGGATGGTCACATATATGCTTGGGATGCTAAAACTGGCGTAATGAAATGGGACTACTACTTTGGTAGTGCAGGATACGAAAATGCATATGGTGCTTATGCGGTATACAACGGCTTCACAGTAGCTGACGGAAAAGTCTATGTCTGCAACGATGAACACTCACCAGACGCAGTCATGTGGCGAGGCGGCAGACTATACTGCATTGACGCATACACAGGCGAAGGTTTATGGAACATCTCAAGCTGGCTAAGACATGCAGTAATTTCAGACGGCATACTCACATCAAACAACGTCTTAGACATGAAAATCTACACAATCGGTAAAGGGCCAAGCGCAACCACAGTATCAGCACCGCAATCTGCAGTCACAGTTGGCAGCCCGATAACGATAACAGGCACAGTTACAGACCAATCGCCAGGGCAAAAAGGCACACCAGCAGTATCTGATATTAGCATGAGTGCATGGATGGAATACCTCCATATGCAAAAGACAATACCCGGCAACACTATAGGCGTCTCAGTGAAGTCGACTGCAGTAGGTCCTGATGGTCAAACCATAGACATTGGTACAGCAACAAGTGACATTGGCGGATCTTACGGCATATCATGGACGCCCACAAAAGAAGGACTATACCAAATTATCGCAACCTTTGAAGGAACAAACGGTTATGGTGGCTCTTACGCTACAACCTACCTCACCGTAGGTCCAGCAAACCCAATAATTACTCCAACTATAGCTCCAACTGCAACTGTAGTACCAACCATTACTCCAACAGCAACCGTTTCCGCTTCACCAACAGTAGCTCCAACCCCAGGCACAGGCATTTCTACTGAAACCTTACTCATCGCAGGTGCGGCAGTTGTGATCATTATCGCAGTCGTTGCAGCAGCCCTAGTGCTAAGAAAACGCAAATAAACACCAAGACAAAACCAAACAACATTCCCCTCTTTCCTTTTTTTGTGAAAGAGAAACAGAATTAGAGAACAAGTGGGCTGAGTGGGCTTTGGCGGTTCAAACTCTTAAGTAGCGTGAGGGTTTTGACTTTCTCTCCTTATTTCGCTCCTATGTTCCCCCGTCCAGAGCCCCAGTAATCCCTTAATGTTTTTAGCAAATACGTCTAAAATAGGATATAGTACCAAAAAATTAGGTGTGTAATTTTTTGTCTGGGTGATTTCACTTACTCGGACACTAAAATACGAGAATTCACTGATTATATGGGTGTTAATGGATGAGTAACTCATTTTTGCAGTGTTGATATGATTGTGAGAACTCTATATTTAGTGTTTCTTGGCTGAGCATGTGTATTTAAACTTATGTCTAACGGATTTTTATCTAATTTTTTTAGTCGATTGTTTTTTCCAGCGCTTGTATTTTTTTAGCGGCTAGGATGGACATAATCATGGGCTCAAAAATTATCTGGGTAGCGCAGCTGCTTTTAAAAGCGAAGATCCTGCACATATCAATAAGTTCATCAAAAACTTCCTTGTCCTCTCTACGCAATCCCCTCGCAAAGCAATCAAATTGTTGATTTCTACTTCCAGTGATATTCGGTAAGATTTAATTGGTCTGCCCAAATGCTACGCTTCCATAAAAGTTTGCATGAAGATTATGTGAGAGCGAACTAATTCCTGTTTAGTTAAATAATTGTGGTTATCTGCTCTTCGTTTGAATCAGTTTAGCTTTTTAAGAAAAGTTAGTCTTATGCATATCCTGTGAAAAGTCATAAATAAAAAAATAAAGAATTCAAAACTAATTATGACCAAAATTCCACATTAAATATAAATAAATTTTGATAAGAGTTAAATATATAAGTCTATTTGACCAAATATGAATATAGATAATTTTTTAGGAGGTAAAAAAATGTCAGCGGATTTATCTGAAGAATTAATGAAAGGTTTAATGTTGAAACTCTACAAAACAATTACAGGTAGTGATTCTAACATTAAAATTCCTAGAAACAAATATGTTTCTTGGTTCATGCCCGGTATACCGTTCGAACCTGAAGAATTCCGATTCTGCCAAATTGGCTTTACATCTAGAGCTCCCACCAGTTCTACTCCTGCAGAACCAACTTCCCCAACACCACCTCATGATGCTGCGCAAGAAATTAGGGAAAATTACCATAATGCCTTCGTAATTTCTAACATATTTAACTTTGTTCCTGACCTACCTGACCCAAGCAACCAAGGTAGCGAATTTAAGGATAGCTCAAAGTTACTCCAAACAATGGGGGTAACTACTCAAGACTCAATTAGTTCTATATGGAATGATGTTCTAAAATACAGCAGGGTATTGGACCTACAACTAAGTGATGCGGAAAAAGAAAAAATCGAAAAACTCCGGAGCAAACTTGTAGTAACTAAAGAAGTTATTAACCCGGTAACTGATGAAAAAGAAATGAAAACTCAACCAAGTCCTTTAACACTAGGCATACACTACCAAGATGGCTGAGTATATTGCAGCAGCAGACGATTATTATAATCTTTTAATTGCTGCCCAAAGCGCAACTGGAAATGATCCTGCTGCAATAGCGACTGTCCAAAGATTTGCGCTTATGGGTAAGAATTTTATAAGAAACATGAACGCAAAGGAAATGGAGTGGGTGGCACAAGGATGGAAGAACGAATATGAGCAAATTAATGCGTATATAGATCAGGTAACGCGTAAAAGCATGGTTCTATATAAAGCGGAATTACTCAATAAATTTGAACGCGCTAAAATGACAAGCCCTGCTGATGGGGGTTCAGATTTCTATTATACAACATTAGCACCAGGAAATTTTGCGACAAGCTCAGGATGGACAAAATTCGCCTATTCGCATTCTGACTATGCATCAACATACAAGAACGAAACTACAAGCTGGGGCGTAGCTGGCCACGGCGTTATTGGACCGGTTGTAATTGGCGGTGCAGGCGGTCGGCAATCTCAACATGGGACTCAAAATGTAGACTTGAGCAATTTCAAAGCAGAATTCAAATTCACTCAGGTCCCGATATTAAGACCATGGTTCGAACCAGGATTCTTTGCCATGAGAGGTTGGGACCTTGATGATATGTGGAATTTGAACTACGATAAAAAACCCGTTAGCGATGGTAAAGAACAACCCAATGGAAGACTAATCGCCTACCCTGTCACTGCACTTTTTGTCAAAGAATTAAAGTTTACTGCTAGCAAGTTTAGCGGATTCAATGAATGGGCAACTCAGCAAACTAGCGCAGGGCTAGCCGTCGGTTGGGGGCCATTCGCAATTGGTGGCAAGTATTCAAAGGCTAAATCCGAATCTAGTGTTAAAAATACATCTGATGACGGGAGCATTACAGTGGAAGGATTGCAGCTAATAGGAGTGATAAATAATTTGATACCTAAAGCGCCAAATCTTGACCCAAGTATTAAACCAGAACAACTCGTCGGTGGCTCCAAAGACGAAACAAAAAAGGATTAGCCATAGACTAAAGATGACTACTTTTAAAGTAAATAAAGAGATCTGGAAAAAAGGAGGCATTATTCAACTCCCTCTCTTCTTTAGGACGTGATTTAATGGAAGCAAACATTTCACTAGCGTTAGGCGTAAAGTTAAAAAATATTTTTGAAAGTGAAACAAAATTCTTGCAATTTCCACTGGGCCTCACCTTCAGCAATAAAGCCCTTTCATTTATGGAAAGGAATGCAATCAAGTAGCATTGACTCCCCAAGAGGAAATAAATTTTAGAGGCGATTTTGCCCGATATATGAATTTTGTCATAGAAGATACTCCAGTTTGGGTTCCGGATTCAGGACACATGTTATGGGATGAGTTGATGACTATTCTCAATAACTCCATTTTTGCTGAAAGCTCTCTGAGTGAAGAAGAGAACAAGTTGTTAGATGAAGCTATCGATTTTTTAATCAATATTGAGGTCTCGGATGGAATGGAAATTCCAGTAGACGCTCTAGCTGTTAGGAGATATTATGAATATAGACAAGCATTTGAAAGCGCGCGACAAACATACTTGAATGAAGAAAGCACCATAAATTGCGCTTCTGGTCCTGAGGGAGACAATTTAAGACAACAATGGGAAGCATATAGAAAAAAAGAATTATTTGATATTACAGAAAAAGCAAAACAAAAGTGGATGAGTTTAGGGCAAAAAGAAATTGTTGAGAATTATCAATCAATTAAAAGTAACTTAGAGACGAAAAAGTATGTCGCCAAATATAAGCAAGCGTATCTAAAAGAAATCGAACTTTCACAAATATTAGATTTAAATAGCATGGGTATAGGGTTCTACACCACATTTTATAGTCCAATTGACGCTTTCGATACAGATTTTTCATGGAATACTATTACACTAAATAGTGAAGAAATTAACGAATTAGTAAAAAATGCCCCGGTGGAACTAAAGGAGATCTTTTGGTCCAACAATGAAAAAAGCGACATAATCGAAGTCTGGTTAGAATACAAAGAAGTTGCAGTACTTCGACCATGGTTTAAGCCAGAATTCTTTACGTCCAAATGCTGGAAATTAGCCAATAACTCTTTGGTTTCAGACGGCGAAACTCCAAGAAAAGGGATAATACCAGCATACATTACAAACATGATTGTGGCTAGAAGAGTTAAAGTTAAAAGAAAAAAAACTCCAACAAGCAAAATACTCCCAATCATGCAAGTAGTTTTTGCCATTACCGGACGCAATAAACCGTTAGCAGTTTTCAAAAAGATCGAAAGCAAACAAGATAATGAAAATCCCCAAATTAAAGAAATAAAACCCAGAATGATGACTATCATGTCAGAACTAAAACCATTAAAACCCAGTCGCATATTCGAGAGAAAAATCTTCTCTGTTTTTCAGCAGATTAAGCAAACCTTCCGAATCAATTTCTACTGTTGTTCCTCAAGAACCGACTACCCGACAAATACCAGAAAAAAACTCACAGATGCCTTAACTTATCAAAGAATTAAATTGCTTAACGCCGTAAAAACTATAGAACCTGCCAAACCCACACTAACAAGTTTTGAAAAACCAGATAATATTCCTAAAAATGACCAAAGCATTGACACATATGACCTTGACGGTATAAGAGTATTGGCTTTTGTATGTAAACGAGTGCCTAAATCACCAAATCCGGACGCTTCTTTGACATGGTCTAAATAGTATTTTACGATTATCCTATAATCCAAATTTATTGAAATAATAAGTATCCACTTTATGGGCTTATAGTGGGAACGATAGCTGAAAAATTCTATTTCCATTTGCTGCTTTTTTTAAGAAATAATTCAACTAGAGCACAATATTTTGAAAAAGACACAAAATCTGTTATATCTCGCTATTTATTTTTATTTGTTCAGCATATTTTTTGCTTCAGTCTAGCTTTGGCTATATCAGGATTATTCGGACTGAATGTTTCAGGAGGTATCAAAACTTTCTAGCGCTTCCCGATATCGCCCTAGATTGTAAAGGCATACTCCTTTATCGTACCATAAAGTGCAATCTTTCGGATGCATCTTTAAAACTTCATTATAACTCTCTAAAGCCTCAGTATATCGTTCTAATTTAAAAAGGCTTGTGGCTTTTCCAAGGGCATCAAAAGTTTTAGGATAGAGTTTCAGGGCTTCATCGAAGCACTCGCGGAGCGTCGTTATTGCCGTCATTATACTCCTTTTACTATTTTATATACCATTGTTTTGCCTGCAACCATCTCAATAAAAATCTTAAAAAAATTACGCATAATGGTATTGTAATGGCTAAACCAACTATGATCACGATCCAAAACCATGACGGCCCAGCAGATGAGACTTGAGAGTCACATAATTGGATTCTCCTGTGTGATTTCCAAGTACAGTTATGCAATGGTAGGTGTATTTTCCTGCATTATCTTGTGTTATTGCAATATGAGTTCTCGAGCTCATTGCCACAAAATACCATTTTCAAACCATCTATAAGTGTAGTTCTCTTTCTTATCGGAAGGAGAAGCCGTCAAATTCACTGATTCTCCGGTTCCGATTTCAGTTTTTGATAAAGTAATATTAATGTTCAAATTAGGGAGCGGATTGATAGTGATAATTTTTGTCATTGCATTGTTTTGACCATCGTTATCGATAACCGTCAACTCGACAGAAAATGTGTTATTTGTTGAAAACGCATGACTAACTATTTTGCCTGATTGTAAAGGGCTCCCATCGTTAAAATCCCAAACATAACTAACTATCAAGAACCATCAGAATCACTACTGCCTGAAGCATCAAAACTCACAGGTTTATCAACATACTCCACCGAAGGCGAAATAAAAGAAGCAACCGGAGCAATAAATTGTACTAGCAATCCAAACATCAAAATCAGTAATTACATCTGGCCATCATAAAAGAATGCTATTTTACTACCATCATTGCTAATAGAAGGGCTGGAGCACATTAGAAACGTTTTGCGTTATTTGTCTTAAACCTGTTCCATCCGAATTTATAACAGAAATGGCTGAACCATACCAGCCAGAAACAAATGCTATTTTACTACCATCATAGTTAATTGATGGATAACTTGCATAAATTCCAAGCGAATGGTCCTTTTAGGTTCGTTCCATCGGAATTTACTACAAAAAGTCCAGACTCATTTGTGAATGTAATTTTATTACCTATCACCACTAATCGAAGGCTCATAACCAGCTGAAATTCGACGAGATAAACCATCCCCCTCAGACCAACAAAAGATTTCATTTTTGGATCCATTAGTTGCCTGAAATGCTATTTTGCTACCATCATAATTGATAGATGGAGCGTGTTCATCAATTCCAGTATTATAGGTTACATACATTTCGCCTGATCCATCAGAATTAATTAATTTAAGTTCTCTTTGAGTAACATAACGTGACCAACAAAATGCCACTCGTTTTCCGTCTCCACTAATTTTAGGTAAGGTATCATTCTGAAGACCTGAAGTAAGCTGTTTTTTTTCGGAACCGTTTGAATAGGCAATAGAAATATGGCTATTATTATCAACATATGAATCATATACTATTTTGCTACCATCATAACTAATAGTGGGATATCGACTATTAGCTAAAGGACCCCTCAAATTTGTTCCATCAGAATTGATAACAAAAACCTGATATTGACCTCCTTTCACCATTCAACTAAAAACAATTTGGGTTCCATCTCCGCTAATGTTGAGACCCCCAAGACCAAAGCTATTATTATCCGTCACCCTTAACGGACTAAGCCATTCATTTCCCTTCACAATCTGAAAACAGTTAATGAGTAATAAAATAAGTATTAAAAATAATAAAATAAAAAATAAGCTTTTTTTACTAATGTATTATAAAAAACTGGTTTGATCATTTTTGTATTACCAGATTTATTATATTGTAGGATTTATATAAAAATTTACTACGAGCTTTTTTGAGGTGATTATTTTAAATGGCTACCTTGTAAAAACGGGAAAATAACTAACAAAATAAGAAATCGAAATTCAACCACCATAAAAAGTTAATCAACTCTTTAAAAATAAATATAAAGTTTAAGTGCCTGATTAAGTTTCAATTTAAATAATTATATGAAAATCATTAATTTTATAAGCAAATAAAAAAATATTAAATCATATAATAAAATATAGGTGGTGAAATAAATGAGTGAAATGTTTTTTGATGAGAGTCATGAAAGAGGCGATCAGGGTATGGGAGTAAAACGCATACAAGAATGGCTTTGTTTAAATAATCTTAACGTCACTATTGATGGTGATTTTGGACCTGCAACTGAAGAAGCGGTCAAACAATTTCAAACCCGAAATCAGTTAGAACCAACTGGTGTTGTGGATAAAGAATGTTTTGGATTACTAGTTGAACCAATGATTAATGCAACTAATCCAATAATGGTTTCTGAATGTATCCCTCTTGGCGAGATGATTGTAAGATATGCACAGCAACATTTGGGGCAACACCCATTAGAAGTAGGAGGTCAAAATAAAGGGCCTTGGGTCCGTCTTTACATGAATGGAAATGAAGGTACACAATGGCCTTGGTGTGCTGGATTTGCTTGCTTTATTCTTAAACAAGCCTGCGAATCTCTGGAAGTACCTTTACCAATTGTCCCCTCCTCCTCTTGTGATTCAATTGCTAAAAGCGCAAAGCAACAAGGCTTATTCTTAGCTGAATCCGATGCTACTGACAAAACCAGAATTAGTCCAGGATCATTCTTTGAGTACGAAAAACACCTAACGATTGGACTTCATGTTGGCATTGTCGTAGAAGCTAAAGAAGAATTCTTTACGACAATTGAAGGCAATACAAATGATGAGGGCAGTCACGAAGGGTACGAAGTATGCAACCGACTCAGAGGATATGCCAACAAGGACTTTGTTCTACTATAGAAGAATAAAACATCAAAAACCCATAAGAATTATCGATTTATTTATCGTTGACTATATCTCTCAAATTGTTGTATAAGGGTATTTTTAGAAACTTGTTACCTTTTACAGAACTTGCAACAAATATTTTTTCCAATTGTCAATTATATTACTACCGCACAATAAGACCCTAAAATCCAAAAAATATTAACTCATTACCTTTAAAATCAATATAGGTAATACCTTATTCATATGTATTATCGCAGATAATATCATTTCTATTTTAAAAAACTAAACAACACATAAAATATAATGTGAATGAAAAAATTTATATTTAAAATAGTCACATTTAATATCATGACCATTTTAATTAACGTTATACTATCTGTCGTTGGGTTAATATTAATGGTATGGGGATTAATTCTGCGGAGACGACTTAAAAAAAACTATTCTAAATGGCAAGAACAACAATTTCCCTACAACATGGGCAAAATACCTAATAGATATTGGTGGATCCTTTTGATAGGCTTTCTTCTACTCCTCTTTGGCCTTATGGTTCCTTTTTGGGCAACCTAACTTATAAGAATCACAACCATCCGCTCCATCTTTACGTCTCACACACTTACAATACGGCATAAGGTCCACAGTCGTAATCTGATGCCAAAAAGTATTATTTAGGATCCATTTTGGGCGTATTGTACAGAATATCGAAAGTCAAACTACCAAAATAACCTTCAACTACAGGACAAATTCTATTCAAAAAAATATTTTTATCACTGAGTTTTTTCTTCTGTCAAGAAGCTGACGATAATTTCCCTCAGGTGTATGGTATAAGGCTAATCTTGCATCCGTAACCCAATTTTAATCTGAAAGCTTTCGTACTTCAACAATATTTATAATAACCAATAAAATACGGTTGAGAAATGGGCAAAGCGGCAAATGCCGATCAATGATTTCGGGAAGGTCTTTCTTTTTCTGGGTATAGTAGAGAAGGCTTTTACGGTTTTAGCTTATAATTAGAACCTATAAAAACAAACAAATATTTTTTAGTCTGGCTGTCTCTTTTTCACCCGAATTGCGGAAGACCTTTAGCGTGCGCTTCCTCACATCTTTTAGAAAAGTGACCACTACCAATACATGAAAACCTGATAGAAAATCATATTTATTGCATTGACCCGCATTAATGATTATTGAACTTTAAAGTGAGTGCTAACCAACTTGTCAAAACCGCTTAAAAAAGAAGCAGAGAAGACACTAGTAAGTGAAGGGCATCAAAAAACAGAATATTGTGGGCTTCTACGCGGAATATGAATCTTTGAGGACAGAAATAATGAAACGACAAGAGGCGCGTCTTTACATTTTAGCATTTATAATGGCAGTCGTAGGTACAATTTTAGGGATTTCTTTTCAAGGAAGCAGCCCTTTTACCTTGAATAGTTATCTTCCAATAACTCTAGGTATTTTCGCTTTGATTGTAATTATTGCTGCTTTAGCTTTAACCATTCAATATACACAACAGAACAAAGCTATAGCCAGATACATTAGAAAATATATTGAACCGAAGATTCCATTAATGGGTTACGAAACTCGATGGAAAAAGTACCGTGACCTAAAAAGTAAGACCTCCCGAATATTTCCCATGACTACAAGTCGAGCTTTAGCTATTACATATATTCTTTTAACATCAGCAGTTTTCTTAGTCGTTGTTTTTCCTGCTTTCGGGTTGGACGGATATACTAGCTTTTTAGCACTTTTTGTTATTGGAGTTTTCGCAGCCTCCGCCTATGGTCTTGCAGTTGATTTGTTTTTAAAAAAGACAAAAGGATGGTATGTAGACTGGGATATTTTAGATAAGAAGACTGAAATTAAAAATTGATTGCATAAACGTTTGATCAGTATAGTGTGATAACCCCTCTTAGTTTAGTAACCCAAAGTAAGCAGTACAACTATGAATCAAGATCCAAATAGGGAAATATCAATGGCTCGGATTTTCTGGATATATATTAGAGAAAGGATTTTTTCGATACATTCAAAAATGCAAAGATAATATAACGCCCATAATTGGAACCATAACAAAATTGAGATCCATTTTGATTTATCAAGTGCAAATTTATTAATAAATCTTAATAAGGTTGAATTATAGACGTGCTATTATGCCTCAAGCTACCTTTCTTCATTTATCAGATTTCCATTTCAGATTTGAAACAGAAACCGATTGCCATTTTTTATTCAACCAATTTAAACAAGACATAAGAGCATGGCAAGCACGCAAGGGTCAATCAATAAACGCCATAATAATCACAGGTGACATATCCTACTCTGGGCAGCCTCCCGAATACAAACTTGCGCTCCAAAGAATTGACGAAATATTGGAAGTAACAGGGGTTAGGAAAGAGAACGTTTTCATCGTACCCGGAAACCACGACATTAACCGAAGCGAAATATCTAAACCAGAAGAGGATGCAACAAGAAACATCGTCGAGGGAGATAGTAGCGTAAACGAGTATTTCAGAGAATACAGGGACTATAAGATATTTCTCGAAAAATTTAGCGCCTATAGACAGTTCATTAAGGACTTCGGTTCACCTAACACTTGGTGGGGAGTCAACGATACAAAACCAGAAGATAACATAAAACCGTGGTATTCTATACGAAAGCCTATTCCTGGCAATCACGGCGCATTCTTTAATATCATCGGCTTAACAACATCTCTATTCACTGGCAAGAACGAAAAAATGTACGGAAAAATCCGGATAAGCGCCAGACAGATACAGGAATGCCTAAACACTGTTAAGGGAGACGAGTTTGTAATACTTCTTGGTCACCATCCCGTAGACTGGTTCTTCCCTGAAGAACAAACCCTGTTCCATGCACTGGTCGGGCAGAGGCGAGCAATCTACTTCCATGGGCATTTGCACAAATACCAGGTCCAACAGAGAGTTCACTTTGACCGCAAACTAAACACTATAGGCACCGGATCAGTTTATTCAAGCTCAACCAACCCGAACCGATACCACATTTTCAGACTCGACATGGATACAAACACACTGGTTATTTGGCCAAGGAAATGGTGTGCAGAAGACATTATGCAATGGCACCAGGACAATGACCGGCAAAACCTAGATAATGACGAGTCCTACTGTGTTTATTTGCCATGGAGACCGCAAATCCCAGAAGTAATCAACTTATCACCTCCGGATGAACTGAATCCTTACAACCTATATGGGAGACAGCTAAGCTTCTTGGATTTTCCCGATTTGCTCCACAGAACGCGGGATGAGTTGGGGAAAATTAAGGTGAGCATTGTGGTCGGTTCAGGCCGATTTAAGGAAGCAGATCACGTTAGTTACGGCACAGATTGTCTGGGAATCCCCGAAATAACTGCTATACTGGAAAAGGATCCTAATGTCATTGTTAGTTCATCCTTAGACATTGATATCTATCGTAGTAAAGAAGCATTGGAGAATGAAAACCTGATTTTGCTGGGTAGTGGCAAAGTTAATTATGTGACTATGCGACTGCTGGAACACTATGGCGATGGAGTCGGCTTCAAATTTAATACTCCGGAGTATTCAACACTTTCTTCGAGCAGTTCAGGTAAAATCTACGTAGATGGAGATCAGAACGACTGGGGTATGGGTATCTTGGCGCTGCTACGAAACCCTTGGGCTTCAAATGCAAAAAAGCAGAGGGTTGTTGCGTTGATAGCTGGGTTCCATCCGCTTGGGTCGATGGCAGCCAACACCCTGCTGAGAAAATTCATCACTATTCCAGGTAGCCGAGAAAACAATACGAAGGATAATACTCTTCCCATGAAGATTGTTCGTGGAAGAAGAATCGAGTTTAATGACTACGTAAAGAATATTCCGGATGTTCTTGAAACGCCGCTTAAAAACAAGACATACATTGGCAACTTAAACGGAGAACCAGAAATAGTTGAGTAACTGGCTCTTTTTGGTTGAGAAAGGAATGGGAGTCAAAGAGAATACATTCTTCTTTACTTGTCGGTTAAAGGTTTGTAGGCTAAAGGTACACTGGCGAACATCGGACGGTGGTCTGAGCAGGTTATGTGGCTATATATTTCACCCCCAGATTTTTCGTCTATGTTTATGTTATCATCAAATGCTAAGAATTTAGGACCCGCAAAAATATAATCCAAGGTCAAGGATGCTTCTTTGCCAGTTCCACTTGCTTTGGTGCCTTTTCCCTTTTTGGGAATCATGTCGAAAAAGTTCCGCCTTTTGATGTAGTCATATTCTTCTGAATCAGGGGTAAAATTAAAATCTCCACATAGAATCCATAATGGATTAAAACGTTCTTTGGTTTCCCCCTCTTTTAACGTGGGGGAATCTCCTCGAGTAAGAAATCCAGACCTTGCCCATGAATTATATGTAGAAATAATCTCGTTGAAGACAATATCGAGCTGCTGAAGTCGAACCTTGGTCGCGGCGGCGTCAATCTGTGGAATTCCTTCGCGTTCCCCCTTCAAGGTTGTGAGGTGCAAATTAATAACAAATACATCTTGAGGTTTTGGCAAACCCGTTTCTTTATCTGGAAAGTCTGAATGATCGTCTCTGTCAAAAACGAAATGTGAAACCAACGCAGACCGAGGTTCGGTGTTTCTGTCTCCAAAATATAGTCCTGATCGAATTATTACGTTTTCAATTAAATGATTGCACTCAGCGTTTTTATAGGTTGCAACTTTGCTTTCCGCTCTGCTTGAGCGGGCAAGGCTCCATATTGGCAGAAGCGGAAGGTCTTTTCTAGCCATTATAGCGTTTCCCTGAGCGAAGAACACTTTATCATTGTTCCAAATTTTCGCGATGTTCTTCCACTTGGATGTATAGGCATGTCTATCGGTATCAATTAGAGGAAAAGGCATGTAGCAATAGTCAGGAAACATTGTTTCATCTATGAAATCTACTTTATTGGCTTCGTCTGGATTTCTGTATTGAACTATTTCTTGCAATGAAATTATGTGTGGTGCTATTTTATCGTCTTCTAGAGTATTTAAAAGGGTTTTCAGGGCGTTGTTTACCTTTTTTTTGAATACATCTCGCTCGTTTATATTTTTTTTCTCTAAATATTTTGCTCCTGCGACATTCCAGTTTAGTACTCTGATTTTATCCGCCATTATGGCGTCCCCTCGAGCGGATTTATTATTTCATGTCCTTTAGGTTTTATTTTAAATTGAATTTCATTATATTTACTGTATAGCTTTTGCCTCGTTGATACTATTGCATCTGGTTCTGGAGCAATAATTAGGACGGCTCCACCGCCGCCAGCTCCCAATGGGAAAGCTACACATTTCAGTGATTCTGCTACTTTCGAGATCTCTTCTGCTCCGTTCAAGTAATCAGCACAGAGTTTGATTCTTATGTCTCTGTACTTTCGGGTAGTTTCGGTGACCTCTTTCCAGTCTTGCCTTCGTAGTGCCTCTCGGAAGGCGTAGGCGATTTTGAGTTTTTGCGTGTGCAGTTCGAACCCCGTTCTTGTACGGAGTGCTCTACGCCATACGGAGTTGACGTCTGCGCTTTTACGCGTCTTTCCCGTGTGGAAGATTGCCATCCGTGATTCAATTTTGGGGTAATCCTTGGGGGCTACGAGTTCGGATCTTATGGATTCACCGTAACCTGTGCCTGGAAAATTCGGATTGCCCCATGGGAACCATATGTAATCGCGTACGCCTCCGAATATTACATTAGATTGCTCCTGTGTTCCGACTATGCTAACACCGAGGTCCTGCTCGATCCTCGAAGCCATAGAGATGAGTTGGATTTCGCTGAAGGGTTTCTCAGCGAGTTCATTGGCTAATAGGCAAACTCCTGTTCCGACCGTTGCCGAGCCACCTAATCCTGAAGACTGGGTGCCTTTCTTAAGGTTCTCTGTGACAAATTCTACTCCGGATAGGTTAAATAATTCAAGTATCTTGAGTAGCCAGTTGTGTCTAACTGGAAGAACCTCTCCCAGCCTGGCTTTGACTTCATAGCCGTAATCGATGGATTTGACCGCGACATAGCCCGCTTTGTACGGGTGAGCGGTTATTTTTGTGCCGGTGTCTATTGTTATTGCTACTGTTCTTGGAAGCTCGCTTGACCATTCTGCAGTAGGGTCCCTATTCATCTCTCTGGGCAGATTGGGGAGTCGCCAGAGTGCTTGCTGGAACTCACGCAGATCTAGGCTTGATCCCGGGCCATCTATACGTTGATAAGCCGTTACGCAAGGTAAGGAAGCAGATTTCTCGACTTTTTTTAGTCTATCAGAAAGTTGAATTGTCACCAAATAACAGCAGCCAACCTAATTACAGTAATTATTCAAGCTCTCCACTAAAAAGCATTGTTATAGAAAGAGTGCACTATTTTTTTGGAAAAAACTGAATATGGAAAACTTGGGTTAATTTTGAAGTTTCAGAATTAGTAGGTTCTAACAAGGGAAAGAACCAAGATTTATAGAAATTGAAGAAACTACGAGAAAGAATAATTCGAAAGAACTTTTGTTTATGCGATACAACTGCCAACCTTGGGCGGTGAGACGCTCAAAACTGATTTGCAGTCTCTGGCAAAAGAATTCACCGATCTCTCGCCGGAAATTGACTACTCAGTTCCAACGATAATATTGAGACTTAATGAAATTATAAAAAAGATTAACCTTTACTACTCGGGGAATTGTCAACTCTTGGTATAATAACAGTCTTTAGGACAACGATCTTTCTTCTCGACGAACATAAAACTTTTAACCGTTCAAATTAAAGGATCAAACACACAATTTTCAACTCTCTTGTACTTGCCACCAGGGCAGAAAAAGAGCGGCGTATCAGGGCACATTAACTAAAGATCGAGAGTAGGTGCTAAATGGGGAACCTTCGTAGTCCAGAAAAAAAGAAAAAACGCTACCGTAGGCGTGATGCCAATAACCTGTTTCTAAAATACAGTTTTCACGATAGGCTTCTTGCGGAAACGGTTCACACCGTGGAAACAGAGAAAATTGTTTCTGACGTTTTATCAAAAGAGTATCCTAACGTTCCTGCAGTTGTTTTCCAGTCTCAAGTTTTGAACCATGATTATGGCGAAGTTTTGATTGGAGAAATATCATGAGTGAAGTTGAAATCGCTGATTGTTCTGAGGCCTACAAAAACCCCTCTTGCCCCTACGTGACTCAAATAAACATTAACACTACCTGCATGAAACAGGTTGACAAGGCATTGATTTCGCTATTAGGAAAAGACGGAACAGGGCTTAACGACGGCGTGATTCATCGGATGCTTCAGAAACTCGATGATTTGGAAGCAAAAAACAAGGTTTCTGCGAGTTGGCTAACTGTCAAACATCACTTACTCGGACACTAAAATACATAATTCACTGATTACACGCACACTGTTTGATGGTTAACTATGAGTCTTAATTAGATACAACACGAAAAGTGGCCGAGGTGAGGTAGCTTTTTCCGTTTTGGTGAATAATCACACATCACCCGCAACCTTTCCCTTTTTTTAACTATGTTTAATTTTAAATATTGTATGGTTCACTTAAATTAATTTTCAGAAGTTAACCAAAAATCGTTTCCGTTATTTGAAAAAACTTCGTTTTTGCCTCTTTTACTAAAATTTTATATCTAAAACGCAAACAAATACTCTATCAATATAATTTTTAGGTGAATAAAAAATGAAAAAAGCAGCAAATAAAAAAACTATTCTTGTATCTGTTTTGGCTTTGCTGTTGGTTTCTTCAGCCTTTTTGGTATTTACAAATACTGAAGTTACAACAGTACAGGCTCAAACAACCATACCTAGCGACATGCTAAAATATGAGTGGCCAAGCGTAGCAGCCTCTTCAAGTCGTTCATTTTGCAGCGACGGGCCCGGTCCAGAAACTCCAAGTATAAAATGGAAAGCAGCTATACCTGGCTCTACAGGATGTAACGTAGCTTTCAATGGTTTTCTATTTGCTCAAGGCACAGCGGGCACATATGCTCTCAATGGAGCCACTGGAGAAACAGTATGGCTTTTCAAAGGCGTTGGCAATATAGCGAAAATCGATAATACATACATGGTAATAGGTAATAAAGGTGTTAAAATAGCAACAGGAGAACTTGTATGGACAGGCCAGCTGGCTTTTCGAATGGACAAGGCGCTTTCGCAGGCACTGGTTATGTTCCAGAGTTGAAAATGTTATAGACGCAACTTATGGTTGGACCCTTCCTGACCCATCAAAACCGCCAACATTAGCATGGAACCGAACAGCTGAACTAAATGTCGGTGGCGGTGGCAATGTGTTTGGAGAGGGCAAATTGTTCATCGGAGCAAACGACTATATCCTGCGAGCTTTAGATGCCAGAACCGGGAAATCGATATGGGCAGTTTCAACAAGCACTATTTTCAACTACGGAATGTCCTATTACAATGGCATGGTAATTCACGGCGGATTAGACAATACTATGCGAGCTTGGAATACTAGTACCGGCAAAGAGATTTGGACTTATAATCCACGTACTTGGTATGGAGGCTGGTCTTTAGGTACCGCTATTGCTTATGGAATGGTTATTGAACATAACCAAGACACATACGTGTACGCTATCAACGCAACAACAGGTGGACTGCGTCTGGAAAGTAAGAAGGACCAGGCATAAGCTATTCAAATCTTCTTAAAATCGCAGGCGGAAAAGTATACGTTCAAATGGGCGAAAGACAATATCGCGACTTCGCTACAGGCGAATACGGCTACTCTGAATTTAATTGTTATGATGCATACACTGGAGAACTCGTATGGTCGGCACCTTTCGAAAATGGTCCACCAAGCAACGAGCAATGCAATGCCTACGGAAATCTATATCTTGCACCAACCAAACCAGGAAACCGGCAATCTGGAGTTTACAATTATACTAGTACTGGAGCAGAATGGACTTTAGATGAAATCTGGTGTATCGGCGGAAAAACAGCAGATTGGTCGATGTTTCTTAATGATCCACAACACTCAGCAGAAGGCGATGGCCCTACAAAGCTACAATTAGACTGGGTTTTCAAGACTGGCGGCCCTGTTGTATCCTCAGCTACATGTGTTGATGGGGTGATATACTTTGGATCATCCAGTGCAGATCATAAAATATATGCTGTTGACGCTAAAACAGGGGTTCAGAAATGGACTTTTGAAACCGAATTTGCAATCTATTCCTCAGTTGCAGTGGTTAATGGAAGGGTCTATACTGGTACTGATGATGGCAATGTTTACTGTTTAGACGCTGCTACAGGCAATAAATTATGGAAAACTCCTGCGGGCGGGATTACAAACAGTGTTTTAAGCGGAGGCCTTGGGTTTAGTCAAGTAAGAAGTTCACCGGTGGTACTGAATAACAGAGTATATGTGGGCTCTCTTGATGGTAACCTTTACTGTTTAGATGCCATTGGCGGTTCTGTGATGTGGAAGTTTAAAGGGGTTGAACCCTGCGTCATTTTTGCGACGCCAACCATATATAACAATTCTATCTACTTGCCATCAACTAGAGGCGGATACAGAGTAGGATCAGGCCCTTCAGTCACTCGCGGAGACTTCTACAAGCTTGATCTCAACGGCAATACAATATGGCATATTGAAGTTCCATACGTTCTAAACCAATCTGCTGGTGCGGGAAATTGGTTTTTTGCATCTCCAACAGTAGCACCTAACCTAGGCATAGTTATCCTACGAAACGGCTTAAGACTAACTCACGCATTCAATATGACCGATGGTAAAGCCATATGGACACGCGATGGCAGATACAATATAGGGACTCCGGTTCAATTTGGCGGTCCCCCCCTAACTGATGCAGCAATTTACAAGTATGGCCAGCTTTACATGAATGACTACTATGGAATAGTATGCCTTAACGCTCGCGATGGAAGCGAAGTCTGGTATACCTACACCTCAAGAGAGATGAACACTCAGGGATTTAGTTACTCCTTCAATAGGTTATACGTTGTCAATGAGCAAGGGTTCCTTTTTGTTCTCGATGCTACAACAGGTGAAAAATTATCAGGCTACGACGGTTGGGGATCACTTCAACTGCATTCTGCGCCAGTGCCCTACGATGGCAAACTCTACGTTGGAGCTCCTGACTGGAATATGTACTGCTTTAAAGAAGCTGCCCCTGCCCCTGAACAAACACCAACACCGACAGCGGAGCCTTTGACTGCGGATATAATAGCCCAAAAGGTCCTTAACAGCCTTCCAGCGTATCCAGCTGTTCCGTCTGCAAGCGAAATCGCCCAGCTAATAGCAAGCTAGCCTACCTAGCGGGGTGTCTGCTGATGAAGTAGCACAAAAAGTAGTAGCGAATCTTCCAAGCAATCCGACTGCATCTCAAATTGCACAAGAAATCAGCAACCAACTTTCAGCAAAGCCTGCTTCTGTGCCTCAAGAATACAGCATAGCGACCATCGTAATCACAATAGCCGTCATAGCTGCTTTAGCGATAGGGTTCGTAAACCTCTACCTCATCAAGAAACGTGAATAAAAAATCAATTTTCCTTCCCTTTTTTTGTAAAAGAGAAACAAGTGTAAAATAAGACCAAAATGTGGGCTGAGTGGGCTTTGGCGGTTTCAAACTCCTAAATTAGCGGTGAAGGTTTTGGCTTTCTATCATTTCTCTCCTATGTTTGCCCGTCCAGAGCCCCAGTAATCCCTTAATGTTTTTGGCTAGCTAATACGCATAAAATAGGCGATAGTCTCCAAAAAATTAGGTGTGTAATTTTTTGTCTGGGTGATTTCACTTACTCAGACTTTAAAATACGATTTTTCCTGATTGTACATACATTAGAGGCTGAGTAACTCATGTTTGTAGTGTTAGTGCAAGTAGTAAAACTCTACATGTAGAGCTTTTATTTGATTCTAAAAATCACCTAAAATAAGCTTTATTCAGTAATAGCTGTTAATGAATTGTGGAATATTATTTTAAATTAACTAATATCAAGTTTGTGAATTTCGTAATAGATTCGAAAATTCACGGATATTAAAATAAATTATCTGATTTAGATAAC
The DNA here is from genome assembly GCA_963701765.1 of Candidatus Bathyarchaeota archaeon. Lineage (GTDB taxonomy): Archaea > Thermoproteota > Bathyarchaeia > Bathyarchaeales > Bathycorpusculaceae > JADGNF01. The sequence continues at coordinate 406,009 of CAVPBD010000009.1, forward strand.
TTAAATTGGAATGCTATCACCAACGTAGAGAAGGTTGATTTCAAATCGGTTAATATCTTTCTGTTGAGTAGCTAGATAAAACGTTTCTGAGGAGATTTGCCCACTGACTAAGACAAGTCCTGTTCCAACAGCTAAAGGAATTGAGAAATCACGAACCGAAGCAACTGACGCGTTGCTAACATTATCTTCGCTATATACCTGTACATTGAAGTAAATGTACGCTGTAGCATCAACCGGAGAAATAGGAACGCCATTTGGTGGTGGAGGTTCATAAATTGTATAATCATTTCTTAAGACGACGCTGATTGCGTAGACCATTGTTCCTTTTTGAATCGTTTGTCCATCGTTTGTATTAATGGTTTCATTAACAACGCCATAAGAGGCATCTGCTGCAACTAAATAAATTTTAGTTACAGTTCCCCGAAATGAAAGATACTGCGGGTTTAGAGTTGTAACCTTTGAGGCGTCAAAGATAGGATTTGCCAAAAGAATTAAAGTAACCACTAAGACTAAAACAAAGACAACTAATGCGAATCTCTTTAGGTGAATTTTCATTCAATCACCATGCACGAGCAAGGAGATTAGATTCAAGGTTTGATTGGTTATCTTTCTTTGACATAAACTGCTATTGTTCCTCTTAGTACAACCCGAGCAAAAGAGTGATAGGTTGTTCCATTTGATGCTTTTTCTTCGGTAAAGAAGGTTAGATGTACTATTTTGCCTATTTCAGCTCGCCCGTTTACCATGTTGATTATGTCATAAGTCTGTATTTTCTGAGCCAAAGTTTGTGGATTGAATTTATATTGAAAAATACCATTCACAGCAGCAATTGTTCCTTGGTCAAGTACAGCTCCAGGTATTATGGCCGCATAATATACTTTTGAGGCAGTAGTTTCACCTGTTATATTAAGACCTGATGAAACTGAAAAAGCCTGCTGCATCGGCATTTTTAGGATCAAACTTGATTCTAAAGATGTACTATTTTCAATTACGTATATCCATCCGCCTGTTTCAGGTAAACCTGGTACTTTACCTTGGTAGCCATTCCATGTTGCATTTACTTTATAGCTCCATACACCTGCTTGATCAAGAGTCCACTTGTTTGTAGCTACAAAATAACCGTATTGATCACCTTGACCATTTGCCAAATATGTAGTATTATCGGGGGCTGTCAAGGTAAAAGTTACATTGCACGGAACTATCGGGTCAATCTGTAGCACAGCACCAAACGTTGAACCCGATGGAAACACTGATCCAGGTCTAATCGGCACAAGGAAAAAGCGCGCAGGAACTCCATCTGGGCTAGGTAGATCTTCATCACCTGGTCCAATTACACGATTATTATTTGAGCCTTTGGGTAAAATAAAAGCGCTAGCCTGATAGCCAGCATAAGCGGGATTCTGCCCTTCTGATTTTACAACCACACCGCCCATTAATCGATATATTGTGCCAGTTATGTCACCGTTGTTTGAAGCACCGTACTGTCCTCCAAAATTTGTATTGCTTGTAGGCCAGTAGGGTGCACGGGTATTGTCATGCGCAACAAGGAATCTTGAGTTAAATCCAGGTTGGACTGCGGCTCCGTAGTAATATTGGCGGTTAGTAATGTACTCAGGGAACATCTCAGGAGAAAGCCCATTGCTGGTTGTTATAACCAGATTTGTGCGGCCTATGGTTTGTAAGCTGGAGTTATAGGTTATATTGCTGCCTTTTGTTGTGTAAGTTAATACTGGTTCAATCTTGTTTGCACCCTGATATTCGCTAGCTATAAGTAGCGAGTCGCCAAAATTGTAAGGGAAGTTAATGTGCTGCAAATATAAAGTACTGTTTGCTGCAACAAAACCTTCCTTTCGTGTTTGTCCTCGGTCAACAAGTTGACCTTCCGCAGAGGTAAGCTTCTTTCCGTGTGCTTCAATAGTAGAGTTAGTTGGATAGACTACTCCCGCATGTGTCATAGCTGCAACCCAGAGAACACCTTGTGTATCAACGTATGTAGCGGTTACCGTGGCAATGTATTCACCGGGTGCAGTAAACATAAGAGGAACCATGCCTTGTGCCGCACCAAAAATGCCCCCTTTTGTTGCGGTACCATTGCATGTTAATGTTGTTACGTTGTTTATGTCAGAGTTGATATAGAGTTGTGCTTTTACGGTCACGTTCGCAGGTACTGGTGGATTGAATGCAAGGTCTCTTCCGTATCTATTGCCCACATTATAGGGCATACCTTGGAAAGTAGCTGTCGCAACCGTTAATCTTTGGGCAATCCAGAACGTATATGTTCCGCCACCTTCATAGCGGTTACCCCAAATGTCTAGAATCCATCCTTTTGCCTCTACAGTATAGTTGCCATACATAGGTGGCTTCCATGAAGTAAAGCTAGCGTTTTGGGTTGTTGCTCCATTTCCTCTTCTGGCAAGGAAGTTGGCTGCCCCAAGATTGGTTATTGTGCCATTTGGAAGAGTAATTTTTACTGTCCACTTTCCAGAACGGTAATCCATTGGAATATTACGTTGGGTGTTATCGTTATCCATCAGAAAATTGGGCTCAAGATTATAGGCGACTGCGTTGCCATTTGAATCTACTTTGGGAAGCACCACAGCATCATGAATTATACTTCGCGGTGAAATTGCCACTTTACTTTGTTCTTCTTGAGCTACAACACCACGGTAGCCATTAGAGTTATAATCCCATAGAAGTACCCAGTAGGGTTTTCTTGGGATTTGTAGACCATCTATCCATTGGCTGTCTACGTTCCATCCGGTTGAATAAATTGGCTTTGAATAAAGACATGAGATACTGTTAAGATTTGTTGGTCTAGTTCCAATAGTGTTATTATTAAAGTCGATGTATCTGCCGCTTATTTTGAATCCAAAGTCCATTCTTAATCTGTAAATTCCAGGTGGTAAATTATTTGGTAAATCGAAGCTACCATAAAGTGCTCCTGTTGTCCATTGCCTATCATTAGATATTATAAAACTGGAAAAAGGAGTCTCAAACATTATGTCAACTGGGCTCCTTTGAGTATAACCATTATATCGTGAAATAGCTGCACTTCCGCCACCTTCAATAGGCAGTCCAGAGGGTGTCAAAATGGTCGATAGCGTATTATCCCATTGGTTATGCTGATATCCTTGAGTGTCAAAATCTCGTACTGCGGTAACTAAAACAGATGCATTATCTATTCGGGTATAACGTGATTGGAATTCTGATAGCAAGTTCTTTGAAATGCTTAATGAGATGGCAAGACGTACTCGGGCGTTTGCTACCCAATTCAAAGGACTATAAATTACATATGCTGACCAATTTCCTAAAGTAGCATTCGAATTTGTTAAAAAATCTGATTTTTCTAAATAATTTAATCCATCTAATATGTTCTGCGTGTTTTCTTGTACCAGTTTCTCAGTGACGCTGGGACCTGCTCCTAAGGGAGGGTATGTGGGATTTGGTAACGGTGTTGGTGTTGCAGGTAAAGGAGCCAATGTAGGATAGATAGTAGGATTAGTTGTCTGAGAAGGACTCGGAGAGGGACTAAAAGAATTTGATGGAGAAGGTAAATTGGAGGGTGAAGGGGAGTTTATGGTGGGAGTTGGTGATTCTACTTCCGAAGGTGGTTCTGTGATTGTAGGCTTTAACGTTTGAAATGGTGATGGGCTAATTTGTTGAGGTAGTGAATTATTATTTGAAGTGCCAAAATACCATAACCCCGCTGGTATCGCAATTGCAAAAACAGAAATTACAATTAAAATTGCGACTGCTAATTTGGAAACGGCTAACTTTGAAATGATAGCCAAATCTCTCCCCCAATAATCAACCTACCAAGTTTGTTTTAAGCTTTTGCAGAATACGAGCGGATGGAGCACTTGCATATGCAAAAACCCATGCCGACAAACGCTAAGGGTGTCAAAATAACAATAACTGTAATAGATTCAAATGGTAACTCGCAAGTCCTCGGAACAACCATTAGCGACCTTGGCGGAAGTTATGGATTATCTTGGATTCCCTCAAATGAAGGCAAATATCAAATCGTAGCCACATTTGCTGGAACCAACTCCTATGGAGGTTCATACGCCACCGCATACTTGACCGTGGGCAAAGCATCTACTATAGTGGTCCCAATAGTAACTTTGACTCCAACTGAAGCACCAACTGCCACTCCAGCACCAACCACTCCGGTCTCTGCGTCTCCAACGGTAGCTCCTACACCAGATGCAGGCGTTTCTACTGAAACTTTACTCATCGCAGGCACAGCTATCGTAATTATTATCGCGGTCATCGCAGCAGCCTTAGTACTAAGAAAACGCAAATAAACAACCAACAAAAACCAAAATGGAACCAATCAATTCCTTTCTTTTCTTTTTTTGTGAAAGAAACAAATGTGAAATAAGAAAAATGTGGGCTGAGAGGGCTTTGGCGGTTTCAATACTCTTAATAGTGGTAGCATCAAGGGTTTTCATTCTTTCTCTCCTGCAGTTCGCCCGACCAGAGCCCCAGCAAACCCGTTTTTAATTAAATACTCAAAAAAAAGATTATTAGCTAAATCTGTTGATAGTTTAGATGTTGTCTTGTTTTGTGTTGTCTTCAGCTTAGCTGGTCTGATGAACTCTTGTGGTGTCTCCTAAAAATGGGCAAGAGGACCATTGATTGAAGAAAACTTGCATTTTAAGGGGGTAATGCAAAGCTGGAAACGATCTCTAAACGCTTAGAACTGCTAAAGCTTGAAGATTTGGGGTTTTCTCAGGCTGAGATAGTGAAGCAAATAAGCCAGAAAATAGCTTGTTCTAAACCTGCTGGCTATAATGATTTTGGGAGTCACCTATTTTAGGTCAAAATGGCGATGTCTCCACAACACAATTCTCTTTTTATTTTTACCTACCGTTTATTGTCATGTGGATTCTGTTGTATTCTTGCGCCATATTCCATTTAGTCTCAAAGTGCTCTTGAAAAGTTTTTAACATAGTGGAGTTGTTGGTCCATAGCGTACGTGAATGTTTTACGCAGGGTGTAGGGTCAAGGAAAAATACTGCGAATTTATTATCGCATGTAATGCCGAAGGGTTTTTGGGATTCGAAACTGGTTTTTAGTTCTAGGTTTGGGTATATAAATAAATGTTCAAATTGTCTAACTCTTAAGAAGAACTCGTTATCGTTATGTGCGGATCTGTTCTAGTATCCATCGTACTTTGACACCTTTTTCTAGAAGATTTTTATATATTTCCCATATAGGCTCATCTTTGGGCTCTCTTTTCTCAGTCACAATAAGATCTACACTTTGTTTAACATCTCGCAGGGTCTTTTCCCATTTCTTAATGAAAGCCTCTTTTCCGGGCAATATTGTAAAGTATTCTTCTTCGGGTAACTTTTTATAATGAACTGCAAACTTTTTAAGAAAATCAGCAGACAACTTTTTTGCAGTAGTGCATTGTTGTGTTTTTTGCTTAAGCAGCATAGAGATGCCATATTCGATTGGTACGGCTATGTACGAATTAGGTAAACTTATAATCTTTTCAACGAGTCCAAGATTTTGTAGATTAGTAATTGTTTTGTAAACATTCGAACGATCAACATTTGCTTCTATAGAAATAGCTTTTATATCGGCCTTTTCTAACCGAACAAGCGAAAAATAGACTCTAGACTGTAGAACTGTTAACCCCGCGGCAGTTAAGGTTTTAACAGCTTCTTCTCTAAGAGGCAACTTTCTCTCTCCAGCTGTATCCTATACTTTGTTTTTTATTAAAAATTTGTGGTGGTATGCTACCTACGCTACCTCTTAAGAGTATATAGTTTTCATCTAAATATCAGAGGAAGATAAATGAAAAATCAAAAAGGTAACATAGTTTATGCAATTATTTTGATTCTGCTACTTGCATTCTCTATGTCTTCAGCGATACTAAATTCAGATGCTCCAATGGCAAATGCGCAGACTACTTCAACAGTGCCAAGCAATATGCTGCAGTATGAATACCCTACATCGTACGGAGATACAAGCGTGGGTTGGTATGCTGCTGGTGGACCTGCCCCTTTATATGGAGATGTGCTTTGGACTTCGATGCTAGGAACACCTCAGAGCGCATTTAATGGTTATATTTTCCTTTCAGGTGCCCGCGTAGTGGACCCTTTTACCGGAAAATCAATCTACAATGGAACATGGGGTAACAGCGCTCCAACAAAACTTGACTCATCACGATTTATAGCAGGCAACTCTGTCTATAGTACCACAACATTTCAAAGAATAGCCGGACCATTTGATAAATCAATACCTGCCAACTATGATCCAGGTTTAGGAATGTTTTGGACCACAACACAAGGAGGCGGCATATTCGGCATGACTACCCTGCTACAGGGCTGGAATTTCCCAAGTGACTTCTCAAAAAACACAACACTAGCTTGGTCGATGACCTTCTCTGACGGCATGAGAACTGTCGACTATCAGTACGGAAAAATATTCTTCGGATTAGCCTATGGATCAGCCGTTTGTGTTGACGGAAAAACAGGAACAGTACTTTGGCAAACTCCAGCTCAAGGCTATTTAAATTACCACGGGGCATTTTACGATAACATTTGGGTCGCTGCAGGACAGGACGGAGTAATGTTTGCTTTTAATGTGACCAACGGAAATATACTTTGGAAGTACCAACCCCAGGAATATTGGTTCCACTTCTGGGAAGACGCAGGATGCATTAGCAACGGCGTACTATACGCAATTTCTACCAACTATTACACATATGCGATCGATCTCTATACAGGTCATCAATTATGGAAATGGAAATCAGATCAAAGCTCCGCATACCAAACTCACTCAAGTGCATCATCTGGCGATGGCACAAATCCCGGGGCTGTATACGGAGTTACAGGACGACAACAAGGTGCAGCAGGACTTTATAGAGATCCCTTAACAGGAAAAGCCTTAGGTCCAGAATTCGTTGCCCTTAACTCACAAACAGGTCAGTGCATGTGGAAAACTACATACGTAAATGTTACATCAGCTGCAACAGGCAACGTAATGCCCGCATATGGCATGGTGTTTCTAACAACAAACTACAATGTTGGACAAAATAGAGAAGCATGCGTCGCAATCGGAGATAAAAGAGATTACCCAAGTTTCCACTATGACTTAGCCAACACTGGAAATGCCCAAACCTATTCTGCACCATCAGCTCTAAACCATAAATGGACCTTCGCAGGTGAGGGCGCATTTATTGCTTCACCAGCAGCCGCAAACGATAAAATATACGTCGGCTCAACATCAGGAATCTTTTACGCTATCAACTCTAATACAGGCAATATGGAATGGAGCTTTAAGACTCGACCAAGCACCTCAACAATAGAAACACAAATCCTAGACGGACAAAGTGTAGTAACTACAGTGCCTGCATTGGCTAACCCGATATTAAGTTCTGCAGCAGTTGATTCTGGCAAAGTTTACTTCCAAGCTAACGATGGGTACATGTACTGTCTTAATGCTAATAATGGTGTAAAGGTATGGGAACAATATGTCGAGTCAAACAAGACATTTCTAATGCACAACACTGTCAGGTATACTGGTTCTCCAAAAATTTATGATGGAAACGTCTATGTTGGGTCGAGAAACGGTGTATTCTACTGTCTTAACCAAAATACTGGCGCAATCATTTGGAGCTACAGTAGCGGAGGATCGATATTTAATGCTCCAGCTATAGACTCTGTGAAAAAGTACGTCTATGTTACAATAGGTGAACCAAGTATGCTAACTATTACCGGAAAAGGAGCGAACCGCAATGGTACACTCTATAAATTTGATGCATCAAATGGAAACATCATTTGGAGAAGCAATGTAACATTTTTAAACACTGCAAGTGGCGAAATAACTCCAGGCGAATTTTACGGCTCACCGGTATTAGGTGATAACGATTTGATTTATGTTCCTACCAATGCTTGGGCTACATATACCTATGATACTATAACTGGCAAATACCTTTGGAACTATACCACGCCTAACGGTGGAGGATTAATTGGTTCAGTAACTCCAGCATACGCATATAATCGGCTTTACATTCAAGACGACTTCAACGTTACATGCATAGATGCAACAAGAAATGGAAACGGAAAAACTATTTGGAGCATTTACAACGGGCACTCAATATTAGGCGGCATTACATTCTCTAACGACAGAGTTTACTATGCAACCGAGTTTAGAACAACTTACATCCTTGATGCGCAAACCGGCGAAAAATTATCAGCTTTCGACTGGGATAGCTTCTGTTGGTCTAACCCCGCATTCTACTCCGGCATGCTTTACTGGTCAACATTAGGTGGAAAAGTCTACTGCTTCTCTGAGGCACCCTACGGCAAAGCAACAATATATCCAACGGTAGTGGCAAATCAGCTAAGTTATCGATCAATCAAGGTGAATCTCTAATAATAACAGGTTCAGTTTCGCCTCAAGTTGCAGACATTAGCCTTGAAATCCGCGTAATTGACCCAAATAAAGACGGTCTCTTCATTACTACAACAACCGAATCTAATGGCAACTTCTCAGCATCTTTCAATCCTGGAATAATAGGCGCTTATGAAATTACAGTAAAGACTATAGTTGACGACCCCAGATTTGCAAAAACAAGCAACACACTAAAACTAGACGTAAAAAAAGCAGACACATCACCAACACCATCTCCAACTCAAACCCTATCTCCACAGCCAACACAAACAGCTACTCCAACACAAACCATAACTCCTACCCAAACACCACCAGTAACCGTACCTCCGTCACCAACACCAGCACCCCAACCAGAGGCAGGCATCCCCACTGAAACCTTACTCATCGCAGCCGCAGCAGTCGTCATAATCATCGCAGTCATCGCAGCAGCCTCGTGCTAAGAAAACGCAAATAAACAAACATAAGCCAAACAATTTTCCCTCTTTCCTTTTTTTGGAAAGAAAAGTTGAGTAAAAATGTGGGCTGAGTGGGCTTTGGCGGTTTAAACTCTTAAGTGGTAGCAGCAAAGGGTTTTCATTCTCTCTCCTAGTTCGCCCGTCCAGAGCCCCAGCAAACCCATAAAGCGGTCTCAATCATTCTAAAGCAAAGGACCTAGCCCTTGTTCCGATAAAGGTGCTGGGCACCCATCCGGTGTTTTTTGTGTTAATTTTTATATACGATAAGTTTTAATAACATACTTAGTGTATTTAGTAAACCAGTTGTGCTGGTAGTTAACTAGAGAACGGTGGGCAAACAAACAGGGCAGTATTACTCAGACGCCTTCCACATATTTGTCAAGGGTAAGCTAAACATGTTTGAAGATTTCAAAGACAAAATCCGTCAGCATGAAAGCGAAAAAATAGAGCCATCGCCACTGTCACCGGAGGTATTGGCTAAGCTAAAAAGGGAAGGTCTGGATCCTGAAACGGTCACCCTCAAACAGCTATTTCCAGAAACTCTTGACGGGGATGGAAACGACCTGTCCTTGATGTCAGGTGCCGAATGGGAAATCAAAGCAA
>CAVPBD010000010.1:0-630502 GCA_963701765.1 Candidatus Bathyarchaeota archaeon
ATACGCGCAGTTACCAAACGCATTCAATACATTAAAAGTTTTATGATAATTCTTTTATACCCACATTATATTAGATGTTGTATTCCTGCGTGTGGGCTGGTAGCTCAGCTTGGCTGGAGCGTTCGACTGATAATCGAAAGGTCGCCGGTTCAAATCCGGCTCGGCCCACCATCAAGATTATACATACTAGTCTTTCAGAATTAAAATGAGCCGATTATAGATTTAGTTAGAAAATTTAGTTTTTTTGGGCAGGTAAGGTTTTTGGTTTGCTAATTAGCCTTTGTTGCTTATTATAGCAAAAACTAAATAGTAAAAACCTCAATAGCAGTTAAATTGGAGGTTTTTTTATTGGAGCATAAAGCAGCAATTCCCGTATCAAAGCGCACAGAATATTCGGGTTCTCCTGCCCCGTTTGTGACCTTTCTGGCTCTAGGCATACTGTTCATTGTTGCAGCAGTTCTGGTTCAGCCAAACCTAATTTTTTTCTTGTTCACAGGTATCGCTTTAGTCATATTCATTCTGTTAACTGCCACTGTAGCTATAAACAAAGAATGGGAAGAAGCAATCGTACTTCGACTAGGCAAATTCCAGCGTCTCGTAGGTCCGGGTTTTTTCTTTAAATGGCCACTGATTGAGATATTCCTAAAACAAGACAAACGTATAATCACCTTAGACGTTAATCGGCAAGATGTCATGACCAAAGACAATATAAGTGTAGGTATCGACGCCGTAGTCTTTGTCAAAGTTGTAAACACGAAAGACAGCATCATTAACATCCAGAACCTATGGAACAGCGTGATGAAAAACGCCCAAACCACAATGCGCGACATAGCAGGAAGCGTAGAACTAGATGAGCTACTTACCCGCCGCGAAGAAATCGCTAACCGCATCGAAAAAGTCGTCGAAGAAGAAACCAGCGACTGGGGTGTCGAAATCCAATCCGTAAAACTCCAAAACCTGGAGTTGCCTGAGGATATGAAACGCGTTATTGCCCGCCAAGCCGAAGCTGAACGCGAAAAACGCGCTGTTATCATTAAAAGCGAAGGCGAACTGACAGCCGCAATGAACCTAGAGAAAGCCGTCCAGCAGATGAGCAACCGTGCCATGTACCTACGCACGCTATCTAGCCTAGAAGATATCAGCTATGACCCGAGTAACACCATAGTTTTCGCGCTACCACTAGACACTGTTAAAGGCGATGTCATAGGACTAACTGCCCTGGCAAAAACATCAAAAACCAACCAAAACAGCGAATCTAAAGAACACGAAAAAACCAGAGAAACTCAATAATCTAAACACCTTTTTTTTCTCAGAATGCTGAAATGAGATTAGTGCACATATAAAAAAAGTTATTTTTTAACTTTGAAAACACTTATTTGCAAATATTTAACTAATAAAACTATTAATAAAAAATAGTTTGTCGAAAAGTATGTTCCTATAGTTAGATTTAGTGAATTTTCAATATTAAGAATTAGTTCAAATCAGCTTAAAAAAAGAAAAAGGAAAGTAATGGGGTTACTCCATGCCCCATTTCTTGGAGATTTTGACTACAAGGAAGATTACGAACGCTACGATTACGAATGTTATCAACGCTACTAAGAACGGGCCTACTCCAAAGATTTGTCCCGTATAGCCTGCAGGTGGATTTCCACTCGCATCAAAAATCGTGTCTGGAATTGGTAGCTTCCATGTTGCTAAGTTTCCTAAGCCCGGAATGGCTAGCCCAATGAGCGGCAAAAGCAAGTCCTTAACTAACAATTGCACTAGTCCACCTAAGTAGACACCCATAATGAAAGCAATAGCAAGACCAAGTACTTTGTATTTTCCAAGAAAGTCTTTAAATTCGTTCCAAAGTCCCTTTGGTGGCGCAGCTGCTGGCGGTGTTGGCTTAGGTTCAAGTAATTCACGTATTTTCCTCAATTCATCGAGCATTTTTTGATCAGAAGACATAAAATCACCTAACATTATTTCGCAATAAGATGAATTTAAAAGCTTCTGTGACCACGTAAAAAAATATTTTTAAATTTTAATTTAAAATGGAAAGCTATAATTTATGGGCAGGAGTAATTAGGTCAAACAATAATTGATGTGTTAGAAATGACTGAACGCGATAATCTGACTGACCCTAAAATATCAAAAGAATATGCTCAGACCATGAATAGCAGCTACAACGAGTTAGAATCTTTAAGGACGGAATTGCAGAATTTAATGGTCAAATTTGGGCTACGTGCACTTAAATTGTATCAAACAGGTACTAATGTACCATTACAGCCCATGCAGATGTCATATCTAATTAAGTATGAACTTACCAATGCTATCGCTGATTTACAGGAAGCTAAAAGCATGGAAGCTGTGATTAATCAGACAAAAGAAGAATGGAAAAAGCAACAAGAACAACAATAATTTTCCCTTTATCTTATCTTTCTTAATCTCAAACTAAAAAGTTCCAATTTCTACCTTACTAAGAAATTTAGAGAAGTTATATTGGTGGTCGAGTTTGGCTCTGATTCATTCCGTTTAGGTTCATCCATTTCTCGAATTCTTTTGAATGGGGATATTTGGCATAAAGTTGTGACCGCATTGATTCTAGAAAGAGATTTTCTTTTCCTGCATATTCAGCGGCTGTTACGACGTAATGATTAGCTTCGAAGGCAGCTTTAAAAATTGAAGCAGCTTTTATTTGCCAATCGGCATCTCGTAAAGCATGATGCTCAATGATTGTCATTGGAACGATTTGAACTATCTTTTTAAGATTTTCTGTGGCCATTAGAAGTTGATTTTCGGTTATTTTGGTTCCTTCTAGGTAGAACGGTGGACCACCAAGCATCAAAACATCAGGGTGTTCGGCCATAATTATTTCAAAAGTATGTTGTGACATAGGCCCTTGTACATCAGGTGCAAACATGAATCGTTCCCTTTGATAATCAACTGTAACCATTATTACCCAACCCAACATTGAATCCTCGGAACCGTGAAAAACCGCCTCAGAGAAACGCAAAATAGTATCTGAACCAAAACAAAAAGTTCGCCCATCTGCAAATTCGAGAGTTTTTGCGTATCTGCCCCCTGTTCGCTGGAACATTTCTGCCCGTTCACGTTGACTATTATTGATTTGTTCTTTTGGATTTTTTATTAAAACTTGTTTTTGCTGATAGATTTGTCGGGCTGTTTGAATTGGCTGGGTCCAGTTAACAAGCCAGTCTTCATAGCTTGGTGTATGATGATCAAAATGATAATGACTAATCGTTACGACCTGAGCCTGATTAGCAGATATGAGCAATCTTTTCTCTTAGATGAGAGATAGTTTGGAATTCAATAGGATGAGGCGGGTAACCAAAACGAAAGGGACATAATGAAACTCCTGCATCTAAAAGTACTTTTACATCGGGGGTTTCAACTAAAGTACACATAGAGCGAACGCCAAAACTTTCAGCCGCTAAAGGAGTTACTTTGACCTTTTTCATAATACAAACTGAATACTTAACAATGGATAAGTATTAATAGGATTTTTGCACATTTTTACAAAAAATAGGCTATGGCATTAGCCTTGACTTTAAAAGTAGTCAAAACCGCTCTCGTTCTGAGATGCTGATAATGCCTACCTGAAGGAGAAAAGGAAGGTGGGCAGAAAAACGCAAATAATCGAAATTGGGCTTTTGGCAGCTGGTGCAGTAATCGGAGCATTATTAAGGTATAAATTAGTTGAGTTGCCACTTTTACTTTGGGATTTACAGATTAACGTATTAATTGTCAACGTCATAGGCAGCTTCATTTTGGGTTTTTTTTCAATCGCATCATTAGCGCTGAACTTGGATGCTAAGTATTCCCTGCTTATTGCAGTAGGATTCTGCGGATCTTTTACAACCATGTCCTCTTTTGCACTTGAAACCAGCAATCTAATTGACAATAATCGTTTTAACTTAGTTGTTGTGAACATTCTGGCTAATGTAGGCTTATCATTAAGCGCGGTTATCGGCGGTAGAATGATAGGTAACATGGTAATGGAGAACATATTACATTGAAAGAAAAAATGTGGAACTTAACCATACGTATAAAAAAGAATGATGAAATAGCAGGCAAACGCCTTCAAACGATACTTCTTGATTTGTTAATTAAAGCGGGTATCTCCGGAGCTACTGTTTGGACAGGAGTTAACGGTTTTGGAAAACGTGGTAAATCGACCCTTCAAATAGAAGGCGTCTCGGTTAACATGCCTTTGATTATTGAAGTTATTGATAAGCAGGCTAAATTGGAGCCATTATTGCCAGAGTTAAAAAAAGTAATCGGAGATAACGGCTTAGTAAGCATAACTGATGTACAAGTCCTCTAAAAAGTATAATATTTTTCCTTGAGGATACTATTAAGATGCTTCTGGGTATTATCTAGTAAAAGTAAGGATTAAAGGCCGACTTTAAATCTGACCCCATGTGAAGAGATATAACCAAAGGGCATTTTTACTCTTTCTCCATATAATTGCTTTAGCAGTTTCATACTTGCATCCTGTTCATCCATTTTATATTGATATTTACCTTGTGATGAAATTATTTGAATATCAAATTCATGAATATGCGTCTCATTTCCACGGTTTATATTTTTCATATCCAATTTAATTTCAGCATTGTATTATTATCCAGTGCGAAATTACCAGGGGTTTAATTGAGAATCGCTAATGGGTTCATGGTAAGATATCTTTGGGCATAGTAGGATAACTTCTAAAAATTAATAAATTTTAATGCCGCAAAGACATATTGGATAGATATAAGAAATTCAATTGTTGGATTTTTTCTCAGATTTGCCTGTTTTTCTACTTGAATTAGGACAAAACATATAATTGTAGCATGACATCCCTGAGAGCGGTATAACTTAGGATGCATATTGGATGGACGTAACTAAACCACGTGCTACTCTATCACGAAAGACGATTCTTTTACCAATTATAGGAATAGTTGCGTTCTTCTTATATGTGCTAATTTTCAATGTCGATATCATTCAAATAATTGAGACCGCAAAAAAAGCTGATCCACTGCTTTATTCTGCAGCTTTATTGATGGGTTTTGCCGAAGTATTTTTCTCTGCAGTTTCGTGGAGAGCTATACTTAGTAGTCTTAAAGTTAAGATTTCGATAATTCGATCAAATCTCTATACCTGGTATGGAATTTTTCTAGACATAGTCATTCCCGCCGAAAGTATAACTGGTGAACTATGTAGAATATATCTAGTTAACAGAGAACATAATGGAACTAGCGGCAAAACTGTTGCTTCTGTTGTAACGCAACGAATTTTAGGAATGGGGATCAATGTTGTAATGCTTGTGTTAGGGATAGGTTTTCTCTTTAACACATCCAACATGAGACCAGAGGTTTTTGCCATAATAGTTTTCTTTACAGCCGCAGTAGCTGCCCTAATGATCATTCTAATGCTGGTTTCATTAAAGGAAACATGGAGCAAAAGAATAATTGATGGTCTTATTCGAATAATTAATTATGTTACTAGAAATAAATGGAAACAAAGACTTGTAACAATCAAAGAAGAGACAATAAAGGCAACAAAAATTTTTCATGAGTCCATGAAAGAATTTGGACGCAATCCTAAAACACTCATATTGCCAACTTTCCTTTTAATTTTAAACTTTATTTCAGGATTAGCTGTACCTTATCTTGTTTTTCTATCCTTAGGCAATCCGGTTGACTGGACAATAATTCTAATTACTAACTCAATAGTTATTGCAGTGAAATCTATACCGGTAGGAATACCCTTTGAAGTAGGTCTTCCAGAAATTACTATGTTTTCTGTATATCATGG
This sequence comes from Candidatus Bathyarchaeota archaeon, assembly GCA_963701765.1. Lineage (GTDB taxonomy): Archaea > Thermoproteota > Bathyarchaeia > Bathyarchaeales > Bathycorpusculaceae > JADGNF01. The sequence goes on from CAVPBD010000010.1 coordinate 5,803, forward strand.
ATTTGGTGTTTCTGAAGCTATAGCGGGAACAGCCACAATTCTCACAAGATTAATTACTCTTTGGCTAAGAGCTGTCGTAGGTTTTGCAGCTCAACAATGGGTTGAACTAAAAATGGTGTTTTCTCAAAAGAATGATTTACCTTCGGCAAAAATCTAAATCAGGGTTAACACCCCAGATTGGTGTAAGGTAGAAAAATGGATGATATAAAAATAGAGGATGCTTCGATTCGACTTTTAGATGAACTTTACTATATAGAAAAACAATGTTTTAACCAAGAAGCTTTCTCAAAGACAAGAAATCGCTTACCTATTAACCGATAATAACTCATTAAGCTATATAGGACGAATTAACGACCAAATAGTAGGTTTTATAATCGGACGAATTGATATTGAACGAAACCAACTCTTTGGGCACATAATTACTATCGAAGTTAAAACTGAATACCGTAGAAAAATGGTAGCCCAAAAACTGTTAGAGGAACTTGAGAAAACTATTAAAAATAAAGGAGTAAAAGAATGTCGCTTAGAAGTACGCGAAGATAATACAACTGCAATAAAACTTTATGAAAAACTCGGATACAAAAAAATTGCCAAACTTAAAAATTATTATCCAACCACGCACGGATTATACCTTCGAAAAAAACTAATTTGATGAACCTTAACATGCAAACAAACCTAAATCATCAAAAAGTACAACAGGTTAGCTAATACAAACCCTTAAAAATGTTGGATTCATTGTTTCTATGGGGGCAAAGTGGAGAGTTGTCTCAACTACGAAGTAGCGAGCAGACCTTTGTGAGAACTATAGTTGTGCTAATCCGCAATACGACTTGGAGATGCGGCAAGCTAGAAAGATCCATTGTTACACACCTTCATAAGCGACATGAAAATTTAGGCAAATCAGACATGCCAGTTAAGGACATAATGCATAATCTCAATTTGGCTGGCGAAAAAAGAAACGAATTTTTGGACGCACTTAGACGTTTAGAGAAAAGAAACATTGTAAAACTAATGTAAAAAAAAGAGCCTTATTCAAACCCTTTTATTTTATTAGCTTCTTTGCACCTGCAACCCATTTCTCGACGATTTTAGGCGAAATACTTAGTTTAGATGCTAAATCAGCAACATTGCTTTTTGCCAAGTCTTCAATGCTAAGTATGCCATTGGCCTTTAACTGAGTGGCTCTTTTTTCACCAATACCTTTCACTTGAGTAAGCCCTATCACTTCGACTACTATGCTGGGAGCTTCTTTGATTGAAGACACTTCGGTTTCAATTGAAGGAGTATCAACAACAGGTGCCTCAACTGGGGCATGTGGAACAATGGCTTCAACAGCGGGTGCCTCGATAGAAGAAACATTAACCTCTGGCGTTTCAGCTACGGGAACTGCTTCAATTTTTGGCGCCTCAACAGCGGGGGCTTCCATAGTTGGCATCTTCGGGATTGATTCGGGTATTGTCTCCTGCGCTATCGACGCATTAGAAGCTATCATAGTCTTATTTTTTGGTTTAAGTAGGTAACCTGCACTTACGGAAAGAAGACCAAAAACAACTGTAGATACAGTCCACAGATTCTTGCCGTTTTGTTCACTAACTACTACAAACGATATTGCTGTCACTAAGAAGAAAATAATTGCTACTCCGTAAAGAGCGTAATCTAAACGCATGATTATATCCCCGACTTTATTAGTTGGGATTGAAGCGCTTAAATAATTTTCTCTTAAATAAAGAAGAAACCGCTTTTGGCGGTCAAAGAAAAATCTGTAGATTACTTGAAAAGTTGGGCTTCACTTGGAGGCTTTTTTATCAGACCTTGTTTCATGAGTAATTCGGTAGATTGCCGAGAATTCTGGATAATAGCTGATGCCCGATCGTAAAGTTCTTGCTTACTAAGTTTAATCCTGGCTACTCCTTGGTCTATTGATTTTAAAGCACATGCTACTGCTTCGCGGGGATAAACTTCCCATTCATCCATATGAGGTAGAATATCTTTTTCATGCATACCTCGTTCCTCGGCGAATTTTGCTAATTCAGTAGCTGCTGCGATGCACATGTCATCTGTAATAGCCTTTGCCTTAACATCTAATACGCCTCGGAAAATCGCGGGGAATCCTAAACTGTTATTTACTTGATTGGGAAAGTCACTTCGACCTGTGGCTACGATTCGTGCTCCTGCCTCTTCTGCTTCCCAAGGCCAAATTTCGGGTATCGGATTGGCACAAGCAAAAAGTATTGCATCATCAGCCATAGTTTTTATCCAATCTTTCTTGATAGTATCAGGACCTGATTTTGATGCCGCAACGACTGCATCTACGCTTTTGAATGCTTCAGACACATCTCCTATTCTGCCTTCAGAGTTGGTGTTTTCTGCTAGGAATTTCCAGGTAGCTTCTTGGTACAAGTCTTTTCTTCCTGAATGAATCATACCGTTGATGTCTGCCATTATTATGTTGCCAGGTTTTACACCCCATTTCATAAGAACATATGCAGTTCGGGTATTTGCTGCTCCAGCTCCTACGAGTGCAATTAAGCTTTCTTTAGGTTTTTTACCAACAATCTTAAACGCGTTTATTAATCCTGCCAAAATCACAGCTGCGGTTCCTTGCTGATCATCGTGCCATACAGGTATGTTTAGTTCCTTTACAGCCTTTTCTAGTACATAGAAGCATTTTGGAGATGCTATATCCTCTAGGTTTATTCCCCCGAACGAAGGTTCCAATTGTTTACAGGTTTTAATTAATTCGTCTGGGTCTTTGGTGTTTAAGCAGATAGGGTAAGCATCTACTCCGCCTAAGTGCTTAAACAGAAGTGCTTTACCTTCCATAACTGGCATTGCTGCTTCTGGTCCAATATCACCTAAGCCTAACACGCGTGTTCCATCGCTAACTACTGCAACAGAGTTCCAGCGATTAGTCAATTCAAAAGATTTTTCGGGATTGGCTTGAATTTCTTTGCAGACAGCAGCTACGCCTGGAGTGTACCAAATGGAAAAGTCATCAGGACTTGTTATGGCGCATTTTGGTAAAACCTGCATTTTACCTTCATAGAACTTGTGCATAGAAGGTGCAATCTGCGCTGGTTTCTTGGCTTTGGCCAACAATTCGTCTACAGTAGGTTTAGCTTCTGTTTTCTTAGAAATCATAATTGTGTACCTTTACTCAGTGAAAACTCAAACTGAAGTAAAAAGCCTTCGCCTACAGATCAAGAACTCTGCGATTTAAAAGAAAAATAAAATAAAGTTTGAAGGGATGAGCATAAGGTGATTATGCTCGTATTAGTTTAGTATCTGCGGTCTCTGAATCCGCCGCCGCCACCGCGTCGGTCTCTTCCGCCGCCATAGCCGCCGCCGCTACCGCCGCTACCGCCGCGTCTATCGCCGCCGTATCCGCCGCCGCCACCGCCGAAACCTCTGCCGCCGCCTCTTCCGCCTCTGAATGGTCTGCGTTCTTGCTCGTATGCTTTGCTTGAGACGTTGTTTTCTGTGTTAACTTCTGCTGTAAGGGGTTCTTTTGCAGCTTCGAGCTTACCATATTTGCCTATATTTAGGCGTATGTTGCCTTTGAATAGAGTGACATAACCGTTTTCAACGCGGACAGATTCTCCTTCATTGACTTTGGTGATGTTGTCATCCCATAGTGTGAGATAGACTACGCCTGTTTCGTCTCCGACTAGTGCGTCGCAGACTTTATGGGCTGAGCCGTCTCTCCCCATTGGAATTTCTCTGATTTCACTTTTGGAAACTACTTTGGCTGTGACATTAACCGCTCGTGATTGCGGGGTTAATTCACCGACTTTCGCTTCAACTGGTTGCCTTTTGTTTTCGAAAAAACCTTCGACTGCCAAACTGATTCAACATCCTTGTGTAGTTTTTAAACAAGACAAGAGTAGAAAGCAGGGTACACTTAAGGTTTGCGGTATGTATTCAGGTAGTACTTCTGGAAAAGTCCTAAAAAAGAGGATTTATTGTTCAGTTATTGGAGGAAAATACAGATAATTAATCTGTGTTCCGTTTTATCTATTAGTTAGAAGTAACTATTGAAATCATTAATGAATAAACTCTTTAAAGTTGTCGCGTTACTGGCAGTAGCTGTTTTAGCTCTTGGGGCTTTCATATGGATTGCTTTTAATAGCATTGAATCTGAAAGAAATTCCGGTACCACATATTACTCATACGTAATTGTTAATACTTTTCCACATGATGCAAGCGCCTTCACTGAGGGATTGGTTTATTCTGATGGTTTCTTGTATGAGAGCACTGGACTTAATGGAGCATCATCGTTACGGCGTGTAGATTTGGCAACAGGAAATATTGTTCTAAAGACAGTTTTATCACAGGAGTATTTCGGTGAGGGTATAGCAATAGTAGATGATCGCATTATTCAGCTAACTTGGGATTCCCAGATTGGCTTTGAGTACAATAAAACATCATTTGTTCTACTAAATAATTTTACTTATCCTACAGAAGGGTGGGGACTCACCTATGATGGAAAGCATTTGATTATGAGCGATGGATCAGACACTTTATTCTTCCTTGATAAGGAGACATTTCAACAGATAAAGCAAATTCATGTTCATGAAGACAATACATCAATAGCAAATCTCAATGAGCTAGAATATGTTAATGGTGAAGTTTATGCTAACATTTGGCGGCAACAAAAAATCGCCATAATTAATCCTGAAACAGGACAAGTTAAAGCTTATATTGACTTAGCCACACTTCAAGGTCCAACTTCATCTAACTCTGAAGCAGTACTGAATGGAATTGCCTATGACGCTGAAGAACAAAGACTCTTCATTACCGGAAAGTATTGGTCGAACCTTTATGAGATTAAATTAGCATCTGCCGATTGATTTTAGCAATAAAGGTTTTAGTTAATTTGAAGAAGTAAGGAAAAACAGTTGGTATTTAGGTTTCGATTGCCTTCTGGGAAGCTTCAACAAATGTTCGGGGGAATTTTTGCACAATGTCTTTTTGCGTATAGACTGATGTGGTTAATTTAAAGAAGTTACTCATTCGTTTAGTCTCTACACCTATCCCAATTACTAATACATTCTTTTTGATTAGATCTTCTACAGTTTGCTGTAATGCTATGGGCATGCCATTGTACCCGTAGGGCCAGCCGTCAGAAATCACAATTAGGGCACGTTGTTCCTCAAACCGTTTGGCCAACATTTTTCCTGCAATTTGTACGGCATCAGGTATGTAGGTTAATCCTTCAAACTTTAGTCCACCAATTCGGGCCCGTACAACTTGTGAATATGATTCATTGCTAGCTTTAAGGACAAATAATCTATCACTAAATCCAAAAAGAGTCCAGGAAGATGGATCAGTCATTAACTCTCTGGCGGCCTCAGCGACAGCAATACAAAGCGCTCTTCCATACTCACCTTTCACTTGCATACTTGAACTGGCATCAAATACTATAGACCAAGCGAAGCTCTGTTTTAGATATTCATCTAAACTAAACACATCAGTTGCGGGTTTATGAGCAGCCATAGCCTGAATAACTGCACTTAAATCCAGTTGACCCATCTCTTGTCGCGGGTCCTCATCTAGCAAATTTAAAGCTTCTCGCAACGCATCTAAAAGTCTCCGGCTAGCACCAGGCACTAAACCTTTTGCTCTTAGATACTGTGTATAGTCTTCATCTGGAAAAGACACACCTCTAAATCGTGTCCAACCGATAAGTGGATTAATTTTATCTAAAATTTTTTGTCGACGTTCTTTCTGTTGCGAATCAGAGTTAAACGCCTGCATAGCCTCAGAATCCTGCTCCGCTCTCCAACACATATCTAAATCATCAACTGCAGGAACACTACCCCCCAAAGCTTCCAGAGACTGTACAAATAAGCCTTCAAAATCCGAATCACCAGAGACATTTGATTCCGTGTATATGCTACATCGCCCAATTTGTTCCATGTAACGAAAAGAAGGGGATTCTAGGAATGGACCAAAAGGCTCAAGTAAACCAGAAATTGTTTTAGCTTTTTGAACAAGCACATCTTCTAGGTTAAGGGGTTCACCTGCAAATGAACCTAAAAAAGTTTCTCTGAGCGCCATTAAATCTTGAGAAATTGCATTCACAGTCTGCTCCTGCTCTGAAGATATGGTACCTTTGATTTGACCCAAGTTGATTTTACTTAGTACTGCACTCATAACCTTGGTTGATGAGGCAAATATTCTTTCTACGGGTTTTATTTTTTGAAAAGCCAATGCGTTTGCATATGCTATATCGATTAACCGATCAGGATACCATGCTTGAAGGTAGGCATTAACATACATGTCTTTAACAAGGGATTTTACAAATGCCTCTGTAATTCCATCAGAATTCGATGGCACAATCTTTTCCTTAGGTAAGGGTAGAAATGTATGGGTTGTAGTATGTAAAACGCATGCGCGAAATAGTCGCCCAATTTTTGTTTTACCCTTTTGGGTAGCTGGAAACTTTTGACCTATGAAAAAGAAATCCCCATCAGCTGTTGTTTTAACTGTTGGTAATTTGATTGTAAAACCGAAACCATCAGTCTCTATTGTTGGTTGTTCTATGTTAGCGTCTTGGAGAATTTTCACTTTTTGATTGTCTTTTTGGAAAGAAGCCGACCAGGCTAACTCCAGAAAACCCATAGATTAACCCTTGACACAGATATTATTGCGGCTTAGCGAATATCGGATCAAGGATTCGGCGTACGTCTGCTTGGACTTCAGGACTGTCGCTAGTTAATCCGATTATTGTTTCCTCTGCTGCACCCATTGGGGTGTAACCATCAAACACTAATGTGCCCCAGTTGATCAAATCACCTAAAGATGGCCCGTAGGGTAGGTCTCCGGCTTTGTATTGTCTGCGCAATTCAGCTCCTGCTTGAATGATTTTGTATGCGACATCTTTGTCGATTTTTGTTCTTTTCTGAAGCATCTCAACTTCGTTTGGCGAAATCACATCGCCTACGCTTAGAAAGTCAAAGTTGATCCATACAGCCATACGACGCCGCATGGCAGCGTTCAAAGGTTTAGTGCCAGAAAATTCTGCGGTCGCAGGGTTCATGCTAATAATCATGAAACCGTATTTGTGACGTTCGATTACTTCACTATCTTTTTCGTTAAGCACAAGATGACCTCGAGTGTCTAGCACAGGGTTTAGTCTTGTGGCAACGTCTTGTTTCATCATGTTAGCTTCATCAAGATACATGATGCCGCCTTTTCGAAGCCATTGAGTTAGTAAGCCATCTACCCAGTTTTCCTTGCCTAGACCGATGAATCGCCCGATTAGGTCAAATGAGGAGGTGGATAAACCACAGTTTACTTCCCAAATTGGTAATCCTGTCAATTCTGCAACAAGATATACAATGTGGGTTTTTCCAGTACCTGAAGGCCCAATTAGGCTGCATTGTTTAAAGTAATAGAGTGCACGAACGATACGTTCGACGTAATGTTGTCCGTGGTCTAAATATTCAGGTGTTCCTTTGGGTATCATTTCTGATAAATGATCAAAGTTAAAATTTGGATGTAAATCATACTTTTGGATATCATACTTATGATACAAAGGCGATTGAGACATTGCACGTTCTTTGTTCATGGCAACAGTTACCTTGAAGTTATCACGTTTAAGCGTGCTGACTTCTTCTATTCTGCTTGTTGGGCCATGTTCTGTTAATCCTTGATGTCCATATACCAATTAATGCCGCCTCTGAATGATTAGTGGGTTTTCAGAAAAGAATATAAATATTGTGTAGCAAGACTTGTTATATAATATCCACTATGTTCAGTAGACGCGCATATATGAAAACGGAATAGAGCAACTAAAGACTCTGTGCGTATTTATTGAGACATGCAAGCTCTTTTCTTCGCGAAAGACGCTATTTGAGAGTTGATCTACCTTGACTCAAGAAACTGTAACCAAACTTGGCGCAGAATTATCGATGCGAGACGATAATAAACGCGTTGAAAAGAAACAAGTCACAGCTCAGGAACTTGTCGAATCACTCAAGAGTACTGCAGACGATATTGGACAAATAAGCGAATTATCTTCAGAAGAAAAACTCCTAGTAGCCCAGCTTTTCACTTCTCTTCTTAAACTTATGCGACCATTAGCTCCATCAATTAATGTTTCTACAGCCGCACTTCCTTCGGAAATCGGAGTTGTAGCTCAAGCTCATGTAGATCCCACCGGGCATTTAGCACTAACATTTGAAGACGGCCATCTGGAGCTTAAAAACTTAGGCGAAGAAAAGAATCGTGACCTTATGATGAGCGTAGTTGGAGATGTTGTCCCTAAATTCAAGAATCTAACAAGTGCTCAGAAACGAAAGGTTGAAAACAGAATCAAGTTCCTTACAAGCATAACTAAAGAAATGCAGAAAAGCTCTGATGCGCTCTCAGCAATTTTGTCCACTACAGAACAATAATTTACCGCACACACAACTACCCAAATACTTATTCTCAGATAGGTATTGGGAATTCAGTCTTATTTTATTTAGTTGTCTTGTTGCCAGAAAATAGTGTGTCGTAATACACAATACTTTTATATTCTTTTGGCGAAAATAAGACATCATCAACAAGAGGAACACACTATGGGAACAGTCATGGTAGTAGATGACGCATCATTTATGAGAGCAGTACTTAAGAAAATTATTCTTCAATCAGGACACGAAGTTATTGCAGAAGCATCAAACGGTGATGAAGCTATAAGCGTATTCCAAAACTCAAAACCGGACCTTGTCCTCATGGACATTGTTATGCCACCTGGACCAAAAGCAAAAGACGGAATTGAAGCACTTAAGCAAATAGTTGCAGCGAATCCAACCGCTAAAATCGTTATGTGTAGTTCAATGGGTCAACAAGCACTCATTGCTGAAGCTCTAAAATCAGGAGCTAAAGACTTCGTAGTTAAACCATTCCAGCCTCAAAAAGTCATGGAAGTACTCTCTAAGTATTGCTGAGGCAAAAACTTTGCAAAATATCCCTCTGCCTCATGCTTCAATATCAAAGGGAATAATATTACTCTCATGGGGATCAATGATGCATAATAACTCAGTATCACAGACTCAGACGTTATCCCCGATTACAATAGAACTTCAAACGCAAACAGAAACGGCACTGGAAGAGGTTCGAGTGAACATGGCCGAATTGAAAGCAGAAAGAAAGCCAGTAGAATTAGTGACAAGCGTCGAATCATGCATTGCAATATGCATACATGACTCGATAAAAAAGTGTGGGGGGTTGGCTCATATTATGCTTCCAGATTCCTCCATCGCGCCACGAGAACCTCTTCCAGCAAAATTCGCTGATAGCGCAGTTCCTGCCCTCATAAAAGAGATAAAAAATCTTGGCGGAGATCCAAAGCATCCTAAAGAAATCGGACCTGCAGCAAAAGCCTTCCTTGACCGACAATGCAGGCATCATCTTAAAAAAGAACCTGGAACATTAAAAAAAGCGATTTAGACGAACTGGCAAAATGGTGCCAAATCGGAACCCAACTTACCCTAGGCGCTCAAACAGGAGAAAAAATTAAACAAGGTATCCTGTCGCTAAAATAATGCAAAAGACATAACTTGACTTCTACCTTTTTTGTTTTATTATGTATTCTAATTTATCTTTATTATCTTCAAGTCATCTGTTGATTAAATAGATATTTTTTAGTATATTCGTGTCTCGGAATATTCTTTTTAATAGAAGACTTCTTAATTATCAATGAGTTCTTAAGTTGAGAAAGGAGAAGAAACCCGCTTGGCAGAACATAGTGAGGTAAATTCCGATAATGCACGAAATGTAATTCTCAGTTATGGTGAAAACGTCTATTTTGTCAACAAGGTTAACGTTCAGATGCAAGAGGGTAACTCGGACAAATTGAAAGCCATTTTCCATGCAAAAAGACTTCCCGACAATCAACCTGAAGATCTCGACATAGAAATCAGCCAGAAGCTCTATGATATCCTTATCGAATATGCAAAACTTGACAAATTTGACATGATACTTGTTCTTCAAATCAATGGTGCCGAATCAAAATGGTGTCTTATGAGCGAAAATTGGCTTCAAAACCAAGCGAAAAACGTAGGCAAAGCAACCTATATTGTATAATTCTTAATTCTTTTTTGTCTTAGAGTTTATTCTTTATTTTTTGACGGAATAATTTGATGCTATTGAATATGGAAAAATGTTCTTGCATTTTTTGCTGTGGCTTCTGCAATGGTTTCTATGCTTACTCCTTTTAGGTCGGCGATTTTCTGCGCTGTTATTGGCAAGTAGCTGGGTTCATTGCGTTTTCCCCTCAAATCTTGCGGGGTAAGGAAGGGGCAGTCGGTTTCTATAAGCATGTCTTTCAAGTCAACCCAGCGGGCTGCTTCATGCAGTGGATATGCTTTGGGGTAGGTGACATTTCCAGCAAAAGAAACCAAAAAACCCAACTCTAAGCAATGCTGAGCAAAATCTTTGTCTCCTGAAAAACAGTGCATGATACCTTTGATTTCACCTTTAAATCTTGACAGAATATTTAGCACATCATTGTGAGCTTCGCGGTCATGAATAACTACAGGTAAACCTAACTCTTGAGCTAAAGCAAGCTGTGCTTCAAAAGCTTTTACCTGTACTGCTTTGGGGGATAGGTTCCTGAAGTAGTCTAAACCGATTTCCCCTATGGCTACGACTTTTGGATTTGCTGCAAGTTCTTTTAGTGCAAATAAGGTGTTTTGGTTAAGCTGGTTTGCATTGTGCGGATGAAATCCTACCGTCGCATACAAGCCTTGATGGGTTTCGGCTAGTTTGACGCCTCTTTTGCTGCCTTCCAGGTCAAAGCCGATGTTTACTATGCATTCTACCTGTTTGTCTTTCGCGCGTACCAGAACTTGTTCTCGGTCTGCATCAAAGCTGCCCCATTGAAGATGCGCATGACTATCAATAAACATCGACTTCACCAAACATCCAAACCACTACCGTAGGCATATTGCAGAACGAAGATGATTTATTCAAATATAATCTTTGCAGAACAATTATCGAACTTTACAGGTCACCGCGGGCAATATGTGACAATTCGTGTGCAAGAATTTCTTTAAGACTATGGTAGGGTTTCTCGCGAACCAAAATTAGATAGTCACAATTAGACGATTCGTTAGTGTTGAATACACAAGCGTCAGTACCTTCGGTGGGGAGAATTCTACTCCATTCTTCAAGTTCTCTAAGTTCATCTTCTTCGCATCGTCTTAACCGTATTATACGGTCGAAATCGTCGTCGGTAAGCTGAAGCGCTTTTACTTTCGGAAAAGGTTCACGAGTCAACCCCTTCCAGATTAAAACGAGTTGCGGTTTTGGAATACTTTTAGCCTTTACTTTAATTCCTTCAATGACAACCACTAAACGCTCACAATTAAATCGCTACGGTCGATTTATAAAAACTAGACGAAAAACAAGCCATTTAGAACTAAAAACCGGTCATAATAAAATTTCTGATATCTTGATAAGCGAAGGACTGATAAATCAGGAACACAAGAAGACCTTAGTATAATATAACACAAAGAGCAGTTTACTATGGATAAATGTGAGCAATGTGGAGAAGAGGTTCTGATTCCTTTCCGATGCAGCTACTGTCAAAGTTACTTTTGCTTAGAACATCGACTCCCAGAAAGCCACAACTGCCCAAACATTCCTCAAAGAGCTCCGCTGGGAAGCAGCCAAACCAGAAAAGAAATCGCCATCGCACAAGCCGAACAAAAACCACATACCCAAAACCCAAACAAAAGAGAACTTCCAACTTTCAGGTTTAATAAAAACAGCAAAAAGAAAACCACAATGCACTTTGCTAAAAGAAGACGCAGAAACTAACCATCTTCTTAGTAATTGCAATATAATTAGAAATGTAACTGAGTTCGAGTTTTCGTTCGAATCGTTACTCAGATATTGAAGAATTACATCATATATAGCAATTGACAGACGAAATAGGTGATTAGTGTTGACGGTTAAGACTTTGCTTTGCGGCTGCGTTTACGAAGAAAATGAGTGGATGCTAGTAAGGATAAAGGAATGCGAAAAACACCACAGACAACGAACCGCGAAGAAAGAGTATCGACCAAAAGCCGAATGCAACCGAAACGACACTAAAGGCGAATAATAATGCATTCTCGTTGCTATAATTTTTAATTTATCAAGACAATTCTTTGCTATCTTCAGGTTTGCTTCTATTAAAGAGAGGAATCTGCAAAATTATATATATCAAATATATACAAAACTAAAATCCGGAGTTTTTGGAGAGAGAAAAATGAACAAAACCAGAAATAAAAAATCTATTTCATTTTCTTTGATTCTATTGCTGCCATTGTGTATTTCTGTATTACTAGCAATTACACCTTCGGCGAATGCAGCGGTTGTTCAGATAGATACATATGCTTACGTTTTGCTATCACCTGATCCAGTTGGAGTTGGACAGACACTTCTTGTAAGTTACAGAATTGACAAAGTCAGAATAGGCGCGACAGACCTATTGAATCACTTTGAAGGATTTAGCGTAACTATCACAAAACCTGATGGAACAATTGAAACAAAGTCAAATTTGGATGTTGACTCAACAAGCGGAGGCTGGTTTATTTACACACCAGCTATGACAGGCACTTACAAATTCCAGACGCACTTCCCAGCTCAATGGGCAAACGGCACATCAGCAGGTGTCCCATACACATATTACTATAAAGCAAGTGATAGTTCAATGGTTTCACTTACAGTACAACAGAAGCCTATCGAAGGAATACCAAACAATCCCCTACCAGATGGATACTGGACTAGGCCAATTAATGCCGAAAACAAGAATTGGAATACTATAGCGGACAACTGGTTAATGAGATGCTACGATCATCCCAACAGGGGCTTCTGTATGACCACTGCCTTTGCGCCATTTACTTCAGCACCAAATACGCTCATATACTATGGGCTAAACCAATAATATTTGGAGGACAAGGTGGAGGACAATTTGGGGATAGAAGTTACTATACAGGTTTGTCATACGAACAATTCTACACACCATTAATTCTAGAAGGGCGAATAATCTATACTGAACATGGCCCAACAGGCACTGCAGCACTCGGAACTCGCGTTTTAGATTTATACACTGGCGAAGAGATAATGTTCCTTAACAACACCGACATAACTCTTGCACTAAGTGCTAGAAATAGACAATACAAATGAACACGGACTTATGGCATACCTATGGGCTACTTCTGTAGCAACAACTAACAGCACCTGGTTTATGTATGATGCATTTACTGGAAGACAAATCCTAACGGTGACAAATGTAACTTGGGGTGGGCTTGGAGGCTTTAACGGAGGCCCAACTGCTTTTGGTCCGAACGGAGAAATACTATCCTATTCATTTAGCGGTCCAAGCACAGATCGACGACTAATCTGTTGGAACTCGACTAGGGCTATTTACAGTCGAGGCGCAATTGACACTTGGAGTCCAACTTTACTTGGCAACAATTGACGGCAACAGAGGAATACAATACAACGTATCAGTACCTTACGTAGCTGGATTATCAATTTCTTCAATAGGCGAAGGCTATATACTTGGTCAGGTTCGTGATGCAACTCAATTCCCATACATACTAACGGACGTATGTTATGATCAAAAAACAGGAGCGCAACTCTGGGTTAAGAACAGAACAGAAATCTACACTGCATTCTTTGCACAAGTACAAAGCATTCGGAATGGAATGTATATACAACGTGACGAGGGGAAAATGGTAACTATGACTACAGCATACAGACGGGTAACCAGTTATGGGTCACAGATCCATTACCAAACGGCTGGGGTGTTTTTGAGATATCAAAGAGACATAGCTTATGGAAAAATCTACACTACAGGTTACACTGGAGCAGTTCGAGCATACGATGCCTCAAACGGTAGATCGGCATGGGAATATTATCAAGGAAGCGCTGGGTACGAGACAGTCTATGGCACATGGCCAACCTACAACGGCTTCACCATTGCAGATCATAAAATATTCATATCCAACGATGAGCATTCACCAGATTCAGTACTCTGGAGAGGGGCTAAACTAATGGCCATCAATACCGATAATGGAAAGCTTGTTTGGAACATTTCCGGAATGATGCGCAACCCAGTGGTTGCAGACGGATTACTCACTACACTTAACTCATATGATGGACAAGTCTATACCTTTGGTAAAGGCTCAAGCGCAACCACAGTCACAGCACCAGATATAGCTGCACCAGTTGGAACCGGCGTGATGATAAAAGGAACAGTAACTGACCAATCGCCAGGCCAAAAGAACACACCTGCAATAGCTGAAGAAAGCATGACCACTTGGATGGAATACTTATACATGCAAAAGCCAATGCCCATGGATGCAAAAGGTGTGCAAGTAAAGATTTCTGTTGTTAGCCCCGATGGCAATGAACAAAACTTGGGTACGACCACAACTGATGCCAGTGGCAACTTCGGCTATGCTTGGACTCCACAGACCCAAGGACAATACCAAATAAAAGCAGTTTTCGAAGGTACAGAATCATATGGCTCATCATATTCAACAACCTACATGTTAGTTGGCCCAGCTCAAGCAGCAGTAACTACGCCCTCAGCATCACCAACTACAACACCAACTATCGCTCCAACGACAGCTCCAACCACAACAACATCACCTTCAGTAGTGCCTCCACCTGAACAAACTTCAGGAACTGAAATATACATCATAGCTGCCGCAGCAGTAATTATTGTAGTAGTTACTATCGCAGCAATTATCCTAAGAAGAAGAAAATAAACGAATAATTTTCTTTCTTTTTTTCTAAATCTTTAAGGTTAGTTACTATTCTGAGATTTTGGCATGTTTTGCGTATATTTTTACTTTAACTTGTAAGGTTTGTTTTCCAATAAAATTGGATAGTGTGCCAGTCCATTCCGGTTTGGAGTTTGCGACATATCCTACTGTTTGCGCAATACCTCGCCATAAAAGGGCTTTATCGTAGTCTTTTGCATCTTGGGGCATAAATTCAAAAATTGACTTACTTGCAACGATTACTATTTTCTTTTTCATGCGCGAAATTGCTACATTGATACGGTTTAAATTAAGCAGAAAGTCACTTTCGGTACGCACGTAGTCGGGGTCGCTTACTGTAGAGGAGATTATTATAAAGTCGCCCTCTCCGCCTTGATATCGTTCCACTGTATCAACTCGCACGTCTTGGCAACCATCACTTAACAGGTTTCTAACTAAGCCTCTTTGTGCATTATGAGGTGTAACTATACCTACAGTCTCAGATTCTACACTACGAACTAAAGCTTCAACAATCTTAGCTTCAACTGGATTTGATTGAAAACTCTCCGCCTCTTCATGAACTATAAGCACAAAAACGTTTTCCGGCTTCAGAGCCACTTCTAATCCGTCAGTTGAAGGTTTTGAAGAAGTTAGGGTCTGGGATTGGTCTGATCGGAAGTCGATTCCATCTTTTTTATAAACCCATTCCTTTAAAAATTCCGCCACTACCTCATGGCATCGATGAGTCTCACTTAGTCTTTCAGCGGGGATATTTGCGGGATATAAGCATTTTACGCGGTCAATGCCAAGGTCTTCTTGGCGTAATAGCCGCAGAAAATCCATCGCAGATAAGAAGGAAGCCATCTCTTCAATGGTGCGGCGGTCCTCTTTTTCCCAGTCATGAGCCTGGATTGGAGGTAATTGCCTGTGATCGCCTGCTACAAGAATCTGCGCGTTCTTATTCACAAAGGCTCCTGAGAGAATCAATTCAGGAAGTCGCATCATGCTCGCTTCGTCAACTACTAGAAGATCAAAAAAGCCTGCCTCCCAAGATGGCTCACCGTTGCCAATTTTCTTCATTAATCCATATAGGCCAGGTGGTGTAACGCACAGAACCAATGGGAACGCATCATCAGAATCCTTTACTAGCTTTTCTTGATTGAGTAAAGACTCTCGTAATTCGTTTACTACTTGTTCATCTTCGTTATAGTTGACATATCTAACTCCGCTAATGGCTTTAGCTGATGATACCTCGCTGCTTAAAACTCGATAAATTCTAAGGTCTGCTAAGTCTTTGCCTCCTTCTTTGCAGTAGCTTCGCCAAGAGGCAGCTAATTTGCTAACAAATTCATGAATTGCTTTGTGGGTGGGGGCAACCATCAGTACGCGACATTTTGAACTTGCTTTATGTGCGGCTACATGTGTTAATACTGTTAATTGAAGGGTTTCGGTTTTTCCAGTTCCCGGTGGACCTTGAAGCATAACCACTTGTTCTTTGCCGAAAACGCGTTCGATAAAACGGCTCTGCTCAGGTTTAGGTGGAAAACGTCGATGACTTATCCAGTCTAAGAAGGTATTAGCTGAACTCTTAGATAATCCGGTTCGGCCTGAAGGCTCATCTTTTCCCGCTAAAAATCCAGCTAGTAAACAGTATAATACGTTGCTGTTTGTGTAATCTAGACATTTTGCGGCACGCTCAGAAATTATGTCATCGGCAAGGTCATCTAAGATATAGGTTCGACCTACTTCAAAGATTTGCATATGTCTGTTTTTGGCTTTTTCTTTGTCAGTGGTTGGAAGATTATGCCATGTACTATACTTTCGGTTTTTGCCACTTGGCCAGCTAACGACTTTTATCGTTAACTGTAATTTTCGCATATCTACTTTTTCAACGATGACGCGAGCGGATTTCTCAACTTCAGATGGTGATCTTTGTTGAGTTTCTTCATATTGCCCTTGTTCGTTTCGTTTGAGTTCAGTTGCGACCATCCAATCTCCAGAGCCAGAATCATCCGAACCTTTAACTCGACAAGCGTTAGCAATACAATCTGCTTTTGGCAAACCAAGCTCCCCAAAGATTAGACGCCCCCGAACTACAAAATCGCGCTCGGTTTCTTCTACGCCAATGCATTCAAAAATTATAGACCGCCCTGTGGCTACTCTCTGATAAGGAAGTAACGCATAATGCTGATACATTTCCTGCCGTTTTGCAAAATATTCTAAATCGAGAAATTCTCGACAGCTCCGCTCTAATGTCGCCGGTCCTAAGGTGAATTCGGCAATTCTTGGAATTGCTATAGGTTTCTTACCCAAGTCGCCTATTCCGAATCGTTAATGACCGTTCAATATGTTCGAGAACAAAACAGAGCTTTGCACCCATAAGGGTTAGTTCTTCATCGCCAATACGTCGAGTTTTATGTGGATAATCACACCACATGCGCTTCTCGATTAGCAATTTATTGAGCCCTTTTTCTTGACTACTATCAAGCCGACCTTTAGCAGACCACATGTACTCAATTGGGATTTGGTTACCAAATCGGGCACGCGCAGGATAGTACCCGTCTTTTCGTCTAGCATCGTCATGGTTGAGCACAAAGGAAATGGTTCCATCTGTGTTTCGACTATAGGGGAGGACATAGTTGAAAAAGCCATCGCGAAAAGCGGCACGTAAATCTATAGGTGATCCGTCGTGGCGTTTAGCCATCCATAGAGAATTATCGAAGTAGCCGCATTGATCAAGAACAGGCAAAAGTCCAGTACTGTGATAACCTAAGGCTTTCCGTAGAAGAACCTCATCTTGGATGATTGAAAACATAGGCTGATCGATTGCCTGCCTAAGACCTAAAAGGTCTCTTACAGCACGTGCAGTCAATAGAGAAGGCTGGCGCCGCACCGCCTCCATGAGCTGATCTCTTTCCCAACGAGTAAAGAAGTACAGATGGATAGGTGCTTCATCTGGACTTCCCACTTCTACCGCTATTTTGTTAATCGCTTTTGTAACGTCTAAAAAGAAATCTTCAAGCATGCGTTTTTCTTCTTCTATGCACTCTTCGCGCTGGTCGGGAAGACGACTCACGACTTTTGATATGCTTATTGATTCCCCTCGGTGTCGGGTACAGCTAATTCGGGCACTAATCATAGAAAGAATATCTAACATATAGTCCCATTGAATATGAAAGTAAACTCGAATCATACCATCAGGTCTAAAGGAAAGAGCGGTATCAACATCATTTTGAGGGCTGTCTTCAGGTAAGCTCCCATATCCAGCGCCAGTAAGCCAGGGCATAACCCTAGTTTTGTTCCCAAATGGGCTAGTAGGACGTATGCCAAAGAGCATAAATTGCGCACGCTGAATTATCCTATCAAGTTTGACCCCGATTACAGAATCTGTTGATAAATGCTGAACTTTAGGGATATCGCGGGAACGAACCTCACCAAAATTAAATGGGCGCAGATCACTTGGTTGCGGAATAAATTTTAGTCGGGCAAGATCCTCTAACTGCAAAATACCATAACGTCTTAGCGCGTTTTGTTCTCCTCGACTTAAATTGAGTAGAGCAATGCTTTCTCGTTCTACCGCCCGCACTATGCAGCATTCGCTAAATCCGCAATTGTCACATTTCCAGCAAAGCTGGTACTCCACCTTCGATAGAGGGGTTTGATGAATCCGATAAAGTTCCCCAGTTCGACCAAGAAGTCTCTGAACATCCTGAACCAATGGCTCAAGTCTAAAACGCGGAAGACTTTCAGGATCAAGTTTTTGTAAATCGGACTCCTTATTGATTACTCCACCTTCAAACTCAACATTTGAAGAAAGAGACCCTAAGCTCTTTGAAAGCAACAGAGAATAAATCGCGACTTGCACTCTGTGAGCTGTTTGTTCCTTCCAAGAAGATTTAATCTCGAAAATTCGAACCTTAACTTTACCATTCTGGGTAGGCCATATTGCAATCAAGTCTGCAATACCCTTAACATCCCAAACACCAACAGACCCCCGCATGGGCACTTGATAGATTAAAACAGGCCTAGAGGTTTCAGCTTCAACTGTGCCTGAACCCAAGTTATCCAGAACTTCTTTGATTACTTTAATGGATTCTTTCCATGCCTCTTCCCAGCCCACTACGCGAGTATCAAGGCGTTGGCTTAAATCATAATATTTTGCTGCTTTGGTTTGGAGCTCCTGTACTTTCTTTACTTCAAGCTCCTTACCGGCACCATAAAGTAATGGACTAAGGGGTTTAAAGGCTTCAGGCCATTTGCGACTGCTTTCTTCGTCTCCCTCAAATCTAAGCTTAAAATAACGGGGACAACAGTCAAAACGAATGTACTCAGCTATACCTGAGGCATCAAGAGAAGGCAAATCCGATTTAGTTTCAGATTCAATCATACTGTTTGAAGCCTTAAGAGTATCATCTTTGTTAACGGATGCTCTGATTTGAACAGACTCATCCTTATTCGAATTTACAGAGTTGAACTCATCAGCACTCAAACTTGATTGTTACCCTCCATTTACACATGAAGTCATCTAGACACCAGCAAATATGCAGGCAAACAGTGCTAAAATATAACCACACACGTTTAAAGACTACCCAAAACTGCCAATTCAGCTGCCATTGTGCAACAAAAACAACTCTTTAATAAAAAATTTTAGCTAACAGCTCTTCTAGAGAGGTCCGATCAATAGATTAATAACTTTAGCTTAGATAGGGTAAGCAGGGAAAAAGAGTGCATTATGAACAAATCTCCGACGTTGCAAACTCCGACTTTATGGATGCAATTAACATCTACCTAAGTTCAATACCTGCTGCTATAAGACAGGAAATTGACATAGTGAAAGAAAGAGTCGCTATTAAAAAAGAGCATTTATTCATTGGTCAATTAAATGGAGAAGTTGTCTGCATGGCGTTGGTTTGGCCTCTTCAGAATTCTGATTTTGTTTTACTTGATTACATGGCAGTGAAACAAACTTACCAAAACCTTGGTATAGGTACAAATTTTTTAAAAAACATTCTAAGTAAATATTGCACTAAAAATAGGAATATTATTGTCGAGGTTGAAGACCCAAAAGAAGGGGATAAGGAAAACAGAAGCAAACGTGTAGCTTTCTACCGGAACAATGGGGCTAAAGAACTGGAAAATGTGCCTTACCTATTGCCTCCATTGCAAGGGATTGAGCCAACAAAAATGATACTCATGCTGTTCTCAAATAATGAAAACTCGATAATAGAGGGTAATTGTAGTTAAGAAGTTGATTGCACAGATTTATGCAGAGCTTTATTGCAGAGAAGCAAATGATCCGCTGTTGAGTTCTTTTATTGAGTCAGTCCCCTCAACTGTTTACCTAAGATAATAACTGAAAAAGCGCAGATTTATTTTTGAAACATTAATTGCTGGAAAAATAAAGTCCAGCACCGTAAAAATAATAGCTGATTGAGAGAACGAATTCAAGAATTCTTATTTACTTCGTTTAAACATATTTCAGGAGTCGATGGATATGCAAGACGATAAAGATGCCCAAGTAAGAAGCGATTTACGTGCTGAAATTCAAGCTTTAGAAGAAAACTATCTCACCCTACACAATTATCTTTTAGGTGCTGAATGTGACTCTTTAGAAATGGTAGGTACACTTAAAGTTTTCAAAGACGGCTTAGATCGAATTAGCGCACACATCCTCACATTCTATACATTAAAGGGTCAGCGAACAAAAATTACTTGGGAGCAGCTTCTCAGCAACATAGGTAATGCCTTGGAGACTTTAGGAAGTTCCCGAAATACTAATCCAAAAATTGCAATTCAAGCTGCTTTGAGCATGTCTGAACCTAACGCTGAAGAAGTAATGCATTATCTGGCTTCACTTAAGAAATCTTTGCAATAAAGACAGTACTGCATAATACTTCTTACTATCTTATTATTACTCGAAGAATAGCAATTATAGGTAACCACTGCCCATCAACAAATAAATCGGCATAAAATCGTTTGTTTGTTTTGTTTAAAAACCCCCAAATTAGAACATACCCATAGATTACCCCAAAGGCAAGTGCGGGTAAACAGGTAAGGAAAATGCCATCGAACAAGCAATAGGCTAACCAAAGACCCAAAGAACTATTTAACATCAGCAAAAGTTTTCGGGTCTTACTTTTTCCTAATGCGATTGGAATAGTTTTTACTCCTGAAAAAGCATCGCCTTCAATATCCAGAGTATCAAATATGACCGTGTTTACCAGAAGCTGGATAAATATATACATGAAAACCAGAGCAATCTTCTCTGCTGGTACTGATTGCATTGCTGCAGGCAAAAGTGACCCCGTAAAAGCCCAACTAAATGCAACTGCTATACTTTTGACGCCCACAATTTCTTTGAGCCTAGGCATTGACGGCGATATCTTGACACTATAAATTATACCAATTAATAGCGGGGTTATCATTATTAGCAGGACTGTTATTCCCTCAATAATTCCAATTATTATGCTAGCCAGTAATGCAATCAATGAGGGAGCCAAATAGTAAATTTTATGTCTTGAGGCAATTTCAGGTCGGTTAATTGAATCTTCGGCCTTATCTGTGGCTTTATTCAAACCATAAACTGAAAAAATGGATAGAAACGCAATTAGAACTATTGAAATCGATATAGTTAGGCCATAAAGAAGGTAGCTAAAGAGAACAACCAGAGCGCCGTTTAGAGCCAAAAACAGTGAGGTGGAAGTTAAAAATTTGAAAAACCTCCCCAGCACAGAATTACCTCGCCTAGCCTATATTGTTGAGTATTATTCGTTTGCTACCTTTAAGGCAATCTTGGAATAATGCATCACCCCATTCGATAGCTTCAGGATTAAAAGAGATTAAGTCCATGTTGTAATCGTATTCTCCATTTAGACTGAAAAGCCCAAGTGAAAAGCTATTGTCTGTTACTGTTAGGGCAATTTTCAAATCGTCTTTTAGAAATATCTTTAAACGTGACTCAGAAGCATATTTTTTTAGAAGATCTGATTCAGCCGAGGATAAGGTCTTTTCTAGAACTGCACTAGTTAGGATTAGCTCAACTGTAGTATCGCTTTGACTGAGTAATTGCCGGAATGTTTTGACAAAATCATTATGAAATATTGGAGAAGTCCCTCTGATTCTTTTAGAGGTCAATAAGACGTTTAAGAAAGTCTCATGTACTTTACCCAGTTCTGAACTCTCGGTCTTGACTATTGAGGAATCTTTTAAAGCACCAAGCTTTAGTAAAAAAGAAGAAGGGATAGGAGTCACATCATGAGGTAGCCAAAAATCTTTGAGCCCTTCGATAGCGTCAGTAGTTTTGAAGAATTCTTGACAAATACGAGCATTAATAATACCCGTGGAAGTTAACTTGTAGGAACTACCTACTTTTGTTGTTAAATTTGAAGTTTCGAACTCTTTGAGAACATGAAGAATTGTTGTTTCTCTGGTCTGTACTTCATCGGTAAGATCTGCAATTTTTTTCTCCCCTTTTAACAGGCTAAGCATGATTTTTAGCTTAAGCTCTGATTTAAGAGGTGCAAAGTAATCCATTAGAATCTACTGACTAGTACTTCTATGAATATTTAAATTTGATTAGTAGAACTTTGAAAACTAAACAGAACCAAACATTGCAGTTTAGTTCAAAATAAAAAAAGCTGCTTTATTGCTTAATGTTAGCAATTTTGCTTGTTGAAAACAATACTTATATGCTGCGCAGCAGATGGTTAAAATCTTGAGAAGGAGCGTGGCAACTTATAAAAAAGCATACTTGCTTAAAAGAGAACTTGCCCCTTATCACATGTGAATGTGGCGCGGAAATTTTACTAATCCCAAACCTAGAGTTAATGGGTCAAGCAATTGAAGCCCATATAGAAGAACATAAACAAAATGAACCAAACAATATCAAGGCTGAAGCAACCGCTGAACGCATCAGAACACTACTTATCGCACAAGTTTTAGAAAAAGCAAGTAATAAATAATTTAAGATTTTAAGGGAAATACAATAATTGATGTATTTCTTAATTCTTTTTGCTTGTGATTTTTCAATTTAGTTGCGGATTTGGCGCCTCAGAATTTAATTTATTTCAAGTCTTCTATCCGGATATAGCATCATACTGTATCCGGTTATCCTAACGTGCAATTATCATCATAGGCGCCAGCGCATTTAGACTCTAATAGTTAACATCTTTTATCTTCTTAGATAATTGTAGTTTTCTAAAGTGCTAGGTTGCATTTTGTTCTTCGGTTGCTATCTTAATTATTAGTTGCCTAGTCTTGGAAAGGGCTTTCTTGTCTGTGAGGGGGAGCTGTTCTTCTTTGGCGACTGTTTCTAATAAATTGCAGACGTAGATTTGCGCAGCTTTACCAATACGCTCTATTGGAAGTTGGTCGCCCTCTGCAATTCCCGGACAAGCGCAATCAACAGGCAGGTCAAGTTCAATTATATTCTTCTCATAGTCCCAATCCATTACCATAAAGGGCACTATCTGGCATATAGCAGGTTTTAGATCATGAATTAAACAGTCATTATTTTCAGCCAAGAAGAAACAGCCACCACTCTTGCTAGTACGAATCAACCTTGGCTCAGTTAGATCCTTCTCGTCAAGGAACCTAGTGTATCCTTTGGCTTCGATGCGTTTTTGTTCTTCGGGATTAACGTCTGCAGGTTGCTCTTTGCAGCATCGACCACACCCCTTACACTTAAACGCTATGCCATCGGGGAAAACAACGTTTTCAAATTTCAAGATACTAACCGGCTAAGAGTAAAGCCAGATCTTATTTAAGCCTCACTAGTTAAAGCATAAATAAAGTTAGCCTAATTATGCAATTGTCTAGAATTCAATAAATAACTCCAAGGGGATTAAATAATTAAAGAGCAGGGTTAACAATTGGCGCTTGACTGTTTTATTGCTGAAAAAGAGGTTTTTATAGATGCTGCAGGTTGGAGTGACCTTCTATTAGGTGTAGTTATAGGTGCTTACAAACCACCAGATCCCCGACTTATGGAGCGCCGAATCTCAACATTATCCTTTCAACCACCCCATTTCACAAATAAAAAATACCTAGATGACGCTGTAAAAATTGCAGACGAAATTGTTTCTGTAATGCAGCCTAATGAAAAAACCTGCTTTAAAGTCTGCTCCGAATACGTTTTATCCAACGTAGTAAAACACCTGCAAAACCGCGGTTTTAACGTGGTAAAAGTTCAAACTACTGGCGAATTAAAAGCAATGGTAGAAAGAGGATATGTTAGATGGTGTATCGAAGAGGGTATACCTGAAGAGCTTCTTCGAGAAAAAAGACGCTTCTGGCCTTTCCTAAAATGGGTAGCAGAAAAACCAAACCTAAGAGAAGGACTAGTAAAAACCGGCTGGGCAAGCTGGCAAAACAAATGGCGAGAAGAAATACTCAAACACCCCACTATAAAACCACCCTAAAATAACTTATTGGTTTTTTCATAGATTGATTAAAGACAATACTTAATGCAGTAAGATTTGTCTTGTTGAATCGCAGAACTTGCTCAAATGCATGAATCATCGAACATAATTAAAATCGTAGATATCGGTTCTGTTTTAGGTTGCTACCCATAAGTTGGCTGTTCTAAGACTTTTTTGAAATGCTCCTTTGTCTTTGCCAACAATTTTCACACGACCTTGCTGACATAGCTCGCTAAGGTGCCTTCTCATTGTTGATGCGTTAGTGTTTAATTCAAGCATCAGTTGAAGGACTGTTTTAGGTTCTTTTGCGAGTATCTGCAGAAGTAGTGTTCTTGTTTCTCCTTTTCTTCTAAGACTTCTTTTTATTTGCCTGTTAGCAAGGTGTAGAAATACTTTATTTTTCACCGGATTCAGTAATGGACTTATTTGATCATATAATTCTTTTCGCTAGATGCTTTTATAGAAAAGCCATATTGTTGATGGTTTCGGTGTTTTTTCGTTCGGAAGACGTTAGCATAACCTAACGAGTCTGCAATTCGCCATAGATGTTCAGCCTCTCTTTTGCTGGTATAAAAAATCGTTATACTTTGTGCACCTATTCCTCCTTCATCCAACAAAGCTTGACCTAAAACAGCAATAGCTACTTGCCTATTATTGAGTGCGAGTTTTAGAATCTTGGATTCACCAGTTTGTGATGAACCTAGAACAGCTACATAAAGCCTATTTTAATAATCCAACATAACAAACACTGGCTTGAAAAAAAATAATTACTCTGGCGGTAACGTATTTATCAGTAAGAGTTATTTTTGATTAAACCAATTGGTGTTTCAATGCAGAGGTAGCCAAGCATGGCCAAAGGCGTAGAGTCGCGATTCTGATGAATCGTGGCGCGGTTGCTTCAGGAGCCTATCGCTCAGGCGTTCGTGGGTTCAAATCCCACCCTCTGCACCAATATAGGTAACTTAATTATAATTTTAGAATTTTATTTTCATTTGTTGGTTCTTTTGAGGGCAACAAAACAGAGACTAAAGAATGCAATACCGAAAAATGTCAGAATTAATAAGGAGAGCCATGGGAAAGGTTGTCCGAGCGCCGAGGCTCGTAGACATAGGCACGCATGTGTCAGTGGGGATAGGGAAAGGAAAATGCTTAGTGCTTCTGGAACTTGGCTTAAGGAGAAGAAGGTGCCGCTCAGAAAAGACATAGGTAGGATAACTAGACTCATGAACAGAGTCATGTCCTGATGGGTTTTTGCCAAAAAAGCAACAATAACGCCCAAAAATGAGAATACGAAACATGTCACGACAAGGCTCAAGGGGAAAAGCAAGTTCACTGCAGGCAAAGGTGAAAAAACAAGGGATGCTAATAACAAAGCTGCGGAGCTTAGAAGCCCCCGAACTACCCCAATCAGAGCTTTTCCTGTTATTATCGAAAAATCACTTACAGGCGACATCAAAGTCTCATCAAAGCATTTGTAGAAGAGGCGATCCACATGAAGCTTCAGACCTGAAGTGTTGAAAGATGTTGTCATGGCAGTAAGCGCGAGGATTCCTGGAATAACATATTCAAGATAACTAAATCCTTCAATACTGGAACCTCTTCCTAAGCCATAACCGAAGGCTAAAAGATACAGTATTGGCGCGACAAGAGTTAACGCTAAAGTCTTGCCTAAGTTCCGACTTAGAAAACGCAGGTCAACCCACACTACAGCATATATGTCGCGCAAAGTATCCAGCATTTAATGTTCCCCTACTTTCGTACCTGTTAATCTAACAAAAACATCTTCAAGGTTTGAATCACGAATTAGGATGGTTTTTGTTTCGGAAGAAAGACTCTGGACATATTTGGCGGCGGTTTCGCGGTCCGCAAAATGCTCATAACGGGTAAAAGAACCATCAACAAGGATTTCAACGGTCACCATACCCACAGTCTGACGAAGCTCTGAGGGCTTTCCCAACGCAATCAAATGACCATGATGAACAATACCCACCCGTTGACATAACGCTTCAGCTTCCTCTATATAATGTGTAGTCAAAAAAACCGTGGTCCCATTTCGGCTTAAACTACGTATCAAATCCCACATCCGCCGCCGCACTTGAACATCTAAACCTACAGTAGGTTCATCGAGGAAAAGCACCTTTGGCTTGTGAATTAAGGCTCTAGCAATCATCGCTGCTTTTTTCATTCCCCCCGACAATTCTTCTACCATCTTCTCACTTTGCTTTGTTAAGCCGACAAATTCAAGGAGCTCAGCAATGCGTTGCTTGCGTATATTTGAAGGGATATGATGCAATCTGGCATGTAGCTCCATATTTTCCCTTAAGTTCAAGTCTAAATCAAAAGTTAGGTGCTGCTGTACTACACCGATTACTTTTTTGACTTTTTCAGGTTCTTTTTCCACTTCAAATCCGGAAACCCAAATAGACCCTGAGGAGGGCTTAGCTAGCGTTGTGAGAACGCGTATGGTTGTAGTTTTCCCTGCGCCGTTGGGTCCAAGGAAACCAAAGATTTCACCTGAATTTACGCTCAGATTCAAATTTTCTACTGCACAAACATCTTTGTACTTCTTCGTCAGGTTTAGGGTAGCAATTGCTTCTTCCAATTTTCAGTAGCCCGCCTAAATGGTACGAGGGATTACTCAGTTAACTTATTAAATCCTATTAAAATTAATATTAAAAAAACTGAAAAACTAAAGTAGCCACCAGTAAAAAAAGAGGTTTTGCCGGTAATGTTTCCAATACCGGAACCGCTTTTTTGGAATATTTTGGTCTGGAGTGATAATTTTTTTAAATGTTGAGTTGCTAAATAAGTTTGAGTTAGTTATTGACCATCAAAGGAGTGTATTGATTGATGGAATCTGATAATTGGCGTCCTGATTGGTGGTATAGCGGAGGTAAATTTCCCGCAAGTGATGATAGCTATTTTGAGAATTCTTGTCGCATAATTTTTCAGTCGGGTTTGAATTGGAGCATAATTGATAAAAAATGGCCATCAACTAAGAAGGCTTTTGACAACTTCTCAATAGAGAAAGTGGCTAGTTATGATGATGCTGATTTGGAACGTCTAATGAAAGATAAAGGGATTATTCGTTATCGTGGCAAGCTTCAGGCTATAATTTTTAATGCTCGTCAATTTAAGGAAATTCAAAAACAGCATGGTTCTTTCCAGAAGTATCTTGGTAGCCTAGATAAATCCAACAATTATGCGGGAGTTGTTAAAGAGCTTAGTTGCCGATTCAAATGGCTAGGTCCCCCTTCTGCTAGTTTGTTTCTTTTCACGGTTGGGGAAGAGATTAAACCTGAAGGGTAGAAAAAGAAAGCTATTGCCTCGAGAGATAATTACAGACTTGCAGGTATTCAGGTCTGCGGGTCGACAGCTTTAAAACTTGGCCCAAACTTGAGAAAATAGTCTTATCCAATGATATAGGCACAAGAGACTCACCCCATTTTTGAGATAAGTCCTTTGTTCCAATAAAAAATACCATTATTTATGGGATGTTTGCGTTGTTTGAATAACCTCTGCTTTCCCAGTATCCTAGATAGTTAGTGCTGTTTGAAAGTTCAATTTCAGTAATCCATTTTATCCATTTGTAGCCATACTTGCTTTCTGCCACTAACTGGAATGGGAAGCCTCTTTCAGGAGGAAGAATTAGATTATTCATTTTGTAGGCTATAATTATGTTATTTTCTATGAGGTATTCTTTGGGGAGAGCGGTTGTGTATCCGTCGGAGGCATGAAAAATCACGGTAGTAGCGTTAGTTTCTGACTCTACTTGATCGAGTAAGTCTTTTACTAGAATGCCTTCCCAAAGTATGGTTGCCTGCCAACCTTCTATGCAGTAAATTGTAACGACTTTTTTGTAGAGTTGGTTTTTGGTGATTATGTCTTCGTATTTGAGCTGAATAGAATTGTTTACTAGACCGCTTATCGTGAGGGCATAGGTTGTTTTATCAATGTGTTGTGTTCCCATAATGGCGTTTTCGTAAAAGTTTCCGATTGAAGAAAGTTGTTGGCCGTTATATTCTCGGACTTCGCCGGGATACAGCGTTATAGGTGATGTAGAGGGAAAAAGTGGAATCGATTGGATCGGTGAAATTGATTGGATGGGTGTTGGTGAAGATCCAGTAGAAGGAAGGGGTGAAGGTGAAGAGGTTAAAAGTGATGATGAAGAAGCTGTTGGAGAGGCAATTGGAGTCGAAGATGAAGACGGAGCGATTAAAGAAGGCGTTGGAGATACTGAAAGGCTGGGTAAGGGATTTGTGGTAGGGTTATTTTGCCAATAATTTACAAATAACGCAACCAGAGCTATGATTACTAAGATACTAGTGAGCAATAGTACTTTTATTTGCTGCCTCAAAATGCTCGATCTCTAAAATAATTTAAAAAACCTTCTATTTAAGGAAAGAGAAAAATAGGCAAATAAAACAAACGATACAAAAAAAGCAATTTCAAATCTCAAGCCTAAGGTTCTTGAAGGTTTTTAAGATTGTCAGGGATTAAAATATTGGTGCTTTAACGCTTAAGGCACTTGAGGAAAGTGATTTTTATGTCTTGGTTAAAAGCAATGCGTGAGAAAGAACCCCCTGAACCAGTTAATCCGATAGGAATTATTGTAATTGGAACTCTTGAACCGGATATAATGGATAATCCTAAGGAGATGGTAAGAAAGTCTCTTAAAAATGCCCAGTTCAAAACAGTAGATCTTGGCAAAAATGTTTCAGCAAAGAATTTTGTGTCAAAAGCTAAAGAAGTAAATGCGGACATAATAGTTGTGACAATCGGATACACACCTGCTAAAGAGAATTTACCAAAGTTGGCTTCTGAAATCAAATCCCAAGGATTAGAGGGAAAAGTAGCAGTTCTTGTTGGCGGAGCAGCTGTAAAAAAAGAAGACGCAGAAAAAATTAACGCACTATTCGGCGAAACAAGAGAAGAAGCCGTTGCATTAGCAAAGAAAATCATTGAAAAGAAAAAGCTAAAACCTAACTAATTTTTTTATGATTTTTCAATTAGTTCAATGAGTGTTCCATCAGGGTCTTCTACAAAGGCTATAAGTGATCCGCCAGGGCGGAGTCGGTAGGGTTCATCAGTTATTGTTACACCTTCTCTACGCATCGTTTCAATGGTTGTGTTCATGTCTTTGATTTCGAAAGCTAGATGATCAAACAAGCGATGCTCATAATCTGGTTGAGAAAAAACAGTCTGGGTATGATAAAAAGTCAATTCGAGCTTCGAACCTTTGGCTTGTGGGTCCTGCAAAAATACAATCTCCGCGTTGGTTTGAGGTATTTCCATACGATTAACAACTTTTAGCCCTAAGAACCTTGTATAGAAATCAATTGAACGCTCCAAGTTACTAGTCCGAACACTTGTATGAATAAACATACTTTATTTCCTCATGTTTTAGAATACTCTTCAACTTTAAAGAAGTTGCTTTATGAATTACCGCTGTCTGGAAGTGTTTTGGTTTTTGTTTTTTTCTGTACTATTTGTGAGAGCGAAAAAATAATGGTTGATATTAATAGTAAAATACAGAGAGAAGAAAAAAGGCCAACGTAGTTTAAAGTGGAAGCTAGAATTACCCCACTTACTATTGGCCCAAGAGTTTGCCCGATATCCATAGTTGTACATAAAAAGCCCATTGCTGATCCCACCAAATTCGAAGGTGCCAATTCGCTTATAAGCGGTGAAGTTGAGGAGACTACTGCTGCAAATCCTAAACCATACCCCAGGATGAGGAGGAGTAGTAACTCAAAGCTGGTTGTAAAAGGCACAGCAAACAAGAACATCATACTGATTAGAGCTCCTATTACGATGGGTAGTCTTCGACCTTTTTTATCAGAAATTCTTCCAAGAATAGGTCGGGCAATAATTATAGCTGCGACCTGAACCGTCAGAATTATGCCTGCAAGAAGGGGGTCAAGCTTTGCCACATTAATGGCGTAGCCTACAATAAAGAATTCAACTGCCCCAAAAACGTAATATTGGCTTGCCTGAACAAAACTCACCAAGAGTATACATTTGTTGTGAACGACCTCGTGCCAGCCCTGAAACATTTTTGACGTTTTCTTTCTTGAGTCAATTGGTTCTATAGGGTGCTGTTTCTTTTCGGTTAATAGAAGAAAAGTGAGCAGAAAAGAGGTTGCGCCAGCTATTCCCACTGATAAATAGACCATATCATAACTGTTGCTTGTAAAAGTCAGAATTAATCCGCCTATAACCGGTGCAATTGTTCGGCCAAGACCAGTGGCTGAATTAAGTAAACCTATGCGTTCGCCTCGTTTAGTTGGAAACCTCTCTGCTATTGTCGCTTCAGTGACTGGTACAAAGATAGCGGTTGCAAAACCATGATAAAACCGTACAAGCGCAAGTTGCCACCATGTAGTGACAAGCAAATAAAGAAAAGGGGCAGAAGCAAAAATAAAGGCTGAAAATAGAAGTACTTTCCGCCTGCCAGCAATATCTGAAAGCGAAGCTGCAGGAAGGCTGATAAGTATTCCAGGTATGGTTGAAGCGGCTGCCACAAAACCTAACAGGTCACTAGGAGTTCCTAAACTTGTAGCGAAAGGATTCAAAACTGGATTCTTAGACATAGTTGAGCTAAATATGGCAAAAGAACCCATAAGGCAAATAACAAAAAAGTAACTGTCTCCAAAGGCAATTCTTTTTCTAAACTGCATCTTTTTACCAACTTAGCTATCAGCAAGAGCTGGAACAATTTGATTAGTTATTTATCAAAGCTTATTAAATTAATCAGCTGCTATTTGTTGGTCATTTCGTTAATTTGCTGCTCCATCATGTGTCCGCGGCAGTAAACTATAGCGTTCTTGACTCCCGGTACAGTCTTTGCTGCTGTTTTGATGTCGCTGGCAAGTTTGAAGGCTATGGGACAAAATGGACTTGTCGGGATAAATTCAACTTTGACTACCCCAGGCTCTTCTTCTTTTACGCTAGTGATCATTTGCATTTCAGTAAAATTTTGCCCGGTCTCTGGATCTACCACTTTACCTACTTCTTCGCGTACTTTGTCTTCGAGTTCATTCATTCTGTCCACCTTTCCCGTTTTCTATGTTTGAAATAGGAACGAATAGTAAATATAAGGTTTCTTTTAGAACCGGTTATATAGAGCACTTATTTTTTTTTAATGATTAGAACCGTTATTAACGTGATCGTTAGGAACACTAACGTAATCATCCATGTTGGATATTCTGGGATTGTTGGAGATGGGCTTAAAGAAGGACTTTGTGAGGGAGTTGAGGTGGGTTACAACTACCAGGACGATGATTACTTTGTCAAGGTTTCAATTTCTATTGCCCAAATCAGAGTAACCAAACTCAAAACTACGGTAAATTCTTCGGTTCAAATTCTGTTAGCCCCGGTCAGGTATTCGCATCCAAACATACAACCAAGATGTCTTTCACAAAACATTCTTTATTGACGTCGGTTGTTAATAGTTTCCACAGTGACTTCAAGTCCGCCTTAGATAGAATTTGAAGGACAGAGCCCACAAAAATGAATATCCTCTGGAAGTATTTGAAACCGCAGAAGTGGCTGATTGACGATTGCCCTCATTCTTGCGGGTATCAGTCAGCTGATGAACCTCATCGATCCGGTTATTTTTGGTAAGATTATCGATGATTACGCCCTGAATCCTGGGAACCTTCTGAGAGGCGGATCTTGTCAATGGGGTACTCTTCTGGCTGGGGTTGGCGATCGTTGTCGCATTGTTCGCCCGTCTGGCAAAAGCGTTCCAGGATTATTTCACACGGCTGGCAGTGCAGAAGTTCGGTATGCAGATATTCAATGATGGGTTGAAACAGACTCTTCGCCTGTCATATAACGAGTTCGAAGATCAACGGAGCGGTGAAACACTCTCGATATTGCAGAAAGTGAGGATGGACACCCAGATGTTCAGCAATACGGCCATCAATGTCCTCTTCTCTTCCGTCATAGGAATGGTTTTCCTCATCGTGTACGCCGTGACAAAGAGCTGGATGCTAATACCGATTTTCGTAATCGGTGTTATCGTATTTGGATCGCTCACCGGATTATTAAGCACAAAGCTCAAGACGACCCAACGGGCGATCAACCGCGAGACGAACAAGATGTCAGGGGTGATCACAGAATCGCTCCGGAACATCGAGCTAGTTAAAAGTCTTGGGCTGACCTTTCCCGAAATTCGCCGGCTACAGGACCAGACTCTAAAGATCTTCAACCTTGAGATGATAAAAGTCAAAAAAGTCCGGACGCTGACGTTTTTACAGGGAACCACGCTCAACATATTGAAGAAGTTCGATTCTGTTCATCCTGCTCTGGCTGATATTCCGGAATGTCCTCACCACCGGAGAACTAATCTCGATGCAGTTCATCTCTACGATCATCTTCGGACCTTTGCAGGAACTGGGGAGTTTCATTATCAGCTATCGGGAGGTTGAAGCGTCCGTGAATAGCTTCGATCAGCTGATCCAGAAACCAATCGAACAGAACCCGGAAGAACCGGTTATCATCGATGAGTTGCATGCCATTAAGTTCAAGGACGTCGTGTTCCGGCACAAGACGGCACCGTTTAATGCCGTTGACGGGATCTCTTTTGAGGTGAAAACGGGGGAGACGATCGCGTTTGTTGGTCCTTCTGGCTCTGGCAAGTCGACGCTCGTGAAGCTCCTGGTAGGGTTGTACCGGCCCGTCAGCGGAGAGATATATTTTAACGGTTACCCTTCGTCGCAAATCCGGTATAACCCGTTGCGTCGGCAGATAGGGTTCGTTTCCCAGGAAGCCCAGTTGTTCGCAGGAACGATTAAGGAGAATCTTCTGTTCGTCCAGTCAGATGCGACCGATCAGCAGATACGAGATGCACTACAAAAAGCCGCTTGTGACACTCTTCTAGAACGGTTTTCTTCTGACATTGAAACGGTAATTGGCGAGGGGGGCATGAAATTGTCTGGAGGGGAGAAGCAGCGTATTTCCATTGCCAGGGCTATTTTGCGTCATCCCCGCTTGCTGATCTTTGACGAGGCGACTTCAGCACTTGATTCGTTGACTGAACAGGACATCACCAATACTATCCGGGATATTTCAATGAGCAGGGAGCAGATCTCGATTCTTATCGCCCATCGTTTATCAACCATTATGCACGCAGATTTGATCTACGTGCTGGAGAAGGGAAAGATAGTCGAGACAGGGTCTCACGAAGGTCTTCTTGAACAAAAGGGGTTGTATTACGCAATGTGGCGTCAGCAGATCGGTGAACGTAGAGATATCATGCAGCCGCACTAGGAAAGCGCGCGCCCAATCCTTGAGAAAAGTTAACTCTACATTAAGTGCGGATTAACAGCGCGAGCCAACTCACCTCTTTGAGTTTAGCAGGAAGCCTTCATAGTCTTCCATCCATTTCCAATGAAAGCGCGTTGACGGTCTCTTTTGTTTCACCAACTCATAAGCATCTTGAGGTTCATGCTGTTTTTCTGGGCGATATAAAGCATGACGATGAACGGGGTTCGGTCAATTCCGTCAAGGCAGTGAACAAGCACCTTCGCTTTTAGGCTAGACAAGGCAGTCAAGAGGACTGGTATCTTCTTAGCCCTTTCACAAATGAGTGTGTAGCTCATCTCCGAAAAATCGAAATCCAACGCTGTCCTCACATCTATTATCAGGTCGATATTTTCTTTCCTAAGGGTATCTACGTTGTTCGCGTCAACGAGGTTCCCTATAGCTACACATTCATCTACCCAGTTCAATCCGAGTCACTCCAGCTTGATCTCTGGATGCTTCTGCTTTAAGTGTCCTTCGCAATTGCGCATAGGCACATGCGCCTTAGAGTCGATTCAGTTGCGCGTATATTCTTTTTCGGTTTCAACTGAAGAAGCCGACTTGGTCGAAATATTTGACATCTCCATTTTAGCGCACGCTATTTCTGGAAGCATTAGTTCTATGCAAGGCTTTGTCAGTTGGGGATTCGGCGCTTTCTCAGGTTGTCATCATCAATGCTCTTGTCGCATAATCTGTTGCGATGTAGGCTTGACGTCCTTGATCGTTGCTGAAGGTTTTTTATGCAAATTTAACGTGTATGCTACTGTTTTTTGTCGTTTGGCGCGGGTTCTCCAGGAATAGGGGTCTTTGGCGGAGTTTTTTTTGAATTGGGCAATTTTGGCACTACTATTTCTGGGCGTGGCTCAGGTATGTTAGACTGAGGCACACCAGTTTCGTCAGGGGTTTTTTGAGTGCTTCTTATATGGCACACCGGATTCGCTCATAATACTACACCAAAAGCAGTTTCTCGAGGGTTTTATTAAGCCTTTGTGACTGCTACTTGACACTATCAAACAGAATGCTTGCCGTAAGCGGCAACTACTCTTGTTCAAAAACTTGTTTTTTTTTTGAAGCACATAGCGCGCTGGCTTGTCCAGATATATATGTCGGAGAATAGAGCCGCTGGGATGTGGTAGCTGCTGGAATATTCTTAAAATTTTTGGGGCAATTAAAAATCAATTTTTACTTCTCTTTTTTTGTGTGTTGTGTTGTTGTGTCGTTTGTGTTGTTGAGGGTGTGCTTAAGGGAGTACAGTATAGTAGTGTATAGTAGTATAGTAAGAGTAAAGTAGTTTTAGAAATTGAAGAGAGAGAAAGATTAAAATTTAATTCTCAACCGGTCTGTAGCTCTTTGAAATCGTAGTTTATCCATTTAGAAAGCCAAACAACCTGTCAATATCATCTTGCGTTATTTGTGTTCTCCATTTAGAATTGCTGAAGCTTCAGTTATCGCGTAAGCTGAACCTGCTGTCTACACAGCAAAGAACCAATTGAGCGCTCACGCTGTCTGAATGCGGTCTATTCTTTGTCTATCTGCCTGGGTCTGTGTTCTGCTCTGTCTAACCCTTAGAAAGAGTATGAATGTAAGAGAGAGTTAGTTGCAGTTAGGTAGTAGCGTATTAGAAAGTTTGGTTTGGGGGAAC
Organism: Candidatus Bathyarchaeota archaeon; assembly: GCA_963701765.1. Lineage (GTDB taxonomy): Archaea > Thermoproteota > Bathyarchaeia > Bathyarchaeales > Bathycorpusculaceae > JADGNF01. The sequence continues at coordinate 40,923 of CAVPBD010000010.1, forward strand.
AATTTGTTCCTCAAGTGGAACAGCTATCTGATTACTCTTCTTTGATGGTGTGTGTTGTGTGGTGTGCGGTAGGATATGGCAAGAGAGGAGGTAAATAACCCATCAATAAATTGTAATAAAAGGAAATAAATATAAACTGTTGCATATCTTATTTTGAAGGATTTTCCCGGTGAATTAGATGAGTGAAGACTGTATTTTCTGCAAAATCGTCCGTAAAGAGGTCCCTGCGAGTATAGTCTACGAGAACGAAGCAGTTTTGGCTTTTTTAGATATCAGACCCGTTTCAGAAGGACATGTGTTAGTAATACCAAAAGCTCACTATGAAACAATCTTTGACACTCCCGAAGAGTTGCTTGCACAAGTTTATAAAATCGTCAAGAAGGTTGCAGAGGTAGTTAAGAAAGTAGTTAAAGTCGATGGAATTTCAATTATCCAGCAAAATGGTCGCGCGGCTGATCAAGATGTATTTCATCTTCATGTTCATGTGATTCCAAGAGCGATGGGACAAAAATTGCATCATTTTGACAAGCTTGCGGATGCCAGCAGAGAGAATTTAGATAAAGTTGCCCTGAAAATAAGAGGCAGCCTGAGTTGAAAATAAATGCCCATGAAAATGTATAGCCCAAATTTTGGGAAAATATCTTTTTCAAATGATGAATATTTTGAGCTATTCTAATCCACTTAGATTAATCCACGTTTTAGTAATAAAAAGTTAAGTGACAGGTAATAAAGAGGAAGGAGGAATTAGGTGCTTTAACTGAAGCTTTTTTCGGAAATGAAAGGAGTGTTTAGACATTTTTTGGGCCATCTCTTTGAAGCGTTGGTCTACTTTTGCGTTTACGGTTCCTTCTTCGAATGATCCGTCTTCGTTTCTTTTGCCTCCTTTGATTCCTGTGAGTAATTCTATGCCTTCGTCGATGGTAGCGGCAGAGTAAATATGGAATTTACCTTCTTTTACTGCATCCACAACTTCTTCTTTAAGCATCAGATTCTGAACATTACTATCAGGAATCATGACTCCTTGTTTGTCCGGTTAAGCCTTTAGCTTTACAGACTTCAAAGAAGCCCTCGATTTTCTCGTTCACGCCGCCGATGGCTTGTACTTCGCCTTTTTGATTGACTGAACCTGTGACAGCTATATTCTGCTTGATAGGTAAACCTGATAGATTAGATAGTATTGCATATAATTCAGTACTTGAGGCACTATCGCCTTCTACACCTTGGTAGTTTTGTTCAAATACTAAGCGTGCTGTGAGGCTTAGGGGTTTGTCTTTTGCATATTTTTCATTTAAATAGCCACTTAGAATCAGAACACCTTTTGTGTGGATAGGTCCGCCCATTTTTGCTTCGCGTTCAATATCTACTACTCCTTCTCTACCTAAACCTATACTAACTGTTACTCGAGATGGTATGCCAAAAGCTAAATCGCCCATGACGCCACAGAGAGTCCGTTAACTTGTCCTATCTGCTCAGATTCAGTATCGATTAGCAAAAAGTTACGCTTTATCATCTCTTGAATTTTTTCTTGAATCATCTTAGAGCGATATTTCTTTTCATCAATGGCTTTTCTGATATGATCAGCGGTTACATATTCTGCAAGGTCTTGATGAGCGTAGAAGTTGGCTTCACGAACAATGTCGGCAACGTCTGCAAATCGTGTAGATAACTTTAGTTGATCTTCAGCAAGTCGACTGCTATATTCGATTATTTTTGCTAATGCAGAGCTTTCTATATGCTTGAGTTTTTCTTTTTCGCAAAGATAGCAAACAAAGGCTGCATAGTTCTGCATGTATTCTTCTGTTCGGGGCATTGTGATATCAAATTCTGCTTTGACTTTGAAAAGCTCGGTGAATTCTTTATCTAACGTCAGTAGCTGCTGATAGATGTATGGATCACCTATGAGAATTACTTTAGTGTTAAGTGGGATAGGTTCAGGCTTTAGACTTTAGCGCTTAAGAAACCGTAACGTTCCTCAAGCTCTTCAATGTTGATGCGTTCACTTTGTAAAGCTCGTTTGAGACCTCATAAGAAGATGGAGTGCGCAATAGCTCTTCATAGGGATAATCAGGTACCACCGTTGGCTCTATGTAGAAAGCCTCCGCGTATCATGGTAAAATCGGTTGTTAGTGCCCCGAATTGGGCTTCTTTTTCTATCCTGCCAAATAAGTTGTTATAGGTAGGGGTAGGATTATTTGCCATAATTACAGGAGCGCCTGAACTTCGGAATTATCAATCACCACGTTTACGTCATATTTTTTGAATGAGGATTCTCGCAGCTATCCAAGGAAACTGAATTTGTGCCTGCTGAGTATCTTCAGGGCTTTTTATGAATTGCGCGAGGTTGATTAAAATATCCTCTTGCACGTTTTTTAAATAAGTAGAAACATCCGGAAATCCTTTGTATTGTTCAGTAAGATCAGAAACTAAGTTGCCAACGGCATACATTGCAATTTCGCGATTTAGTTTGTCAATTTGTTCGTGTGCTGATCTGTCAAGATCCATAAATTGGCGCATGGTTAATCTAAATTCTGATTCAATCTTTACTCGTTTTTCCTGTATTTTATCTCGTACTTCCTGGGGTAAGAGCTAAAATTTCTTCGTCAGTAGGCAGGTTTTCCATGAATTATGGGAATAAGCATTAGACCGATTTGAGTATTTTTTATGATAAGACCTTCTCTTTGAGCTTCGGTGTTAAGTTGTTCAATAAGCTGTTTGCGCTTACTTTCGACTTGTTTGATTGTGGTTTCTCGTCTTGCCTCATAATCTTCATTTTCAAAGGCTCGTCGCAAGGCATTCTTTGCGGCTTCTACAAAGCTTTTCATATCTTTTTGGAAAACTTTGGCTTTACCTGAGGGTAATTTAATCGCTTTAGGAGCATATTCGTTACTAAAATTATTCACATAACACCAATCAGAAGGCACTGGTTTGGTTTTGGCAATTTCCTCTAAGAAACTCTTTTACTGCCGTGGTTCTTCCCGTTCCAGGATATCCAGCGACATAAATGTTAAAGTCACGATCTTGGATGCCTAATCCAAATTTTAATGCTCTGACTGCTCGCTCTTGCCCGATTATCTCTCGTAAGGGTTTGAGCTCTTGAGTAGTTTTGCACATTGCAAAGTTTGGCTCACAGACTTTTCGCAGTTTGTCCACAGATAACTCGTTGACCAATAGACATATCTCCCTTATGAATAATTACGGAAATAAACTAATAAAAAATTTTGCAAAGGTAAAAACCACAAATTATCAAAATCAGGGCAAATTGGGAAAAATAGTTTGCTTCCCAATTGGCTGTTTAAATTCCGGTCCGTTATTAATCATTAATCAATTTTTTCTCATCTGAAGCATATTGAATACGACGTTTTAAGTATGAAAGTTGTTGCATACTCACAGTCACATAATAATTTATGCTAGATTATAGAAATAGTACTGAGGTATTTTTCTGAGTTTATGTTGCAATATTTTTATTAATAAACTAAAGGTGATATTGTGTGTTAAGTATTTTTAAGGAAAAATCGTGGAGTGTTAGACTTGTTGATGGCTATGTTTTAGGGGACCAAGTTAGAGGTATGCAGTGTGATAGTTGCGATGGAATCAGCAAGTTGGTGGCAAACAATTATGGTAATCCCAACATGGTTCTGTTTGGCTGCAACGGTCGTAAATGCAAACACAGACTCATACGCTTATGCTTTTACTCTGAAGACATTGAAGTCCCTCAATTAGCTAAATTTGATTTAATTGTGCGTACATATTCTGAAAACACAAAACTTTAAAGTTAGATTTTGTCAGTAATTATATGGGTTGGGTTCAGAGGGAACTGCCCTTGATGGTTCGCCATCTACGAGGCAACTTCCGCACACTCCGAGCCCAAACCCTCTTCAAAAATAATCATTGCTTAAGTTTTTAATACGCTAAATTATCCATTTCTTATTTGCTTTTTAGAGAGTTGCATTTTTTGAGCGTTGTTGGTTTTTGCTTAGAATGCCAAAAAGCAGATAAACTCATTATCTGCTAATTTAGTTGGAGAACGTTTTTCGAGGTATGTTCATGGCTAAGTACAGATGTATAATATGCAATTACATTTATGATGAAGAAAAAGAAGGCAAAAAATTTTCTGACTTACCAAAAGAATGGGTATGCCCAGTCTGTGGCGTCCCTACATCTTCATTTGTGCTTTTGACAGAAAAAATTGAAGCAGTGGAGAAAAAAGAACAAAGAACAGTTTCTGATGTACTTATTGAGCAGATCAATACTTGGGGAGTAAATTATGTCTTTGGTGTTCCTGGAACGTCAACATTGGGCGTCGTGGAAGCGATACGAAAGAACGATAAAATGAAATACATTCAAGTTCGGCATGAAGAAGTTGCAGCCTTCATGGCCTCTGCCTATGGTAAACTCACCGGTCATACCGCTGCCTGCTTAAGTGTCTCAGGTCCAGGAGCAACCAACTTAGCCACTGGCTTATACGATGCAAGTATGGATCATTCACCAGTGCTAGTTCTTTCAGGAATGGTTGCCCGACAATTCATTGGACCAGGATCAGTACAAGAAATTGATCAATACAGCTTTTTTGAGCCCATGTGCGTATTTAATAAAATTCTAATGTCAGAAAAACAGACCACCATGCTTGCCACCCTTGCCATTAAAACTGCACTTTTGGATCGCGGTGTTAGCAATATTGGAGTACCTAATGATATACAAAAAGCACACTATGATACCCAAATAGTTCCGTTTGAGGGTAGAATGCCTAACATAGCTTTTAGCGTTGAAGACACAGTTGTTGAAAAGGCGGCAAAAACAATAGACCAAGCTGAACGACCAGTGATAGTTGCGGGTTTTGGCGCCAGAGGTCAAGGAAACAAACTTTTAAAGTTGGCTGAAAAGATTAGTGCTCCTATAGTGACTACTTTTAGAGCAAAAGGTCTGATAGATGAAAGCGATCCTTATTGTGTTGGTTGTCATGGCAATCTTGGCTCCACGGCAGCTGCAGAGCTTGTTTACAAATCCGATCTGCTCATAGTTATTGGATCGTCGTTTTCTGATCTCACCCAACTTCCACAGAAAAAGACTATACAAATAGACATAAACATGAAAAATATAGCTAAAAAGTACCCTGTTGAAGTCGGCTTACTAGGTAATAGTGCTATACTTATCCCCAAATTAACAAAACTTGTGCAACAAAGACCTAAACCGGAATATCTAAAAGAAATTTTAAGACTCAAACAAGACTGGCAAAACCAGCTACAAAAAGAAGCGGATTCATCTCTAAAACCCATTAGACCACCTTACATAATGAAGATTCTCAGCGAAAAAATCTCTCCCGAAGCGGTCATATCGTTAGATGTAGGTGAAAACTGTTGGTGGTTTGGGAGAAACTTCCAAATGAAGAAAACCCAGAAAGTGATCATGAGTGGTCTACTTGCATCAATGGGTTTTGGATTACCTGGTGCCATGGCAGCGGCCCTCGCATATCCAGATAGGCCGAGTGTGTGCATTACAGGTGATGGAGGCTTCACCCAAGTTATGGGCGACTTTTTAACCGCGTTAAAGTACAGCATGCCCATCAAGGTCTTTGTGATGAACAACAAACGTTTAGGGATGATAATGCAAGAACAAAAAATCGAAGGCTACCAAAGCAGTCAAACCGATCTTTACGATTTTAACTTCGCAGATTATGCTGAACATTCAGGGGGCATGGGTATTAAAGTAACCGAGCCAGCCCAACTTGAAACCGCAGTTGACCAGGCACTAAAATCAACGAAGGCAACGATTGTAGATATAGACACTGATTCAAGGCGTTTCCTATAAATACATAAAAATCTTTTTAGTTTTTTCCGCAAACATTAAATGGTTTAGTCAATATCGAGGAACTGGGTCGAAGAAATGAAAATAGGTCACGCCAAACATATTTGCGCATTGATTATAGTTCTCACTTTGTCAGCTGCTATTATTTTGGTACCGAGCGCAAATGCATTAAATTTTAGTTATACAGACATATCTTCTTTTGATTTGTCAGTTTCTAGTTCTTTAAGTACAGTCAAGGCAGGTGATTTGCCTATTTTTACGGTTACGTTAACGCTTAATTCATTCCTAAATGGTAATGCGCATGTTAAAATTTGGCTATATAATTCTGCTTCGGCAGTTGTTGATTTGGTCAACCAAGATTTAATGGCGACAAGGAACTGGACTGCTGGTACATCGTTTAATCAGCCTTACTCTGTTTCAATTCCAAGTAGTCTATCTAATAATAATTACATTTATGCTACAATTGATGTTGGGGTTAAGCATTTCTCTAACATTATTTTGGCGGTGGTTCAGAATCCAACTTATTCTCAACTGCAAAGCCAAATTGTCCAGCTGCAAAGCAGTATAATAGATCTTAATAATCAATTATCGGCATTACAGGCAAATTCTACAAATATCCAAAATCAACTATCAGCTCTGCAATCAAGCTATAATAATTTACAGAGTAACAATACTAGTCTTCAGTCGCAAATTGTTAATCTTTCAAGCGAAAAGGCTTCTCTGCAGGCTCAGCTTACTACTCTTCAGACAGAACTAAACGCGCTTAATGTCGCGAATGCTGATCTTCAATCACAGATAGATACGCTTCTAGGAAACAAAACCTCACTCCAATCGCAGATACTTACGCTGCAGAATGAAAAGCAGGATTTGCTTAACCAAACAAACACGATGCAGAATAGAATTACTCAACTTCAATTGAATAATACTAACCTGCAAATGTTGGTGAACAATTTTAATGAGCAAATTACTAGCTTGGAATCAGACTTAACTAAAGCACATGAAAATAACAATACGTCAACTGTTTTGATGTACATAGCGCTAGTAATAGCATTTGTCTTCATCATTACAACTGTATACATCATACTTCTTGTTTTAAAGAAAAAGAAAACAGAAACACCAAAAGAGGAAGCAGAACCACAAATCTACTAACCTCGCAAGTTCTTTTGTTTTCTGAATTTCTTTATTATCATAATTTATGAAGACAACAACTATTAATTATCTATAAATAGAAGACTTGTTAGCCTTTTTAGCATAATTACTACGGTGAAAGTAGCCTTGCATTTAGAAGAAATGAAAAAAGAAATTGAAAACTTGGTCATAACTAAAGGTTTTTACAACAAACCGGAAGACATCCCTAAGAAATTACTATTCGCGTTCATTGAGTTAGGAGAGGCAAGCGATGCATGGAAAAAAGGTAGTTCTGAAGAAAAAATTGGTGAAGAACTTATCGATGTTATCTTTTACCTGCTTGATGCTAGCCGGCTAGCGTGTCCAAGTATAAATTTGGATGAGATGTTTCAGTGGAAGTTGGCGAAAAATCTTGGCAGACCTTACCAATATGGTGAGGGGCATAGAAGCAAGTAAACCTTATACGGTTTGACTTAGGGTTCTTTGCCAACCGCATCCGTGGCATTCAGCTAATTTTTGTTTACAATCAAAGTCTAGTCTATGGTTACATACAGGGCATTTCATGGATTAATGCATCTCCTTTCTTCTTACTTACTGTATAATATAGGCTAGGCAAATAAGGGGCTAGGTCGAAACTAGAAATATGTTCAAAACCGAAATGTCTTTTGCGATAATTTTTATTGGAGCTTAAGCAAGAGTTAGTCGTGACTCAAGTGCGCTTTACCTATCCAGCCAATGTCAGTTTTACATGCAATAAATGTGGCTTATGCTGCGGGGATACAACCCAGAAAACACGACATATACTCTTAATTAGATCTGAAGCAAAAAAAATCGCAGAGATAGTTAACCAGCCAATAAAGCAGTTTGCAGATACCATCGAAGGTAAAGCACCCTACATTTTTGAAATGCATAAAAAAGCTGAAGACGGAAAATGTCTTTTTCTTCAAAACAATCGCTGTACTATTTACTCACATCGACCATTGATTTGCAGGTTTTACCCCTTTGAATTATCAGCTTCTGAAACTGGAAAATATGTTTTTTCGGTAACGTTAGAGTGCCCCGGTGTTTTATGCCCGGACTCTATGGGGGTAGGAATGAAAATAAGTGTAAATTATTTTAAGACGCTTTTTCGTTTGGCAAGTACTTTGTTTAATGATGAAGAGATTTAGATGCACATGATTGAGTGACTGTTTTTGAGTTTGGTTTGCAGCCTAAAAGTGGGCTTTTTTGGGTATATCGATATCCGCATTGGCATTTGAATCCGGTAATTTCGCCGCGACTTTTTATTAGGCGATACATTTCATTGTAGTTACAGTTGGTTTTTTGTTTGTGGAGTTTCCATAGGATATTGGCTTCTTTTTGTGTGATGGGTATGTTGCGTTTTGCGGTTGTTATGTAGAGTAGTGTAGATGTGATTGTTACGGTTGCTGTTGCGGCGATTATGATTTGGGGTAGGATGGTTGTGAGCATGGTTTTTCACTTCCATAGTTTTTGTGTAGGTGTGTGCTACATAGATACAATATGTCTAATTCAGACACATTGCAGTAATACAGTATCTTACATCGTACGATATAAGCATTATGTATACATGAACAACACATCTACAAAAACAAAACGCAAGAAATATATAAAAAACAAGTGTAGATCAAAAAGAAAAATTTTACAATAGAACAAATAAACTATAATTTCATATATAGTTTCTATAGAAAAGGAATTTATTATGTAATCCAATCAACGTATATATAATTTATCAATATGAAAAAAGGAGAGAGAGAAGGGCACTCAATTGTCACAAGTAAAACAGAACGAAGAAACCCGAAAGATCCAATTTACGGGAGGTTCAACTTTCATCATCTCATTACCTAAGGGATGGATTACTCAAAATCAACTTAAGAGAGGCAGTTTCGTAAAGTTCCATGAAGAAGATGACGGAGTCTAGCACTAATTCCCTCTGAGGTTACAGTTCAGAAAAAATTGGATGAAGCCACAATTAAAGTCTCATCAAAAGACGACCCAGAAACAGTTACAAGAAAGGTAGTATCAGCATATTTATCAGGATTCAGCTTTATTTATGTGAAAAGCGAAAAACTACCATTATCAACTATCCAAAGACACGAAATCAAGATATTTGTAAGACGCATGCTTGTTGGAACAGAGATTGTATCCCAACTTCAAAAAAAAATAGTCAAGCGATTCTCTTAATAGTTATCCAAGTAAAATACATAGACTGCATAAGTAATAAATAGAATATTTATAGAATAAAGCAATTTTCCGATCACAAAATCATCACCAAAGCTAAATTTCAAAGAATATTTGAAGTATACATCAGGAAGATGAAATAATACAATGAGTAATCAGTTTTTTTCCAAACGCATTGAAGAAAGCTTGCCTGTTCTGCATAATGCTCCACTCTTCAAGACTACAATTTGAAGTGGAGTAAAAAGAAAGCAGAATACTTTCATTTCCATCCTCGTTAAGAGTAACTTTTGTTACTAATCCGCAATGACTGCGATCTAATTTTTCTGCTAATCTAAGAAACGTGGAAAGAATAATAATTAATTCTTTAGATTTTTCATCCAAACCAGTAGATTTAAGCGATTTTTTTGTTGGCAACTTCTTACGATGAAAACGCGCAATATTACCAATAATTGCTTTTTCTTTTTCAGTAAATCCAAGAAGTTCAGCGTTATTAATAATATAGCAACTATGAACATTGTGATTTGTGAAAGAAAGAAAATCACCTATATCATGCAGAATCGCAGCATATCTTAGGAGTTCGCGGTCAACATCATTAAGATTATGTAAACCAATTATTTTTGCACTATCAAAAAGCTGTAGTGATAGGGAAGTTACTATATCTGAATGTTTCTCATCAAAATCGCATGACCTCCCCAGATACATAACACTTCTATTTCGCACAGGTGCTTTCTGTAGTTCTCTAAAACCTTCAAAATTGGATAAGTAATCTACAAGTAAGCCATCTCGAAGGTCTCTATTGCTGATGTTAATTGCCTTAAGGTCAAATTCTTCCATTATTGTTTCAATTATGGCTACTCCAGCTATTATAATATCAGCACGCTCAGGGTTAATTCCAGGAATTTTTTTTCTTTCTGCAAGAGGTAAAGAACAGAGCAGAGAAGATAACCGGTTCAAATTCCTTTTAGTTAAAGTAAAATTTTCACTTTCAATATCTTTCTTAAACATTTTATGAGTGATCTCAGCAAGGTTAATAATAGTTCCAGATGCTCCCCAGGCTGTGCTTATTCCATATTCTTTGACTTTTGCTTTAGCCTCTTGAATTTGAAAACTAACGTGCTTTTTTATTTTTTTATATACATTACTAGCTACGGATCCCACCCAATTTTCACCAATAAATTGAGAGGTTAACCGAATAGCACCCAACTTAAGACTGCTTAAGTATAGGCATCGATATTGATCACCTATCGCAATTTCAGTACTACCTCCACCTAAGTCAATAACAGCAATTTTTTCATCACAAATATCTATCCCACTTGAAACACCCATGAATACAAGTCGAGCTTCTTCTTCACCAGAAATTATATGCACATTCAGCCCTGTCGTATCTAGGATTTGTCGAAGAAACTCCGTTCTGTTCCTTGCTTCTCGGGCAGCTGATGTACCAACTGCGATTATATTAGTAGCACCATATACTCGGGCAAGTTCTGCAAATCTCTTACATACAAAAACTGTACGTTCTATGGCGTTATGTTTTAATTTGTTATCAACAAATTCTTGTTCGCCAAGTCTAACTGCTTCTTTTTCTTGACTTATAATAGTGTAGGAGTGGTTAGGGTTTATTCTAACAACTAAAAGTCGGACTGCATTTGTTCCGATATCGATAAATCCTACGACTTGGTCTCCGTTTTTCATTGTTGAATCCACTTAGAAACTAATTTAAGTTTAAATATTTTCTCGAATAAATCCTTCTTTCTTTCTAAATCTTGCTGTTCAAAAGCTGGACTTGAATTAACTACACATTCAAGGGCTATTTTCTTTGACCCTATCTTTGCTGATAAATCCTTAACTACCGATTGATGAGTGCTATCTAAGCCATCAGCTATCCGGAGAAGACTAGAAAGCATAATAATTTTTTTAATTGTTACTCTATCAATAGTTGCAAAATTAAAATGTGTTTGTTTAGGTAACCCCTTCCGATGATAACGCGCTATGCTCCCAACTATACGTTTATCATTCGATGCTAAAGGTAACTGTAAATTATTAAGAATCAATTCAAGGCTTTTTTTATGGTGACTAGAGATCCCTTTTGATAAACCAATATCATGCAAGATTGCAGCATACTCAAGCCAGCATCGTTCGCGTCGTTCCATTTTATGAATACTTTGTAACTCATCAAAAATTTTTAATGCCAGTTTTCGGACTTGCTCAAAATGTTCTGAGTCACTCCAATACTTTTTAGAGACATTTTTTGTGATTTCAACAATTTCTTTACAGTTATCAATAACTCCTTCATTTAATGTCTTATCTTCATCAATGATTGCTTCAATACTTACACCGGCAAGTAGCATTTGAGCAAAACTTTCAGGCAACTTTTTCCGTCTTAGAGCATCAACTGAAGCACTAACATCATAATCGGTTCTTAGTAGTTCAATAGAGAAAGGGCTAAGAGTTAAAATGGCATATGCGGCTTGTGGATTCTTATCGTTAGGTCTACCAACACTACCAGGATTAAGAAAAACTACAGTATCAACCTCTTTATAGAATTGTTCATGAGAATGCCCCATTATTATTATATTAGCTTCAGTAGCTTGAGCGATTGCTCTTAATCGCTTAACAGGTGTAGTTTTACTTATTTGTTCTTTGACAGAATCAGGACCCCCATGAACTACAAGAATTTTTTTTCCGCCTATTTCGAGTTTGATATCTTTAGGTAGTGATTGAAGATAGCTTAAGCTGGATTTACTCAATTCGGCTTTAGCAAATTCTATTGCGACTTTCTTTTCATATCTGCTATTAGTTTTATTTGCAATAACGTCAAGGTCAAAATTACCAGCAATACTTACAGCGTTCTTTGAGAGCAATAATTTGATAATATCATTCGGAGAGGGACCAAAACCAACCAAATCACCAGCATTAATAAAAAAAGTTACGCCATGCTTTTCCGCGTCTTTAACAACTGCTTCTAGAGCATACAAATTAGCATGTATATCGGCCAATACTCCAATTTTTATGTTAGGATTGGATAGGATTACTTTGAATTTTTCATCAGACTTAGGCAAATCCGCATTCAATTTTTCTTTAAATTTCTCAAAAAAGTTGTTTACTTCATTTATTCTCCATAACTCAACAAACTGGTTATAAGAGCTTTGACGCTTTTCCTTTACATAATTTAGGAAGGTTAGAAGGCCTTGTTTAATCTCCCCATAATTCTTAGTTTTACCTTTTGATGAAAAATCAGTTTTTATAGAATTTAAGAAATTTGGAATATATGCAATCCATAGGTCACAATCATGCATTTCCCCAAGTATATCTTGAAATTTAGTTATAGTGCCAATTTCTTTAGTCAATGTATCTTCAAAAAGTGCTGAGAACGATTCTAAGGTATATCGTAGCATTTTGGCATGAATACGCATTTCATGATGTTTTTTAATACTTTTAGGTTCATAAACAAACTTTTCCATAGCTAAGAAATCATCTATTTTAGATAGAATTAAACTACTAGCATATTTTCGTATGGAAATAGAATCTAAAGGAATTTGTGCTGATTCTTTTAGAATAGATTCACAAAATACTCTCATATCAGGCAAAGCATTAGAGGTGTCTAATCCTTTTAATCCAGCTGCTACAACTATTTGTGCTTCTTCTCTTCGGCGTTTATGGTGTTTTAATAAAACATTAAGACCTACATTTTTAGAAGAGGTGCTTATCTTTTGATAATTTTCGATGAATGCGATTTGAACATCAAAATCTCTTGCTTGGGCTAATAAGCGGGTTATTTTTTTGATTTCCTTAAACCATTTTTTATATTCTTTTTTAGGGAAGCATGTTCCAAAAATAGGCATTGTTGCCCTGATTCTGCGCGATGAAACACGCATCTTATGAACATATTCGGGATTCTCATTATTAATTACGCCATCAATTTGGGATTCTAAGGCTTTTAGAAGCTCTATGAGCCTTTCAGCCCCAAATTTACAGTAGCTTAAATCAGCATCATTTTTTACGTTTAGCACTTGGTTCATGCCATATACCTCTATTTTGAATTAGCCAAACCTGGGAATTGATAATCTCATCCCCCTGTTTGGGGATTACTTTATGATATGTACCATCGGATAACAGAATTCGAGCTTTAACATTATCGTGAAGATGAATCTTAAGAATATAATTTAATATGGAACGCTTTATTTTTGTATCAGGTATAGAAAAAAGAACTTCAATCCGTTCGTTAAGGTTTCGATACATTAAATCTGAGCTTCCGATTAACACTTCTTCATTATGATGGAAATAATAAATTCTTGCATGTTCAAGAAAACGCCCAACTATTGAAATCACAGAGATATTATCGCTAATGCCTTTTATACCAGGTTTAAGACAACATAGACCTCTAACGTTGAGATCAATTTTTATTCCAGCCATAGATGCGCGATAAAGTGCTTTAATTACATCTTTCTCATCCAAATTATTTAGCTTAAAAGCCAAATATCCTTTACCCGTTTTTCGGTGATAAATAATTTCTCTGTGTATTCTTTTTAGAATCTCCTTTTTTAGAGTTTTTGGGGCTACAAGCAGGTTTTTAAATTTGGTGTCTTTCATACCATTAATGAGAATATCGAAAAGTTGTGAAAGCTCAAATCCTACTTCATCTTTGGAGGTTAAATATCCGATATCGCCGTAAATTTTTGCTGTTACTGAATTATAGTTGCCTGAGCCTATGTGAGAATATCGGACTATTCCAGATTTTTCCTTGCGAACGATAAGACAGAGTTTTGCATGAACTTTAATTTTAGGAAAATTATAGACAGTATTAATTCCGGCTCCCTTAAGCTTGGAGACAAGTAGAAGATTATTCTCTTCATCAAATTTTGCCTTAAGCTCAATTATTGTTGTTACTTTAATACCGTTTCGCGAAGCATCAATTAAAGCATCAACTATTGGGGAGCGATGATCCATACGATACATTGTGATAAATATTTCTTTAACAAATCGATCTCGCGAAGCATCTCTTAGCAGATCTATAATTATCTCGAAACCATCATAGGGATGATAAATTATGAAGTCTCTATTAGTAAGTGTCTTAAACAATTTTTTTTTCGAAGACAGAGAGGGGGAAATATAGGGTAAAAAGGTTTTATCTTTAAGCTCTAAACGGTTAAGCTTGAGTAGTTGCCAAAAATCTACAAATCCTAAGGGACCATTAAAATCATAAATTAAATTATCAGGTAAATTAAAAGCTTGTTTTATAATTTGTTGTATCGGAAGGGGGGTTTTGTTGTTAAATTCAAGACGGGTTGGAAAACCTGATTTTCTTTTTTGGACACTTTTTCTGACAGAGAGAAGGAAATCAGATGATTCATCCATTAAGATAGCTATTTCACCATTACGAGTTAGTCTAAATGGATAGGCATTGAATTTCGTTTTATCTGGAAAAAGCAATTCCAAATTGGCTGAAATCAATTGCTCTAAAAATACATAAGTAACCTCAACCTGAGTGATGTTATTATTAGATTCAGAATTTCCATTAGTACTGGGAACTTGAACTAATCTGCCAAATTTTTCAGTTGGAACATTAATAATAAAGCAAGAGTCAGCAGAAACAAGATCACCCTTCTGAATAAACAAATTCATTTGTAGACTTTGAATACTTGAAGCATTGAAACCTATTTTAGGTATTTTCAGTTCAGGTAAAATCATCTTTACAAAGCAATCTTGCAAAGCAACTCTCTGTTCTGTGGTTAATTCATCAATATTTTTAATGTTAATACCATTTTTACGAAGGCTGGGTATGAGTTCTTCTTTCCAACAACGTGCATGATTTTCAAGAAGCGGTAAAATTTCTTTTCGCGTGAGTTCGATTTGTTCAAGCGCTGTTAGTCCATCATTTGATTTTTCATTAGGTCTATCAGCTAATTTTTTAATCAAACGAGCGATTCGGGTCATAAAAAATTCATCAAGATTGCTACCGCAAATTGCGAGAAATTTGACCCGTTCTAAGAGTGGATGTGAAAAGTCATAAGCTTCCTCTAAAACACGAAGATTAAACCGTATCCAGCTTAATTCTTTGTTTAAAAAAAGATCATAATCATCTAAAGCCTTAGATTGTTTCAAGACTTCAACTGGCTTATGCAAATATTTATATTTATTATTAGTTGACAAAAGCCCGCACCGGTTTCATAGTAAAAGTTCTCATTAGAAAATAAATGTGTTTGTAGGAGATAATAGTAATAGAGCACATAATAATTCATTATTAGTAGAATATTTGGAACGACTATGTTAAATTCTTTCAAAATAAAATATATAGTAACCTATAGGATATATAGAAAGGGATAAATTGACGCTAAATTACTAAATGCACATGAATTCTTTAAGTTTAAAAGAAAAAGGCTTTACAGAAACCTTGCCTTTGAAAAACGTTGCTGTTTCAAACCTCCCACAAAACAAGAGCGGCGTCTTCGTAATAGTCGAGAATAATCTTGAAAAAACCACTTCAAACATACTTTTCATTGGAAAAACAAAGAAAATAGCAAAAAGAATTCTAGGCGCATACATAGGTGGTTATGGTGGAAAAAACGCTAAAAAAATTAATAAAAAACTATTTGACGAAGGATATATAGAGAGGACATCTATATGCTGGGCTTTAAGCGACAAAACAAAAATGCTTCAGCAAGAACTTTTAGAAGAATTTAAAGCAGAATATAATCAATACCCATCATGGAATACACCTATTAAAGACGATATAAAAGTCAAAGCCCCAAAAACACAAAGTAAAGTTAAAACAAAAACAGTAAAAAGCAACATAAAAAAGAAAAAGCAATAGAACAGCAGCTTCCCCATATTTCGCAAGTGTATTTAAGTAATTGATATACAGTGGTTAGGTTATTTGTTATTAATTCATTTTCATTTTGTACTTTACTCAAATCGTCAATAATAATAGTAATATAGTAATCTAACCGTAAATATCCACTTTAAAGATACATCTTTGTTTCCAAAAAGACTTAAAATGCTTGGGCAGGTAGTTCGCTTCAGCGAGGCGCAAGAAGTAAAACCGCTTTGCCGCGCAGTGGAGTGTATGCGCCTTGCTTGACGACTTTGACCTGCCAAAGCTACTACTGGAAGTGGGGCTTATTGACTTCAAGCAAGACCGAATAAGGCTAAACCTAAAATTAAAAGTTCTACCAATAAACTAAATAATCAATATATGCCTCACCAAATAAACAATAAAGGAAAAAAGGGAAAAGAAAAACTAACCAATTTTAAAACATCATAATCAAAGTAGGTAATATTTAAAGAAGACTGGTGTCTAAAAATATAGAAAAGCATTTTTTCAATAAAAAATTGTTACTGTAAATCGAATCGACTTTGACGGGATCTTGTTTTGGTAAAGCTGAGTGGGAACGTGTAGAGAGTCTTTGAGAGGATATTTGCCTTACCTAACAGTTCACCCGTCAAAGTCACTATACCAGTGGCAAGGTAGCCGTCTGTTGCGTTTCTATAAAAAGGAATTCGATAAATTAAGGATTATACCAATAAAGTATAGGAACTATATTCGAATTGAGACTAGCCGAAAAAGAAAGTGTTACATTTATTTTGAAAAAGTATGACTTTTGTTTTAGAATTGCTTGAGAACGTCAGCCTTTTCTAATATATAACCGCAATAATGGCATTTGAGCATAAGCGGATCTTCGTTTTCAACATAGAACTTCGCCCCTATGGGCTCATTACTGTTACTAATGCACGCGGGATTCGCACATTTTATTATATCCTCAATCACTTTAGGCAGTCGGACTTCGACTTTTTCAACCACAGTATAATCGCGAATAATGTTAATAGTAGCCCGAGGCGCAACAAGTGCAATACGATTAACTTCCTGATGGTTTAAGGCACGACCTTCAATCTTTACCAAATCCTTACCGCGCATACGCTTACTTGGAACATTAACCCCTATAGTCATAACCTGCTTCTCATGACCATTAATTCCCAAGATTTTAACAACATCCAAAGCATACCCGCTACTGATGTGGTCGATTACGGTGCCATCTTTGATTTTTGAAACCCGAACTTCCTTATCACTCAAAGAAACCTGCCCTCATAGAAACCCTTATCAGAGCAATAAATAATCGTTCCGATAAACACAAACAACAAACCACAAGCACATTGGTTGTTTGTTGTTGTGTATTTGTACCAACATATGATTATATGCTTTTCAAGACAATATATTTGTAGGTGCCCTGTCATCGAGGGTTTCATTTACGTTTGGCGGGTATTGTCAGGGAAACGCGAGTGCCCCTTATCCCTCCATTACCTAACAAATACTTTCCATTTCGCGCCAAACTAACAAATACTCGCCAAACGGATTTTTTAGAATAATCAATATTTATGGGCGATGGGGTTCGAGGATGACTTTAAGGGATTCACCGGCGGTTGCGACCAACCTGAACCCTTCTGCGGCTTCTTGAAGACTTAGTCTATGAGTAATCATATCCTTTACGTTCAATTTCTTTTCTGAAAGAATTGCTAAGGATTCTTCTATATCTTGAGGTGCTGCGCCGTAGCTTGTTTTTAGGGTTATTTCATTTCGCCAAAAATCAGTAATGGGTACTGGAATTCGTACAGTTGGATCAGGTACCGCAAAGAACAGGATAACTCCACCCTTGTCTACGCATTCTAAGGCAGTTAGAGCGGCAGGTGTGGCGCCTGTACATACAATCACTTGATCAGCTAATCGTCCGCCATTTATTTCTCTAACTTTTTGTGGTAAATTCTCTTTGGAATCTAAGGTGTGGTGTGCGCCAAATTTTTCAGCTAACTTTAGCCGGTAGGAATTGATGTCTGCTACGATGATGTTTTGTGCACCGTTTGCTTTAGCTAGCTGAGTATGCAATATACCTGCCAAGCCACCGCCTATTATCAGAAGGGTGTCATCTTTTTTAAGTCCTGCAAGTCGTTGTCCTCTGACTACGCACGCTAATGGTTCAATAAATGTGCCTTCTTCAAAGGACATATCATCAGGTAGTTTGTAGATGCCTGATTCGATGTTTATTTTTGGCACTCGTATGTATTGTGCGAAACCGCCTGGATAATAGTTGGTTGTATGCAGGGTCTGGCAAGCGGTATGGTGCCCTTTAAGGCAATAGCTGCATTTATTGCAAGGTACATGATGTGAAACAAAAACTCGATCCCCAACATGATAGTTTTTTACGTTCTTTCCAACTTCGGCGATTATGCCGGTTGCTTCGTGGCCGAGAACTTTGGGGGCTTTAGGTACGCGGTACCATTCGGTGACGTCGCTTCCGCATATGCCTGATGCCATAACTTTGAGTAGAAACTCGTCATCGTTGATTTGGGGTTTGGGCACTTCTTGGGTGCGTACGTCTTTGTTGTTATAGTACATGGCAACAAGCATACAGTTCACCAAAGGAAGTAGGGTTAGGTTTTGCCTGCTTTGATTTGGTTGTAGAGTTCTTCAGCTTCTTTGGGTGTAAAGTTTTCGTGGATGATGGATCGGATGGCACGTATGGAAGCTACGGGTGCTTCGGTTTGCCAAATGTTTCTGCCCAAGTTGACGCCTATGGCGCCTTTTTGTATACCGTCGTAGACGAAGTCGAATACTTCACGCTGGGTCTCTGCTTTTGGTCCTCCTGCGATAACTACAGGGACCGGGCAGCCTTCAACAACTTTTTCGAATTTTTCTTTGCAATAGTAGGTTTTGACGACTCGGGCGCCTAGTTCAGCGGAGATTCTTGCGACTAAGGCTAGGTATCGGGCTTCGCGTTTTTCCAGCTCTTTTCCAACAGCGGTTACGGCCATAACGGGTATGCCGTATTCTTCGCAGTCATCAACCAGTTTTGCTAGGTTGGTGAGGCTTTTGTTTTCGTATTTTGTTCCAGCGAATACGGACATGGAAACGGCTGAGGCGTTGAGTCGAAGAATTTCCTGAATCGAGGTGACGATGCTTTCGTTTGCTAAGTCTTCGCCTACTACACTAACAGCGCCTGATACTCGCAGTATGATGGGTTTCTGGATGGTGGGATCGATGCTGTTTCGTAACACTCCACGAGTGAGCATCAGCGCGTCTGCATATTGAAGCAGAGGTTTTATTGTTTCTCCGGGTTTCTCAAGACAATGAGTTGGACCTTGGAAGTAGCCATGGTCTATTGGTAAGAAAAGTGCTTTACCGTCTTTTTGGATTAGTTGGGATAACCTGTTTTTCATTCCCCATTCCAAGTTTTTTAACGCTCCTCAGAAGGTGTTGGTTTAACAATCAGATAACCTTTTTCTATAAGCCAGTGATGGAACTGCCAAGTTGAATATCGACAAGCAGAACGACAAGTCTGCCTTATCAGCTCGTAGCCTTCGGGGTTATCTTTTAAGGTGTTTAAGGTGACTTGTACAGGACATTTTACGTCGTTGCAGAATTCTCTTGCTTTGTATTCGGTAAATCCACTTAGTGACATACTGCATCGTTTGTATTGCCATCTACAGACCTTATAAGATTATTCACAAACAAACCATCAAGGTGTTATTCATCAGACCTGCAAGCGACCCTCGTTTAGATGCAGGTTTTAATGTTTGCCACGTTGTTATCTATATGCCGAAGTTGTATCTGCTGGGCGGTGAAAACACGATTAGGCAATCCGCTAAAGAAATCAACCAAGCGGGGTTCATTGATGCGGGTGGTTCACCTTCAATTCTTGTTTTCCCCTGGGCTAGAGCCTCATTTGATAATATTTACGCACGACGAAGGCGACTTTGCAGATACTTCAAAAGCTTAGGGGCAAAATCGGTTCATTTCGCAGATTATTCTGAACCTTTAGAAGAAATCGCTGAAAGGATGTTGCAATCAGACCTTGTTTATTTGACTGGGGGTCAGCTTACTATCCTATTTTCACGTCTAATCACTAAAGGTGTTGATGATCTTCTTCGTAAATATGATGGAGTTATTATTGGTCGAAGCGCTGGTGCTTTAGTTTTAGCCAAACAAGGTGTAGTAACAAATCGATACAGTAAAGCGGCAAAGCTTGCGCCTGGGCTAGGTCTTGCTGATTTGTGTTTGAAAACACATTATGAATCCTCCAAAGATTCCACTTTAAGGAGACTTTCAAAGAATCAAAGCATCTATGCAATTCCTATAAACTCAGCTATCCTATACGACAATGGTTGTCTATCATTTGTGGGTGAAGTTTTTCTGTTTGAGGATGGAAACAAGAAGAAAGTCGAATCAAATACCATATCGAAACTTTTCTAAAATAGAATAGAAAAGTTGGGTTCTGTAAAGTGAATTATCTTTTAACGCATTTGCCCGTTACTGGGTCATAGTGGTTAGTGTCTGAGTAATCGCATCTTTTACAGTCGTCTTTTATGTCAAAGCCATAAGGGCAATCTTTTAAATCCGCCATTACAGTCACAGCCCATTTTTAGTGGTGAATTGCTTATAATTATTTCCTACAATGAACGAAAAACTTTACAATAGTTCTTTACTTATTGCTCAGTATGGCAGATGCAAATTTACCCTCTTCATCGCAGACAATTCGAATTGCTTGTGTCGGCGACAGTCTCACAGAATTTACTATTTACCCAGAAGAATTAAGGAGACTACTTAATGGCCCGCAATATGTGATTGGCAACTTCGGGGCCTGCGGAACCACAGTCAGTCTTGACTCTGAGCTACCATATATTCGCACAAGCGCGTTTCAGGATGCTTTAGAATTTAAGCCAAACATAGTAATCATAATGCTGGGAACTAATGATTCGCAGTCAAACCTTGAGCCTTACAATTCCAGTTTTGTAAACGATTACAAAAAGATAATCAAAGCATTTCAAACACTTCCAAGTAAGCCGAAAATTTGGATTGTGCTGCCACCGCCAATTTTTGATGATGAAATGGGTGCAATAGATCCTGACTATTTTAAGCGCTCATTAATTCCCTGCATTAAGGAAGCGGCAAATCAAACCAATTTCCCAATTATTGATGTATATTCAGCTTTAGCAAATTGCTCTGATTATTTTCCTGACGGCATTCACCCTAATAATGAAGGCGCAAAATTAATCGCCAATGAGATTTACAAAGCGATAGTTTCGCAAAAAATATGAAACTTCCAGCGAGGATTAGGCAAAGCCATGAGCCAAAAAGCTACGAAAAGGTGTATCGATTGCTCCACTTCTCAACAAATAAAATGCTTTGGCATTGAAGCCGTAAATCGAGGCATAAGTAAAAACAAAAAATGCAATAAAAAATAAAAAACAATTTTTTCTTCTTCTATTAGGTCTGTTAAAATAATGAGACCACAAAATAATAATCATCAGCCTAACAATAGAACATAAACTATTTTCTGTTTAAAAGAAGAAGACTACCTGAAAAAATCAACTGGTCTTCTTGTACCAGACACAAACCACCTCTCTTAAAAAGAAGAAAAAATGCGTTTTTTCCAGAGAATCAGTATTTTTTCTTCTTCTCTTAAGATACTTAATAATCTGCTAATCCCATGATAGGCCGAATTGGAGAAACGGTAAGGGGTAGGGGTACTGAACAACTATACTCAAACAAATGGGGGTATTGGTTGTTACTGAAAATTTGTCGAGTATGTAAATTGATTAGTAATCTTTATTTGCGACTTAGTATGAAAGTTATACTGTGAATTAGATGGAGCAGGAAAAAGCCGAGATTGCAGTAGTAGGAACTAAAGGTCAGATAGTTATTCCGCAACGACTTAGAAAAGAATTAGCAATAACTCCCAAGACCCAGGTTATTGTTTATCGAAGAGACGATAAACTTGTGGTTGTAAAACTTAAGGTTCCAGCTTTAGGAGAGGAACTAAAAGAGTTATTCCGAGAAATCGACGAAGACAACAAAGGCAAGAAGACGCCCACTGAAGAAGAGATCTTGGAGGAGATTCGGGCATATCGATTTGAGAAGCGAGCCAAAAAGGGCGCCTAAAATGGTTCGCGTAGTTATCGACACCAACGTCTTAGTATCCACCCTTATCAACGATGGTCCATCTAGAAAGCTTGTTCTTAACCTATTAGAGGAACACACGGTGATAGTATCGCGCCGGATGCTCGCTGAACTCGCTGATGTAGTTATAAGAGACAAGTTTGCGATCAAGAATTCTCAAGTTGACCGTTTTCTTTCAATTTTACTTAAAAAATCCAAAATAGTCTCAGATACCCCGCATTTCAAAGTTGTCTCCGAGGACCCTGATGATGACAAAGTCCTCGACACTGCTTACAATGGAAAAGCAGATTACATCGTAACCGGAGATCGGCACCTTTTAGCGCTAAAAAGATTCAAAAGAACCCAAATATTAACTGTTACTCAGATGCTCAAGATTCTAAGTTAATAATCGAATTGCAACAATCCAAAATATCTTATCTCTTAATTGGAAGAAAAAACAAGTATTTTCAACAAAAACCAAATTTTTTCTTCTTCTCCTTCGATAATAAAGGCAGACTTAAAATTATGGCGTGCTTTTCTGGTGTTAGCATGCTTACGATTAGAGCTGTCCTGTTTGATCTTGATAATACGTTAGTTGATTTTATTTTTATGAAGGAGGAGTCGTGTCGGGCTGCGGTTGGGGCTATGGTGGCTGCGGGGTTGCCGATGGATGAGGATTTGGCTTATGGGGAGTTGATGAAGACTTATTTTGCAGTCGGGATTGAATCCGACCGTGCGTTTTTGGAGTTTTTGAAGAGTAAGGGGCATTTTAATCATAAGATATTGGCAGCAGCTATCAATGCGTATTTGGATGCGAAAAGTAAGTGCCTAAAACCTTACGCGAATGTTAAGCCGGTTCTGGAAGAATTGCAGAGAAGAGGAATCTTTCTCGCCGTAGTTACCGATGCCCCTAAAACCAAAGCCTACCAGCGACTAATAGCGATGGGGATTGAACCTTACTTTAGGTTCGTCGTGGGCTATGAAGATACAAACAATTTGAAAGACACCGGCTTGCCCCTCCAGTTAGCGTTACAATTACTTCGAAAAGAGCTGCCGGGTATAGCTAATTCGGAAGTTCTCATGGTAGGCGATTCTATGGAAAGAGATGTAGCCCCATCAAAACAGCTCGGGTTAAGAACGGCTTGGGCAAAATATAGCCAAAAAACTTCATGCCTAGCACCGCAGATTACGAGTTAGGAGATATCAAGGATTTAGTAAATATTGTGTAAAGGCGGCTGCAGATTTTTTTCTGTGTTTTGATTTTTTGTTGTTCATAAATTATTAAAGCTAGTAGAGGGGTATTTGCTTCGGGATAAGGTATGGCAGCTAAGCTTACGTTCTATGGCGGAGTCGAAGAAATTGGCGGCAATAAGATTTTGCTTCAGACCGAAGATGGCTCGGTGCTTTTGGATTTTGGCCGCAGAATGGGGTTTTATCAGAATTATTTTTCCGAATTTCTCCAAGTCCGCTCCAAGAACGCGTTAAGGGATATGCTAAGGCTTGGGGTGTTGCCTAAAATTGATGGCATTTATACGCCGCATTTGGTTGGATATGACTTTGCTTTTTGAAAACGCTCAGGTTAAGGAAAAGGTTCCTTTGGATGAGGCGTTGGATTATTGGAAAACCACTCGATGTTCGTCCTTGCGATTCCAAGTGTCCAGCGGTGGATGGGGTGTTTGTTTCGCATGCTCATTTTGATCATATCCAGGACGTTAGCTTTCTGGATCCCTGCATTCCGGTTTATTGTACGGAGAAGACTAAGGTTTTGGCGAAGGCTATGACTGATGTTTCGGTTTCGGGTGTGGATGATCAGTACTATAAAATCGCTAAAAAAGTCACCATAAAGCAGAAGGCGCCTTTGTTTAAGACGCTTTGTCCTGGGGAGTGTGCGTGTGCTGAGGAAAAGGAAGAGGAGTTGCCAGTTATTGAGGATCCCAAGACCAAGTTCAAGTTTACTTTTGAAGTTGCCCCCCAATATCGGATCTTTAACACTGCCTCGGAGGGCCAGATTAAGGGGATTAAGTATAAGCTGATTCCGGTGGGGCATTCGGTGCCTGGCGCTTGCTCAGTGCTGCTTACTCTTCCTAACGGTAAACGTGTCCTTTACACTGGTGATGTGAGGTTCCATGGCGAAAACGAGGTTTCCATCGAGGATTATGTTAAGTCGATCGGTGGGCCTGTTGATGTTTTAATTACAGAAGGCACCCGAAATGAAAGCGACAAAATCTTAACCGAAGAAGACATAGGCAAAGAAATCACCGCCGACATCAGAGGATCGGAAGGGTTAGTTCTGATAAATTTTGGCTGGAAAGACCTCACCCGCTTCCACACCATTTACGAAGCGGCAAAGAAGAACAGGCGCACCTTAGTAATTTCGCCCAAGCTCGCGTATCTGCTTTACGAGGTCCACTGCAACTTCCCAGCCGAATACCCCGACCCCAGAACCATGCCTAATCTTAAGGTCTACCTAAAACGAGAAGGCGATCTGCTATACTCAAAAGTAGACTACGACAAATACAAAATGGGTTACCTACATTTTCATGGAAGAAACAGTGCCCAAGACGACCGCAACCTCGTAAGAGTCGCAGAAAGGTTAGGCATTGGAGGCAAACCTGACAATCCCAAGAATCCGCTGCCAAAAACCTGCCAACAAGAACCCTACAACTACAAAGAACTCTACGAACTAGCCACTTACCATTTAGACCATGGGGTTAGGGCATATCAGATCAGACAAAATCCCAAACAGTATGTTTTGATGTTCTCGTATTGGGATGCAAACGAACTCTTCGACCTAATACCGCCAAATGAAGAACACAAGACACGCTACATAGCAGCTTCAACTGAACCCTTCAACGAGGAAATGGACATCGATGAAACAAAAATGATAAACTGGTTAGACCTCTTCAACATTTCATACGACTACGAAATCAAGCAAGAACAGAAAACCTTTGTCAGAAGACACGTCTCAGGGCATGCTTCAAAAACCGAACTCAAAGAACTCATAGAGAGAATCAACCCAATAAAAATCATCCCAGTCCACACCACAAACCCAAAACTATTCAAAGAAATGTTCCAAAACAAAGTCGTTATCCCCAAATATGCCCAAACAATCGAAATCTAAAGTAAAGGTTCTTTGATTGCTTAGGCGATGCTTTAAATTTTGTTGATGTCTTTCTTAATTTTACCTCTAGATAGTAGCTATGAATTATTTCTCGGCTCTGGTTCTATGAGCTTATCTATTGGAAATTCAATTCCCGCCCATTGGGATTCTTCTATGTACCCACAAACGGCATTCCGCTAGCTGATGTGATGAGGCTCTACTTTCAATTCCCATTTCTCGGGATTATTCTATGCACCCGAGTCGATTTTGGCTTTATTCGCTGATTGGCGGCGGTTTTATCGATGAATCAGTATATGTAGACTTGATCATTATTGAGATGTCGCTCAATTTATAAATATAATCGGATAACCTGTGGCCAATCCTCAACATCAACAAGATTTTATTTTCTAGCTGAGCGAGGCAACTATTACTCGCCTGAAAGAAGAACAATATGCTAAAACAAGTGGTTAAGTTCTGATTTTACTATCGAGGCTGAGGTTTTGTTTAGCTAAGACTTAAATATATTGTTGTGATTTATATCATAACATCACATAAAATATGATATTGTGATATGAATGATAAAGTCCAGTATATTGCTGAAGAAACTTCGAATAGAAAAAAAAGAATTCATCACTGCTGAAGAGCTTAAACGTACCTGTAAATCGATTGGCCTAAATTACGAGATAACTATAAGATATTTTGTTTCCCGAGGTTACTTGATCCGGATTTTTAAAGGCATCTTCTACGTTAAATCCTTAGACGAGGTTAAGCTCGGCAGGTCCAAATACAGCAATCTCGAGCTTGTAGCCAAGGGGCTTGAACTCAAAGGTGTTAAAAGCTGGTACTTCGGACTAAATACAGCATTAAAATTTAACAACATGACACATGAGTCTTTTTCTGTTGACTATGTGATCAACGACAAACTGTTAAGATCTAAACCCATCAACATTGCCGGATACAAGTACAGATTCATCAAGCTATCGCCTAGACTTATAGAGTTTGGCATCATCGAGGGTAGTCTTAGGTATTCTGATCCTGAAAAAACGATTCTGGACTTCATTTACTTATGGCGATATAACGGAGTACCTAAAGAGAAGATACTCCTTGATGTTTCAGAGTGGGCTAAGGATATATCGAGTGAAAAAATCAGAAAATATGCAGCTACCTACCCAAAGACTGTTCAAGAAATTGCCAACAGGGTGGTTCGATGAGAAAAGACTTTGTAAATGAAGTAGCCAGAACACATAACATTAAGAGAACTGATCTAATAGAAAAAGACTTAATCTTACACGAAATGCTCTCTGACCTCTCCAAAAACAAATTTTTCCATGACAATTTCGCTTTCAAAGGTGGAACTTGCCTAGCCAAATGCTATCTTGATTATTTTAGGTTCTCTGAAGATATTGATTTTACCTGGAAAAATCAGAGTGTTTTTGATGGTAAATCTCAAAAAGAGGTTCGAAGGTTTCTATCACCGGTCATTGATAGTATTGGAGAAATCTTTGAAGATATAGCTAAGACGCGGTATTTGGATTTTAGATGCATTAAAGACGACAAAAATTATGTTGAACTTACAGGGGGAAACAAGACCTGTACGTTTAAAGTTTGGTACTTATCGGAAGTGCTCAATCGTAAGAGCTTTCTTAAGGTTCAAATGAACTTTGTTGAAAAACTTTGTTTTCCAGTTAAGAACGCGGAGTTGAAAAGTTTAATTTCTGGAAACCAAGAGGAACTTGTTTTCTTATTTCCTGAATATCAGGAATACACTCAGAAAATAAGCTTTATTGTATATGATCCTCGAGAGATTTTAGCTGAGAAAATTCGGGCAATCCTTACACGCCAAGGCACAAAAGCACGAGACTTCCTTGATGTCTACTTAATCGATAAAAAATTTGGCGTTTCATTGGAGGCCATTTTAGCGTGCGTACTAGAAAAGACCAAGTTAACGCTTAACCTCTACGCAAGATACAGAAACAGTCTAGAAGAGAAAAAATCCACTATCACGTCAACGCCGTTCACCTGGGGTGAAGAGAAAGGACTTCTGCTAAAGGAAATTGATGAGAAAGATTTCTACAAATACGTTGAAAAACTAAGGATTTTTCTGATGAAAGCTATAGAGAGCTTGTCTAAAACGGAAAGTAGCAGTTAGCTCATTATTCTATTATCAAAAAAAGGTCCTTGCAAAAGAAGAACAGCCCGAAAAAAGTAGTGGTTCTTCTTCTATCATCCATAAACACCAAATAGCACTTGTATATCAGATGCGGTGTCTGACTGCTGCCTCAACTAGGTTCCTGGATAAATTAGGCGTTATCGAACAAATTCATTTAGATCAAATCAGATCGCTGATCAAAAATTACCTAAAAATCCCCTATTTTTAACTGCAATAATCATTAAAGTTTTTAAAAAAATAGTTACGGCTACATAGAATTTTTAGCTTGGCTAAAAGTCAACACTTAGTTTTCATATGATTAACTATTGAATGTTGTGTGGGGGTTAACTAATCGTGTTTTTTTTGGATTCTTTAATAAAAGAGAGCCAATCTTCTAAAATGGCTGTCTTGTTTTGTTCGGTGTTCTGAGCTTGTTTTAAATTGGTTTCAACAAGTAGGTCTAAAGCATTTTCAAAAGGGATAGCATAGAATTGTGAAGGAACAACATTATTTATAATCGTTACGAGTCCTTTGTTTTTCAAAATTTCTAATCTGCTTTCCAGCTGATTTTGATTGATTTTCATTGCTTTCGCGATTGCTTTTGTCTCTCGAGGACCTTCCATTGAGAGGAAAACATAAATGCGAATTTCCTCTTTTGAAAGCCCAAGACTTGTGAAAGTGCTGACTATCCTTTTTCGGCTCATATGTCTTCCTGCCTATTCTTCTAAACAAATAGAAAAGGGAGATTGTTGATTTGCAGAGTCTGTTTTATGTTGTAGGTGTAGGTGTAGGTTTAGGTGGAGTAATTACTTCCCTGAAATGCCAATCTATATGTCCGACGACTTCAAGTGGAGATGTAGCGCCTAGCCACTTAGGAATAGTTTCTTCAACCCAGGCTGGTGTACGCATTTCTGATATTGGTTGTCTATAGTATCCAGAGTTGAAAAGTAGCATTGGCTCCTGCATCGTAGTAGCTGTCTCCGATTTCACGGAATTTCAGAGTCAATGGGGGAAGGGTAAAGGTTAGGTCACCATAGGGGTAGGCGGGGGCGGAAAATGGAAGATTTATCTTCACACCATCTGCCTTTGTAAAGTTAACAATGAAGACGTTGCTGGCTGCACCGTGTGCTCCCCCTTTCACTCCGTTTCCTTGATTCGTGTCTTCAGTCCATATTTCTAGGTCTTTGTCTTCTACTTGAATTACGTTAAGCATTGGCGGGGTTAAATCTGGTCTCCATACGAAGTACATTTTGTACCACAAATTTTGGTAGAGGACAGTGTTTGGCGCATCAGTAATTAAGGCAACTACAGTGTAGCTATTTCTTTGCGGGATCCAGAGATAAACCATTATAAGGTCATAAGGTCCTAAGGGAGAATCTGTGTAGTCATAGCAACGTAGTTGAATGTCAGATGGATGCCAAGGTAAAGAGGAAGTAACTGTCGAGGGTGGTACGTTAACATATACCATGCTTCCAGTACCAGAGTTAATTATTTGATTGCTATTTGATTCGGTTTTGGATGTGCCGAGTCCTACAGCGGCTGCAATTGAAACAAGCAGAATTAATGTTAATAGAACACTTGAGAAAAATATTTTTTTCTTCATTCTTTTTCACCTCCCCGATAATTATTGATTGGAAGTTTTAGTTACCAAAAAATAGTTAAGCTCAATCGGCAACTTAAGATTCAGCTAGGGACAAAAGTCAACAACGTCTCTAAAAGAGGGTGATTTATTGAGCGAGGAAAGCATAAAAAGAATTCTTAAAGATCTTGGTTTAACCGAAAAAGAGGGAGAAATGTATGTTTTCCTCGCTAAGCATGGAGCTCTTAGAAGCGGAGAAATTACAAAGCTAATAAAAATGGACAAAGCCGAGGTCTACCGAGTTCTAACTAATCTCCAGACAAAAGGTCTGGTAGAAAAGACATTAGAATCACCCACACGTTTCATATCAACCCCTTTCGAGAGGGCTATTGACTCTTTTATAAAATACAAAAGAGATGAAGCGAATCTTGTTGAGAGAACAAAAAAGGATTTGATTAGAGATTGGAATCAAATAACTAAAACAAAACAAATCCTTCCTCTTGAGAGGTTTATAGTAATTGAAGGAAGACGAAAGATATATCCGCGAATTTCTGAAATGATAAAAGAAACAAAAAACGAATTATCTATTGCATCTACAGTAACTGGGTATCTGCGTGCTGAAGAATTTGGAGTATTAGATGAAATTCTAAGTCATCCATTGAAAACAAAAATCGATTTTAGATTCCTCACTAAGATTAAAGACAATGATTTAAAACTGATACAAAAACTCTTTAAAAAAATCCCGAAAGATTTAACCAATATAAGAATAAAAACTCCCGATTTGCCGTCTAAATCACTGTCCTCAATGATTCTAAAAGACAGAGAAGAATTACTTCTGTTTATACACTCTCTACCAGAAGAGACGTCTCTTGAAAACGATAATGTTGGTTTATGGACAAACTGCAAAACTATTGTTCAATCATTTGCTGTGATGTTTGAAGATTTGTGGCAAAACTCCACCAATATTGAGTCTTTTTCACAAGATACAATTAAGCTCCAGCCAGAAGTAGAAGTAATTAATAACTACGAACTTGCGGCAAAAAAGTTTTTTGAAGCGATCCAAACAGCCAAAGAAGAAATTTTCTGATGTCTTGTTCGGAGGCAGCAAAAAAGTACTTTGAAATTTTAGAAAAATGCAGCAAAAGAGGTATATCTGTAAAATTTATGGTTCCAATAGTGGAAAACAACTTTAAAGAAATTAGAACACTATCGAAAAATATCGATATTAAGCATATACCCACGACTAATTTGGAAGCAGCAGTCATAGACAATAAAGAAGCTTTTCAATTCAATTCTTTACTTAATGATTTTTCAAGCAAGCAAACAAACTTGTATAGCAAGAATCCGACATACGTCAAGAAGTTGAAAGAAAGTTTAAATGAAATCTGGCAAAAGGCTACTCCTGCTTCAGACACAACCTTAGAATCCACATTTGGATTAAATCCATATGCCCATAGAAGCCCAGTCAGCAAAGAAGAACTTGACAGAATAATTATAGTTGATGTAGATGAAAAAATTACTGAAAAGGAAATCCTTCAAAAAATCATAAGCGCAAAGAGAAGACCCGTAAAAGATGTATCTAAAGACTTCCATGTAATGTATGCAAGCGGGGGGTCAGCTATCGTTCACCCACCAAAGTCTTTTAATCTTCCTGACTTACTTTTTCAAATACATCATATTGATAAGAGTTCTGGGTTTGGTCAAGCCGATGCAATTACTGTGTTTTTGTGGATGCAAACTCCAAATGGTTATAAGTTTGTTCCAGTCGGGGGACTTGGAGATAATCCGCAAGGTGTAGCTTTTAGAAAGTCGCTGTATGCAGGTTTTCCTGCTGAACAGAATCATCGTTTGGTTAGACGAGATGAACTTCAAGTTAGAGTGCATGGAAATACTCTCTTTGCTGGTTGGACTGTACCTATACCTTTGCTTCCTCCAAAATATGTTCTTCCACCTTCATGTCTTCAGATTGAAGGTTACGGAAATGTGGTAACAAAAGCTTATACCAATATCGTGCCTTCAGGATTCAAAAGCAAACTTGAACTAAACGGGTTTTATGCATTCGTTACTTTTATGCATCCCGAATCAAAATATTCGGGTCCAGGTACTGACGGATTTTTCATCAGGGAACTTGTCCTAACTATGACACCGCCGATAAAGAATAAAGAGTAGCGTTTTTAGTGGATTTTTATTTAATTCTGCAGGGGTCTTTTGCGAAGAAATATACGATCATTGCTGAAATTAGACCAAACATGCCAAGAGTGAACCCTAGTAATTGAAAGCCAAACATTCCCAGAGCTAGACCTCCAGATGAAACGCCTATGGAAGCGCCTATTGAGCCAAATACGCCGCTTATGGACATCATTGTGCCACGATTCAAAGGAGCCTGTTCAAGAGTTAGACTGTGTCCTGATGAAACTGCAATGCCACCTACAAAAGTAGCTAAACAAGACGTTAAGAAAGCGCTCCAAAATTCAGGCATAAACACTATTGCACCTATCAATAGTCCTCTACCGACCCAAGACGCAATCGTTAAGCGTTTTCTCCCACATCGATTTATCATTCTTCCGCCAGTTATGCTGCCTACAGCATACAATAACACTACAACCAATGTGATGATGCCGACAGTTTGAACGGGAAGACCATATTGTCGTCTCCAAAATGTTGCCGCAAAAAAAGACCAGATACCTGCAGCTATGATAAACATGTTACCGAATAAGCAAGCTACTGCTGATTTGTTTAGTAGGACTTGTTTGAAACTATTGATGTAATTGCTTCTATTAATGGTGGTTTCAATTTTTCTTGATGGAACTATCAAATAGACAAGAATTAATGCGATAAACGAGATGGGAATTACATACCAAAGTAGATATGAATGCCAGCCCGCTATTGAGCTAAGAAACCCAGCCCAAGCAAATCCCACAGCTGAGGAAAAAATTCCTGCTGAAGTAACTAACCCTATTGATTTTGCTCTCTTTTCCAGAGGCAATGTTTCACCTATCATAGAAAAAGCCATAGCAATAACAATTATTGTCCCAATTCCATCAAATGGATAAAATATCATCATCCAAAAGAGGCTGGGAGCAAAAAAACAACCTAAAGCCCCAACTACTATGCAGAGCGCACCAAACAACAAAAGAGTCTTGTGTCTAAACTTCACACTTAAAAATCCGTTCAATATTCCAAAAATTACTGCGGCAATGCTTGAAATTGTCAAGATCTGGCTTACAACTGCGAGGGAAGCATTATTTGATGAGCCCAAGAAAGTTTTTGCTATATCTACTAAGAATAAGCTTGCTAAAACATCGAGCATGCTTGTTCCGAAAACAGCAATAGCCAAAGAAAAAACAAATTTTGAGCTGGGGAATACTTTGGCTGAAGATATCCCGTTAGTCATCGAATTACTTGTGATTATATATAGATAAAAGACTTGTCATAACAAAATCTTTAGGCTATTTCCAAATCTTCCTCGGAGCCTTCTTTGTAGTCTTTAGCTAATAATTGCGGGTTTCCCGAGGGAGTTCTTTCTTCGGATGCAACTTAGTAGACATATCTTTGCTCATGCCAAAACCAACTTACGACAGCACAAGTCCATATTTCTCCGCTTTGACACTACGGCATCTCTAAAAGATTTCTCTTTAAAAGAAGAAGAGCAAACGAAAAAAATCACCTGTTCTTCTTCCACCAGACACAAACACCAAACCACCTTCAATCTAGAAAGAAGAAAAAACAGACATTTTCCACAAAAATCAAATTTTTTCTTCTTCTCTTAGGATACTTAATGATTGGGTAATGAGATTCATTGCTCCAAAAATTATTAATCACATACTTTTGCAAAATGTGTGTGAATAAGAAATCAATGAAGTTGAAGAGCTAAAGCCATAATCACATCAGTTCTAAGCTGATTCCAACAAGCAATTATTGAGAGTGGCGTTGTATTACTGATTTGTAAATCGAGACTTTAGTATGCATAATGCACGCGGTATGCAGTGCGTTGTGCATATAGTTGGCCATGCTTTATTTCTTATACAAGATTAAATCAATGTGAAGCTCCACAATATGGCCAAGAAGGCAGCAAAAAGAAAAACCAGCTAACCCAACTTGCACAGGCAGAAGTTATTTATAATTAAAGAAATCTGTTAAAATATTCTCTAAAATAATACAAATTACCTGCAAGTGGGGAGTAGCCCGGAAGCTTCTTTTACATTTATCCAAAAATCCTATTCGATCACCTATCCAACGTTTTAACCTTTAGACTTAATAGATTTTTCAGAACTCACTATTAGCACGCTGAGCAGAGGTAGAAGTGCTTCGGTCGACATAACCCAGTTTTTCTTTAGTTGTGGTTACATATTGTAATAACACTTGTTTATATTAAAAAGAATCATGAATGACTAATAATCAAAGATGATGATTTTTATGTCAAAAAAATATCAGGTATATCGAGATGTTGCGGGAAAATTTCGTTTTAGATTATTATCTGAAAACAGCCAAATTATAGCTGTTGGCCAAGCCTATGAACAACACGATAGTTGCATAAATGGAATAAAAAGCATTCAAAGTAACTGTGATGCACAAATTGAAGATTTGACTACTGCTGAAGTAATCCGAATTTCTAACCCCAAATACCAAGTTTTCTATGATGAAAAGTGCAAATGGCGATTTCATCTTAATGCTCGGAATGGTGAGATAATAGCTCAGAGCGAAGGATATGAAAGCAAACAGAGTTGCATCAACGGGATAGAGGCAGTCAAAAGTAGCTGCGGTGCGAAAATTGAGGACTTGACTACAAAGCAAAAGAGCAAAGAAGAAGTTATCAGTTATCATGAAATAAAGTGCCCATAGAGGAAGTGAAACCTGTCGAAGTAGCTAAAGAGGCTATGGGTGAAGATAAAACTTCCTGGGGTTCAAGTTGTTGCTCCTGCCGCAATCGTGGAGCAAGTAGAGCTGTGGAGCCCAAAGTAGAGCTTGTGGAGCCCAAAGTAGAGCTTGTGGAGCCCAAAGTAGAGCTACCTCCAGTGGCTGTTGCTGCTCCTGAAGAAATGAAGCTGCCAGTTTCTATTGGTCCAGCTTTAACGGTACTTGACTTACAAGACCTATCAATGGTAAACAGGGGTGAACTGGTTTATTTCAAAGGCAGACTCTATAGGATCAAATGGCCAGGGGGTACCTGAAGTTAAAATTGACATCTGGGAATATGACAGGTCTTTGTTGGGTGATGATTATTTAGCCTATGGAAAAACCGCTGAAGATGGCTCATTTAGCATCGAATGGAAGGCTAGACCATTGGCATGGTTTGACAACACAGGAAAGGTATACGCTCACTTCAAAGGCAATGAACAAGCACACCCCTCAAAGAGCACAATACAAACAATTCCATCAACTAGTTGAAGTTTTCTTCAACCCTTTTTTGGTTTTCTGACCTCTCAGCAGCAATATCGTTTAAGAGTGGTAGCCCGGAAGAGACTCGAACTCTTGTCAAGGGCTCCAGAGGCCCCTATGCTTGGCCACTACACCACCGGGCTTCGATGGTCTATTTATCTTGAAACTTTGGTATTATAACCTTCCCGTTAAAAGATCCGCATAAAATATTACCCAGATGAAAAAGGGTTTTTGTCGTCTGGAAAACACTATTAGTGAGGTTTTACTAGTTTTGGCTGTTTTCAGGTGAACTGTCTAATGGATCTGTGGAAATACTTTGACATCACTCATAAACGACACCAATTGTGTAATCCATTGAATACTGAGAAGTTTGAGCGACTCTGCCAACTCCTCCAATTGAAGCGAGGAGAACGTGTACTAGACATAGCCTGTGGGAAAGGAGAGTTTCTAATCAGGCTGGCGGAGCTCTATGATATTGCAGGCGTAGGCATTGATATTTCTCCCTACTACATTCGAGATTGCGAGGAAAAACGTAGGAAGCGAGTACCAAACTCGGACATTGAATTTGTGAAGATGGATGGGGCGGATTATAGACCTAAAGTCCCTGCTTCCTTTGATCTGGCCTTTTGTATCGGAGCGAGTTGGGTGTACGGTGGTCATCGGGGGACGATTCAAGCTTTGAAAGGAATGGTGAAGAAGGGAGGGCTAATTGTAGTCGGAGAACCTTTCTGGTTGACGGAACCAAGTCAAGAGTACTTGGAGGTCGAAGGGATCAAAAAAGATGATTTTGGCACGCATTATGACAATGTAAAAGTGGGGGAGGACGAAGGGTTAACCTGCCTTTACACACTTGTGAGTGGCTACGACGATTGGGACCACTATGAAACACTTCAATGGTGGGCTATTGACGAGTACATCAGAGCTCACCCCGACGACCCTGATATCCACGAGCTAGTAGAACGAAAGACGCGTGAGAAGAATCTCTATCTCCAAAGAGGCAGGGAAACTATGGGATGGGCGGTA
The DNA here is from genome assembly GCA_963701765.1 of Candidatus Bathyarchaeota archaeon. GTDB lineage: Archaea > Thermoproteota > Bathyarchaeia > Bathyarchaeales > Bathycorpusculaceae > JADGNF01. Next base: position 76,207 of record CAVPBD010000010.1, read on the forward strand.
TATGTCTTCAGAAAGGGCGAGCGATAGAAAACGGTCATGTGAGGACGGATTTCGGGAGACATCTCCACTTCTTGAGGGCTCAAATCCCAGCTTCCGGTTCTCCTGCTTCACAATGAAATTCCACCACTCATTGAAACGGCACTCATTCACAGCCTGTTTGTCAAAAGAACTCTGAAAACAATTTAGACTAAATCTTATAGGATCTCCTTGATAAAGGAAGATTTATCAAACCCTTTAAAATCAAGAAATGAAAACCAAAAAAAATACAGGAAAAATAAACGCCTTTTATTTTGCGGGTTGGCTCTTATTGGAGTTTTAGTAGGTCGTTTTTACTTATTCTGGCGCGTGCTGTTTTTCCGGTATCGTGGGTTTTCATGTGCGCGGTTATTTCTGCTTCTGTGAAGGGTGCTTTTTTGGTCCATCCGCATACGGGACAGACAAATTCTTTGCTAACAGGTCTACTCATGAACTCACCTTGATTTCAATTAGTCTTAATCTGTTATCGGATAATATATAGCATTATAATTACATGTTAGTCGCTAATACTAAATGCGTTATTTGTGTTTGAGAATCTTGTTTTTCTTGGTTAATTTGCCTATTTTTTTCTTGAATTTTCTGGCCGATAGTTTATTTTCTATTTGTTGGTTTTTTTGCTGTCTAATAGTATCGTATACATAGCCCATCTCTGCATGAGGTGGATGCTCGTCATGATGAGGCAAAAACACACCAACCTAGTTTATCGGGTATGGCTGGGTTTATTTGTTTTGTTTTTCTTTTTTGGCTTAATTTTTTTGAAAAGAAAAGAAGAGTAAAAGGTATATTATTTTCTGGGTTTATTTTTGTAGTTTGATTAGTTGGGTTTTGCTTATTCTGGATCGCGCAGTTTTTCCGTTGTCGTGGGTTTTCATATGTTCGGTTATTTCCGCTTCGGTATAGGGTGCTTTTTTAGTCCATCCGCATACGGGACAGACAAATTCGTTACCAACAGCTCTACTCATACATTCACCTTGATATCAATTATTATTGTCTTGTAGATGGTTATTGGCTTTTTGATTTTTTGGCTTCTTTTACGCAGTAGCATTCTTGGCTGACTTGGTTCCATTGGTCACAGCACCAGAGGGTGTCTACGATTGGGTTGAGGCTTTGGGCGTGGCGGGTGGAGCAGAAGACTTTGGCGGGGTAGTCGTAGCTGTTGTGTCCGTCGCAGTTGCCGCAGTACTTGTCGGGTTCTGCTTTTTTGTTTTGCTTTTTCATGCTTTGGTGCTCCTGAAAGGGTTGATTACGGGAACCCGTTTGAAGTTTGGTCCTAAGCGTTCCATGACTGAAGCAGCCATTAGCGGGAACATTACTAGAGCGTCTCCGACGACCATGACGTTGTCGGCTTCGCCTTTCATTTTGCCCCAACTAATCGTCTCCTTCAACGTTGAGCCTGATAAGCCGCCGGTTTCAGGTCGATCCATCGTCACCACAATAGCGTAGTCTAATCCCTTCTTTGAGGCTAAAACTGCAGACTGCACAGCGTTTCTGGGGACCCCTCCGCCTAGCACGATCATGCCGTTTTTGGGTGATTGGCTGCAGATGCCGCAGAGCTCAGGTACCTCCTTAAAGGCATCGACATTTAGCACATTTTTAACCTCTTTCTGGGAGGAATGCAAGCCAGTGGATAAAGCCGAATTCGCTATCCCGCACCGCAGGCATAAAAATGGGTACATCCTCCTCGTAGGCGGCGCGAAGAATCGAATTCGGGTCGGTTAGGCGTTTGCCGATTTCCCAAGCGAACTCACGTGAAGATAAACTCTCCCCTTTACGAGCTTCAGCTATCTCATCATACAGTTTTGAAAATTCATAATCTAAACGCACGTAGGCCTCTTCAGGGACAAGCACATCGTAGATGCGGAAAATATGATACTTATACAATTCAACATCATCCTCAACCCAGCTGCCCTTATAGTGCCTGCAACCGATTGCTTCGATAGCGTCATGAACCAAACTAGCCCCCGTACACACAACAACGTCGATGAGGTGCTTACGGATCAAATCCACCACAAGAGTACGCATACCCGCGGGAACAATGGCACCCGAAAGCGCAAGAAAAACCGTACAGTCTTTGTCACGAAGCATTTTCTCATAAATATCACACGCAGTCGCAAGCCTACCTGCACCAAAAGATCCTGAACCGCCAAACTGCCGGATAAGCTGATCCACCGTAAGAGGAGCATCGATTTTCATGTGCTCCACAGGATGTTTAAGCAAATCATTTCGCCGCATCAAAAACCGCCCACAATAACCATACCATTTACAATACTTCGGGTTTAAGGGCAGGTAAATAGCTTTCCCTAAAACCAAATCAACAAAAAAATTGTAAGATGGGAAAAAACCCTCAGATTAGTCCTGCGGAGTTGCTATGGGGTTTTTAGCCATTTGCTGAATTTTTCTTCGGTTAATCCGATGCCCCGAACGCAGTCAAGTCTTCGATGCACCTGACCATTTTTGAAGAGTATAGCCGATGGTACTGCATCTAGTGAATAGGTTTCCCAGAGGGGGTTTTCATCCTCATCAATTCTAACCTTCATAAACACCAAGGATCCCGGGTTTTCAGCATATTTATCAAAGACTCCCAGAAACCTTCGGCAGAAAGGACACCAAGACGAATAGAACAAAGCCAAAACATTACTATTACCCTTAAGTTGGGTAGCCAGTTCAGTTTCGTTATCAACTTCAATCAATAGAATTACCTCATTTTGTACGAGCTCTTCCAGCACATAAAGCTTACCATAAATTCAAAATAATAGACCCCAAGGGTTAGGTTAGAAAAGTTTTAGCTTCTTATGCGTGAGAAAAGATCTCTAAAGAAATCAATTATCCAGCAAATAATATCTTTTACCAAATCGACCACATAATCTATGCTTTGAGAAAGGCCTGGTATTTTAATGGGGATTTTTTTGCGTATCGAGAATACTGCGATGATAATTGAGAGCATCTCCACACGCCCAATAATCATAGCTAATGTAAGGAGCCACTTGTAGCCAATCGGCATCGCAATGGTTGTTACACCCATCGTTATGCCGCAAGTGGTCAATGCTGAGGATATTTCAAAAAGCGCATCAGTAAATGATACCCCGATGGTGGTGAAAATTATCGCGAATAATACAAGGGTAAAAATGAAAAGTACAATAAAAATCGAAGCAGCAAGTCCCTCAGAATGACCCTTAGCTTGAGCATTATTGCTTGCCGAATCAGCGGTGGTTTCTCCTTCAAGCATGATCTGAACTTTTTCTTTGGTTCTTTGGGTAAAAGCTATGAGTCTATATATCCGTATACCGCCGGCCATCGAAAAGCTACATCCCCCGATAATCATGAGCACGATTAACAGCGAGAAGCCAGTGTTGCCAAAAGAAGTCAATGGAATATAGCTATATCCAACGGAACCGGACATGCTCACAACATGATAGAGAGAGTCAAAAATATCGATATTTGCCGCAAAAGAAACAGCAATTGTGCCAATAGCGATTATAAGGAAAGAAAACTATAACTTCGTTAGTTAATGCTTTCTTCATTTTTCGCTGAAATAAATGGTAAATGAAATTAAAGTTGACAGCGCCAAAAAGCATAAGCAGGAAAGTAAAGAATTTTGGCGCAGCACCTAGATATTGTTGGAATTGCTCTGGAGAAGCCTGATAGCCCCCAGTTAAAGTGTCAATAACATAAGTGCCAATGCGAATCAGATCAGTATAACCCATGAGAAAGAAAATTCCTATAAACACCAGTATGCAAGCACCATACAAGCTAAAGACTGATAGGTAGGTTTTCTTCAAATTTCCATTCACATTATCTATCCCTACAGAATTACTCAAATTACTTAGAGATTTTTTAGACTGGAAAAAGGCAAGAAGCAAAAAAACTATGCCAACTCCACCCATCAACTCAGTTAAGCTTCGATAAATAAGCAACGAATTTGGCAGAGTCTCAGGCGAGGCAATAAAGCTAAAACCAGTTGTGGTGAAACCGGAGACACTTTCAAAACAACCGTTAGTAAAGGTATCCAAAGGATTAGAGCTTGCGAAAGGATTGAGGTAAAAGTAAGGAATGGCGCCAATAAACGGTAATAGGATAAATGTTGCTAAGAAGAGGATGTGTGAGCTTTTGAAGTCAAGTTCTTTTCTTTCACAAAAAGAATTTAGAAGAAAACCAACACCCAGAAACGCAACACAAGCCAAAGAAAGCGAAATAACAGATTTTGTCTCGTCAAAATACAATCCTACTAAAATTGGCAAAATGGTCAGCAGACCGGAAATCTGTAGCAAGAACCCTAGATTCGCAAAGAGCCGTTTAGACATGACTGTCGTTGACTATTTGAAGGCTTGAGGGTAAAAACTTTACGGATTTCCGCCAAAATTATACCCAAAAATGCAACTATATATTATCACTAATGCAGGATTATTGCAAAGACTTAACAATTCTGAGACTGAAAGCGATCAGAGATTTTTCTACTCAAGGCAATTGCAGCAATCAGAAGTGACAAGATCTCAACCCGCCCAATAGTCATAGCAGCTATGATTAACCATTTGTAAGCCAATGGGCATCGCTATGGTTATTGCACCCATCGACAGACCACTTGTGGTCAACGCTGAGCCGACTTCGAAAAGAGCATCGGTAAATGATACCCCTATCGTAGTAAAGATCATGGCGAAAATTACAAGGGTTCCAACGAAAATCATGATGGAGAAGGAAGCGGAGAGGTTTTCGTAAGATCCGTTAGTCTCGGTCTTCTTTACTTTAGCGATTGCATGCTCTTTAACAAGCATGCTTTCAACGCTGGCTATTGTTGATTTGAAGAAAGTTATAACCCGAGATACTTTGATGCCTCCGGCCATCGAGAAGGTACAACCTCCGATAAGCATGAGCATAATTAGAATCGATAGAGTGGTGTCGCTAAGCGATTCGAGGGGTATGTAGGTGTATCCAACTGAGGAAGACATGCTTACAACATGGAAAAACGAGTCAAAAACACCAATGTTCCCCGCAACGGAAACGGAAATTGTTCCTAAACCGATGATTACGAAAAAGAGCACCGTTTCCCAAGAAAAAGCGTTTCTTAACTTTCCAGTGAATAAATTATAAATAATTCCAAAATTGAGTGCACCAAAAATCATAAGGATTAAGGTGCAGATTTTAGGTGCCAGAGTCATGTATTGCTGGAATTGGGCTGCGGAAGGCGAAAAACCACCTGTCAAAGTATCAACAACATAGGTTCCGGTGGTTAGCAAGTTTGTGAATCCTAAGGCATAGAAAATCCCGATAAACGCCACTATACATATGGTATATACTCCAAATACGGAGAGGTACGTTTTTTTCAGATTACCATTCAAGTTATCTATGCCCACTGAATTGCTGAGTTTATTTAACGATTTTTTGGACTGGAAAAAGGCGAGAAGCAAGAAAATCAGACCGATACCACCCATTAGCTCGGTTATGCTTCGGTAAATGAGAATCGAATTGGGTAAAGCTTCAGGAGAGGCTATGAAACTAAAGCCAGTTGTGGTGAAACCTGAGACGCTTTCAAAAATGCTGTTGGTGAATTTGTCTAAGATATTGGTGCTTCCAAAGGGGTCCAAGTAAAGATAGGGTAACGCACCGATAAGCGGCAATACAATGAAAGCGGCTAAAAATAGGAAATTGGAGCCCTTAAAATCCAAATCTTTCCTCACGCACAATGCATTTAATAAAAACCTCGAGCCTAGAAAAGCTACACATGCCAGAAAAAGCGAGATAACAGCTTAGACTCGTTAAAGTATAAGCCAATAATGATTGGGAAAATGGTTAATAGACCAGATATTTGCAGTAAGAAGCCTAAATTTGCAAATAAACGCTTACTCATCGCATATCTTAATACACGAAAGCGGGTCTTTAGCTAAAAACTTTATGGAACCCACATAAACTTTACGCTCCAGAACTACACATCACATAAACAATCAAAAAATCCCATCACCAACAGATATAGAATGCTTGGGGGTTAAAAATTTAATTAAACAGAAAAACAGGCTCACCTCAGACATCGGTTGGATTAAAATTTAAGCGTTTTCCAATTGCTCAAATTGTTAAATGCGTCCAAGGTAAGCCCACTATGCGCGTGCAAGGTCGTTAATTTCATAAACTGATAGTTGGTCTAGATAACCCTAAATACCTCTCTAAGCGCTAATAGAATCAGGGAATTTTTACGCTGGTGCGAGGTCAGAGGAAATGCGTTTAACGGGCAAGACAAATGTGCACGCAATAAAACAAATATCTTCCAATTCACGGTTCAAAAACGTAACAATTACCTTCTTATTGATCCTGTTCATGACGCCAATCATAATTCCCCAGGATGTTTGGGCGGATACCGCCAAAGCTGACCAGGGTGCGCAAGCTTTGGGAGCGGATTCAGGCGAGAATTTTACAGTGATGATTTTGCCTGATACTCAGTTTTACAGTGAAAGTTACCCAGGTATATTTGACAATCAGACTCAATGGATTGTCAATGAAGCAGAAAACTTGAACGTGGTGTTCACCACGCATGAAGGAGATGTCGTAAATCAGAATTTGGCATCTCAGTGGCAGAACGCTAACCGCAGTTTGAGTAAATTAGATGGGCAAGTGGCTTGGGGTGTTTTGCCTGGAAACCATGATGGTGCAGCTTCAGGTGGAAGCTTGACAAGCTTTAACACGTTTTTTGGGTACAACCGATTCGCTGACAAGATTTGGTATGGCGGTCACTACTCAAGTAGTAACGCGAATAATTACGAGTTGTTTTCAGGTGGGGGCGACGATTACTTGATTTTTCATTTTCAGTATCGCCCCAGTGATGCAGTTTTGGCTTGGGCAAACAGCACGATAGCTGGCTTTCCTGATAGGAGGGTGATTGTGGTGACTCATGATTATTTGAATGTGGATGGGTCGAGGACAACTGAGGGCAATCACATATGGAGCAGTTTTGTAGCGCCACACGCAAACCAAGTTTTTCTTGTTCTTTGCGGTCATAATCATGGCGAAGCGAAACGAGTGGACACTGTGAATGGTTTTGCAATCCCTCAGCTTTTAGCGGATTATCAATCTAGGAACGAACGGTGGAAATGGTTTCTTGCGGGTTCTCAAATTCAGTCCTTCCCAAGACAAGATATTTGTGTCGACGTTTTCGCCGTACCTCAACAGCTACGAAAGTGACTTAGATAGCCAGTTTGAATTGGATTACGATATGACCGGCTCGTTGGTGCCATCGATGACGATAACGTCGATTCCTGAAGGCTCCGGCTTTGTCACGGTTGATGGAGTAACAATAGCGACCCCCAAAACCTTCAACTGGGAAGTGGGGCAAACTCATACAATAGAGGCGAACACTCTCGTCTCGGGTGGGTCAGGTGTGCAATACGTTTACACTGGTTGGAGCGATGGGGGTGGCCAAACTCATAGCTTCAGCGTTCCGAGCACATCCGCCACAATTACGGCTAATTATAAAACCCAGTATCGTTTCACCGTGAACTCACCCTATGGCTTGCCTCTGGGCGCAGGTTGGTATGACAGTGGCAAATCCGCATCCTTCTCGGTGACATCGCCCGCCACAGATGGCACCGGAAATCAGTATGTCTGCACAGGATATTGGGGTGATGCGACCGGCAGCGGGACCAGCGGCTCAGTCTTAATGAACGGCCCCAAAACAGTGACGTTTAGCTGGAACAGCCAACAAAAATGGGCTCGCACATGGTATGTCTATTCCGGCAACAGTGGCAATCCATGGGGTAAGGTACTTGGTTCAGGCCCCGATGAAAGCAACTTGAACTTCGATAAAAACTGGAAATCCGGAACAGTGACCTACAGTCGGTCTGACAGAATTGGGTTCGTTTCTACAAGAACCGTGAGTCTCTCGGCGGGAACATGGACATTCACAGTTGGCGGAGATGATGGGTGCGTTTATATGTCGACAACAAACTAGTGATTAACGGTTGGAAAAACCAGGCGTACACAACTTATACATATATAACGAGCTTCACAGGTACCTCTGACCATTCTCTTCGCCTGGAATGGTATGAATACACTGGAAACGCCCGTGCATCCTTCAGCTTAAAACTAAGATGACATAACTCACGGAAAAATTGTGCACCTGCTTTTCAATGGTAAGTCAATCTTAACATAAAATCGAGTTAATACTAAGGTCATTTATGGTAGAACAACGAACCTAACGGTGAAGGTTAAACTAAAATTTCGTAAACCCGTAAGTTTGCAGGTTAAATTAAAATTTATTTAAAAAAATATCGACGACTAACGACTGAGCTATGCTCAATCTATATAACTCATCGCCTACACCAAATATGGATTTTTATATAACTTAAAACTGATTAGCATGTATGAAAATGAAAGCAATTATCTATGAAAAATATGGCTCCCCAGATGTTCTTAAGTTCAAGGAAATAGAAAAACCCATTCCAAAAGACAATCAAGTACTGGTGAAAATATATGCGACCACCGTGACGGCAGGAGATATAAGAATGCGAGGCTTCAAAGTGCCTGCCCATTTCTGGCTCCCTGCACGGTTCGCCTTAGGCTTAAGGGGACCAAGAAAAAGACACTGGGGATGGAGATATCAGGGATAATCGAAGCAGTAGGTAAAAGTGTAACAAAATTTAAGGTGGGAGACGAGGTTTTTGCGGAAACTGATTTTGGCGGCGGCTATGCCGAGTACATATGTCTGCCAGAAATTCCAGAGATTAAATCACCAAAAACAGTTATCAGAATAGCAAAAAAACCAGTAAATCTGACCTTTGAGGAAGCCACCGCTGTTCCTGTCGGGGGAATCACAGCATTGATTTTTATGAGAAAAGCAAACATCCAGAAGGGACAGAAAATTCTTATCTATGGAGCATCCGGAAGCGTGGGCACCTATGCTGTGCAGCTTGCTAAATACTATGGAGCAGAAGTCACCGCAGTATGCAGCACCAATAATATGGATTTAGTCAAATCTTTAGGGGCGGATATAGTGATTGATTACACCCAGGAAGATTTCACCAAAAACTCTCAAACCTATGATATCATTTTTGATGCAGTAGGCAAAATTTCGCGTTCACTAGTCAAAGGGTCACTTGAGAAAAAACGTTGCTTTTCTTTCCACTTGGCGATGGACTTTGAAAGCAGAAGCTGATATTTGGATGTCCTTAAGGGAGCTTGTTGAGGCGGGAAAGTTAAAGCCAGTTATAGATAGAACGCTATCCGCTGGAGCAAATTGTCGAGGCACACAGGTATGTTGAAGCGGGACACAAAAAGGGAAATGTAGTCATAACTGTGTCCCATAATACATGAGGAGTTGATTGAGTTAGTTTAACGCACTGACCATTTGGTATGCATGGCAGTGGGTCTAAACAGGAAGACTATCGTGAAGATTTCGTGCTTTGCGAACATATAGCCGTAATATCAGTGAGTACATTGCCAAAATTAGGTGAACTACAAAGAGTAGACTTAGCAGCACTAGAGCAATTTCGTTAGAAATCCACTGCAATAGAAATCTCAGGGAATCCGGTAATACATTTGCAAAATAAGTGAATTCAAAGGGAAAAATCACAATGAGCCACACAATAGCGAAAGTCGCAAAAAAGAGGCCACCATAAGAATCTAGGTCACGTGAAGGATGTTTTTGACCTATCAAAATTAAAACTGATGTAATTATCCAATAAATTGGTATTCCGTAAAGCATAATCATCTCGAACGCGCTGAACTTTGGCGTGAAAAAGCCTGTAGAAACCGTCTGATGCAAAATTAAGTATAGTCCAAATAAGGCATTTACTACTATTAGAAGAATAGATGCTACTTTGTCGTCAGATTTTATTTCATCACTTAGATCTTCTTTTGCAGTTTTGGAGAAACGGTTCTTAATCGCTTCTAGTTTGATGCTAATTTTTGTTTGCGTCATTTTTGAAGCTCACCCAGATCTAGGTTCTTATTTCTCGGAATACAATAATTGTTAATGGAACGATGTAGCATAGCGACACAACTATGAATGCTGATAGCATTCCGTATTGGAGAGCAGGGTTGATTGAACCTTGTGGATAAATAATTTGGAGCGCTACCCTTGTACATCCACAAAATGCTTGTCGCAGTAAGCATCACAATTATTGAATAATTATTCGATTTATTTCCATAAATAAGCAGTATATTTACTGCTCCAAATAATATCAAAGATAAAGAAAAAAATACATTAATAGCCCGAACAGCCAACACTAACTCTGTCGCATTTGGCTCAATATACGAATACCAATTCCACACTTCTGGAACAAAAAAGTGCCAAATTCCAAAGCCAATAGAACCACCACTACCAATTATCGTCAAAATCTTAACGGTCGAATCCAAAGGTAAACTGCCCAGCCTCTTGATTTCAAATATCTCTTAACCAATATAAAAGCGGCACTTTTACGGGTAGCTACTTTTTTCGCTTTCTTTTAGAGAAATTTTTACTTTGAAAAATAAAACAAGTGATTGTAACCTTAGTTTAGTCCCTTTATGTTTGTCTCTTTAAGGCTAAATTCTATATGGTAGGTTTGATTTTCAAAAATTGTTATATAAACAATTCTAACAGGCCATAGAAGAACTTTATCTATGTAATACGTAGCGTTAATTGCTTCGTTGGTGTAATCGTAGGCTATGCAATCTCGGCTTCCTATTCCTCTGACCGATATTTTTGTATTATAGGTTCCTGCAAGTGTCACACCTTCAGGCTGAAAGCTGATATTTGTTTTATTGACCCATAAAGTAGTTTGATCGGAAAATGTTGGCGAAAAAGAAGTTGCAATTGATGATTTCGTCTGGATATGCACGTGGGTGGCATTTAAGGCAGTAACTTGTATTGTTGCGCTTAAGTTATATGATATGGAAAGAGAGTCTATTTGGCCTTCGTATGTTGCATATGCCCCTATAAACATCCAAGACTCAGCCGTTCCTTGCTGGGTATTATCCATTGGTTGGTATCCAATAATGTAAACTAATGATGAAATGGCTAAAACGATAGTGAACCCAACAATTATCCAACTTTTTCCCATACTTAGCTAAGCAATGAATTGTGTTAAAAGGGTTATCATGTTTAACAATTTTTCCTTTCCTCAAAGTCGTGTCCAGATAACTCAGAAAACCTTTTGATTACTCCTCCTTGTTGTAGTGTGTTGTTGTATTGTGTCGTTGGACGTTGTGTTGAGGTTGTGCTTAAGGGAGTATAGTATAGTAGTATTGAAGTATAGTAAGAGTAGTAGTTTTTAGAATCAAGAGAGAGAAAGATAAAAATCGACACAATAATTTCTTTTTCTTATCTCTTTCTTTCACACCTACTTCCCACTATATCGCACACAACAAAACAAGAAAGACCAGAAGAAAGGATATTGAATACTCCGAAAATGCCTTTTTCGCTAATAGATTAGTAGGTTTACTGGGGCTCTGGTATTGGAGAATTTCAGAGAGGAGATGGAAAATTGTGGATACTGTTGTGGCTTTAGTAGTTTGATGCCAGATCCGACTCAGCCCACATTTCTATTTGCTCATGCAATTGTTTACAAAAAAAATAAAGAAAGGAAAGTTGGGTTTTTCTTGATTTATTATCGTTTTCTTAGGGTTAAAATAACTGCTACGATTGCTATGACTGCTACGATTAGCGCTATAGCTGCAATTGCCATGTAAAGTGTTGAATCTGAACCTGTACTTGATGCTGTTGAGCCAATAGTTAGGTAGGTTGTATCTTCTGAGCTGCCATAGGAGTTTGTGCCAGCAAAGCTAGCTGACGATCTTATAGGTTCCTTCATTGCTAGGAGTCCATGCGAAGGCAAAATTACCATTTGAATCACTTGTTGTAGTTCCAATATCAACAGCATTGCCATTTGAATCAACTGCAGTTAGTTTTACCTGCACTCCTACTGCATCAGTTGGTTTTGGCTTTTGCATGTGCAGATACTCCATCCAAGCAGACATGTCTGCGTCGGAGATTGCCGCTGAACCTTTTTGCCCATCAGATTGATCAGTAACTGTGCCTGTTATTAGAGCAGCGGTTCCCTTTGCTATAGCTGTTTGAGGTGCAGATACAGTAGTTGCGCTAGGTCCTTTACCAAAACAGTATAACTGACTATCATAACCATTATAACCAATGAGATAACCTTGAGCAACAGCTTTTAAAGACATATAACCAGCGATGTGCCAAATTTCCTTTCCAGTTTCAGCATTAATAGCAAACACTCGATTGCCTCTTGATAATGGCTGAGTCGGAGTTTCTTCACCTGTTCCGCAGAAAACTACTCCGTCTGCAACTATAGGACCAAACCACATAGGCCAAGTCCCCATAACAGTTTCAGTACCTGAATCGCCAGAATAGAACTTCCAAGCTATCTTGCCAGTATTAAGGTCGAAAGCGTATAAATTGCCGTCAAATGATCCGGAATACAACTTGTTATAAGCAATTGTTGACCCATAAGAAACATATGTACCCCACGGATAGTCCATCTGTTCGCTGTCCCAAAGCTTAGCACCAGTTTGAATATTATAACCAGTCCATCGTCTAATACTTAGATCAAATGCAGCAACTACTCCTTGTCCTGTTGAACTATAAAATGACTGTACAGCCTGCGATTTGTCGTGTACCCATAATTCGTTTCCTGTAGTCAAGTCATAACCGATATCATAGTCGATCCAGTTTCCAGCTGTTCCTGATTTAGCTATTGCTACATTTCCTGAAATGCCAAATATCGAATAGGGTGTACGCCAATCTACATTTCTATCAGGTATAGTTTTGTTCCATTCTAAGCCTGCCTTCCAGTCATAAACACCTTGTCTAAGGTTAAATCTTTGTAGCCCGTCTCCACCTGTGCGGATAATTTTTGCTGCTTCGAATGCTTTCGTTGAGTTCCACATTGCCAACCAGTTTGATTCACCATTAAGAATATAGACAAACATCGTTCCATCATTGCCATATACTACAGCGTCTTCCCACCACCAATCTGTACCAGCAGTTGTGTTTTCAAAGGTCATAAGCAGCTTACCATCAAATGGGTCATATACTTCCCAATCATCAGTAAGATCCCAAAGCAGGGAAACAACACCCGGGTGCCCAGCGAAAGAACTTACATAATGTTGTCCATGGGTTATGCCACCATTGTCTTTTCGCCAGATTTCTTCACCTGTTCTTAAATCATAGCATGCAAAACCTTCATAGCCAGTATCTCTAAAGTGACCTAAGGTTGGGTTTGTATTAACATAGAGTCTTCCATTCATAATTATTGGTGGATTGCCAAATGAAGAATATGAAAGCCCAGAATATTCACCTAAAGTCCCAGTTTCGCCTCCCGCTAGACCTCCTGTAGTTGCAGGTTTGGTCCACATAATGTGTGCAGAGCGCGGTGCTTGGCTGTAGGGGTTATATCCTCCGCCTGAGTCGCCATATCCTGTGTAGGTGGAGTTGTAGTAGGTCATTAGCCAGCTTCCTGTAATTTGTGACCAGTCACGGTTTTCGGTATTTACTACGCCCTGCCAGTAGTCTGTTGGCAGTTCTGCTTTGGGCCAGTCAGGTATTTTTTGTTCTTGAACTACAAGTTTTACTGTTTGGCTTTGTGCTGATTGATATTCTTCTCCGCTGCTCATTTTTTGACCGGGATAGTTAAACAAGAAGGTGTATTCTCCTACTGATGTAGGTGTATATGTAAACATCGCTGCGCCCATTGCCCAAGAATCTACTGGTCCTAGCGTGCTAGTTGTTCCATCAGGTTTTGTAATTGTCACTACAAAGCCATGAAATACTTCTCCAGCTTCAGGGGGAATAGGTTGAACCCATGCAATAACAATCGCTTGCTGATTTAGCCCTATAGGATTGGGATTAACAGAAAGTTGTGCATAGGTTGTAACAGTTTGGGCATTAACCGCTGGAAAAGCACTCACAATCATTGTTGCTGTCAAGAACAGGGTCAAAATAATGGTCATCACTTTAAATTTACTATTTTTAATTACATTTGGATTAAAAATTCCCTCACACTCCATCTTCCATATGAAGCATTATTAATCCGTTTTGTTAATAAATTTTCGTAAAGCCATGGCATCTGAGCAGAAAGTTTAAGGTAAATGCAGAAAATAAATCGAAAAAAAAGAATTACATATATTTAGTGCGCACCTAAATGGAATGTATCTTTAACCGAAAAGTGCGACATAATGAAAGAGATAGACAAAATTGATTCGGCTATACTTCAGAATCTGCTTGAAGATGGAAGAACAAAATTTACGACTATCGCAAAGGAATGTAGTGTTTCAACCGATACAATTTGGAAACGTTATCAAGAGATGAAAAAAGAAGGCAAAATAGTCGGAGAAACAATATATTACAATTACCCGTTTTTCGGATATAGCGCCATTGCTAACTTGTTAATCAATGTAGATACCCAATTTATCAATGAATTAATCGAGAATCTAAGACAATTTACTAATATCGATGTTTGTCGCCAATACAATTCGCCATTTAATGTACTGACTGTAAACTTCTCGAAAAACCTAAAAGAACTCGAAATGATTAGACAAATAATCTGCAAGGATATTATTATCAACGAAGTCAAGACACTTCTGTGGACAGATGTAAGAAATACATCAGTTAACATACTAAGAACTCCTTTTAAAAACTCGAATGACAAACAGGCCGAAAGCCAATTGAGAGGACCGCAAATAAACCATTATGACAAAATTTGTGACTTAAAGCTTGACCAGATAGATAATAAAATAATTGATAAATTATCTGATAAAAGCAGGATGCCTTTCAAAACAATTGGACAAGAAATCGGCGTCTCGACAGATACGGTAATTAATAGATATAAAAAACTTGTAAAAAATAATATAATTAAGACTACAATCCAGATTAATCCTGAAAAACTTGGCTATCACGCATTGTTAACTTTTCTATTAGCTGTAAGAGATCATAGCGAAACAAAGTTGATTGCAGAAAAACTTTCTGAAATTCCGCGAATTAGTTATGTTACTATTCTAACTGGGGATTTCGATATAAGAGCCGTAGCCTTAGTAAAGGATGTAAAAGAAATTTATGCTGTCTATGAGACAAATCGAAAATATACCCAACATACGAAAGATTCAAATGACTATCAGGCACCCTCGATTATGGCCTCCGAAACGCCAATATATAACAACATTCTGAAAGAAGTACCGAACTTAGCACACACAGTCACACAGAGATACTAGAATAATCACATCACACACCATCGGGGTAACATCTGCACGCACAAGTACGTATTTTACTGGATTTGGGGATTGAAATTAATCCCCGAACTTAACTGATTAAACTACGTATGAATCTGCAGAAAATATAGTTGACTTAGGTATAGATTATTGTTTTTTAGGTTTGGGGGTTAAAATTTATCTATAACAAATACGGTTACTCATGAGGTATTAGGAATCGATTTTGATGACTACCCAACATCCAAGGATAACACGAGAGAAGAAAACTATAGAGCACATGGTGCATCTCTACTGCAAAAAAAACCATAAAACCCATGGCGAACTTTGCTCGGACTGCAACGAATTTCTAGAATACGCAAAATTACGTCTCGACAAGTGCCCCTTCCAAGAAAACAAAAGCACATGCGGAAAATGCCTCGTGCACTGCTACAAACCCGACATGAAGGCAAAAGCGAAAATCATAATGAGATACTCCGGCCCACGACTACTACTCTACCATCCAAGTGAAGCGTTACATCATATTTGGGATGGACGAAAAAAGCCCCAGGAACTAGCCAAAAAACCCACTTAACTTTTTTCACATCATTTTATCTATACTTCTGCTTTTGTTAATAGTTCCTTCGCGTTGCCGACGGCAAGATTATAGAAAATCACCGTTAACACAGCTGCAATGACTCCGCTTATAGCTACTGCAAGATACAAATCAATTAAGACCCCGATTTGTCCTCCTGTAAAAACTGAAAATGCGTACGGAAGAAGAGGCAACATAACCGCCACTGCTACAGCCATGCAGGTGAGCATATTAATTATACTCCATTGCGAACGAATCATCCTTGGCCGAGGAACCTCGTTAAAGTCTGCACCCTTAATGCCATTAGCTAAGGATAGAGAACCTGCTGCGAAAACGATGAAAACCGCCTCGGCAACCATGGCAATCAAAGCCCGCGCAGATGGCTGATAAATAAAGAAACCAATTATGGCTGTAATTGGCAATACGATAAGAGCGAAGAAAACAATAAAGGTAAACTTACTTTTAACAAAGTTCTTAGCAGAAATAGGCGAGGAATAGATCCGCCAGATGTTCTGCCCTTCTTCGCCAGTCATAAAATTACCTAAACTCATAACCATAAGTCCAGCTGGAAAAATCGAAGTCAGAGCAAACATAAACGAGGATAATCCACCTGGAATTGTTGACGATTGAGGATTATTAATCGAGGACATTATGGGCACCAGAAGAAAAACGATAGGCACAATAAAAGTTGAGATTAGTTCTCTTCGACGAGTAAACGCCTTAAGATCTTTACGGATAAGAGCAGCCTCGACAGAGCTGAATCCAAATTTACCCAGAAAGCCAGTCTTAGGAACATAAGCACCTCGGGAAATGGTTATCGCCGGGGGTTCATAAAGTCCAAATCGAGTGTTCAAAGCAGTCCCCAAAAAGAATAAACCAAAAATAAAAAGCACTGAAAGCACCAAGAAGGCAACCCCTTCAAACATTAACCCATTCCCCAACGAATACAAAGTCAAACCTAGCCATACGTATGGCACGAACCACGCGGAATTTTGAACAGTAGTAACGGTGTCAATGAAAATTAAAAGACCCGAACCTTGGGTTATTGAAAAGTAGATAACATAAAAAATTATGAATACAACAAGCGAGCTTACAAAACGAACCCAAACTGCCGCGCGACCAGTGGATTTGTAAACTGCACCTGTAAAGCGTACTTGTAAGATTCGAAAAACTTCTATCGTAGCACCAGCGGTAAAAGCAGCTGCAAACATAGCCAGAACGGAACCAACCGCAAAGATGACTTGCCCAGTGAAAACAGACACTATCAAAACGGCAGGCGCGATAAGAGCAATAGTCATCAAAGGAAGCCCTAGCAGATCAGCTAATATTGACGCTAAAGTATGCTCTTGCCAGGTAACCGGAAGCCAATAAGGCGCCTGATTAACCGAACTTGCCCCAGTGCGTTGAAGTTGCTGCATCATAGTAAAAATTAAAGCAAAAACCAAAACTATAGTCGGCAAGGAAAGCTGAAAATTAGCAAACGCAGCATTAAAATCACTTTGAAGAGTAGCATCAAAAGATCCAGAAGTATAAAAGTAACTAACAAGACCGCCAACAACTACACCGATTATTATCGCAGCTAAGTAACCAAGGTAGCTAAAGAACCGATTACGGGTTACATTATATTTTATCAGTTTTTGACCGCGAGTAAGCCTACCTGACTTCATATCCACGCGAACAAGATGAAGGATGGTCTTCCAGTTCATTTAACAAGGGCCTCAACAACAGCTCTAATATCATCAGTACCAGTGAGCTTGAGGAAAATATCCTCCAAACCAGAATCAGGCAACGCAGCCATTTTCTGCAACTCCGCCATATTCCCCACCGTCAACAGCTGCCCCTTATACATAATGCCGATGCGGTCACACACAGCCTGGGCGATTTCCAGAATATGCGTAGACATAATCGTTGTCACTCCCTGAAGCTTGAGCTCATGTAAAAAGTCCTTAACTATACGTGCCGAACGAGGATCCAAAGCGTTCAGAGGCTCATCTAAAATCAGAAGCCTCGGTTTATGTAAAAAGGCAGCAATCAAAGCAATCTTTTGCTTCATGCCCTCAGAGTAACTACTAATCATATCACCCTCGCGTCCTTCAAGCTGGAGGGCTTTTAGATAATCGGTAATTCGAGTTTTCTTCTCCTCAGCTTGCATACCATAAATGTCGCCAATAAAATCCAAAAATTCAATACCGGTAAGAAACTCGTAAAGACGCGGCGCCTCAGGAGCATAACCGACAAGCCGTTTTACGCTCACAGGATCTTTTTTAGCATCTATACCCAAAACACTAACAGAGCCCTCAGTTGCCTGGATTAAGCCCAAAAGAATTTTTAGAGTGGTAGATTTACCTGAACCGTTAGGTCCGAGCAACCCGAAAATTTCACCCTGCTTAATAGTCAAACTGAGATTGTTTACCGCTACTAATTCATTATAGCGTTTAACCACGTTATGCAATTCAACCGCGTTAATATTCTGCGCCATTTAAGACACACATCTGATAGTGAACCCTATGCCTATTTAAAATTTATCACTAAAAGTTCAACATCACTTATTGGATACTTCATCTAAAGTCTTGTTGACCAGTCGATCAGCTTCTTTGATAAAAACGTTAGTTCGGGGAACATTAAAGAAATTGACTTTTTTAAAACCCCGGATTAATTCGCGTGCTTTGCACCATAGCTTAAGCAATTCGACATTTTTGATTTTATATATTCCCATGAGCTGACTGCAGACTAGTTCACTATCTAGATAACAAATAATATCTGAACCTTCCATTGACGCAGCCACTTCCAGGGCGGCAATTACCGCTTCATATTCAGCTTGATTATTAGTCCGTTTACCAACAAACCCAGATTGAGAGAGTATGATCTCGTCTTTTTCGCTTAAAATTAAGTATGCTATAGCGGCTGGACCAGGATTACCTCTTGCTCCGCCGTCTGAATAAAGCTTCAGTCGAGTTTGCATGCAGATTCACGATTTTGCCTTTAATTCCATATAGAGTGCACAACATTTTAAGGAAGTGCTCAGGTGAACTTGTTTGACAATATGCGCCTAAACAAGTAAATAATCAATACGACATTGATAATCACCCGCAGCGCATTGAGCCAAACCTGATAGTACACAAGTATCGATACACTCGTGCTCAAAGTATAAATCAAGGTAAACAGCGCTAACGCGACACCCCATTTCTTCATCGATATTATGCCAACAAGCGAAGGAATCCAGAGGGCAAGTTCAATCCAATTATTCAAATCCAAATAATCAGCAGGTAAAAGCGTTAGCATCAAAGCTATGTTAATTATCATCCATAACGCAATCAAATATGTTACGAGTTCTCGCTTAGATTTCCCATCTGCAGTCATGCCAAACCACTAAAACCGAAGTAAGCAATAATCAAATATAATATTTACTAAAGAAGAAACTAGTGTTTCTTTGAAGTAATTCTACTGATTCTCCCAAGCCCGTTTTAGGGCCTCAATAAAGCCAGCTTCGTCTTCTGCAAGACGTGCCTTCACTGCTCTCCAAGCATCAGGACAACTCTTGTAATCAACATGCACAAGATCATGGATAACATTGTCAAGCTGCTTTCTATTTTCAGGGGTAACAGTTATTCCTGCTTTAACAAACACCACTCCAAGATGCCTAAAATAACACGTCATACAAACCACAAAGAAGTCTTACACTAACTAACATGAAAAACCTTCTGTAATATCAATCTGCAAATTTTCATAATGAAAATAAGGGTATTAACTATCCTGTTGCATATTAGTTGGCTTTTAATAGTTTCATTAGTTGAGGCATTAACTCATGACCTGAGCGGATTATGCCAAGGCTTCCTTTAGCGCATTCTTTTTCAGAGAATCGACTGATTTTATCAGCAGTTAAGTTACCACCTGAAAGCAGCAAAGGAACGGGTGTGTCGCTGTGTATTTTTAATTCACAAGGTGTCGCGTGGTCTGCTGTGACGCAGAAAAGCGTCTCTTTAAGATCGATTTGAGGAAGCAGCTTCCCAAAGAAGTGCTCGTCGATGGCAGCGATTATTTGCTTTTTTCGTTCGCAGTCCCCATCATGGCCAGGTTCGTCCGGTCCTTTAAGGTGAATATAGAAACAATCATGTTTAGGTAATACTTCAAGCAGACGATTTGCTCTAAGTTCGCAATCCGCCTGCAAATCCCCAGATGGAGGAGGGAGGAGATCAGCTTGCATGCCTGCAAGTTTAGCGATACCCCTTTCGGTAATCATATCTGCCAGAGCAGCAAAATCTACTCCATAATGCTTGTTAATACTAAAGAAGTTAGGTAACTTGCTGCCGGCATCCCGTGTAAGGACCACATTCGCCTTAAGCTTGCCTTCCGAAACACGCTTCTTATTAACTGGATGATCTTCCCATAGCGTATGGGTTTTCTCTATAAACTCGTTCACGAGATCAGCGCTGATTTGCGCTTCCTCAGTTTCCTCTAGCGGCAAAACAGGTTTTAAGAATCATCTCAACCTTTTTCGCAGCCACACCTAACCCATTAATTATGGCATATGCCGGATCGCTGTTTGATATTTTACCAGATAACGGTTTGTTTCTATGCTTAATGACTAGCACAGCGCGGTGACCTAAGGTGTTCTTAAATTCAAATGTCGCAGGATGCGATGTTAGTTTAATTTGTTTGTTGGCTGCTTTGCACAGTTCGGTGGCTTCTTCGGTGGTAAGATTTCTTCCCACTCTTCTATCGACCAGGTTTTTACCTTCCCCTAAAGTCGCGAAGTTACATCTTAAGGCTAATTCACCATCTTTAAGATTAAGCCCTGCACCAACCGCCTCGATAATACCCCGTCCAGTGCTATACTTGAAAGGATCATAACCTAAAAGGGAGATAACAGCAACATCGCTTTCGGGCGCCATGCCTTTTTTAACTGAGTACATTAGGCCAGTTTTTCCATTTTTGGCCAAAAAATCCATGTTGGGGGTTTTTGCTGCTTCCAGGGGCGTTTGGTTTGCCATTTTTTTAACCGGTAAATCGCCCATGCCATCAATAACTATGTAGAGTAGTTTCACGGCTGACCCTCATCATCCCTAAGGCTTAGACCCTTAATGCCTTTTTATGCTTTATTTCCTTTTTGCTATCAATCATTTTTTTATAGAGAGGATTTCTCGAATTTTAGCTTGAGTCTCTTGCGGAGTTCCTATTGTATTGACAAGGTAAACATCGGTTTGGGAGAAAAATTTTCGGAAGAATTCTTTTCTTAACTCAAATTTTCGGTCATCTCGAACCAGCTGATGCTGATTACAAAAATCATTAGAAATCATATACTGCAAAGCTTCGTCGGTGTCTAATGCAGTTACAATGTTCTTATCTTGCGCATCCTTTTTTAGAAGTATAATTTTATTCATTGTAGTTAGAGGAATTACTCCTCCAAGGCCAACTATCCAGCGAACATTAACTACGGCGCGGCCTTTTTCGTCGAATTTTGCTTTATCTACCAAACTTTCGTATTCGTTCCAGATTTTAGCAATATCAGCGTCGATGTAGCAGTTTTTTTCTGAACCAAATGCCAGCGGAGCACGATTAGAAAGTCGCACAAAGTACCAGTCATCACTAACCAAACGAGCATCTGGAATTCGCAGTAGCCCCCATGATTGGGTGGTTTTTCCAGTTTTTGACGGGGCAATTATAGATAAACCGATGCACCCTAGGTCAAGAGCTGCACCGTGAACTGAGTAAATGTGATGTTCATCTTCAAGGATATCTCCGGCAAGAGCAAGGGCGATGCTTTTGATCCATCCATAGTAGTCTACGTTGATGAGAAATGCGGTTTTAGTGTAGGGATCGTACTTGATGGATGTTGGCTGGTTAGGTTCAGTCATTACGATAAGGCTGCCATGGCTGCGAACGTTCTCACCCATTGCGTAAAAGTTGTCTTCCCACTCGTTTTTGACACGTTCAATTTCTGTGAGAAGTTTTATACAACAACCGTAAATATCCGCTTTGTTACTGTACAGAATGCGATTTTCGTATTGTTGAAAAAGGGCTTCCTTTTCTTGAGGGGTTATAAGTTTCACAGAGTAACTATTGCTCATTTCGTGGCTCTCCAAAGAAACATTATAGATAGAATGAGGTTCAGATGAAAATAAGCATTACCGATAAACACCAGGAAAAGCATTTATGTTAACTATATTAGAGTAGGTTTTGGATTTGGCTCCATGAATAGAACCCATCCACCTACTGAGTATAAAGGTAGAAGTTTAGGCATCGTTTATCTAATTGCCGCGCAGGTTCTTGTTGGACTAATTCATGTTGTGTTCGGTTTTTGGCTCTTATGTTCCCCTCGGTTAGATGCATCAGGGGTTATTCTTGCTTCATCGTTTAGCCTTGATATTTATAGCAATTACACAATCGCTTTTGGATTCTTAGTATTGTTATTTGCTGCCTTACTTTGGCTCCAGAAACCTGCGGGTTGGGTGGGCACTTTTGCGGTTCTATCTTTTGTAATTGTCGCAGATTTGCTAACTTTACTAGATTTGCCAAGTATTCCAGGAATTCCAAAATCCGCATGCTATGGGGAAATCACCTATAGCGTTATAATCATACTCTATTTACTCAGAACAAGCGTGCGAACCAAATACGGAATTAGCAAATAAAGAGAAAGCCTTAGAATACAGCACATGTTTCTTATTGTAGAGTCTCATTTTCCCCTACTGGTTCCGCAGTTGTTTTTATGCCATTTTCAGATGTTGCACCAGACCAGAGCAAGTACACCAGTTTTTCATTTTGTAACAAATCTAGAGCTTTTTGTAGTCTATTAAGCGGTAGGATATGTTTACTCCGTTAGTCTTGTTGTCAGTAGGAAGTACAGAATCATCTGGTTTGAAGATCAGTTGACCTATGAATTTTCCAGCACTCCTTATCCATATTCGGGGAGGAAAATTATTAGAGGAATACATCACTTCGTACGCATCAATTTTTGTCAGCACCAAAACCTATCGCCTCCTTTACATTAAAAAGGCAACAAATTATCTTCAATGAACAAGCAATAGGCTTATTTGTTCCAATCATTCGAAACAAAAATCTATAGAGCTTTAGTGAAGCCTCGAAATACCTCTTTTATTGATTGAATCAAAGGATACTTAACTTGCACTGGCTCTTTAAGTCGCAATAAGCGGGCTACTCGGAAGTATATCGGTGGATGACCATCTAGACCTATCCATTCCTGAAATCGAAAAGATGGAGTACGCTCAAAAAGGAGCCGCTGAAAACCGATTTTCTCAAGCGCTTCCGCTAGGACCTGAGGTTGCCCCATTATCATCGCAGAGATTAAATCTGCACGAGCTTCCAAAAATTTTGCCACAAAGAATATTCCAGTCATTATTACCCAGAAGTAAACAAAGAATAGAAAAGACCCTAGCACAATGGGCAAAAAAGTGAAGAGTATGTAGAATCGGAAAAGAAATTCAGCACTAGTTAAAGCATAAAGAATCAACGGGTCTCTGCCTTTAAGGTGCCCAAATTCGTGACCCAAGACGCTTATAATTTCAGGTTCATCAAGCTGAACCAGCAACCCCGTCGTTAGAAGAACAATGCCTCGATTTGGACTAGGCCCCGAAGCTGCTGCATTAGGAACCAACGTATTTGAGACAACTATTTTTGGTACATTATAGCCAAATTTATCAGCAACTTTCTTGACAATCTCATAAACATTGATTTTTCTAGCAGTCAAATTTTCAGGATTGCAAGAGACGTTATATTTGGTAAAGACTTTTTGTGCTTGAGCACAATCAATTGCACCATTTCGAGCAAGGATTTCCTGATAAACTTCATTCTTGATAGCCACTAACTGTTGAGGAGACTGCTTAAAATCCTCAATAGCCCCCAAAACTCCAGCTGGCAGGCGATATTCTAAGAAATGAATTACCGGATTATCCTTAGTTATGGTCCAGTCGCCTGTTCGAGAAATTATCTTATTTGAATAAATAACTAATAAAAATTGAAAACCTATCAGAGCTAAGGGTGCAACCCAGAACCATTCTGGAAAAAACGTATAAGAAATTATAAACACGCCCATACCTAAAACAATAAATAAAACGGATAGAAGGATCTGAGTTTCAAGAAGTATACGCTTAAAACTTTTTTCTTGCGCCTTAACCTTCTCAGGGATAATGTTTTCTCCTTCCCGCCAAGCAAAATACCAAGTTGCTTTGCGTGCCTTCTCCTCAAAGATATTCACTGCTATGACAACATCTTGCCTAGCTTCCTCAATAGTCGCCTCGGTTACTTGGGCATTAAGAGGAGTTATTGTAACGTTTATAGCGGTAATGGCTTCGATTTTTACCTGTAAGATTTCTCCAGCCTGAGAATTAATAACAGAATATGAAATGCGACTGCTGGATGGCGAAGTTTCTTTGGAAACCTTCCAGAATCGCCGTGGTTGGACAAGATAATACTGCCGATAAATAAAGTCGAAAAGTTTCTCAAAATAACTCGAGGGAACTTCAGTATCAATCTGATAAGAAACAAAATCCACAACCATTACAAGTCAAAACCCAAGTTTCCTTTAACCAAATACGCATACTCTAGAACAATATGCACAGTTTCATATTTATTCTATCCGTCTATAGACTAAGCATTGATTGTTTTTATTAAAATTCACATAGAAAAAGACAAACAAGAACATACCGTAAAAAAACCCGAAAATATTAGAATAAATCTTAAAAAAAGACTCGTACTCAACATATTATATCCATTTGCCAAAATTAATTTGCAGAAGGGAGAATATGCAAAGTAAGGGAGCTTATGAAGAAGATTCATTTTGGAACAGGAAATTCTAGAGTAAATTTTGTACCTTTGCTTTTTCCACTCTCGAAAGTTACGGTTCCACCCATCGCCTCAGTTAGTCTCTTAACCACAGCTAATCCAAACCCTTGGCCTTTAGCTTTGGTTGTAAACAGAGGACTGAAAATTTTCTTCTTGTTTTCCTCCGTTATACCTTCCCCACTATCTGCAATGCTAATCATTGCTTTACCGTTTTGAATGGAGACATTTACAGTCAGCTTTCCACCCGTCGGCATAGCTTGTAGCGAATTTAAAATCAAGTTTGTAAGCACTCTTTTCAGATGTGCTGGGTCTAACTTTAGTTCAGGAAAGTCTACCTCAACTAATACAGAGACCTGAACTTCTTTGGGGATGCTAATTGAAGTTAAGACTTCTTTTATTATCTTATTAACATCAACTTTTTGAAATTGCGGTTTGGAAGGTTTTGCAAAATCCTGCAGGTCAGCTACGATTTTGTCTATGTAAAATAGCTGCACTTCAATTGCAGATATGCCTTGTTCTAAGTTGGTCTTGGACTCACTATAGGGTATATTATCGAGTTCTTTCTTAGCCAAGTAGAGCTCGCTAACAATAGATTGTAGAGGATTGCGTATATCATGGCCAACCATTCCAGCAGTTTGACCTATGGCTGCCAGTTTTTCAGAATGGACAAGCTTTTCAGCTTGATCTTTTACTTTTAGTTTAAGCTCATCCGAGAAAATATTCTGTTGATTTTCCAATTTCTTCATTTCAGTTACATCAGAAAAAGACAGGACCGCTCCACCGATTTTCTTTTCCTGAGTCAGGTACGGTCGGATGCGCATCTGATACCAACGTCCCTTTTCACTTTGAATTTCTTTCCTTACCGTTTCAAGACTAGTGATACCCCTTGACAGCAATTTATCAAAATCCTCAATCGGAAGACCTAAACGAATATCTGTAATTGGGTGTTCCACATCAGAGGGCATAAGTCTCAAAAGCTCCTGAGCTGAACTTGTGAATCGTCTTATCTTAAAATCATTATCCACTATAACTACTGCAGTGTCAACATTACCCATCAAATTAGTTAAGTCATCATTTAACATGGACATGTTTTGATTGTGGTTTTTTAGTTCGTCGTTTAAAGTTGTTAGTTCTTCATTTGCAGACTGTAGTTCTTCTTTTGATGTTTCCAACTCTTCGTTTGTGCTCATTAACTCTTCATTGCTAGACTGCACTTCTTCCATAGCGGAACGCAGTTCTTCATTAGTTGCTTCCTGTTGCTCAATTACGGTTTGTAATGTTTGCTTCGTGGACTGCAAATCCTCGCTCATCTCTTTAACTTGCTGATCCTTTGCACTATCTGATTCAACCTGATCGGTGGTTGTCTTGTTCTCTTGAAATAAAGGCGTTGTTTTTTTGGTTTTCTCAAAGAGCACAAGGAAGAAAGGGTCGTCATGTCTCGGAAGTTCCACGAGTTTGACTTGGATGCTAATTGCTTGTGTTTCCTCACCATTTTTTAGTCGAACTAATTCTTTAACATCTTCTCGACTTTTTCTTGTTCTATAAATTGCTGTTTGAAGAGCAGGTCTTAACTCCTTTCGAACAATCTTAGCCACGTTAAGACTTGCAGCTCCAGAATCAATAGAAATGTAGGGCTCAGTTTTCCCGCGGAAAACAAGGACGTCCAAATTACTGTTAAGCAATAGTGAAGCAGGAACAAACTCAGCCATTAATAGTCTGTCAACTTCCGATTCTAAGAAAGCCACGGAATCAATTTTTTCAGGTATTTCAACTATTTTCCTAAAGGAATATGGAGTGCGTGGCTCAAGCTGCAATTCAAAAATCGGTTGGCTCAGTTTTTTCTTGAAGATAATTCCTTTTTTAGTCATTGATTCAAACAAGTAGGTAAACTTGCCAACGCTTTCGGCTTCACCCAAAACGAGATAACTATTAGGTTTTAATCCATAATGAAAGATAGGCATTATTCTTTCCTGAAGTTGGGAATCAAAATAGATAAGCAGATTCCGACAGACAATTAAATCCAGGTTGGAGAATGGAGGATCTTTTGTAATATCATGTTTAGCGAAAATGCACATGTCCCGAATTTGCTTAACAACCTGGTAGTTTCCGTTTACAGATATGAAGAACCGTTTCAATCGGTTTTCGGAAACGTTGTCCTCTATGTTCTTGGGGTAAATTGCGCGGCGCGCTTTTTCCACGTTTTTCTCGTTGATGTCAGTAGCGAAAATTTGGATTTGAGTTTCAAGAATGTTTTTTTCTTCAAGGAATTCTTCAATGGCTATCGCAAAAGAGTAAGCTTCTTCTCCTGTTGCGCAACCTGGAATCCACACTCGAATAGGTTGGCTAGACAACTTTTTATCTACAATATTCGGTAAGACTTTTTCCTTTAATGCAAGGAAAGTACCGGGTTCTCTGAAAAAGCCCGTTACCCCTATTAGCAAATCATCGAACAATGCTTGAAGTTCTAGTTTATGTGTACGCAAGTAAACTGCGTATTTTTTAATGTTTTCGATTTTGTTTAAAATGATTCGTCTGGAAATGCGCCTATTAATTGTTGATTTCTTGTAATGGGCGAAATTTACACCAAATGAGGTTTTGAGAAGCATAAAAATGGTTTGGATATCAGTTTCGTTTTGTTCTTGAGGTTCTGTCAGCTCTATTTTTTGACGGATAATTTCGGGATGTTTGGAGATTCTGGACAATTCTTCAGCTATTTGTTCGGGAGTGAGAACGAAATAAACGGTTTCTTCGGCTATGGCACTTTTGGGCATGTCGGGGTATTGTGCTGATTCGGGATCTTGGGCGAAGGTTATTCCGCCTTCGGCTTTAATGAATTTTAGTCCTTCAGTTCCATCAGTGCCTGTTCCTGAAAGTACTATTCCGATTGCATGAGTTTTTCGATTTGCAGCTAAGGAACGAAAGAAGGAGTCTATTGGTTTGAGAGATGCCCCTTTGGGTTGAAGCCTTAAAATACCTTTATTAATAGTCATCGTTTTTCCTGGGGGAATAACATAAACTTGATTTGGTTCAATTACCATTCCATTTTGAACTTTGTTAACTGGCATTTTGGTTGATCTTGTAAGAATCTCGGGCAGCATGCTTTCTTGGCCAGTGGCAAGGTGCTGTACAATTACAAATGCCAAGTTCGTGGTTTCGGGTAAGAACTCAAGTAGCTTTCTGATTGGGTCTAGTCCTCCAGCAGAAGCGCCTATACCTAGCAATTGGAAAAGCATGTTTATCTGAAGAGTTATGCGAAGGAATTTTTTCTACTTGTTTTTGGGGTTCGCCTTTTTAATTTTGGCCAAAGCAGTGACCTCTAGAGAAGATATTTCCCTAATAGTGATTTAGTCAGAGACTTGATAAGGTTTTTGGAGAATAAGATGCTCAGGCAGATTGCTTATACCTGAAGCGAGATTCAAAATCAATGAGTCATATCCCTCAAAAAATGAAGAGCATAGAATCATAAAATCAAAAACCCCAAAATATCAATCATTTGGTTACAAAAAAGAGAGAAAAGGTTATGGGTACTCCAGAACTGATACAAAATACCTCACCTCAGCCATTTTACTGTCTAAAAAAGAAAAGGCATAGTTTAAAGAAGGAGATACAGCACACAAAAAAGGAATTTAACCAAATATGCACATTCTCAATTATTAATGCTATTGGACTCATAAGCGGTTAAGCAACAGAAACGAATTAAAGTTTCTGAATGAAAAGAACCCTCTACTCTTCCGAAGGTATAAATATAATTTTAAAGATAATCTAAAAGGCGAAACCGTTAGGTGAATATTTTGAGGATCGGCTTTTTTGTCTGGGAATATCCTCCAATACTAGTTGGCGGATTAGGCACTTACGCAGAGTACATAACCAAGGAATTTGTCGATATAGGACATGACGTTTCTGTTTTCACCCTTAATCCAGGTAACTTAAAAACACGCGAGATTCTAAAAGGTGTAGAAGTTCACCGACCATTAATTGCCGATGCAAGCAACGTTTTCCCTTTCTTTGTGGTTGATGATTTAAAAAAATGGGGTACTAATATCAAACTCTTCAACGACATCTTCATCTACAACATCCTTGGCGCTACAAAACTTATTAACGATTTAATCAACAAGGAAAAATACCATTTTGACGTGGTCTGTGTGCATGATTGGCTAAGCAGCATCGCTGGTCTGGTAGTAAAGAATGAAACCAATATCCCAGTTGTTTTCCACACTCACAGCACTGAATGGGGACGAAGCGGCGGTCAAGGCTCCGAAGTTGTTTCTCACTTAGAAGTGGCAATGGCAGAAAAAGCAGACAGAGTAATCACAGTAAGCTATGCGATGCAACAGGACTCTAGTCAGGCATGGTTGGTCATCATCAAAAATTAGTGTAGTCTGGAACGGCGTAGACCCTGACCGCTATAATCCAACAAATACTAAGCAAGAAGAGGTAGACCACATCCGAAACAATTATGGAATTCCCAAAGGCTGGAACATGATCTTATTCGTCGGTAGACTCACCTGGGTTAAAGCAGTAAGAAACATTCTCCAAGCTATGCCTACTGTTCTCAAAGAGTTCCCTAACACCAAACTAGTCATATTAGGTAAAGGGGAAGAACAACACGACATTGTAGAAACCGCCGAGAGACTCAACATCAAAAATAATATAGTTTATCGTTTCGATTTTGTTCCCGAAGACGAACGCATACTCCATTACGCCGCTGCAGACATGTGTGTTTTTCCCTCAGTCTACGAACCTTTTGGGATAGTAAGCTTAGAAGCCATGGCTATGGAAAAACCAGTCGTAGTAGGCGCACGCGGTGTCGTCGGTTTTAGAGAGCAAGTCATAAGTTCGGGCGCAGAACAAAACGGAATACACGTAAACGGAGAGGACCCCGCAGACATAGCATGGGGCATAAAAGAAACTCTACGCAATCCTGAAAGGGCTAGAAACTGGGGTGAAAACGGAAGAAAAAGAGTATTGGAATTTTTCACATGGCGAAAAGCGGCTGATGAGACCTTAAAAATTTACGAATCCCTGCTCTAACCTCAATCGCCTTCGAATAAATAATCAGAACAAGCTGAGCTCCACTGGTTTGTTTCCACTCTTTAAATGTTCAAAAAGATGATCCATCAAAACAAGGATCGAAACCAAAGAAACGCTAAGAGAGTACCTTAAATTGAGAGCATATTCGCCAGCTCAATTAATTTTAGGTCTAAAACCTTTTTTGCACAACATGCTTTGTCAAGTTTCACATTGTCTATATTGTTTTGCTGTAATGCAGTGGCGCAGTTTTTCTTCCCGTCCATTAGAAGCTCAATGGCTTTCTGTGCAAACATACTTGCTAATAATCTGCTTCTGGCTGTGGGACTGCCGCCTCTTTGAGCATAACCAACTATGGATAGGCGAACTTCTGATTTAGTATTTCTTTGGATCTCTTTGGCAAGCTGGGAAGTGTCGCCAATACCTTCTGCGGCAACTATTATGCCTGCGCGTTTACCTTTGCGGGTGTTGTCCTGAAGGGTCTCCAACATTTTAGACATGGGGCAATCTTGTTCGGGGACGAGTATAACCTCGGCACCTACGCTGATACCTACGTTTACAGCCAAAAAGCCTCGTTCTCGACCCATAACCTCAACGATAAAGATTCTTTCGTGGGAGATAGCAGTGTCGCGGATTTTGTCAATTACGCTTACTGCAGTATTGACGGCTGTGTCAAAGCCTATGGTTTCATCTGTTCCGTATATATCATTATCAATTGAAGCAGGAATACCCACCATTAATGCATCTGTTTTTTTGCTTAAATCCAAAGCCCCGCGGAATGAGCCATTGCCGCCTATAACGACTAATGCATCAACGTTGTTTAGGGCAAGAGTTTCGGCAGCTTTTTGTTGGCATTCGCTGGTTTTGAATTCTGGACATCGGGCGGTGTACAATATGGTTCCGCCTAAATGGATTATGCCACCTACCGAACGAGGGGTCAATTTCTTGTAAGTATTAGTTAATAGACCTTCCCAGCCACGTTCAAAACCTAATACTTGCATATCTTTTGAATTCGCGATTCTGGCAACTGCGCGTATAGCGGCGTTCATTCCGGGGGCATCTCCGCCAGTGGTGACTATTCCGATGGTTTTCAACAATCAACGCTCCTATTCGGATAAGATTACTATACAACAATATTTGTTATTGAAAATAAAGGTGACGTTATAATATAATGCAATTTCAGATTAGGTACGGTAAAATTTTTCTGTAACAAGAGTTGTTTAATGAATCAGGTGGAATAGTGGATTACTCATACATTGTTGTGTTGGTTACTACGGCGAGTGAGCTGGAAGCAGAAAATATTGCCCAAAGTTTGCTTGAAGCGAAGTTGATTGCGTGTGCTAATGTTGTTGGTCCGATTGCGTCGCATTTTCATTGGGCAGGGAAGATTGAGCACGCAGAGGAGTTTTTGGTTTTGATGAAGTCGAAATCGGATTTGTTTGAGCAAATAGCTGAAAAGGTGAAGGGGCTACATAGTTACGAGGTACCGGAGATTATTGCTTTGCCGATAGTTTCTGGTTCAGAGGGGTATCTTGGTTGGTTAGGTAGTTGTTTGCTGTAACAATTCTTTTCATGTACATTTATGTACAAAAAAGACTTAAATAATACACAGACGTATTGTTGTGAACCATAAGGAGTACAATACAAATGGGGTATCGTCTTTGGCACAAAACAGCCTATAACTCAACCATCAACTAAACTAATCGACACCTTAAATTTTAAAAAAATCCCCATAACACAATCACCCCTTGAAGCCTTCTCAAAAATATACAAACAATTCCCCACAGCTTACCTACTAGAATCCATGGAAGGACCAAAAAAGCTAGCACAGTTTTCATTTGTTGGCTTTAGCCCAAAAATAACCATCCAAGCAAAAGACGGAATCACAATAACTCATAACGAATTAACCGGGGAAGAAAATAAAGAAAAAACAACCGACCCCCTAAACATCATCCAAAGGCTAGTTGAACAAAAAGCAACAGCAAACAAAGAGTTCAGATTCGCAGGAGGAGCCGTAGGCTACATCAGCTACGATGCAGTACGTTACTGGGAAAAACTCCCCACAGCAAGAAAAGATGATCTGAACTTTCCAGACGTAGAAATGGGTATTTTCGACGACGGCATCGTATTTGACCACAAACAAAAACGTACATACTACTATTACTACAGTAAAAACCGCTTTTCAGAAATTGAACAACTCCTTAAACAATCCGCGAACATTGAAAAATTATCGTTTCAGCAACCTAAAGTGAATACTACCCAGAAAAACTATGAACAGGCTGTGGAGAAAGCCAAAGAATACGTAACTCAAGGCGACATATTCCAAGTAGTCTTGAGTAAACGCTACGATTTTCGCATAAAAGGCGATTTAACCGAATTCTACAGCGCCTTGCGAACAATAAACCCCTCGCCTTACATGTACTTCTTCAAAGCAGGCACCAGACAAATCGTTGGCTCCAGCCCTGAAATGCTAGTCCGCGTAGATAACTGTACCGTGGAAACTTTTCCCATTGCCGGCACCAGACCTAGCACTGGAAATCGTACTGAAAATAGACAGCTAGCGCGAGAGTTACTTGCGGATAAGAAAGAATGCGCAGAACATGTCATGCTAGTAGATTTAGCTAGAAATGATATTGGAAAAATCTCAAAATTCGGTAGCGTTCGCGTTCCCGAGTTTATGCAGGTACATCGCTATAGCCATGTACAACACATCGTTTCACATGTAGTAGGGGACTTAAAAGATGAAAACAACTGCTACGATGCCCTACGAGCAGTTTTTCCCGCAGGCACGGTCTCTGGAGCACCCAAAGTCAGAGCAATGGAGATAATCGAAGAGCTTGAAGAAGCAAGAAGAGGCCCCTACGCTGGAGCAGTAGGCTACTTCTCCTATAACGGCAACGCTGATTTCGCGATTACCATCCGCACTTTATTCGCTGAAAATAATCAGGCACACATCCAAGTCGGGGCAGGTATAGTCGCTGACTCAGTTCCCGAAAAAGAATGGATAGAAACCGAGCATAAAGCGGGAGCATTAATGAAAGCCCTAAAAGCATCCGGAGAAAACTACAGATGAAAGTCTTAGTCATTGACAATTACGACTCATTTGTCTACAATTTGGTCCAGTACTTAGGTGAGTTAGGACCAGAAATAATCGTTCACCGAAACGACCAGATAACCCTCCAACAAGTTGAAGCGTTAAAACCTGACCGGATAGTCATTTCACCAGGTCCAGGTTCCCCTGAAGACCCACACTACTTTGGAGTATGCAAAGATATACTGCGAGAGGTAAGCCCAAAAATTCCAACCCTAGGAGTATGCCTTGGACATCAAGGAATAATCAGCACCTTCGGAGGCAAAGTTGTGCAAGCAAAACGCCTTATGCATGGAAAAACCAGCACAATAAAACACGACGGCAAAGGCATCTTTAAAGGAGTCCAAAATCCGTTTACCGCAACACGCTACCACTCCCTCGCAGGCGAACAAGACACAATTCCACCTTGCCTAGAGATCACCGCTGCTGCAGTTGACGACGGGGAAGTAATGGGCATACGACATGTCAAATACCCAATCGAGGGAGTACAATTCCATCCGGAATCTATACTCTGTGAGGACGGCAAACTCATCATAAAAAATTTTCTAGAAGGCAAACAAAGATGATCAAAGAATGCATACAAAAGCTTGTTGAAAACTCGAACCTAACCTACACTGAAGCCCAGAGCGCAATTAAAGAGATATTATCGGGTGAGGCGACAAACGCGCAGATAGCAGCATTCTTGGTTGCTTTAAGAATGAAAGGTGAAACCGTTGAAGAAGTAACTGCCTTAGCGGAAGTTATGCGAGAGGAATGCACTCGAATTTGCCCCAGCATAACTGGTCGATTGGTGGACACATGTGGAACAGGCGGAGACAAGTTAAAAACCTTCAATATAAGCACTGCCTCAGCGTTTGTAGTAGCCGGAGCTGGAGTAGCTATAGCCAAGCATGGAAATCGAGCAGTCACCAGCAAAAGCGGTAGTGCAGATGTGCTTGAGTACCTTGGGCTTAATCTAAGCATGCAACCTGCGGATGTGCAAAGAACCATCGAGCAATTAGGTATAGGTTTTCTTTTTGCTCCTGCGTTTCATCCAGCTATGAAATATGCCGTCGCACCTCGAAAAGAGGTAGGTATACGGACAATATTCAATTTGTTAGGACCTTTAACTAATCCTGCATCAGCGAACGCTCAGCTACTTGGCACCTACGATGCGAAATTAACTGTTCCATTAGCCCATGCATTGAAGAATCTGGGTTGCATGGAAGCTATGATCGTCCACGGATTAAATGGGATAGATGAAATTTCAACAATAGGAAAAACCCATATCTCACACCTAAAAGACAACAAAGTCGTTACCTTCGAAACTGTTCCAAAAGATTTTGGCGTAAAAAAGGTCAAAATAGAGGAATTGCAAGGAACAAACACCGAGAATAACGCACAGATTCTTTTTAAAATCCTAAGCGGATATTATACCGAAAAAGATCCCAAAATAGAAGTTACCCTGGTGAATAGTGCTGCAGGACTTATGGTTGGAGGTAAAGCAGATAACTTTAAAGTAGGCATCGAAATCGCTCAAGAATCAATCCGCAGCGGAGCTGCCTACAAAAAACTTAAGGCACTCATAAAAACATCAGGCGGTAATTTAACTCAACTCGAGGAGCTAGAAAAGAAATATGCATGATTTTCTTGACATACTAGCTCAGGATGCAAAAGCCACAGTTGATTCAGGATACTATAAACAGCTAAACTCTTCGAAACCAATTCGGATTAGTCTGAAAAAAGCAATCCAACAATGTAAGACTACACCGATAATCGCGGAAGTCAAGGGTGCTTCACCCTCAAAAGGCACGATTAGACAAAGCTTTGCTGCAGAAAAAGTCGCAGACGCCATGCTTAAAGGTGGAGCAGTAGGTATTTCAGTTTTAACCGAACCTAAACACTTCAACGGCTCTTTAGACAACATCATAAAAGTTCGCAAAGCTGTAAAGCTGCCTATTCTCATGAAAGACATCATTGTTTGTTCAGAGCAGATAGATGCTGCTGTAAAGGTAGGTGCAAATGCAATTCTTCTTATCCAAGCTCTCTTTGATCGTGGATATTGTAACGAAGATGTTAATGAAACGATTGCAGAGGCGCATGCAAAAAACCTCGAAGTGCTCTTAGAAACACATAATCTGGACGAGTTTAGGCGTGCGATGAGAACTAATGCGGATTTAGTTGGAATTAACAATCGAAATCTGGGAACTCTTACAATTGATTTGAATGTAACTAAGAGCGTGCTCTTACAAAGTACCTGTAAAAACGAATACAAAGTCATCGTAAGCGAAAGCGGAATCAACAACTCAAATGATTTGTGCTTTCTGCGTGAATGTGGTGCACAGGCTTTTCTTATCGGCTCATCCGTAATGTCAGCTAATGATATTGAAGCGAAAGTTAGGGAGTTTGTGAAATCATGATTCAAAGTAATAATAAAGACACCCAAAATACTGGAGGAAATAGAAAGTGAAAGCAGTAAAGACGAAAAAGCTAAGCAGCTACCCCGTAGATGGCAAATTCGGGAAATACGGCGGACGTTTTGTTCCTGAAGTGCTCATGAAAGCTGTTAACGAGTTGGAAGCTGCCTACGAGCAAGCAAAAAACGATGCAGGTTTCAAAAAAGAACTTGATTATTATCTGAGTGATTATGCGGGTAGGCCTACTACGCTTTATTATGCGAAGAATTTAACCCAAAAGGTGGGTGGAGCAAAAATTTACCTAAAACGCGAAGATCTTGCCCACGGGGGCGCTCATAAAATTAACAATACTTTGGGTCAGGCATTGCTGGCAAAACGCATGGGTAAAACGCGGATTATCGCTGAAACAGGCGCAGGACAACATGGTGTAGCTACAGCTATGGCTGGTGCAGTGTTGGGATTGAAAGCAGAAATCTACATGGGCACAGACGACATGGAACGTCAACGTCTTAACGTATTTCGCATGAAGCTACTAGGTGCTGATGTTCATCCGGTTGAAGCGGGAAGCAAGACCATGAAAGATGCTATAAATGATGCCTTCCGAGACTGGGTAACTAATCTCGAAAACACACACTACTTAATTGGCTCAGTGGTTGGTCCACACCCTTATCCGATGATGGTACGAGACTTCCAAAGTGTAATAGGTACTGAGTTAAAAGAGCAGTTCAAGCAAAAAGAAGGCCGCTTACCTGAAGCCTTGGTCGCCTGTGTGGGTGGTGGAAGTAATGCCGCAGGAACTTTCTTCCCCTTCGAAGACGACACACAAGTGAAGCTCTATGGAGTTGAAGCCGCAGGACAAGGCATAGAAACCGGTAAACACGCAGCGTCTATTGGGGCAGGTGAAGAAGGCGTTTTCCACGGCATGCTAACCTATGTACTCCAAGACAAAGAGGGACAAATCCAAAACACCCACAGCGTCTCCGCCGGCTTAGACTACCCAGGCGTAGGTCCTGAACACTCATTCCTCAACGCACTAAAGAGAGCAGAATACGTCTCTATCAATGATAAAGAGGCAGTAGATGCTTTTCTTGCTCTCTCACAAACAGAAGGGATCATTCCAGCTTTAGAATCATCACACGCACTGGCGTATGCTATGAAACTTGCGAAAAAAATGAATAAAACCGAAGCAGTTGTGGTTACGCTTTCTGGACGCGGAGACAAAGACGTGGAATCAGTGGCAAAGTTCATGGGGGCAAAAATATGAGCAACATAAGCAAGGTTTTCCAAAAACTCAAAACCAAAAAAGAAGGCGTACTAATCGCATATGTAATGGGTGGTGACCCCGAACTAAAATACACACCAAAAATAGCAGATGCATTAATCAAAGGTGGCATAGACATCTTGGAACTTGGTATCCCATTCTCTGATCCCATTGCAGATGGCCTAACAATACAAGCAGCAAGCACTCGTGCATTAAAAGTTGGAACAACACCAAAAAAAGTCTTAGAAATAGCCAAAGAAATCAAAAACAAACATAATATCCCAATCGCAACGATGACTTACTATAATCTCTTATTCAAGATGGGATTAGACAACTTCTTCAGCACTGCTAAGGAATGCAAAGTTGACGGCACCATAATTCCCGATCTGCCTTTGGAAGAAGCCACAGATTATAAAAAAGCTGCCATGAACTACGGGATAGATACGGTGTTTCTTGCAGCACCATCCACAACTAACGAAAGACTACGCCAAATTATAGCTTGCAGTTCAGGTTTTCTGTATTTGGTTTCCCGATTTGGAGTTACAGGCACAAAAGCTACCATAGAAGACTCTACCCTTAACTTAATCAAAAAGATACTACCCTTCACAGTTGGACAAATCCCATTGGCTGTAGGTTTTGGCGTCTCAAAACCTGAACATGTTAAAAGCATAATCGGAGCAGGAGCCGACGGCGTCATCGTAGGAAGCGCCTTCGTTAACATAATTAAAACGAATCTGTCAAAGCCAGACAAAATGCTATCAGAGCTTGAAGAGACAGCAAGAAAACTAAAAGCAGCCACATTATCCTAACCATTTTTTCCTGATTTTCTTCTTTTCTGTACTTAAGTTTATCTTATTACTATCATACATATTTCTGAAGCAAATATGACGAATTTAGCGATTATTGGTGCTGGTATCGGAGGTTGCTCCGCAGCTTATTTTGCACGTAAATACTTTCCAAATGTAAACGTGACTATCTATGATTCTCAGGATAGAATTGGTGGCAGAATTTTAACATTTAATGGGGATGGTGTCGTCTTAGAGTTGGGTGCTACTTTCTTCAATCGCTTTAACAGGACAATCTTAGGCATCGTAAAGGATGAGCGGCTAAAAATGAAACCTGTTAAAGAAAGCAGGGATTTTGCGGTTTGGAATGGTTCAGAATTCGTTTTTAGGTCGAGCAAACGGTCATCTATCACTAACCTCAGACTTTTAGCAAAATACAAACTAAACTTAGCCCAGACTTTCCTTCTGCTTAGAAAAGCAAAAGGTCAAGTTACCAGTCTATACCAAGAAGAACAGAAGAAACCGGGGGATATCGGAGAAATTTGCGAGATCACAGGTCTGGATAAATGGTACAAGAAATCATTTTTTGAGTCTCTGGTTGAAAGAGGTATAAGCCAAGACTTCATCGATGAAATTGTAACCCCAATTACGAGGATTATTTACTCTCAGAATGAGGATATAGGGGGATTTGCAGGAATTTCGTCTTTGATTGGAGTTTACTCGGGAACGACATATAGTTTGGGAGACGGGAACAGCACTTTGCCAGACCATCTCGTCAAGGTTTCGAATGCGAAAGTTAAGTTAGGTCAAAAAGTTGACAAAATAGAAAAGACCCTTAATGGCACCTATAAAGTACATACAGGGGAAGACAGGACTGCTTTCGACGCCGTAATTGTCGCCACGCCTCTTGACTTAGCCAAAATAGAATTTGAGGGTATATCTATGCCAGGTTGGGAACCTCAATTATATCAAACCGTCTATAAGAAAATCTTACGAGGCGTTTTTGACCCAGCCTACTTTGGGATGAAAGATTCAGGCGAGGTTCCAGCTATGGCAATAACGACAAAAGATGTCGACCCAATAACTCATTACAGTATCCAAAAAGTAAGCGGTAACGAGTCGTTGGTAATGATTTCTTCGCTAAATCCAATTACTTCCAATGCGTTTGAAGGCGCCTTTAAGAATGGCGAAATTACAGTTTTGGAACATTGTTGGAAAACAGCTTACCCCAAATTCAAACCTATAGCCAAACTTCCTCGCACCCACATCGATAAACGACTAATATATGCTTGCGCAATAGAGCCCGCAGTCTCAAGCATGGAAACCTCTGCCTTATCAGCTCTGAATGCAATTAAACTGCTTTAAGAAGAATATCCGTTTTTGATGCTTTTTCAGACAGCAGATGAATTTGTAATATGTACAGGCTTTTCATAAGCATATTATAAGTGTTTTCAGAATACGCTTTTGTAACAGATGAATGGTTAATGGCAAATTTCGATCAGCAGAAAACGGCACGAGAAGAAATGCAGATGTTGACCTTCTCATTAGATAATGTATCATATGGTGTGAATGTTCATCAGGTCCGGGAAGTTAAGAACTTCGAAGGCGTCACTCCAGTACCTTATGCACCCGATTATGTGAAAGGAGTAACTAACCTTAGAGGAGAAGTTATTCCAGAGGAGTGTTGCTGATGATGCGGGAAAAATTACAAGCTATAGTAAAGAGGTTGCAGTAGGAGCAGAAGTTGTAGGAAAAGCAAGCAATACGGTTGTCGCAGAAGCTACTACTATGGCTGAGGTTGTTGAGCAACTGAAAAATGAAGTCACAGAAGCCATTGAGCGGCGCAAACAGTTACTTAGCAAATATCTCGAAAACACAACCTCTTAACAGCTGAAGAGGTAGACTGATTTACTATCTCTTAAATTTTTTATTTATTTACAATGAAGGAGAATAATTTGCCATCAGTTTCTTCTTGGACCCCATCTTTGGTCAGTAATATCAGTACAAACAACCGCTATCTTCATGTTACGTTAAAAGGGGTACTTGAGGTTATTTCAAAAAACGCCTACAGAAACTAGTATGTAATTTATTTGATGGACAAATCCTATTATTTGGAGAACACGTTCATTTGTTAATGAGCTCTAGCAATGAGGTTACCTCATGGTCTAGACGGGTTTGAACAAGAATCAAGCTAAACAAAAGGATAAGCTGAAATTCATGGTTACAGAGATTCGTACATTTGCTACTTTAAAAGATACTACCGAGTACCTGCTGGAACAAAGCGGGCAATACCGATCATTATTTGAAGATTATAGTCAATGGCTTGGTTCAATTCTACGAAGTTGCGAAGAAGAACATAAGAATGATGATTGGTACCAGAAGTCAGCTGCATTACAGAAAAGCCTTAAAGCACCTATCAAAAAAGCCCCCGATACGAAAACTGCAGGAAAAAAAGGAAAAGGCGGCGAATCATCGGTATGGATACAGTCGGGTAGCGTTATGCTATCTTCTACTGAACAAGGTCAAGTCGAAATTTTATTTGAAGCTATCGAGAAAATCAGTGCTAAAATTCAAGAATTTGAGAAGTTCAAAGTAACCGTCCAGCAACTAGAGCGTATCGGCTTAGGAAAAACAGTCAATTACATCGTATATATTGAAGATGATATTCCCAAGAAGATTGTATTACGAACAAAAGGTAACCCAACCGATACCGGCGGATTCAAGTTCTCCACAGAACTTTCTATCCCAGCCAGCTTTAGCGAATTTGGGAATGAATAGAATACTGGATAAAGACACTAGATTTGGAGTAGTAATTCAGAACCTACAAAAGTAAAACAGGAAATATAACCGAATAATGAAGAGGGATTAAGTCATCTGCCCTAAATATTCAGTTTCAGGCATCACCGTCTCTATACGAATAGATAGCCTCCAAGCTGAAAGAATGGGCCAACTTATACCAATTGAGGACCTCTTTTTTGATATCAACGCTAAACTAGAAGAGCAAAAAAAGACAGGCGAAGAAGTCACTTTAGGCTTCAACATTACGATAAGCACAAAGCCAAACGTGGTAAAATATGTCACCTCAGGTAGTGTGACACTTAATGGCAAATCTGCAGATGTGAAGAAAAAATTGGAGGTCAATCCCAAAACCAAGATTCCTCAAATACTCTTCACTGTTTATCAACATGTCTTTAACAGCATTTACATGCTAAGCTCTATTTTGAACACGCCCTATCCCCCGCCTGATTTGCTTCATCCTATGGCAGAAAAAATACAAATAATACAAACTCCACCCGATACAGGAAAGAATGAAAGTTTAGAACCTCAAATGCAAATTCAAACAGACACCGCTCAGGCAACACCCACACAAACTGCTGACCAAAAATAATCTAATTCAAAGATTCAATAAACCTATAACCCGGAAATAATTTCAGAGCTTTTCAGGCACTATTTTTAAATGTATTTCTGAGACTATATTTGTTTATGAAAATTTCAGTAGATGATATTGGAAGCTTTCCGTTACCTTCAACTGTAGACAGAGCTACGTTTAGTAAGGCTTACCAAGCTGCGCGAGAAGCTATTTCTATAGGGGGAAGCCTTCAGAAAGAGGAATTTGTCCGTAAGAACTTTTACGAGGTTACCCTTGACTCATTTAAGCGAAAGCTCCAGACTGGACTTGATATTGTTAATTATCCTCAGCAATACGATGGTATAAATCAGGTTGGGGATGCAGTTCGAAAAGCAATGGCGAAGGGAACATTCGTTGTTGAAGAGAAAGACGCTTTTCTTCCTGAGGTACGATTAATCATTGAAGAAGCTAAGCAACTTAGTCAGGAATTTGGAAAAAAAATCTTGCTGCGAATATCTCTGTTTGGACCTATGGAAGAGTACCTCGCGTTAATTGGTGCAACGCCATACGTTGATGTGTTAGATGGTTTTGCTGAAACAATAAGGCGCTTTGCAAAAAACAGCATTCTTGATACAAAATACATTAAAACAGAAGTTGTATCTATTGATGAGCCCAGCTTTGGCTTCCATAATATTGGAGCTGGAAGCGAAGTGCTATGCAATGCCTTGGAAAAAGCTTTTGATTTTACAGGTGCAGTTCGCCAAATCCACATTCATTCATCTACAAGACTCCCCGATTTGCTAAATGTGAAAAAGCTCGATGTTTTGAGCTTTGAGTATGCGGCTTCACCAAAAAACATCGAGAGTGTTTCCAAACGAATGCTAGAATCCGCAGACAAATATATCCGAGTAGGAGTTTCCAGAACAGACATAGATACCATTACATCCGAACTTTATGACCAAGGTATACCAGAACCTACAGTTGATCAGCTAGTCGATACCGAATCAACAATCAAAAAAAGATATCTCTTTGCTAAAGAAAAGTTTGGTGACAGAATGACCTTTACAGGACCTGACTGTGGACTTGCAAGTTGGCCAAGTCAGGAAGCAGCACAGCTACTACTTGAGCGAACAGTCAAGGCGGTACATTCTGCAGAAAAACTTACTTAAAACTAAACAGATGCCTTCAATATCATAAGCGATACCTAAATGAGACTCGTTTAGAAAGCTGATAATTAGCTTAAGCACATTTAGCTATTTTTTTTTCTTAAAAAATGAAGAGGGATTGGCTAGTTCCAGTTTTCATTCAGATAAAGATGAAAACTAGAGCTATTTGACGGTGCCGAATTAGTATTGATATGTGGATTAGGATAGGGGAAACGAGTCAGTTGACCAGGTTTGTGCAGAGGTTGTGGAGATTCAGGCATCATTAGATCGGAATAGACAAGGTTGTTACTCATCTGTTTCATCCTCTCTTACGGTTGGTACAATTTCCAGTTCTAGAAGGCG
Organism: Candidatus Bathyarchaeota archaeon; assembly: GCA_963701765.1. GTDB lineage: Archaea > Thermoproteota > Bathyarchaeia > Bathyarchaeales > Bathycorpusculaceae > JADGNF01. The sequence continues at coordinate 118,217 of CAVPBD010000010.1, forward strand.
CTCTTTACGAATTATTGTTAATGTGGTTTTTTTATCGGCTACGTCGTCGGATAGTAATCTTGGTAAGTCGTAGAAGTCTGCAACTGGTTTCCCGTTAAATGCGACTATAACATCTCCCATTGTTAAGCCTGCTTTTTTGGCGGGTGCACCTGGTTCTACTTGGAAAACCATAACACCGGTTTCTTGGTCGATGCCTGCTTCAGTTTGAATTTCCTGTGGAATAGCAACAGTGTTGGCGATTAGGCCTAAGTATGCTTTTTTTACTTTTCCTCCCATGATTAATCGGTCAGTTATTGCCTTAACTCGGTTAATGGGTATAGCTATTCCCCTTTGCCATACATATGCTGTGTTTATGCCGATGAGTTTTCCTTCTGCATCCACTAATGGTCCACCTGAAAAGCCAGGGTTTAGTTTTGCGTCAGTAGCAATTACATTTTCCATTGCCGTACCTCGGAAGCCTCGTATGCTACTGTCGGGGTTAGTGACTATGCCAGTGGTTGCGGTGGGTTGCTTACGATTGAAGGGATTAGCCAATGCTATAACAAATTGTCCCGTGCTTAAAGCCTCAGAGTCACCAAGCTGCATTGGTTCAAAGTTACCTTGTTCAGTTTTAAGTAATGCAATATCGTTATATGGATCTGTACCAACTATGCGAGCTTCATAGGTTTTGTCGCCTTGACCTATACGTACAGTGTTGCATCCAGATAGAACATGATTGCAGGTTACTATGTAGCCTTGTTTATCTAGAACAACTCCAGTACCCTTGGACATTTGAGAATTAACACTAACAATTGATTTTGAAAGGTTTTGGACCAGATTTGATGTTGCATCACTGAAGGTTTTTAACAATTCTATACTATTAACAAGTTGACTCATTATAGACTACGCCTCATTAGAGTATAATAACTAAAATGGTATTTGTTGACTGAGAGCAAGTCAAAGTCAGTCACAGAAAAAGAAAAGTCAAAACATTAAAAAACTCCAATGTATTAAAGTCAGAAGTTGACCTAATTCATAGAATAGAATTTTACTCTATTGGTAACTTCTGATCTTCTCTGAACGAGGTACTTTTAGAGTTAATGTTCGTTTTCTGCCATTTGAAGGACGGCATATTCGATGGCGTGACTACGTGAAGCAAACTTGCGTGTCTCAACTTGTCTATCCATCCATCTCACTATGTCATCTCTAATTGTTACTTGAAGTCGTATTTTCCCCATTTTAACGCCCTACTTGATTCATTTTATCCTGTTTTGCTTATTGATTTTATGAATCCTAAATTTTGTTATCAGGTAACTATCATCGGGAGGTTTATTTCTGTTTGTGCCCATTGGTACACCGTCATACACATAAAATGCAAAAATATTGCATTTTCATTGGATAATTTGAGTAAAATGAAGAATTTTGTTTATTTCCAAAAATAATACTGTGGTCCAACACGAATACAATTCAAGAGCTCCCCCCTTATGATGTATAGGGAGTTATTAAAAATCGACGAAACATAATGAAAACTCGAATTGGTCTAGATTAAAATAACAAAGCAGAATCCAAAATAAGAACACTAAAGATAAGGGTTATTCGTATTCAGCTCTTGTCTTGTATCTTGGTTTTGTTAATAATTTGGGATAATTAATATAAGTGCCTTTATGAAGTGAAAAGTAACAGGGAACCTTATGAATTTATGGAAACTTCGTTTATCTATGGTTGCCACATTAGGGTTAATATTTGGGCTATCAACGCTAGTTTTTGGCGTTGTCTTAACATTAACAGGTACATTTAATCTATTAACAATGGGTATACTCATTGTTTCTTTTAACATTATTCAGTGGCTAATAGGACCATACCTTGTAGGTGCAATCTATAAGGTACGTGAAATGAAGCCAGATGAAAATCCGATTCTTCACCAAGCAGTCACCGATCTGAGTAGAAAAAGCGGAATCTCCCCCCTAAGCTTATGCTTTCACAAATTCCATTGCCAAACGCATTTGCTTATGGTTCACCTCTTTCAGGTAACCGCGTAGCGGTAACACAGGGTTTACTTAGCAATTTGAACGAAGGCGAGGTCAAAGCTGTCTTAGGTCATGAACTGGGGCATCTAAAACATCGAGATGTTCAAGTAATGATGGTTGTCAGCTTTCTACCTGCACTTTTCTATTATATCGGTTATTCGCTGATGCTTTCAGGCATGTTCGGCGGAAACCAACAAAACAGAGGTAATAGTAATAGTGGTAATGGCGCATTAATCGGGATTGGATTTATGGCTTTTAGTTGGGTACTTACTTTATGCACTCTCTATATCAGTAGACTGCGCGAGTATTATGCAGATAGACACAGCGCTTCAGTGATAGATGGAGGGGCAATGAAACTTAGTTCAGGATTAGCCAAAATTGTTCAGGCAAGCGCAAGAACACCTAGAACACAACAAGAACAAACAAAAACCCTCAACGGTTTCAAATCCTTATTTATTACCAATCCCGAAACAGCACGCGAAGACGCAACCGCAGCTTATGCATTCACAACTGGCAACGAAAAACTTGTCGATGAAATCCTCACCAAAAAAATCACATTCGCAGACAAATTTATAGAAGCACTATCAACGCACCCTAACATAGTAAAACGATTACGTGCCCTACAAGAACTAAGCAATAATCCCAACGCATAACAACCCACCTATTTTCATATTTTCTTTTAACACATTTCTTGGGAAAGATTAAAACTTTCCACCTCATTCAATAACTAAGGGACAGATTTTGGAAAATAGAAAGCTCCTTGAACAAGTAGAGAAACTCGAACCTGAAATGATCGATACTTTAATGGAACTTATCAGAATACCTGCTATCGGCCCTGAAAACAATGGCGATGGAGAATATGAGAAAGCGCAGACATTGCTTAAAATGTTAGCAGATGTAGGATTTGATAAGATTGAAAACTATGAGGCAGTAGACTTACGTGTTCCTTCTGGAAAACGTCCAAACATAGTGGCTTATTATAATTATGAACAAAATTTACCTCGAATCTGGGTAGTAACACACTTAGATGTTGTACCTTCAGGTGAAGAATCTCTTTGGACCGTAACTAAGGCCTTTAAACCAACGCTAAAAGATCAGAAAATCTATGGTCGAGGAAGCGAAGATAATGGACAACCCTTAGTCTCTTCAATTTATGCCGTTAAAGCTCTAAAACAATCAAAAATAAAAACTAAACGAACATTAGCTTTGGCTTTCGTTTCAGATGAAGAGCAAGGAAGCACAATGGGTATTCAGCATTTGATTAATCAAGGAATTTTCCGCAAAGACGATCTCATACTCGTACCGGATAGTGGTACTCCTGAAGGAGATTTCATCGAAATTGCTGAAAAAAGCATTTTATGGTTTAAGATAGTGACCATCGGCAAACAAGCTCATAGCAGTTTACCAGATAGAGGGTTAAATGCCCATCGAATAGGCATGCAGGTAGCCTTAGAAATAGACACCAGGCTTCATTCAAAATATAATCTTCGCGATGAAAATTTCAATGAACCCACAAGCACTTTTGAACCTACACGTAAAGAAAAGAACGTCGACGCCATCAATATAATTCCAGGTGAGGATATATCATATTTTGATTGCCGAATTTTACCTAACTATAGCATAGAAGAAGTTTTAGCAGATATTAACAATATTATTAAAGAATTTAAGAAAAAAACCAGCGCAACAATTAAAATTGAAATTATTCAGAAGCAAGTTGCAGCAGAATCTCCAGATACTAACAATATTGTTACTTTACTTAAAAAAGCACTGAAAGAAACGAGAAACATAGATGCCAAAGTTGGCGGCATCGGAGGCGGAACCTGCGCAGCGTTTTTCCGTAAAAAAGGCATTCCTGCGGTAGTTTGGAGCACAATTGATGAAGTTGCACACCAATCAAATGAATATGCTAAGGTTCAGAATATGGTAGAAGATGCTAAAGTTTTTGCGCTTCTATCCATTATCTAATTTTATAAAATTAAAAAAAGAAAAAGTCGCAGTGATTTAAACTTGTCACAGTTGCTAATCGTTGGTTATTAGACTGCGTCGACTTGAGTTATTTCTGGGACTCTTGCCTTGATTATGCGTTCAACACCTTGCTTAAGGGTCATTGCGGCCATCGGGCAACCTGAGCAGGCACCCTTCAATTTGACTTTAACAGTTTTTCCTTCAATTGCAACCAGTTCTATGTCGCCGCCATCAGCCTGAATTTGTGGTTTTATTTCAGCTAGAGCATTCTGCACTTTTTGCTCAATAGTTTCAACCATATATCTCACCAAGACTTATCCGAAACACTATTTCATGCTGAATAATAACTTTTAAGCATTCCCATCATATTTTCTATTTATTAATTATCAATTATCTGTTTTTAGATGTTCACCAAAAATTTAACGGATTTTGCTTGAATTTTTTCGAAAAAAGGTAAAGAATTGTTAATCAACAAAATAAACAACAAAATAAGAAAAAGAAGAGTTGGTTAAATACCTATTTTATAGTAATTGCGTTTATAGCGCTCTTTGAAGGTTTAGCTTTTTCATTTCCTTTAAATTGAGCATAGATGTTGCCAGAATTTTTTCGCCAGGCCAATGATCTTGCTTTCCAATTGATATTAAATGAGCCATCTTCTGCAGTATTGCCATAAGCTAGAAAATCGTCTCCGAAGAGTGATTTATCCCGTTCGTTTATGCGAATTTTTGCGCCAGATATTCCTTTACCGGTATCGCTTCTATAGAGTCTACCTTGAAAAACAACTGTTTCACCTTTACTTACAGCAGACGGATTATGCAGTTCAATAATGGTTTCAGCAGGACCAGCATCAGGGGACATAGCCATACCAGCTGACGCCCCCACCTCTGTTTTAATAAGCTCTTTTGCTTCGTCAGCCTTCAACTCAGCAGCTTCAGCAACCTTCAACTCAGCAGCTTCAGCAACCTTCAACTCAGCAGCTTCAGCAACCTTCAACTCAGCAGCTTCAGCAACCTTCAACTCAGCAGCTTCAGCAACCTTCAACTCAGCAGCTTCAGCAACCTTCAACTCAGCAGCTTCAGCAACCTTCAACTCAGCAGCTTCAGCAACCTTCAACTCAGCAGCTTCAGCAACCTTCAACTCAGCAGCTTCAGCAACCTTCAACTCAGCAGCTGAGGATTCGGATGCTACATCGGGACTAACGGCTGCTTCTGCGGATTCCGGAATAGTTTTTGAATCTTCAATTTCTACATCGCCACTATTTCGAAGCGCATCTATTCCGTTTAGACATCCTTCTTTAGTGTCATATCCTTCGCCTTGGGTTATTATTTCGCCGTTTTTGGCCTTCAGACGAAAACGGAATTTATTTTGGTCGTCATAATAAATTTGGTATTTTGGGTTAGGTATTTTTTTGCTTTCAATTGTTAAGTCTTCGATTTCGGAATTGCAATTATTTTGTACGCTTCTTATTCCTTTCAGACAACTAGCATGTTTTTCATAGGCCTCACCTACAGCCACGATTCTACCATTACTGGCTCTGAAGCGAAAACGATATTTTCCTTTGCTGTCTTTGTAGACCTGATACTTTGCGGGCATAAAACCACAATTCACTTAGGATGCAACTTACCCAAAAATCTTTCGCAATACTCAAAAACTATAGATGCAATTTCAACACTATCCCTCGAAAACACCATCTTTCGAGCTTTTACTTTGACTTAGACTAAAAGAAAAGGAGAGATGCCATACCTAAGGCAAATAAAATGATAAGTGACTACACTCAAGTGTTTTGCAGTCACCCTTAATTAGGGGTTTTTTGGAGATCGATATAGTTACATATCTCTTCCGTGAACGTGGATTCCGCTAGTATTTGCATGCATAGGAAAACCACATGCAGGACACATGTAATTGTCAAGATCTTCATCCATTTCAAATTGTGGCTCAATTAATCTTTTACATTTTTCACATTTGGTTGACATTTTCTTAATCACTATTTCTTATTACTCAATATAGAACTAATGAAAATGCCATTTAGCAATTTATGCTTTATGAATTAACAATGCGCATTAAAACACTCAACCAGTTGACGTCGATATTATAAGTTATAGAATTATAGGTTAACAACAAGAACAATAGCTCGACTCATCGTCATCACTATCACAAGTTAGATTATACTTTGCTTTAACCTCATCAAAAGACATACGTGTAATCTCAGACAATGCCTCAGAATCAAACTCATAATCAGAACTAATAGAATAGCACTTATCTTCATACTCAAAAGTTACCCAATTAGGCGCAAACTTTACGATTTGGACCATAAACATCTCCAAGAAGCTAAAAGGCAGACGCATTAATTAAATTTCTACCCGGACAAATTCTTATTGGGTATTATTATCATTATCATCGTTTTGGGTTGGTAACTATCCATTTTACAAGGTCAAATCCATACTTTGCCAATAGCGGAGCCATAAGATTTGGCAAAACCTCATCCGCTACCTCACCTAAAATTACAGTATCACCTTCCTGATAAACCAGTCCAACACAAGCCACATCCTTTTTCCGTTCGTATTTGGTCAGGATTTACCAGTATTTCTTCAACACCTTTTCTCTTCTCAATGACCCATGCACATTTGCCGTTAGGGATTTCTTCTTCAAACGTATTCCAAAAAATCGGCTCAATTAGAATTACAAGAACTTTCAACTATGGAAACTGTTGAAGTTGAACAATTCCTCAATTGATTTTTTCTTTTTTGGTTTTGGTTGCTCAGAAGGATAACCTAAAGTTACTAATGCAACAACTTTCCAATCCTTAGGAATTCTTAGCATTTCCTTAACTTTTTGTTCATTACATGCTCCTATCCAACATGAACCTATTCCTAAAGCCCAAGCTGCAATAACCATGTTCTCCATTGCTATGGTTGTATCTACCACAGCCCATTTACCAGTCATTAACGATTTAATGTCTGCGCACCCAACAATTGCAACTGGAGCTTCTTTGACGAAACGAGTAATTATAGTATCACACAAGTCCTTTAGTATATTCTGATCACTCACAATTACAAAACGAATAGGTTGTCTATTTACTGCAGATGGAGCTTGTCTTCCAGCCTCAAGAATTTGTAGTAAAACGTCTTTTGGTATTTCCTTTTTTTGATAGCGTCTAATGCTCCTCCGGTTAAGAATTGACTCAAGAATAGACATAAAAACTCACTTTTCCTTAACATTTTTTAGATTTTAATTACTTAAAAATGTTTGCAAGCGTGTTCATTAGTGAAGCGCAGTATTTTAAACCTTAAAAGCTCATTACTATTTAGGCAAAAATATATGGAAAGAGAGCAAAAATATTCCAAAAAACGGTTAGTTAAACTAATTGATGAATATAATGAATATCGCCCAAAGTCCTATCTATGGACTAAATCATAAAATTTTTAAAAATGTCGCGGAATAATCTTAGGTGGGCCGGACCGGATTCGGACCGACGACCTTCTGCACATCAAGCGTATTTACTAAATAGTCTACATGGTTGGAAGGGGCAGAAATCCCGCTTCCTTGAAATGTTTATCAAATGTGAATGCCGTTGAAAGCCCAAGTTCCCGCATCAAAGCGAAGCTTATGCAATCAGTGAAACTCCAAAGCTTATCACTAGATTTCTTAAATGTATCTAAAGCCCTCTCAAACAGACCATCGTCGACCCAGAATATGCGGACACTCTTACTTTTCCTAATTTTGTCTGTAAATGTCAAAGCGGTAACCAAACCTTTTCTTAATCGCAGAAGTGTAAGCATTTCATCAAGAACGTAATCAGTAGTGACAACGATACCGTATTTGCCGGAAGCTATGCTGGAAAGTACTTTGCAGGCAGCTTCATGATTTACGTCGTCTTCAACTTCGATGGCATACCATGCGCTGGTGTCTACGAAGATCAAGTGTTTTCCCCATATAGGTACTTGTCGTGTTCTTCAGAGCCTCGATCTTTCTTGCCCGTTCGCTTTGAACTGGGCGGACATGTGAAAATAGGGTCGTCAAAATTGACGTTTCCCTCAACTTTAGCTTTGATGGCTTCTCTAAGCACCTGTTTAATGCTCATAGAGTTCTTTTTGGCGTATTCTTCAAGCAATTTGTGCTCCGCTTCAGTCAAGGTTGTTTGCACAATCTTCATGCAACATGTCACATCCTAAATGAAAGATGACCCATCGGCAAATTTAAGCTTTACCAAAACAAGAACCAAACAACTTGCCAATAAATCCTAAGAAACATGTGGTGGGCCGGACCGGATTCGGACCGGCGACCTTCTGCAAATCAAGCAGATGTGTAAGGGTGTTGATAGGAAAGCATTTAGAGGTAAGCTTCGTCGTGGTGCTTGTACTTTATGACTCGTACTGTTTTTGGGTTTTCTATCACTTCATAAATAAGTACGAATGAACCAATGTGGACTCTTCTAAGACCTCCCAAAGGATGCTTTAAAGGTTTGAATTGAAGCGGATCTAATAGTACTTGTTGAATTTTTTTAGTAATTGCTTCTAACTGTGTTTTGTCTTTTTTACCTATCTTCTTGAATGTTTTATAGACTTCTTCTTCGAGTTCTAGGCTATACAAGCAATCACTTTATGTCAAATTCTTCCGCGAAACTCTTTGACCTTAACGAATTTGCCGTTCTTGCGGGCTTCTTCTATTTCCGCAACAAATTCTGGCCTTAGCTGAGGTTCAAGCGCGCAGTCTTCATAACTTTTAATTATCACGCTTATGGCTTGGCTTCTATCTTTGAGACCATACTTTGCCTTCACTATGTTAATTATTCTACTTTCTCTTTCGCTCAAATCTATTATGCTCTTAACCATATATTACCCGCACTTTTACCACATAATACTGCATAACGCGACATTATTAAAAGTTTACAAAAAACGACAAATTCACTCAACAAAAAAATAAAGAATGACCAAACATATAATGCAGAACTTCCCCTCGCATGCTCTCGAACTTAAATGCAATAAGAACAAAAAGCAATTTCGTACTTCATTTAGACAAACAACTTTTTGAAAAAACCAAGAACCAGACTTTAACCTTAGTTAGAACATTTGAAAATAACTTGTAACATTTAATCAGGCAACTCTCAAACAACTAAAAAACACACAATATTGGTACAGCAGAGAATAGAAGTTGTTGGTGGGCCGGACCGGATTCGGACCGGCGACCTTCTGCACGTCAAGCAGATGTCCTAACCAGGCTAGACGACCGGCCCACGTTTGTTGTTGTTCTTACAAGTTTCGGTGTTCGGAATATTTATGGGTTTTGCGCTTCTGGTCTAAATAAATCCACTATCGTTTATAAATCGCATATAAAATCAATATGTAAGTGCTTAATAAGATGATATTTTTAATAATTTGTATTCAAAAAATGGTTTGAGCACAAGAAAACCTGTGCTCGACTTAATTGATTAAGGGGGCAATCTAGAGGCTTGTTCTCCGTGTGTTCCCCAGTTTGCTTTTGGAACATCATGAATTATTATGTGCACTTGATCACATGTTACTCCTATTTCTTCGAAGACTCTAGTGATTCCCCTAATGAGTGTAGCTTTTTGATCCTCACTTTTCCCAGACCACGTTTCAATTATAACTACTGGCATGCAATTTTCACCCCCAATCACGATGGAACATTATTGTACCATCATCCAGACTGCGGGTTTTTAACACTTTGCCTTTCCTAAACGAAATATGTCGAAAACCGAAACTTGCTAAATAAACTAACATGGCAAATTAGGATATCAGGCTGAAAGGAATAGGAGAAGGCTGTAGTGCTTAGACTTAGAATTGGTACATTTCCAAGTTTGATGCTAATGCTGATGGGTTCAATGGATTGCTTAACTACAGTAATCGGTATAGCGTATTTTGGTGCAATCGAATGCAATCCATTAATGTCAGGCATAATCAGCATTAACTTACCTGCCTTCGTTGCTCTGAAGCTGATTACAACAGCTGTTGTCTGTTTAATCTTTATTCAAGCAGAAAAGATACTTATGAAAACTCAAAATAAAAACACTAGAGCATTTGCGACTACAAAAAGAATACTTCGGGTTGCGTTTGTAGGTACAATAGCGTTTTTAGCTATAGTAGTTACAAATAATTTGATTGTTCTTGTAACAGCGTTTTAAGCATCTTAGGGCAAACACTATTTTAGGTAGTCCTCAAGACAGCTAACTAACGCTGACATTGAGAAGATGCACTTGGAGCCAAATTTTAGTCTAAGCTTTAAGTCTACAATTGTTTTGCTAATTTTAAATAAGCAGACTGAGCAAGCTTTAGAGTTGCTATCTAAAAACTATCAAGTAGATGTTCCTTCCCTCAAGATTGGGTTACCAAAAGGACACAAAAACAAGGTCTATGGAACTTACTCCACCAAAAATCAGACTATCTGTCTTCTCAACAGCGATATGCTAGGTAATCCCTTTGTTGTGCTGCACGAATTTTACCATCACCTTCGCAGTAAAGCTGTTGATAAACAACATCGGGGAACTGAAAAAAACGCAGACAAATTCGCAATCGATTACATTAAAGAATACCAAACAGCCGCAAAAAACTTCTCCCAAAACAGTAACTAATTCTAACTTTCTTTGTTAGGGATGATTTGCAGGGGTAGTTCTTCTCCATTTGAATCATAAACTGCAACGCACCCATCACCATCATATGGATAACCAACGATCATTAAAATTCGCCCAAAAAAATGATTCATATCCACATGACTAGGAGAAATATCTCCAGAAGGATGAGAATGCACAGTACCTACTAAAGAAAAATCCCCAGAAAACATGTAAGGATTAAAATTAGCAAACCCCTCCCCATGAACCGCGAACGGCGCAAGCACAAGATCATTAACATTAATGACTCCTTTACGCTTCTTGCCACGCAGCAGTAAAAAACTTTCCCGCGGATAGAGCTGTTTTGCACCTGCATAAATGCACTCAAGCAATTCTTGTGGAAGCATAACAGTAGTAGCTACGTTAGTCATACCAAACTCACAAGCGTCTCAGACTAATTACTCTTACCATAATCGAACATATTTACCCCCAAGAAGACAAGGATGCAGGGAGCAGGTGAGCTGCGGGTTCGGTAAAGATTTTAAGACAGAACGAACTAGAAAGGGTGAACTTAGAACAATGCCGGGATGGCAGAGTGGTTAACGCGCGGGCCTTGAGAGCCCGTGGATCGCGAGGTCCGCAAGGGTTCGAATCCCTTTCCCGGCGCCACTTTAACAAAATCACGTTGATTTAAGGTTATTTTTATTGTTACTAAATTTCGTAACGCCGTTACAGTTTTCTGTAACGCCTAACCTACACTTTAAACAAATAAGTTACTCATGTAGCCGCGTCTTTTTAGCTTTTATACGGTGATGCAATATTAGACTATAATCCGCACTAACGCTTTTAAGGAGATTTTAAGAATTCAAGCTGAATTTTGTTAGGCATCTTATCACTTATAATAGTTCTTGGCATTCGGGTATTTAGCGTCTTGATTTTTATCTAAAAAGCAAGCATATGCTTTCTGTAATACATATTCTTCATTTTTAATTACTTAAATACCAATCATTTACACCTTCTAAATATAATATTTGAATTTAGGATTAAGGTTTTTGATTCTATGATTTGAAACAAGAATTTCAGCAACAGCATCGAGAAACCTATTGTGACTGGATTTGAATCACCATACTTGCATTCATTGAAATTCAACTTTGTAAGAGCTATAATATCAGTTGAACTTGATTTAGGTCGACATCGGTATATTTTAAATCAATTCTAAGTGGAGCCGGGGATTTCCATCTATCATAAGTACCTATAAATGGCTTAAATTCTGAAGACCAAAAATCCTCACGTTTAGAATTAATTTTAAGGAATGTACCTCGTAGGTTGGTTTGGTGTCTTCTCTGTATAAGCGAATTTCTTCTGGGTTTTGTTTTAGCCTGATATAGTTTAACTTTTTAGATGGATATACAAAAATATGTACATAAACGGTTCAAAATGTAGCGATTAAAAGGGTTTAAGGATGGTGTGCTGGAGCTCTGGCATCTGGAACACAGGAGAGATAGAAAACCCTTGTAAATATTTATATTTGCAGCCAGAGTTCTCTCAGCCCGTCTTCAGTTCGCTGTCTATTTTAGGATAAAAAAAAGGGAAAGGGAAGGGTTGTTTGTTTTAGGTTTATTTTCGTCGTCTTAGTATAAGCGCGACTGCAACAATTGCTGCAATGATTACTACTGCTGCAACGCCAATGTAGAGGGTGCTATCGATGTTACCAGTCGGGTTAACTACTGGTGAAGGTGATGATGTGGGGGAAATGGTGGTTGGGGGTGTGCTTGGAGCAATAGTCTGTGTAGGGGCTGGAGTGATAACTGTGGTCTGTCCAGCTGGACCGACTGCTATGTTTGTTTCGGCTGATGATGACCAGTATGAGTTGGTTCCGCTGAACGTTGCTGCAATAGTGTATATTCCTTCATTAGGTGGTGTCCATGTTGTTGCGTAGTTGCCTGCTTGGTTGCTTGTTACTGTACCTATATCTTGGCGGTTTCCGGCTGAGTCAATAGCTACTAGTTTGACTTGAACTCCTGTTGCGTTCGATGGTTTTTGTTGTTGTTCGTGGAGGTATTCCATCCATTCTTTCATGTAAGCGTCTGCGATTGCTGCTGTGCCTGGCGCTGCTGGTGACTGGTCAAGAACTGATCCTTCAATGAGTACCATTGAGCCTTTTCCTGATACTTTAGGTGTTGCTTCAACGCTTGTCGCTGTCTTGCCTTTGCCGAAGCAGTAGATTCTGTTGTCGTAGGCGTTGCCTGAGACTAGATAACCTTCAGCAATTGAAAAGCCTTGGTTGAAGTCGTTAATCTTCCAGACTTCTTGTCCAGTGTTTGCGTCAACAGCACGCAGCATTGATCCACGCCAGAGAGGTTTTGATGGTGAGTGTTCTGTGGACCAGAGGAAGACTTTTCCATCTGAGACTGCACCTATGCTAAGCGGGAAGTTACCGTATGGACTTTCGGTGCCTATGTTGCTTGCGGTATATTTCCATTTGAGATTGCCAGTTTTAACATCATAGCAATAAAGTACGCCGCCGTATCCGCATGTGTAAAAGTTGCCATATGCATTTGCTGTCTCATCGCCATACATGTTCCATGCAACTTCAGATGCTGTTGGACCCCATACTTGACTGCCATCAAGTAATCTATATCCCCACCATTGCATTGTCTCTTTTGAGAAAATAGTAAAGATTCCACTTTCATAGTCAACTGCACCTATGCTGTATGTTAGATTGCCAGGTAGCGGATTAGAGTAGTTCTTGTAATATAGTACATTTGCTGACATGCCTAAGTTGGTATTTTGTGTGAAGGTTTTTTCTGGATATGGGCTGTATGGACCTGTGTTGTAGTTAATTTTTACACACCAAACTGCGAAAGTTCCGCTGCCACCTGTTGTAGACTGAACGGCATCCCAGTTTCTAAATCCTATGATGTATCTCGGTACTCGTTGGCTCGTCTTGTACTACTTGTATGCTGCCTGAGCCAGGTGAAGGCAAGCCGCCTGTGAGTGATGGTGGAGCTACAGGTAGACCCGTCTGAATGGTTAAGTTCATCGTGTAACCCGAGCGAGGAGCGATGTCAATAGCGTCCCATTGGTTAGGTACCGGGCCAATTTTTGTCCATAAAGTGTCATTTAGCTGCGTCAACTATTTGACCCACCGGTGGCTTCCATTGTTGCTGTGAGGTGCCTGTTGGTCCTGCTGGCGGGATAGACTGACTTGAGTTCCAGCAAAGTAGGTTACCTGTGGTCGGATTATAGCTGTATCTGAGTAAACTGCCATCTTGATCTACTACTGCAGTGCCTCCAGGAACGTTCTTAAGGGTCATTATCCAGTTGCCTGATTCAGCGTCCATCATGTACCAGTTACTGCCCTGCGTCATCCATAAGTAAGCTAACATGCCGTTGCCGTTAACTGAGTAGTAATGATATATTTGTCCCCACGATAGTTGTGGGAAAGTCTGTGTAATTGCGGGAGCGTTATTAAGACCGCTGGCATAGCCCCTTAGTGCTACAGGGTTATTAAGACCATTGTCAGTTCCGTTTTTAGCCCAGATTAATTCTCCTGTTCTTAGATCAACGCAATAATAGCCGTATTTGGGTTTGGATGCTTCAACTGGGTTGTTAATGTAGACTCTTCCGTTCATTATTATTGGTGCACTAAATGGGCTATCGTAGTCGTTAACGTTGTAGGGTATTCCAGGCCATTGGTTATCAGCTATGCCGCCTAAGGTCGATTGTCTTATCCAGACTATGTGCGGACTGTTTGGTGCTTGACCTGCACTTTGGAACCTATTAATTATCCATGATCCGCCTAGCCAGTTGCTTGCAAGTGGTGACCAGTTTCGGTTAAGGTTATTTATTGGTAGTAGTCCAGTAATCGGTGGGTAATGGATTGTCAGGGAATGTCTGGATGGGTTTTGGGTTACTGTCAAAGTTATTATTGCACTTGTAGATGGCATAAAGTAGTCGCCTACGTAGGCTAGACCTCTAAAGTTGGGTGTTCCTGTTCCGTTACTGAGAACTTGTCCTGGCCAGCTAAATACTATTTTGTATTGTCCGACTTTGGTAGGTGTAAAGGTTGTGTATGTTGTGCCTACTGTGCCACTTGTGAATGGCCCTAATGTTGATTTTACTCCATCTGGGTCTGTGATGTCGAGTTTGAAGTTGCGCCATAAATCTCCGCCGAGGCCTCCTGCTGTGGGAACTACAGTATTAAGCCACATGATTAGAAGGGTATATTGTCCAACGCCGACTGTGTCTGGCGATGCTGCTACGTATGCATAGGTTGGAATGTTCCAAGAAGGTGTATGTGCCTGCCCTATTGGTAGAACTACAAAGATGCTAGATACAAACAGCAAAATTATTGCTGCTGCAAATATTTTCTTAAAATTTGGCATTATATTTATCACCAAAATTAGAAATTCTATGTGTGTGGATTCTGAATATAAAATGACGCTTGTGTGACTAACACTGACAGAAAAAAATAAAAGTCTAAACGGACAAAAGTAGAGTGGGGTAAGACTCTTAGCTACCACGGAGGCGAGCCCTTTGATTATGAGAGAGAAAATAGAAACATTAATGCAATTAGGATTAACCCTTAACCAGGCAAGGGCTTACTATGCATTAATTCAGTTAGGCTCATCGACCGCAAAAGAACTTGCAAAAAGATCCCACATAACAAGACAAGACATATACCGAGTAGCACCTACCCTTCAAGAAGCCGGCTTAATAGAGAAACAAATCGACTCTACAAAATGCTATAAGGCAATTCCATTAGAGCAAGGAATAAAAATTTTACTTAAAACAAAAGCAGAAGAACAACAAAGGCTAAGCAAAAAAACTCAAGAACTAATTAAAGATTCAAGAAATATCTACTCAGAAAAAACAAGTCCAGACACAGAAACCGAGTTCACAATTTTTTCAGGAAAAGGTGCAATAACCCAAAAAATTAGTAAAACCCTTAAAAAAACTCGGTCCAACGTAGATTCTATTATATCGCAGAAAAAGTTTTCACCTTTAATCTTTGATTTAATTGAAGATTATAAAAAAGCACTCGAAGCCGACATTAGAATACGTTTAATCACAGAGAAACCTACTGGAAACGCAATGCAAAAAATTTTAACTCACATTCAAAAAAACAGCAGTTTGCAAATTGCATATCTTGAAGATTTACCTCAAACTGTTACTATAATATTTGATGATACTGAAGCGGTAATAACCACTAACTGCACTACTCCTTCGACATCAGCCCTCTGGTCAAATAATCAAAGCTTCATAAGCATAGTACAAACTTACTTTAACACCAAATGGACATCAACAAAAGAAATACCCAGCCACATATCAGTCTGCTAGCTAGAAACTCTCTCCATCTTTTTTATAACAGCTACATAAAGAAATAATTAATCTTAATCAGAAAGTAAAACGAAAACAAGTAACAATTAACCGCCTAAAGGTAACTATGATTTTAATTAATAAAATAAAAATCAAAGAATCTTCATAGGAACCTTAAAACATGAAAGCCCATCCTCATTTTTCCAACCTAAATTGGGAGGTTAGCTCAACACAGATAGAACGCCAGCCTTGAGAGCCCGTGGATCGCAAGGTCCGCAAGGGTTCGAATCCCTTTCCCGGCGCCAAATTTTCCTTAAATTACACTCGCTTTTGGGGAAGCCAATTTTTATCGAATTAAATTGCGACACTTTTCTGTTAACTGAGAGAGTTAACAAATCATATAAACTCAAAAAGTTGCACTGCGGAAGCCAACTGGAGAAAAAGCGAACAAACTCGTAGGGGCATAGAGAAAAAATTAAGACTGTTGTATGATTGCATGCATTAAATCTGTTTTTGTGATTATGCCTAATAGTTGCTGAGAGTCCGTATTATCCATAACTAATGCTCGACCAGTTTGGTATTCAGTCATTTTTTTAAGTGCATCTAAAGCAGTATTCCCAACGTATACTATAGCAGGTTTTTGTCCTATTATTTGACTTACTAAGATTTTATCGCGTTCTTCCTTGACGTATTGCCAGGCATCTTCGATAGTTACGACTCCAAGTATTTCGTTATTTTTGCTTATGACGGGATACCCCATATGATGTTGTTTTGCTATCAAATCTACTAACTGACTAATCGTCATATCTGGGAGAACCGAAATAATGTGTTTAGTCATTATTTCTTCTACTTTAACTTTTGAAAGTAATTCTGTTTCTCTTAACATTCGGATTGGCAGATAACCAAAAACTTGCTCAATTTTGCCCGCTGCTTCAATTGCTGATGTTCGTTTTTGCATTGCTGCTCGAACAACACGTTCAAAGACCTTAGGCTCTTGCTCGATAGTAGAGGTGTTAATAATGCCGTTTTTTACAGCATCATTGAAAAAGTCCTCTCCGGCTTCTGTTCTTATAATTACGGTTGACCAACCATCTAGGGGAAAAGCGCCACCGATCGATATGTCTGCGAGTTCAGCTGTGAAATCCATGCAAGTTCTACAGCTTGTTTGTATATGTTGTTCGATTTCATCAATCGGTATGCGTATTACTTTATCATTGGTTTGAACGACAAAGTTTGAGGATAGCCTCATTTGCTTAATTTCAGATAGTTTAACACCATACTTTTCAGTTATGTATTTTAACAATGTATTCTGAGAAAAAGTTCCAAAGCAGAAAAGCCCTAATGTTATTGAAAGACCTTCGCTAATTTTATGGTGCCAAGCTTCCATTTTACGCAAAGCAAGCACGGAACAAGGGGTTCCAACGAAGGCAATTTTTCGTTTACCATAACCAAACACAGCAGTCCCATAAGCCTTAGCAACCGATGATGGAAAGAATTTGCTACCAACAGCAGAAATAATGTCATCCGGAACAAGAGCTACGGAAGCTTGAGGTCTAGATGGATTCTCTGGCTCAGCCCTAGAGACAATAGCACTATCAAAAAACTTCTTTTCAACACCATATGCTAAGAGTGCGGTTACGACAGCTCCGCCTCTACTCATACCCCGAAGTTTTGGATCTACTGCTTGAGCAAACACAATTTTCCTATAATACCCTAGAGCTTCATTTTTTATTGGAGCATTAGAAATGTGATTTAGAGCTTTTAGCAAAAGAGCTTCGGAATGAGGACAAATCTCGTAACAAATTGGACATAAATCCATATCTTTTGAGCAATCATGCACGCGATTGACCCTTTCAGCGTCAACCTGAAGTGCGCCAGTTGGGCATGCAGCTTCACAAGCACCACACAAAGTGCAGAAACCTCTACCTATCAAAGTTTTTCTCAAAAGATTATAAGCAATAAGTGATTCGTTGGATTGCAGCTGCCCCAACCTCCAGTAATAAATCAGTGGCACGGATTTAAATAGATAACCATATTCAATGCGCCTGATAATTAATCGTCAAAAAGGAGTTAAATTTAATTTTTTAAAAGAATAAGCAGAGCTTTAGCAAAAAACCTTAATTAAAAAAAGTAGGCTTTTTTTAAAAAAAAACTTAGGGGAGGGGCTGGAAAATGTTTTGTATTGGATTCATAATTATTGATGGGAATAACCCTAGAATAATCAATGAAATGGCCAAGATTAATATTGGAATGAGCAATTTTTTCGGTTCTTTGATAGAGATTTCGTCTTTTGGCTTTTTAGAGTACATGATATTAATTAGTCGGAATAAGTATGCGGTTTGAAGCACACTTACTATAACACCGATAACAGCTAACCAAGTGAAGCCCGATTGAATTGCCGCAGTGAAGACAAGGTATTTTCCCATAAATCCGCCTAAAGGTGGAACGCCTGCGAATGAAAGCGCTGCTATTACTAGAGCTAAACTAGTTATTGGCATCTTTTTGCCTAAACCTGAGAAATCTTCTAAGGTTCTTAGACCATAGTGGTTGAATATGCCGACGGCCATGAAGGAAAGAGCAGTTGTTATACCGCCTATGATAAAGAAGTATAAGTTGCCTTGAAGTCCAAGCGAAGTGTAGCTGGTAATCGCAACAAGGTTATATCCTACATCGGCAACGCAAATGTAGCTGATTAAGAGTTTAACGTTTTTCTGAATCAAGGCAAACAGGTTACCCATAATCATTGAAAGAGTTGCTAGTATTGCAAGCAGTATTCGCCAATCAAGTGCACCAGTTGGTATTAGTATGAATACAAGAACTCGAATTAAGACATAATAGCTTCCCTGATCGATTAGCCCAGAAAGAAAAGATGAAGTTGAAGCGGGTGCATAATTATATGCATCCGGGAGCCAAAAGTGGAATGGAACAATAGCTGACTCTATTGCATATCCAGTAATTATGAAAAGGAATGCAATAATCAGTAAATGATTATCTGTAAGAGTAAGTAAAGCATCTTTGACTGCAATGAAGTTTAAAGTGCCAGTTATACCGTAAACTAATGAAAGACCAAAAACGATGAAGGCAGAAGCAATTACAATCATCACTATATATTTTAATGCAGCATTCAAAGAATAGCGATTTTTCTTATATAGCATTAGAAAGCTAGAACCCGCAGCGGCTGATTCCCAGAAAATAAATAAGGTTAACAAATCACCTGAAAACACTGATCCAAGCAAGGCAGCAGTTAGAAGTAACATTATAGCATAATACCTTTCAGAAGGTCTCTCTGCGGGACTAGTGTAAAAAACACTATAAAGCATAACCACTGAGCTTAACGCGACGAAAATTATCGCCATAAAAATTGATATCCCATCAATAAGGAAAACGCTTGAAAGCGCTTCAAATGGAGTATCGGATAAATGCACAGTTACAAAATGCTCAGAAGCAGGTAAAGCGTAGTATTTTACCGCCAAATTTGCCACTGCACTAAATGTGAAAATAAAGACAATAGCAAACCAAACCAAGGTCAAAGCGGTCTTATGACTACTTTTCCGAATAGCTTTAATCGTAAGTACAGTCAACAGTGCAAAAACAATCAAGCTTAGTATTGGTAAAACGATATCCAATAGTTCAATCATAGTTTAACAACTCATCCAAAGTGCATTGAATTAATCAAGTTTACAAAGAATCCTGGAAATACGCCTATAACTATTATCAGAATAATTAGTATCACCATTGCTAATTTCATATAGTTTGGGACCTCTACGATTTTAGTTTCGCCTTCAGTTTTTGGTTGTCCCAAGAAAACTTTTGAAATAAAACGCAATGAGTATGCAAGCGAAAGCACAACGGCAATTAGCATAAAAACAGTTGGTATAATGTAGAAACCGTCAATTCGAATGACATCAAAAGCGCCAACGAAAATGAAGAATTCACTAATAAAGCATGCAAATGGTGGTGCGCCGGCTATACTTAATGCGGCAATTATTGAACTGACCGAGGTGAATGGCATCTTTCCAGCGAGTCCACCCATTTTCTGGATGTCTCTTTCGTTAGTCTGATGCATAATTGATCCGGCAGTAAGGAAGAGAAGCCCCTTGCTCACGGCATGACTTAGAATATGAAGTACAGTTCCTAAAATTGCAACGGAAACAGCTATTGTTCCAGCTACGGCTGAGGTGGGAAAAAGAGAAAGACCAAACAGGACATATCCCATATGAGAGATGCTGGAGTAGGCGATTATTCGTTTAATATCAGTTTCAACAAGGGCAATAAGTGAACCAAAGAAAGCCGAGATTACTCCAAAAATTGCTAGAACATGTAGAAAATCGACCGCGAAAGAGGTGCCAATCACTGCTGGAAATACCATTCCCAGTGAAAGACGCAATATTGCATATGCTCCTGCGCTGATGATAACACCGCTAAGAAGAGCTGACATTGTTGCTGGGGCTTCTGAGTGAGCATCAGGTAACCACATGTGGACTGGGACTACGGCCATTTTAACAGCGAATCCAGCAGTGAAAGCTATCAGAACCCATCGTACAATATCGGGGGCTGTATTCATTAGCGCTTGCTGGGCATCGAACATGTCTGTTACCCCAGTTATCATATAAATAGCGCCTATGCCGAGGAGTACAAAAACTGCACCTGCGTGTGTGAATACGAAGAGTTTGAATGCTGCTTTATAGGAATCTCGATAGCCCCATCCGCCCACGATGAAGTAGGCAGGAACAAGCATTAATTCCCAGCAGAAGTAGAAAAGCAAAAGGTTTGAAGTAATAAAAACACCGACTAATCCTACGCTGAGTAATGTGAGAAGAGCATAGTATGATGGCAGGTTCTTTTTGCCGTGCATGTAGTTTATGGAGAAAAGAGCAGCAACTAGGATAAGGGTTAAACTAACAATAGCAATTGAAATACTAATACCATCGGTAAATAGCGTAAAATGGGTATTTAAGACTGGAATCCAAGCGTATTCTTCGACATATCTATGATTAGAATTATTAAGAACATCAGGAATGGTTGAAGCAACCAATCCTATACAAATTAAAGCTAAAAGAGCAACCAATATGCCTGCGAGTTTTTCTGATTTCTTTCCGGTAAAATAAACAAAAGGAACTCCCAAAGTTGGCAGGAGGAAAACTAGCAATAGGGCGTACATGTTTTACACTCCAATAGTTAATACTATTACAATTACTATTAATATAAAACCAATCAACGCCGCAGCGATGTAATTTTGCAACGCAGATATCGGTAATTTGTTTATTTTTGAAGCCCCACGCAGGGTACGATAAGCTATCACGCTAATCAGTTGATCAGTTAGGGTATCAAAATACTTGTGAATAATAATTGCTGAACTTATTGTGAAACCAGCAACCATTAAAGGCAATTTACCTAGAGCCGAGTTTTCAAACATATGCAGTCCGCCTGATAAAATCATAACCCCCCGTGCAATACCTTTCTCATAGAAGTCATCAAAGAAGTAACCATGTTTGAGAATTACAGTCAGAGGATTAGATTCGGCTGCGGATTTTTGCCATAATTGCTGAATTCTTAAAGTAAGTTGCGTATACAAGAAGGCCAGTTGGAATAAGCAGGGAAACAAATATTGCGGTTTCTAAGTTGAAGAATGCGCCTAAAAGATTCAATTCAGCTTCAACACCTAGGAAGGTACCTATTACAGGTTCGAGGAATCCCCAGATAACACACATAATCGCAAGTACAGCTGCAGTTGCTAGCATAATCTTGGGTGCTTCGTGAACATGAACCTTCTCTAGATGTTCAGACCCTTTGCCAAGGAAGGTTAGTTTAAAGAATCTTAAGCTATATGCAAATGTGATAGCTGTAGTGGCAAAGATTAGAATAACCTGCAGAAGGTTACCTGCTTCCATAATACTTTCTATTACCAGACCTTTGCTAAAGAAGGCTGCAAACGGAGGCAAACCGCTTGTAGTTAAAATCATAACAAGTGCCATGGCAAAGGTTAGGGGCATAAATTTACGCAGTCCTCCCATTAGACGCATATCGCGTGTTCCAACAGCGTGAATTATTCCACCAGCAAGCAAGAAGCCCAAACCTTCAAAGAAGGCATGGCTAACCATGTGGAATAAGCTTGCTGACCAGCCCAAGGACGCAGACGAATGGACTGTACCTAATGCAGCCATCATGAAGCCTAATTGACTAACGGTTGAATAAGCAAGAACACCTTTAATGTCGGGTGTATAAAGTGCCATTGTTGCACCTATAAATGCCGTCAAAACTCCGATCCAAGCGACAGTTGGAAGCCACATTGGAAGGGTGGCTACTAAAGGACCAGCTAAGAATATGAAACGCGCAACTAAAAAGATACCTGCTTTTACCATTGTTGCTGAGTGTAAGAGGGCGCTGATGGAGGTGGGTGCTTCCATGGCGCTAAACAGCCAAGTCTGTAAAGGTAATTGAGCAGACTTAGAAATTGCACCGCCCAAGATCAAGAAGGCAACTGCAGTTAAAGTTGAGGTAGGTAATGCTCCGCTGGCAATGAGGGTCATTGTTTCTCGGAAGCTAAAAGTGCCCAAACTGGCGAAAAGAAGACCTATAGCAGCTAGGAGCATGATGTCTCCGATGCGGGTCATGAGGAATACTTTTGTAGCTGCTTTTATTGATTCAGGGCGATGGTACCAGAAGCTGATTAGTGAATAAGAACATAAACCGACCATTTCCCAGAAGATGAACATCTGAAGAAAGTTATCGGAAACTACCAGACCGATCATAGAACCAATAAAGAGGAGTAGGAAAAAGTAATATCGAGTTAAACCGTTTTCCCCTTTCATGTATCCTTGAGAGTAAATGGAAATTATTAGCCCGAAGAAGCCGATTAGACAGGCAAATAGGATACTTAGTGGATCAATGAATACACCTATTGTTATCGCGGATAGTGAACCTGCAGAAGGAATCCAGGAAGCAAAGAAGTTGACAAAACTTTCATGACCAGAAGTTGCGCCAGATACAAGACTGAATGCTAAAGAGGCAGTTACTGCAGCAATAATAATTACGTAATAGTTTCTAGCTTTTTCACTAAAGCGCGCAATTAATGGAACAAAAAGGCTAGAAATTAGCGGAAGAAGCCAGACCAGCCAAGAAGAAAGTTCAAAGAACTCCATTATTGTTCACCCTCGCTTGCGTCTTTTGAATTATCTTCACGACGTATCAGCTTGTTGATGTCAATAGTTCCGTACTTCTTTGAAGCAATAACCAATAGCGCTAAGATAACTGAGCTGACGGCTGTATCAGTGGAGAATGCTAATATCATCATGACCTCCCCCATTTCTCGGCTAAATGAGGACGCTAGCATCACAAAGTTTAGCGTTGCAGCAATAGCAACTAATTCGATAGAGATGAAAACTTTAAGCAACTCACGTTTAGTGAGAAGACCATAAATGCCAATTGCTAACATAGCCATGGATAAGATGACAAAGTCCATTAGGGCTCACCTTTTCGTGTTTTGTTATTTTTTTTCCGTTCGTATAATACTATGGCAATTCCCATCGCCAAAGTAAGGATAACTAAACTTTGTAAAACTACATCAAGACCCCTTAAATCCCACAAAGCAGCTGCAAAACCAGTTGATGCAATAGTAGTATTTGGAGAAGAAACTGAAAAGAATATTGCAGGCACGGACATCAGAACACCCACGGTAACAGCGATAATTGGAATAGTTAACTTATTTTTATTCAAAGACTTTTCGCTTAAACCTTCACCTTCCAAAAACAGGATGGCGACCGTTCCTATGCCTAAAGCAAACTGGAAAATTGCTGCAAAAACGGCATTACTAACCGCGAATAAGGCAGATGTTAAGAGAAAGGTAACTGCTAAAGCAGCTACAGCATAAACAGCTTCATCGAGCAATATTGCTAAACAAGCCGATATTAGTAATCCAATACAAATAGTTTCAACGATCATGATTGTGCACCTTGACTTTTTTGTTGAACTACATGGGGCGAATCAGGTTTTAATTCTAAAGCTGCCTTACTTGTTGCAGCTAATTCAAAAAAAGTTGAAGCCTTAATAGCGTTTCTTGGACAACTTTCAGCGCATTGATAGCAGAAAACACAACGATCTAAGAAAAATAGAGGACGCTTTTTTCCTCCGACCTCGACCATCTCTATAGCTTTTGCGGGACAATCTCTAGAACATAAGCTGCACCCAATGCAAATGTCAGTATCAAAAATTTGTTTTCCTCTAAATTCTTCTTGCGGTTCACATTTTACGAAAGGATACTTTCCAGTTGCAGTTTTTTTGAATAGGGAACTGAATGTTGCTTTGAGCATCGGGACTATACTTTTCTTAGTCATCGTAATCACATCAGGGGAAATACCCATACTACTAAACTAATTGTTAACATAAGGGAGAGTATACTCAGAGGCAGGAATATTCTCCAGTTTGCTCTCAATACTTGATCTATTCGCAATCTTGCGAACTGAACTGTGATGATTTCAGAGAGAATAATCATAGCTAATACTTTAAGCACAAACCATAATGTGCCCCAGAATTCAGGTAGACCAAAAAAGACTGGGCCACTTGCTCCCCCCAAAAACAGCACAGTGATTAGTGCTGCACCAAATACAATTTGAACATCACGGGCAAGTTTTAGAAAAGCCAACTTTGCACCACTATATTCAGTTTCGTGTCCAGCGACAAGTTCGCTTTCTGCATGAGGAACATCGAAGGGATCTTTCTCCAACTCAGCTTGCATTGTGATCACAAACAGCACAAATGCCCAAGGAGCTAAGATAATGAATGGAAGCCAACTGCTCTGAGCCATTACAATACTTGAAATCGTTAATGAACCTGCTAAGAAAGCAGGTGCAATTGCTAAGAGTAATAATGGAATATCATAACCAAGAAATTGCGTTAAAACTCTTGCTGCACCTATAGAGCTATAGGGGTTAGAAGAGGACCAACCTGCGAGGAAAAGCAAAAAGTTGGCGACGGAAACTAACGCCATTACAAAAACCAAATCGCCGGTAAATCCGGCATTAGGAATAACACTTGCACCATCAATAGGTAAGAAGCATAAAGCGAATACTATAACAGATAAAGCTAAAATTGGGGCAAATTTGAAAATTTTAGCTTTTGATTCATGAGGTGTTATTTCCTCTTTAACAAGGAGTTTTATGAAATCGGCCAGAGGCTGTAAAATGCCACTTGGACCAGTGAATTTAGGACCCATTCTGTTTTGCATACGGGCTTCGAATTTTCTTTCTATCCAGTCACAGAATAGAGTGAAGAATATTATGAAAGTAAAACCGGGGAAAACAAGTACTCGGAAGAGTAGCATAAGAATGTCTATCATGTCTTTTTCTCCTATCTATCAGTGCATGAGAAGCATGGGTCAAGGCTCACGAAGTTCGCGGGGACATCAGCTATACTTCCACCTATGGCTGTTTTTAGGAACGAAGGTAAGTTTGCGAATGTGGGTGTTCTAACTTTAACGCGTTCAGGGTAAACAGTACCATTGCTTTTTACGAAATGCAGAAGTTCGCCTCTTGGGGCTTCAACTCGGTTAACAGCCTCACCAGCAGGTACAGCACGGGGAGCCTTAACTCGGAAAGGACCTTGAGGTAAATGGTCTAATGCATAATTGATTATGTTTATGCTCTCAACTAATTCATCTAAACGCACCATGAAACGGGAGAGGGTATCGCCGTCTTTGTAAGTAATCAGTTTGAATGGAATTTCACCATATGACTCGTAGGGAGCATCTTTTCGCACATCAGTTGCTACACCTGAAGCTCTAGCAACAGGCCCAACAACACCCAATTTTATCGCATCTTCTCGAGATAATACACCAACATTTTTTGTACGAAGACTAATTGAAGGCTCAGTTTGGTATAGGTTCTTGTAGAAAGGTATTTGGGTTAGAAGTGTAGCTAAAATAGATTTTATTTTGGGTATGTCGGTTTCTTTTATGTCTCTTCGTACGCCACCAATAGTTATAGAGGAGGTAATTACCCGGTTACCGCTAACTAATTCGGTAATATCCATTATTGGCTCTCGATCTCGCCACATGTACTGGAATAATGTTTCATACCCAATTTCAAGGCCAGCATGTCCAAGAAGAAGCAAGTGACTGTGAATTCTGTTTAATTCCAGTATAATTGTACGGATGTATTTTCCTCTAGAAGGAACTTGAAGGCCTAATATTTTTTCAACAGCGCCAATAAAGGTTGTTGAGTGACAAGAGTTACAGATACCGCATATTCTTTCGATAATGTAAACATCTTGCAAATAAGTATGTAGTTCAGCTGATTTTTCTACGCCTCTGTGAACGTAGCCTATTCTGGGTTCAACTCTTTTTACTATCTCACCGTCAACAGCAACGCGGAATTTCTCTGGTTCTAGTAAGGCAGGATGTTGTGGACCTATTATGATGTTAACAAGTTTATCATCGTCTGATGAATTACCTACTTCATCAGGTGAAGGCTCAGGTTTAAGTTTGACCTCGTTGGCTTTTACATCTTTCCTAAGAGGATAAATATTATCAGGCCAGCGATCAGGTAATACTAGTCGCCCTGGACTAGGGTGGCCTTCAAAAGTTACTCCAAATAGGTCGGTTACTTCTCTTTCATTGAAGTTCGCTGCAGGAATAATGTCAGTTATAGTTGCGATTTTTGCATTTTCTTTTGGAACTTCGGTTTCGACGGTTACTATGCTGTTATCTGCGCGTAAGTGGTAAAGGAGTCGAATGTTTGCGCCAGCATCTATTCCAGTTATCGCCGCAAGGGTGGTATCTTTCACGTTTTCAAGCATAAGGGGTACAGTTTCTCTTAGTGCTTGGGGGTTGATCTGAATCTTACAAATGCCAAGTTGCCCAGGTTGAAACTGGAGAAGACTTTTACCTAACTTCTTTTCAAATATGGGCTGTAGATTTGAGATATCGGTTATCATTTTTTCTTTACCTCTTTTGTTGATGCTTCAAGTGCACCAAGAAGTTTGACTACGCCATCGATAATGGCTTCTGGGCGCGGTGGACACCCAGGAATATAGGCATTTACTGGAATCACCTTATCAACACCACCAACTACGTTATAGTTGCCACTCATAATTCCACCTGAACAGGCGCATGCACCGATAGCCACTACAAATTTTGGCTGAGGCATTTGGTCGTATATACGCTTTAGCCTTTCAGCGCATTGTTCAGTAACTACACCAGTAGTTAGTAAGACATCAGCATGTCTAGGAGAGGGTTCCAGTTTTATACCGAATCGTTCAACATCATATTTTGGTGTTAGCAACGCGACGATTTCTATGTCGCATCCATTGCATGCACCGGAATTAAAGTGAAGAACCCAAGGAGACTTAAGTCGCGCCCAAGTAGCTAAATTAGTCATCATCGTTACCTCCATCGATTAGAAGTAAGCTTGAAACAAATATTACAGACAGGTATACGAGAATTAATTGAATATTGATTGCTTTCCCCAGAAAGGATGCAAAAGCTAAAAGCAAAACTGAGCTATCTAAGATTACAAAGTAAATAAGATACTTGTATAGCGAGATGTTTAAACGTAATTTAGGATATAGAATTTTTTCTCCGCAGGCGTATACTGATTGTTCAGCTTCTGTTGGAGTGGGTTTTGGAGCAACTCTGCGACCTAAGGCATAAATGACCAATGTTGCAGACAAAATTAGAACGAATGCTATAATCGATTCAATAATCATCAACTTTTGCCCCCTTGAAGAAGAGTTCTTTGGACAAGTTTCTCATGATTTGAGCCCGAAGTCCCCGTTCGTTTATGAAAATGAGGCTGAGCATGAACATATTTAAAGTTATTGTAATCTTTATTCCGGATAAATCCAATAACTTCGATAGCATCAACTGAATTTCTAGATAAAAACGCTCCATTTGAGCGGGTGCCACTTAGCCAAATTGAGGGTACAAGTGCCTTTTTGCCCATAGGCGTCCGAGCTTATTTCTCTTTAATGAGAGCTTCACTCATTTAAAGCTTAGCTAACCACAAACCAATAATACACAATACTCTTTTAGAGAAGAAGTAAAAGAGACAGAGAAGACCTGCTTATAAAGAGCTACATTTTATTCTGTTTCAGTATCGGTACCGCGCCATTTCCGCTCTAAATATAAGATTAGGCTAAAGAGCCCTCTGCTAAGGATGATCAGGATAAGTATAGTCAAATCTGAAAACTCTTGGGTTGTTGCAGTTTTTATGATTTCTGCTCCGATGAATAATTCCAAACTTAGGGTCAAATACCCAGATAGGTAACGGGTAACTCCGGATGGTCTGAAGGGATCTTTTGACTTTATCTGCACCAGTCGAATTAATGTAAGCATAGCTCCAAAAAATACGATGCCACCGCCAAATAGGTAAAGAATATCCACAGCAATCGTAAGCAATGTAGCAATAACTTCATAGAATACACCACCAGCATGGCCAGAAGAAGGAGACAAAAACAAATAGACAAACTCAGGGTTTATAATTTGCATGATAGCCGCTAAAAACGCTAAAATCGCTATCATAGTCAACAGGACAACAGCTAATTTGCTTAGCCCGTTCTTTTGCATTTAACAAACCTCTTTCAGAAACACACAACTACTCTTACTAGATTATGTAGTTACTTTATATGATTTGTTACATTTAATCAACTTAAAACATAGCGATATAAATTAGATATTATAGGAAAACCGCTCTGAGGAAGCAATCTGGAAATAAATAACAACATAGAAATAAAATCCAATGCACAAGCGAGCTTATTGAAATCCAACAGTAGCGCATTCTACATTATAGCTACAACAAATATGATGTTACTTATGAGCGGGGTTCTCCCCACACCTCTTTATGGGATTTATGAAACAAAATTCGGATTATCTCCTATAGAAGGAACTTTAATTTTTGCTGCATATGCTATCGCGGTTATTCCTGCCTTATTCATCTTTGGACCTATGGGAGATAAAATAGGTAGAAAACGCATTTTGCTTGTAGCAGTAGTGATTTGTATTATTGCTTCGGTGTTTCTTGCATTGAGTGATGGATTGTTATGGTTAATTATCGGACGGGCACTGCAGGGAATCGCGGTAGGTGCAGCTTTTGGTAATGCTACTGCTGCTTTAGTCGAATTAGAGCCATCGAAGAATCGAAAACGCGCCAGCAGAATAGCCGGAACCTCAATGTTTACAGGCTTAATCGTTGGACCCCTTCTATCTGGATTTACAGTAGAATATTTGCCAGCACCAACTTTCCTTGTTTATTTAATTGATCTAATATTGTTAGGAGCCGTCTTTGTCTCTCTTCTTAAAATAAAAGAGCAGAAATCAGAGTTATCGTCAGCTCCGCTTCAGCTAAGTTTTCCAGGAATTCCCGCCAATATTCGCATACATTTTGCTTCTGCTTCATTATCTGCAGCATTGGTCTTTGCAATGTCAGCATTATATTTCAGTGTAGTTCCAACTTATACTCAAATTACTTTGAATACGACCAGTGTTTCTGTTGGAAGTGCTGTGACTGCAATTATGGCCTTTATGTGCATCTTAACCCAACAGTTTCTTCGAAAAACGGATCTCAAGAAGCTTTTGGTTATGGGTCAACTAATTCTGGTAGGTGGCATATCGTTAATTGTTCTTGCCCAATTCGTAGCCTCAGTAGTTGTCTTAGTTGTGGCTGCTTTGGTATGTGGTATAGCTTATGGCGCCACTTTTTTTGGGGCAGTAGCTATTATTAATGCTATTGCACCTGCAAATCGTCGGGGGATTGTTATTTCAACGTTTTATGCGATTGCTTATGTAGCATTTGGATTACCGATTATTGGATTAGGTGCATTAGCGCAAACGAATAGTTTGCTTACTGCAATACAATATTATGGAGCGATAATTACGGTGATAGCATTGTTGCATGTAGTTTGGATATTATTGCGAACTCATAACATTTTAGAATAAAGTAAAAATGTAAAGCAGGGATTTAACGAAAATTTTTTAGGAGCAATACATTTTTTTTAAATCCTTTAGAATAGAAAATTTACGTCAATTTAGAGATTTAGGAATTTAATATCATATTTTGTCTTTCTTATTTAATGAATCAACTTTAGCTCGAAAAACAGGATTATTTCTCCATGCGTTCATCTGAACATAATTTAATTTGTTAAATCAAAACATAGTGAACGAGGAAGCTAATATTGAATTATTAAATTAAAAAAAAGGAATGAAATATTTTGAAAGGGGCTTTCTTTGAGGTTTGTTTTCTGTGTAAGTTTTTCATTTTGAATGGCTATACACTTGAGGAGAGGTATATCGATGAAGACGGAAGAATTCAAAGCCTTAACTACATCTATTAAAGAAATGTCTAAGGATCACATAGATATGGGCAATTCTGTCAGAACAGCTACAAGCAGTGTAGGCGCTACTAGGAAACTTTACAAAAGCGGAAACAAATCATTCCTAATAAAGGCAGGTTTGGCATTGCTTGTATTTCCAGAACCCTTAGTCAGTGACATACTAGGAACTGGGCTTTTAGCGGCGGGAGCCGTTCAGCAAGGAATTAGAAGTCAATCAGTATATTTGGATGATTTGCCAAAAGCGTTTAAAAGCGCAATGAAAGACCTAAAATCTACAAAAGAATTATTTTAGCTCTTTTTTAGAATTTTTTTCAGGTTTTAAGTTTGATTTTATAACATAACTGCAAAAGTTCTGAAAGTAAATCAAACCATTAAAACGAATAAGTAAAGGGAAAAAATGGATTTGAGAGAAGTCTAAAATCCTCTTTGAAATTGAGAATTATTTTTTTCCTTTAGCGTGTTTTGCGGGAAGTGAAACCTGTTTTCTCTCTTTTCGTTTTTGGTCTTTTTCGCGTTGTATTTTCTTATGCTGTTCTAAACCCTCAGCTTTCTTTGCTTTCTTAGACAAAATCCTCAACCTTAGCAATCAATAAAAAACATAGATACTCAAAAACCTTATCCTTACGACACAACCTACTGACAATGCTATCTTAACATTTTTAATTGCAGAAACAATATATTATAGACTATGAAGGAAAATAAAACCCCGACAGCAGAAATACGCTGTCCAAAATGTGGTTCTTTGGCGATAGAGAAGAGTAAAAACCAAGAGCGTCACTGTATTCAATGCGGAGAGATCTTTTATTTTGTTACGCCCAAATGCGGTTCTCAACTCGATTATAAGAGATACGAACTTTAGTTGGGGAACTAACGTAGACTAGATGCACAAGTTCAAAAATTGATTGGTGACATCAAAAACGCTTTTACTTATTGTCAAGGAAAAAATATATTTTTCAAATTTCTATTAATTTGAAGTTGATTTCATTCTTTGGAAAATTATTGCACACACCAAAACAAAATTAGATATATGACCTACAATTAAATGTGGATATCATGTCAAAAGCTTTAATTGTGTATGGCACACGAACCGGAACAGCTGCAATCACTGCACAAGAGATTGCACAAACACTTCAAAAGCAAGGCATAGAAGCCAAAGTTGTGAATGCTAAAAAAGAAAAAATTCAATCCATAAATGAATATAACCTAATTATTGTAGGCAGTGGCATTCAAATAGGCCGCTGGACTGGTGAGCCGGAAGATTTTCTTAAAAAGTTCCAAAAAGAATTGGCCACAAAGAAAGTGGCATTATTTGTCAATTGTGGCTCAGCCGCCGAAAAATTAAACCCGGATAAACCCGAATTGGTGGCAAACGCCAAAACAAAATATTTAGAGGAAAAAGCTTCTAAGTACAACCTTAAATGCGAAATGTTAGGCTTGTTTGGAGCAATATACAATTTTAATACAATGTCATGGATCATGAAAAAAGGAATGGAAAACGAACGCCCAAAACTTGCCGTAGCTTACAAAGAAATAGAACCAGGCATTTACGACACAAGAGACATAGAAGCTATACAAAAGTGGGCAGCAGAACTAGCTACCAAAATTTAATTTTTTGGCGGGCCCGACGGGAATTGAACCCGCGGCCTACGGATTAAGAGTCCGCCGCTCTGGCCTGACTGAGCTACGGGCCCGCATAAAGTCTGGTGAGAAGGAATTTTCATCTATAAATATAGAGGTTTCGCTTCTAGTTGACGGTTTAGTTTTTGTTTAAAACAACTTTCCGCGGGATTGTGTTGTATGGAAAACAGACAGACAAATGATTAAACCCCTAAGTAACACACATTGAAATGGTTGGATTTAATATGAAGAAAACTAAACGCCAAATTAAAGCACAAAATGAAAGTGCCTTGGTTGAATGGTTCTTAACTATAGACATTGATGCATTGGGTAACACCGTGTAATTATTTGTCGCACAAGCACTCACTTGCCTCTGTCTAAGAGGCAATCGTGTTTCAATGTGAGAACCTGAAAAAAACCAATCGATGTTAACCTATTATGAACTGAAAAATTTTCCCCAAAATTCTATTTTTGGAAATTAGCATAACTGTTAAATTCGTTGGGTCTTTCGTTCTTAATTGTTGTGCAGAGATTTGACGCAAACGACGGATTCAGATTATATTATTGTGCGTTTTAGTGGAGAAATTGGCATCAAAAGTGAATGGACAAGGCGCACTTACGAAAAACAGCTCCTGCAAAACCTCAAACAGACCCTTAAAAGTCAAAATCTTAAACCAGCTGCGATTGAACGACTACGAGGAAGAATTTATCTAAAGACAGAAACCTCATTAGAAATTACAAAGGCGTTAACGAAGGTTTTTGGTATATCTAGTGTTTCGCCTGCTAAAAAGACCACCTCAGAGTTAAAGATTCTCACAAAAGTAGCTCTTAGCGTAGCAGATAATATAATAAAAGATAACACGACTTTTGCTGTACGGTGCCACCGCGTAGGAACACAGCCTTATAGTAGTGTAGAAGTTTGTCGAATGCTTGGGGAGCAAATATTAGATACTTTCCAAGGACGTAATCTTAAAGTGAATTTGACTAATCCTCAAGTTACATTAACAGTAGAAGTTCGCGACCAAGAAGCTTACATTTATGCCCAGACTTTGCAGGGTCCGGGTGGCTTTCCATTGGGTACCCAAGCAAAAACCGTATGTTTGCTTAGCGGTGGGATAGATTCTCCGGTAGCCTGTTGGCTAACTATGAAACGCGGATGTCCACCAGTTCCGATTTATGTAGATAATTGGCCTTTCACCGATGAACGGGAGAAGGAGAAGGCCATAACGAATGCAAAGAACCTCAAAGAATGGAGTTCAGGCTATATCAGAAAAATGTACATTGTACCCAATGGCGAAAACATGAAAATAATACAGCAGAAAGCCCCAACCAGGTTTACTTGTTTACTTTGTAAACGATTGATGTATCGAATCGCTCAAAGAATTGCTGATGCCGAGAAAGCTTACGGTATTGTTACAGGTGAAGCTATCGGTGAACAAGCCAGCCAAACTATGCATAATCTATATGCTATTGACGAAGCAGCTACCTGTTATCCCATTCATCGTCCTCTACTGGGTTTTGATAAAATAGAAACCGAAGCCATAGCTAGAAAAATAGGCACCTTCGAAACCTCAATTATAAAGGCGCATGGTTGCAGTGCAGCACCCTCCATGCCTGCAACTCAGGCCAAACTCAACGCGATTAAAGAGGCGGAAGAGAAACTTGACATCGCCGAGATGGTTGAATCATCATTAAAAGCAGCTCAAATAATTGAAATTTAGGAGAAACTAATCTAAAAAAGGGTAACTAAATAATAATTATGCAGTGCGCTGTCGCAAATCAATTACCGTAGTGCCAGCGAATTTGTCAAAGTATCTTTTGAATCGAGGATCTTTAAGTTCATATCCGAATAGTAAATCGAAGGGCAAGAGAATCTTGCCAAAATTTCTTACTGCCGAATGTTCATAGTCCATTTTTTTCCCGTTAATCTTCACAACCTTTAAGCCAATTGCACGTTTTCCAAGACTTTGGCCGCTAAAGCCCTCTAGAAGGGTTGAATAGACCCAAAGAACACCCAGAGCTAAAAACAGGATATTAAAACCGATTGCAAAGTTTACTGCAAATAGAGACAAAACCGGTTCAATAAGAAGTAGGGTCGTAATCAGGAGCATTATTGCGAAGTCAATTAGGAAAGCATATGCACGTCTCTTATAGGAAGCTAAAGCGAGCTGAGATTCTTTTCTGTTTACGTCGGCTACTTCAGCCCATGACTCAACATCTTTTATGACCCTAACAGCATCTTCGCCTGCACGGCTTAACTTGTATTTTCCTGTTGATGTTTGTTCAAGAAAGGGGTTTAGATTTCGTATATGGAAGCTCAGCTTACCAGTATCAATATCTAGAGTATTCATTAGTTCAGTGAAGCTGCGTTCCCCTTTTTCGTTTAGAATTAGAAGAATCTCTCTTCTTATTCTGTGGGAAAGCACCGAAAGTATCCTAGATATATTTTCCTGATCAACTGCCATTCATAAAACCTAACTTCATTCATGCAGTAGAGTAGTTAGCTGTGAACCAGTATGAGAGAAACTTGAATATAAGGTAAACTCCAGCAACGAACTTTTACTCTTATTAAGAGTGAAAGCATAAGATTATAGTTGAAATGTCATCTGCTGAAAATGCCGTGCAAATATTTCGAATCTTGGAAATCGAAGATTTTCGAATACTACAGATTATCGAAACAGCTATGAGCAAACGAGAGTTTGTACCTAAAGAACAAATTCAAAAGTATGCTAAAGTCCCGATGGATAGAATAGATTTCACCTTGAATAAGTTAAACAAATTAAGCTTAATCAAACGGATGCAAGGGGCCTATGTTGGGTACACACTTAATTATACAGGCTACGACTGCTTAGCCATTAATGCTTTTGTCAAAGCTGGAGTCTTAGAAGCTTTCGGTAAATCGTTAGGGGTAGGCAAAGAAGCAGATGTTTTTGACGCCTTAGACCCAAAGGGAACCCGAGTAGCAGTAAAATTCCACAGACTAGGAAGAATAAGCTTTCGTCAGACAAGACGAACGCGCGGCTATATGCTTGACCATGCAGGGTGGCTTTTCCAATCACGATTAGCAGCGGAAAAAGAGTTCCAAGCATTACGTCTCGTTTATACACATGGGGTAGCGGTACCAGAACCAATATATCAAAATCGCCACGCCATAGTGATGGGAGTAATAGAAGGAGCGGAACTATCAAAATGGAAAGAACTCGATGACCCTTCTAAAGTGCTACTAGAAATTCTAATGAATGTTCAGAAAACATATCTGGAAACGGGAATAATTCATGCAGATTTAAGCGATTATAATATCATCGTAAAACCAGATATGAACGTATTAATTATTGATTGGCCACAATATGTTACAAAAGAGCACCTTAACGCCAAGGATCTATTGATGCGGGATCTAAAAAACGTGTTAGATTTCTTCAACCGTAAGTATAAGGTTAAGGTTAGTGTTGAAGAAGCTTATGAATTTGTTTTAGGAAAAGTTAAAAGATTGTCGGTTAATGCCTAGTTGAATCTAAAACGATGTATAGAACGTTATTTCCGCGGAGTAAAACGTTGCCATAATTGGTCATCATTTGTGTGTCTTTGTATTCGGTAGCGCCTTCAAGGAGAATGTTCATGTGACCGTCAACTTTTATCATTTTGCCTTTGTATTCGCAGCCATTTTTAAGAACTACTTCAATGTTGCCATGAAGCTGTTTTATGAGGACGTTCAGCGGTTTTTTACTGGGTTCCATCTGAACACCGTGGTCATTATAGTTGGGATGCATAAGCACAATCCCTTGGTCACATATAAAAGTTTTATCCACCAACCAAGCGCAATGTGTCTATGTAAAACTGCACGAATTCGAAAATAAATACTCCTTTATTAAATTAAAGGACTTTGCCTTATTTGAAGAGAGCTTATGGTTCTAAAAGGCGACTATATTCAAAAAGTGTTGATTGCTAATGAGCTCGGCTGATTAGAAGAATTTCTTTACCTCAATTGAGCGAACAATAAGACTGCTATTGATGTCATAATTATTATAGCCACTAGTAAGGGTAAGGTTAAGAATTCAGGGATTGTTTGCGATGGAGTTGTATTGATTACGGTAGGAGTAGGTGTTATTGAAGGCTGATTGGTAGATGTATTTGTAGGCAATGTTGTTGGTTGTGTAGGTTGAGCTGTTACCGACCAGAGGGAGGTTTCAGCGAGTTTGAGATTAAATGTTCATGCGCTGTCTAAGTATGTTTCTGAGAGCTCAATTAATGAACCAGTTTTCTTATCTAAAAATACATCCCAATAGCTTATGGTTGAAGAGAAGTTTATATGGTTAATTTCTCTCGGCCCGGATGAAGTTTCTTGAGATGGTCGAGTTAATTATGTATTTGCTGTCGGAGAGATAAATCGGGTCAGACGCGCTAAGATTTGGGTATACAAAGAACATATAGTTTTGTCCGTTTGAGCCTCCGCTGAATAAGTCGATGTATTGGCTGGGATAATATTGGATTGTGCCATTGGATAGTAGAATCTGGAGATCAAAAGTTATTCTTAAATCTACTACAGCGGTTATGGTTATTGCCCATTTGGACTGATTCCACTCTGGGACCCAGATAGACCATGATTCGTTTTTATCATGAGATCCCCTCAGTATACAATTATAAATAAAATTGTCTTCGACTGAGACCCCAGCGGTCGTTTGGGAAAAACAAGAACATACTGGCGATAAAAAAAATAAACCAGTAAGGGATAATGTCAAGATTACCCTTTTATTTACCAAGTAAATTGCCTCTGTTAGTATTGTTTTGATTATTATCATTCTTAAATTTTTACTAACTATTATCTAGAAATATCCAAGATCAGGTAACTAAAAATCAAAATCCTAAAATTTTTCAGGTAAAAAACATCGCAATGCATTAAAGACCCGGTCGAATTAAAAAAATAAAACAAATACTTATTCCTAAACTATAATAACTGAGCATAAATCTTTAAATAATTTTCAAATTCTAAAATCAAAACCAGTAACTTCGCATCAAATTGATTTGGGCTTCATAAATATTAATAATATATTGCGTTATATGCAATTTGGATATGCGATGGTCTCCGTACTTCTAGTTGATGATTCTGATTACTTTCGCGATTTACTAGCTGTGCTTCTTTTGGGAGCAGGTCATAAGGTTGTAGGGGAGGCAACTAGCGGGGATGAAGCAGTAGAGAAATACCAAAAGCTTAGGCCTGAAGTTGTCCTTATGGATATTGTAATAGAGATAGGTAACACCTCAAAAACAGGCATAGATGCTCTAAAAGAAATCCTAACTTTGGATCCCCAAGCAAACATTATAATTTGCAGCGCTCTAGATGAGCAATCGTTGATTCAGGAGTCCATGCGTATAGGCGCTAAAGCGTTTGTTACTAAACCAATCGATCCCGAAAAACTCCTTGAAACCGTCATAACCTGCTCGGATTTAGGCATAGTTGCAGAGATTGGTAACATAGGAGCTGGCCGAGCTGCCACTATCCTTTCTAAACTTGCCCACCAACCCATACATATTGATCTAACTAAACTGGAAACCGGTCCTCCTCATCTGATTAGTCGATTTAATGGTCCCCCAGACCGCCCAGTCACGGCAGTTCATATGAAACTACAAGGGAAAACCGACTGTGATGTACTGCTTGCTTTTGAACTTAATGAAGCTGCAAAACTCTCTAATATTCTAACCGAAAAATCGCCTTCAAAAAACAATCCTACCCTTCAACAGTCAGCCATTAAAGAGATGTGCTCAAACACTATCTGCGCTTTTTTTAGTGCAGTAGCAGACTTTTCAGAGATGGCTCTTGTGCCCTCTACTCCTACAATGGTCGTAGACTCCTTTGAAGCAATAGTTGATATTCTATTAGCTAAGATGGAGGCAGTTTCCAAAACCGCACTTATTTTCCAAATCAAACTCAAACGCGAAGCAGGAGCAACCCAAGGTGTATTCATAATTCTGCCCAGCCCCGAATTCCAAAAACAACTTATTAAAAAAGGTAAAAACTGGCTAAAAAACGACCTCCTCCAAGCTCAACTTATACAATAAGAACACCCCCACCGCTTAAGAATTATAGAGGGGAAGCTCAAAATTCACATCATATTTTTGGCGAAACTCTTTTTCTATGTATTAAGCGACTAGAAAAACGCTTTTAGAGCAGAATGAAAGGAAAAAGTTTAAGTCTATTTCTAACTGTGTTATTGGCTCATGCGCGGTCTTAGTCTAGTATGGTTAGGACACCAGCTTTCCAAGTTGGCGACCCAGGTTCGAATCCCGGAGACCGCACTCAAACAACCATATCCTGTTTCTGATTAGGTAAAGCTTAGTTGCTAAATCGAAAAGGACTATAGTTTCTTCAAAAACATAAAAAAATTAAATAGAGAAGAGGGAGAATTTTCATATTAAGAATTGTGTTTCTTTATTGGATGAGTCGTTTTTTCATTAGGTGTATACTTAGTAAGAAAAAGACGATGACTGCGATAGTTATCCAGGTCATATTCAAAAAGATGATTGTTTCAGATTGAAGACTGGCAAGGGTTGGAAATTGTCCTACAATGAGCCCACGCAGCAAGCTTACCACATGGGTTAGGGGGAGAATGCCTAGGGCTACACCTTGAATAGGATCAGGAATGGGAAAAAAAGTTCCGCTTAGTAGAAACATTGGCGTTAGGAATAGAAAGGCAGGAAAATTAAAGAAATCAATGTTAGGTGCGAGAGCGGTAAAACACATACCCATAGATGCAAATAAGAGACCCCCGAAAAAGGCTAAGACAGGCACTAAAATAAATAGAGGACTTGAAATTAACCCAAAGGCAGCAACAACACATAGCACTATTGAAGCATTTATGGTTGCACGGGTAGCACCCCATAATAACTCTCCAGCAATAACCTCATCCAGATTGATAGGGGTTGCTATTATAGCATCAAATGTTTTCTGAAAATACATACGCACAAACGAAGCATAAGTACATTCGAAAAATGAGCCATACATAACTGCTATTGCGACCAGACCCGGAGCAATATATTGAATATACGAAGAATAACCAGAAATAGCTCCTCCACCAATTAGAGCACCCAGACCTAAACCAAATGCAGTAAGATACAAAATCGGTTCAAGCAACGCAGGAAGGAAATTAACATGCATGGTTTTTATAAATACATCAAAGTTTCTACGCCAGACTTTCCAAACGCGGTAAGTTATATTGGGCAATAGATTGATACGTGATTGAGAATCATCTGTCTTTGTCATTCGCGCAGCTTCCTTCCAGTTAACTTCAAGAATACATCTTCTAAGTTTGCATTACGAATTGTCATGGTTTTATCAGGGAACTTTTTAATGACATTTTCAAAAAATCCATGGGGTTGATTACTAAAGATACGAATTTGTTCACTATAGATCTCTATATGCTCGTCGGGAAGTTCTTGCCTGAGAATTTTTACGACAGATTCGTCGTATTCAACTTCTAAGACATCCTCACCTACATATTTCTTGATTAATTCCTGAGGTGATCCCGATTCGATTATTTTGCCATTGTCTATAATAAGAATTCTGTCGCATAGTACTGCTGCTTCCTCCATGTAATGGGTTGTTAAAATGATTGTTACACCGCGTTTTCTAAGGGAGCGAATTTCATCCCAAACTATATGCCGCCCTTGCGGATCTAGTCCAGTGGTTGGTTCATCTAGCAACAGAATTTGGGGTTCATTAATTAGAGCCCTAGCTATAATAAGGCGCCGTTTCATTCCACCTGACAATTGAGAAATTTGCGCATTTCTTTTTTCACCAAGTTGGAAAAAATTAAGTAATTCGCAAGCCCGTTTTTTTGCTTCTTTTTTTGGAATATCAAAATAACGGGCATAAACCTCCAAATTTTTAGAGACCGTAAAATCTGGATCGAGGTTATCCTCTTGAGGGGCAACACCTATCACGTTTTTTATTTGTCTAGAAGATGTGGAAACGTTTAAGCCAGCTACAGTTAATTCACCCTCGGTTACTGGCGAGAAACAGTAAATCATACGCATTGCGGTAGTTTTTCCTGCTCCGTTAGGCCCAAGAAAACCAATACATTCAGCTTTGTATACTTCAAAATCAATATGGTCTACTGCGGTAAAGTGATCATATAGCTTGGTTAACCCACTTGCTCTTATTAGAACCTCTGAAGAATTCATCTTACCACATAATCCTCAACGCGAAACAAGTTATACCTATCTTTAAGGGCAACTCTATAAAGTTTTCAGCAAAATATGAAGCGGTTAGCTGAGTTCGCAGCTATATTTGTTGAGTAATTAAACGATTTGGATAAACGACGCGGGTTGTCCTTTTGTAGCTAAGGTTTAAACTTGACTTATGCATTAGCTATAGCTCCACCTAAAGGAGGAAAAAAATGTCGCAGCCACAACGAGCACGCGGGGTAAAGGTACTTAAAGCAGTTTCATCACCGCTCAGGCTGCAAATCTTAAACCTCCTATTCGACAAAGGCGCGTTAAGTTACACTGAACTTATGAATCAACTTAAAATGAATCCAAGCCGCGATGCAGGAAGATTCGCTTACCACCTCAAATTCCTTTTGAAAGCAGCTCTGGTCGATGTTGATTCAGATGCAAAAAAATATTTCCTTACCGATTTAGGAAAAATGGTTATTGACGTTGCGGATCGTGTTGAAAGGAAAGCGGTAAAACCTAAAGGCATGCTAGTGCGCACCTCACATTTCACATTTGAAGAATTTGACGCAAACAAAATTGCTAATTCCCTAATCAGAGAAGCAAAAATACCCCCTGATTTGGCTCAGAAAACAGCTAAAGAAACCGAAAAACTTCTG
Source organism: Candidatus Bathyarchaeota archaeon (assembly GCA_963701765.1). GTDB lineage: Archaea > Thermoproteota > Bathyarchaeia > Bathyarchaeales > Bathycorpusculaceae > JADGNF01. The sequence goes on from CAVPBD010000010.1 coordinate 158,839, forward strand.
CTTAAATCAAAAATAAAATACCTAACTGCACCGCTAATTCGTGAAGTAGTAAATGCTATATTGATAGAAAAAGGAATGGAAGATTATCGTCATAAACTCACCCGCCTTGGTTTACCAGTTCATGAAGTAACCGCTTTAATTGAGGCTAAAGAACAAACAGATGAAAATGAATCAGCGATAACTACCGCAGGCAAGACAGTTTTTCGCGAATATACACTACTTAATGTTTTTCCACGCGATATTGCAGATGCACATGTTTCAGGTACTTTACACCTTAACGGATTGAGCACTTGGGTCCTTAAACCTAATGAAGTAATGCATGACCTACGCTTCTTCCTTCAGAACGGCCTAAAACTTGACAACCTCAACAGATTGGAGCATTCAGAGAAGTCGCCTGAAACTTTTGAAACAGCCTTAGCAATAGCGTTCAATGTTCTGCTTCTTTCACGCCAAGAGGTTAACCAAACTCAAACTCTTGACCACTTCAACTTGTTTCTTGCACCTTATATAAAAGGCATAGACACAACAAGAATAAAAGAAAATCTAAGGGTCTTTATTTTAAACATAAACCAGCATGTCGATGCGACACTATGCTTAGAGTTAACTGTTCCAAAATTCATAGCTGATAAGCCTGCTATCGGCATTAAAGGAAAACCGTGCGGTAAATATCTCGAGTTCGCAACAGAAAGCAAACTACTGGCTTCATTCATCCTTGAAATCTATGCTGAAGAAAGCAACCTTAAACCAATTTTCAACCCAAAATTGGTCATCAAAGTCGACCGAGAAACCCTGATTGAAGAAAACGCAAGTTCACTTCTTCTAAAGGCTCATTTGTTAGCTACAAATAGCAATTCGATTTATTTTGCTAATATGCTGTCAAAAGAAGACAAAAACATTGCCTATTCAGCTTCAGGAATAAAACTTGAAGCGAATTTAACTGAGGACTGGGAAACTGATACAATACGAACAGGTTGTCTAGGCTACGTTACAATTAGCTTACCCCGAATAGTGCATGACTGTGAAAAAGACAAGACCAAATTCTTTGACCTGCTTAAAGAGAGATGTGAGCTATCGTCACGCGCCATAGGCATAAAGCAGAGAGCATTAAAACAATACGGGAAAATTGCCATGCCTTTCCTGATGCAGGGAACCAATGGTGACACCTACTTTAGACTTGAAAACTGTAGTGGAATAATCAACCTCGCAGGACTTAAAGAAGCAGTTGAAAGCTTTGTTGGTAAACCTATTAGTCAACCAGAAAGCCTCAAATTTGCTGAAGAAATTGTACAAAACACGCAAACCTATATTCATAAAGTAGGTCGCAAACACAGCAGGCGACTATTCCCAGCAATACTACCAAGCCCTGAAGCATCAGCGAGACTTGCACAATTAGATGTTGAAAAGTATGGTGTAGCAAAAGTCAAATTTTCTGGAACCCGCGACAAACCATTCTACTTAACAACACGACGACTCCAACTGCAACCAGGCAACTTTGCTTCAGTGTCCAGCGAACAACTTGATGTAGAACAAAAACTAAATGGACTAAACGCAGGAGGGCATCTAACAGTAATAGACATGAACGGTGTAGAGCATAAGCCCGAAGAGCTATTAAAATTAACCATACATCTAATGGAAAACAAGACCATTGATTTTTTAACCTATAATCGAGTGGTCACATACTGTGCCAGTTGTCGCAAAAGCTGGTTTGAAACACTCCATAAATGTCCTACATGCGGCTCAATTGGAACCCTATTAATGTTTGATAGATTCTACGCCACTTAAAATTACCTTACCGCACCTAACAATAGGGCAAGCAACCCCATTCTAATAACAACTCCATTTCCCACCTGCTGGAAGTAACGCGCTTGAGGAATAGCATCTACTTCTGGAGCAATCTCATCCACACGAGGCAAAGGATGCAAGACAAGCATGTCCTTTTTTGCATTCGCCATATTTTTCAAATCTACGCGGTAGGTGCCTTTTACTCTAGCATATTCCGCTTGATCAGGAAACCGTTCCTTTTGAATCCGTGTTACATAAAGAACATCCACTTGGGGAATTACTTTATCAAGATTCTGGGTTTCAGAAACTGGAATCTTGTTTTGGATTGTCCTTAGAACTTCACGTCGCATACGCAAACTATCAGGAGAGACAAGCACCAATTCAATATTATAAAACGAGAGGGCATAAGCAAGTGAATGCACCGTACGGCCGTAGCGTAAATCCCCAACTAAAGCAATTTTTAACCCATCGATCTGATTTCGTTCTTTTTGAATAGTATACAAATCTACCAGTGCCTGCGTAGGATGCTCTTCAGCGCCACTTCCCGCGTTAATTATAGGAATTTTTGCAAATTCAGCCGCTAGTTTTGCTGCACCTTCAAGCGGGTGCCTAAGGGCGATAACATCAGCGTAGTTTTGGACAGTACGCACAGTGTCTGCTAGATTTTCACCCTTCTTCACACTACTATTTTCAACATCACCAAAACCTATTGTGGATCCACCAAGTTTGAGCATGGCAGCCTCAAAACTTAATCTAGTGCGGGTGCTGGGTTCAAAGAAGAGATTAGCAAGAATTTTTCCATGAAGCATATCTGATCCTTTTATAGATAAAGGTTCCATGGTTTTACTAATCTTTAGAATATATTCAATTTCTTCACGAGTGAAATCTTCAATTGACGCTATGTCCCTGCCCTGAAACTCCAAACCAAGACACCTAATGTTCAATCATGCTACCATCTGATAAATAATACTTTTTATAACTTCAACTTGAACTGCTCAAAAAAGCGAAATTTCACAAATTAAGAAACTGTTTGTTAACTATAGTAATTTATACAAAAATTGGAAAAAAGAAAACTATTCTATTTTTAACGTTGGGCTAATATCATTGCATGGGCTTTATCGTATGGTTCTAGGTCTACCACTTGTTCGATGCGGAAGCCCCTGTTTTCGAGTATGCGAGCCTCTTGCCGGTAGATTTCAGAAGGTGCTTTACTTACATCAATGCTTTGAGATTTTACCGCAAGCATGACCCAGCCACCTGCTTTTAGCATCACATCTGCGTTGTCTGCGAGAACTTTAGCTTGCTCTGACGTTGCAACATCACAGTAAATATTGTCAACTTTGCTGGTGATGAACATAGAATACTTTTGGGGCATGCGTGCATCCGCAAGAAATGGTGACATGTTCGGTCGATATGTTATGACATTAGTAACGAGTTCACGTAGACTTCGTTGGGCAAACTCCACGCAGTAAACGTGTCCATTTTCGCCAACTATGTCGCTAACGTGGCTAGGAGTTGTTCCTGAAGCTGCGCCTAAATAAAGAACCTTATGACTAGGCAAAATAGGAACAATTTGAAGACCTTTAAGAATAGCACCTGCCAGCTTACTTCTAAATGCATCCCAGACACGATATTCAACACCATCAAACCGAATCAGACGCTCGCCATAAACGCTTCGTCCAGGAGCAAAACTTTTTGTAGCTAGCCTATGGGCACCATCTTCTAAAGTAATTTGATATATTTCAGTGAAATGTGGATGGGGTTTAACTCTTATCTGCACGACGGTTTTGTCTCCACTTCTGCTCGCTAGGTCTATCGCGCCTATCGCCGCCACTGCCACCACTGCGTCCACCGCTAGCACCGCTACCTCCACTACCACCGCTACCACGTTCTTTAAAGCTGAATCCACCACTTCCTCCGCTGCCGCGGTCTCTAAAGCTACCGTTTCCTCTGTCGCCACTTCTGCTTCCACTGTCACCGCTACTACGTTCTCGGAATCCACCGCTACTACCTCTGTCGCTGCTACCGCCACTATCACGTTTTTTAAAGTATCCGCCACTGCTACCGCCACTATCACTTCCACTACTCGGGCTACTACTTCCACCGCTACCCCGGTCTCTATATCCGCCACTGCTACCGCCAGGACTCCGGTCTCTGTAACCTCCGCTGCCGCCACTTCCACGGTCTCTAAAGAATCCACCACTACCTCTGTCGCTGCTACCGCCACTATCACGTTTTTTAAAGTATCCGCCACTGCTACCGCCACTATCACTTCCACTACTCGGGCTACTACTTCCACCGCTACCCCGGTCTCTATATCCGCCACTGCTACCGCCAGGACTCCGGTCTCTGTAACCTCCGCTGCCGCCACTTCCACGGTCTCTAAAGAATCCACCACTACCTCTGTCGCTGCTACCGCCACTATCACGTTTTTTAAAGTATCCGCCACTGCTACCGCCACTATCACTTCCACTACTCGGGCTACTACTTCCACCGCTAAATCCGTGACTACTGCTGCTTTCGGTGGTTGTGCTTGGGCTATCACTGGCACTACTACTGTATCCACCGCTACCGCTACTTCCATATCCACCACTGTTACCGCGGTCTCTGTATCCTCCGCCTCCTACGCGTCGGTCACTTCCGCCGCCATAGCCACCGCGTCTGTCTCCGCCATAACCGCCGCCTTCACGTCGATCGCCGTAGCCTCCGCCTCCTCCGCCTCTGCGGTCTCTAAATCCGCCGCCTCCACCGCCACCTCGTCCGAAGTCTCTGCGTTCTCGGAATTCTCGGGGTTGGTCTTCTCTGGGTCTCTGCTCTTTTAGTGGTGGGGGTTCGGGGTATTTCATTCGGATTTCTTCGATTCTACGATCCAAGTCTGCCTTGAGTTTGTCACCTATGTAGTGACCACGACCGAAGGCGTCCGCTCGTATTGCTATTGCAAGTTTGCCTGCGATTGCTCGGGCGATTTTTCCTCGCTGCCATCGTTGAGCGTCATGTAAAAGAGTGTGTTGGAAAATTAGGCCATGTTTTGGTGGTCGTGCACCTGTTTTTATGGAGCGGAATAGGGCTTTTTCTGCACCTAGAACTTGCATTGTACTGGCGGGTCGTTTTGCAAGATTTTCCAGACCACCAGCAATTGAGATTAGCCGTGCGCCTAGAAGTGCGCCTGCTATAGTTTTAGTGTTTGGTGCAACTTCCTGCATGGTCTTGTTTAGGTAAGCTTCCATACTTTCCCGCAGTTTGTAGGTGTCTAAAACGTTTTTGCTAAGAATTTGAATTTGGATTAAGTCGGTTTCTGAAACATCAGCGCCCATAGAAGATGTGGCGATTTTGCTGATTTGCTCGGTCTTGTTTTTAGGTAAATCTTCTTTTTCTAGAGCCTCAGCAGTAAAATTCTCTTTAGCGCCCAAATCAAGAACGATACGAGCATAAGTTTCATGCTTTTCGACTAACCTGTCAAGTTCTGGAAAGTGTACTCCATACCATTCGCGTAGTCTACCCATGAAAAGGTTAACAGTTCGATCTAAATCATCAAGCGTCTGAATAGCTTGACCAACAATAAGGTCGCGTTTTTCGGTTGCCCCTTTAACTTGGATCTTTGCAATTTCCATACTTACATTATGCATCCAAAGGCTGAGGTCTTTGCCATCCTTAACAAAACCAGTTTCAACCGCTACTTGTTCCATACGCATTCTGATTGAGTCAATTTTACTAGGCTGCGCAACCTCAATAACAACATTCAATTTTTCCTGGGCTTGATTTGCAACATTTGGATTCTCGAAAACAAATGTGTCATAACCTTTGGTTTGAAGTTGCATGATTAAGGCTACGATATCATCAGATAATTGGTCGGGCTGGTTCTTTGCCGCCATTTTCGCGGCCACCTGAGGCTTTTTCGCATAAACTTTCTTGTCTACAACCTGGTTTTCTTCGTCAAAAGCTACAAAACCGAAGGGAAACTGAACAATAACTGCTTTCATGCCTTAGTCACCGTGAGTATTTCAAACGTAATATTCCACACACTGACTTAATAAATAGTTGCTGATGCTTTTCAAAAGATAAATATCAAATAATTAGGTTCTTTACTATTCTTTCTGCGCTGTTCCTTCTCTGTAAGGGGTAGTTAGAACTTCTTTGACTTTGTTGGTTATTACTGGACCTAAGCCGTCAACCGTTTTTGACCAATCATCCACATTGATAAGCGCGTTTTGGGGGGTTTGGTAAGATTGTAAAATAGCAGTGGCTTTTTCTCTACCTACATTGGGTAAACTAGCTATAAAGTACATCTGTGCATCGGAAATCGTGTCAGTTTTCTTACAGGCATGGACAATGGGAGAACGCTTCTCCACTAACTGCTCCTGCTTAGCCGCAGTATAGAGAAAATCAATCGTTTCGTTCTGATTAGAAGTGCTGACCATCGGAACCCCGTTCTTTGCGAGATTAAACATAGCTCCCCAGACAGCAGCAGGCTGAATTTTACTAAACTTATAAATCATGGGCATGTAACCCTCGATAATCAGGAGAGACTTCGGATAGGTATCTTTGAGTTTGAAAACTTGTTCAAATAAGAATCTGCGGGTAAGTGTGTAGACAAAATCCTGCACGGTTTTGCGTTCCACAGCGCATTCACCACTTAGAACATAATCTCCTTTGTCTAGAGTTTGAGTTTTCACTTTTGCTCCACGTTCAATTAAGCCCTTGATTATTTTTGGTGCACTGCTAGCTTCACGACTATCTACAATAATTGTCGGTTGCGCTTCATCATTATTCTTTTTTTCTTTAATGAAGGGAACCAGAGTTTCAGTACCGGAAATGATTTTCGCCTCAGATGAAGTAAGCTCACACTTGATTCTTATTTCACTTTCGCAAAAAAAGGAAAAACTAAATCGCAAATAATGAAGAATTAGCTATTCATACCTTAAGAGAAAAAGAGGCTTCTTCGCCTCTTCATGCCGCTCTTCCATAGGAACTTCTTTGAGAGAGCACCTTTCTAAAATCCTATTTAAGGAATTAGCCTCAGCTTTGTATTCAACAACTGAAGTACAAATCTCATCCTTTGGACGTAGTCTACCTCTCTTAATTCTCGATTTCATCATAATCTTTTCATATATAACATAAAAGCAAAAAGAAAATTATTAAAAATATGTGACTGCACAAACACAACAACAACTAAACGCATAAAAAGATAATAAAACAACCAATCGAACAAGAAAATATAAACCACTAAACAATTATGCCAAAACAGCTAGCAAAAAAGTACTAATTAAAATAGTAAACAAAAATTTTAAACAAAAAGAAGAGAGGGTTTATGGACCCTTTTTAGTTATTTCTTTGACTGCACCAGCTGCGACGGTTGTGCCCATGTCTCTGATGGCGAATCGTCCGAGCTCAGGGAAGTCTTGGAAAGTCTCGATTGCAATCGGGTGTAGTGGTTCCATGCGAACCCAGGCTGCATCTCCTGTCTTGAGGAAGCTTGGGTGTTCTTCAGTGACTTGTCCGGAACGGGGGTCGATTTTTTTAATCAATTCAGTGAATCTGCATGCGATTTGCCCTGTGTGATAGTGTAGTACTGGGGTGTATCCTGCTGCGATTGCTGTTGGATGGTAGATAACTATGATTTGTCCGATGAATTCTTTAGCTACAGTGGGTGGGTTTGATGCTGGTCCTGCGACGTCTCCTCGGTGAACATCGGTCTTGGAAATGCCTCTGACGTTGATTCCTATGTTGTCTCCTGGTTCGGCCATTGGGATTGAGGTGTGGTGCATTTCGATTGATTTTACTTCAGCTGTTTTGTTGCTGGGCATGAAAATGAGAGTTTCTCCTGGTTTGAGAACACCTGTTTCAACTCTACCGACTGGGACAGTACCGATGCCTGTGATAGTATACACGTCTTGAACTGGAACACGCAGAGGTTTGTTGGTTGGTTTAGCCGGGATTTCTAGCAGGTCTAGTGCTTCAATTAGGGTTGGTCCTGTGTACCAAGGCATCTTGTCACTTCGTTTAACAAGGTTTTCGCCGGTCCAGCCTGAAACTGGTATGAAACGGATTTTCTCGATCATTTTACCGTCGGGATCTTTAACATTTACTTTAAATCCGCTCATGGTTAGCATGCGTGAAACTTCGCCTTTAATTTCGTCGTATCGCTCCTTGCTGTAGTTAATTATGCTATCGTCCATTTTGTTGACAGCAACGACTACTTGGCGAATACCTAGAGTGAAGGCTAAGAATGCGTGTTCACGTGTTTGACCACCTGAACCAATACCAGCTTCGAACTCGCCTTTTTTAGCTGAACAGAAAAGTACGCAGGCATCTGCTTGACTTGCGCCAGTAATCATGTTTTTAACGAAGTCTCTGTGACCTGGAGCATCGATGACTGTAAAGTTGAACCTCTTAGTTTGGAATTGAAGGAACCGAAGGTCAATTGTTACACCTCGTTCACGTTCTTCCTTTAGGTTGTCGAGTACCCAAGCGTAAGCAAATGTGCCTTTGCCCATTTTCTCGGCTTCTTCTTGATAGGATTTGAGGGTTCTTTCATCAACTGCTCCAATGTCAACAAGCAAGTGTCCAGTGGAGGTAGACTTTCCGTGGTCAACGTGCCCCATGATAATTATGTTTAAGTGGGGTTTCTCACTTTTGCTCATCTTACATTCTTCCTTACTAATTTCCTTAAGTTTTAGTGATTTCGGTTAACACATCAGTCCTCCAATTATTTTAATCTTATCATGAAGTTTCCCTATCATTTTCATTAATGATTTCGTAAAAAACAAAGTTAACAAATGAAAACTTAGTTAATTATACGCCTAAGAATAATTGTGTTTCAGAATTTACCACACCTCAACAAACAAGACTGAATAAGTCAATGAATATCCAAATTGTTTTAAAGAACCAGAAATCGTATTAAAGTGGTATTTACAGATATTGTAAGTTGAAGCGTTTATGCCAACAAATTTACCGCCTGAAGCGAAAGATAGATGGGCTGAAGTAGAGGCAACAAGTGATCCAAAGCTGAAACTTCAGAAATATCAGGACTTCTTAGCCGCCGTTCCTCAACATAAAGGCACGATGAAGCTTCGCGGTCAAGTAAAAAAGAAAATGGCAGTCATACGCAAAGATCTTGACGATAAGAAAAGAAAGGGCACCGGAAAAAGTAGTGGTGGACCAAAAATTTACGTAGAAAAAGAAGGCGCGGCACAGGTTGCTCTATTAGGTATGACAAATGTCGGCAAAAGCAGTCTGCTAGCATCATTGACAAATGCAAGAGTCGAAGTTTCCCCAGTTCCTTTTACATCTCATGAACCCGTTCCAAGTATCATGACCTACAAAGACATAAGGTTCCAAATCGTGGAAGCGCCCGCAATGATTGAAGGCTCGGCAGATGGCAAATTATGGGGTATGGCAACCATCGGCTCAGCACGAAGCGCGGACGGCATAATCCTTATGGTAGATTTATCAGAAAATCCAATAACTCAGCTAAATCTACTTTTAGATGAATTAGAGAAATCGCGGGTAATGCTTAACAAACCAAAAGGTCGTATAGACATAGACCGCAGACACGCAGGAGTATCATTACGCATCATCCTGGTCGGCAAACTCATCGACTGCACTATGAAAGAAGCAGAGGAGTTACTACGAAGTTACCGAATAAATGATGCTATCGTAAAAATCAGCGGAGAAGTTACCTTAGACGAAGTCGAAGACGCCATCTTTGAAAGTACCATTTACAAACCAGCATTAATAATAGCCAATAAACTCGATGTAAAAGACGCGGAAGCAAATCTAAAACGTCTACAAGCTCACGTCGCAGGAAAACTGCCAATCATTGCAGTATCCTGCGAACAAAAACAAGGCTTAGAGCAAGTAGGCGAAGCATTATTCAAAACTATGGATATAATCCGTATATACACAAAAGAACCTGGCACTAAATTAGCCAGCGCAAATCCTTTTACCCTTAAAAAAGGAGCAACGCTTCAAGACTTAGCCAAAAACATCCATGGCGACTTTCTCAAAGACTTCGCCTTCGCACGTGTATGGGCTAAACGACTACCATTTAGCCCTCAGAAAGCAGGTTTAACCTTTGTCTTAGACGATGGCGATATTGTAGAAATCCATACAAAATAGAACGCAATAATTAACCTTACTATGTTTTTTAGAAAGAAATAAAAAAAATTTATACTCAAAAAAGAGTATAGGAAAGAAGGGATATAGCGCGTTTATCTTGATGATTGCGCTACGCGTTCGATTTCGTGTCTTTTTGCTATACCTGCGCTCTTGATGTCGTTGTTTGATGCAAGTACTAGTTCGTCAGCAATGCATTCTTCGATTGATTTGGGATTGTTTGCTGATGCGTTTCGGGCACCTTCTGTGATGTGGCGTATGGCGAGGTCGATTCTTCGTTGTGGTGCAACATCGACTGATAAGTGATAGACAACTCCACCGTAGCTGATACGTGTTGTATCTTCGCATGGTGCACTGTTCTCTACTGCCCGTACTAGAACTTCAACCGGGTTTTTACCTGTGCGTAAATTGATTATTTCGAAAGCATGTTTAACGATGTTTGCTGATTTTGCTTTTTTGCCGCTGTTCTTGCCAGGGCGCATCATGTTGTTGATTAAACGTTCGACAACGTTAACGTTTGCTTTGCGGAATCTTTGGTGTTCGTGGCGACCCATGCTATGGGGTGCAACCATAGGGGTTAAGTTCAGATAACGTTGTAGACCTAAATCGTTAACTTTGATTTCTTTAAAACTCCATTTTTGGAAAAGTTTAATCTCTGCTTGTGGTGCTGCTACTGGTGGAGGGGTTGTGGTTGTTGTACTCATCTTATCACCTTGCAGGTTTCTGCTTCCTTCCGTAGACAAGTTCGTTTAGGCTTACGCCGTTAACCATTACGACCTTCCAGCGTACACCAGGAATGTCTCCCATGGCGCCTCCACGGGTTCCACCGATTCCTTCAACGACCACTTCATCGTGTTCGTCAACTACGTTTAACGCACCGTCTCCGGGCAAGAACGCAGTAATGACTCGACCGTTCTTGATAAATTGGGTCCTAACACATTTGCGGATGGCACTGTTAGGTTGTTTGCTTTCAACGCCTACTTTTTCAAGAACTATGCCTCGTGATTGAGGGGCGCCTTGCATAGGGTCTACTTTTTCATCTAGCATGAGTTGGCGACGATTGTAATACCTGTCGCTCCAGCGGAAATTCTTCCGTTTCTTTGCCAGTTTTCGAGCGGCGAATTCGCCTTGAGGTGATTTTGAACCCATTCGATTATCCTCTTGCACAGTTACATTTCCAACACTAATATTTAAACAACGCGAACCAACAAGCACAACAATATCATATAGATTTTTGCGTAAGTCACTTTCAAACTACGCAATTATTTTCATTTATTCAAATGCATTTCTTAGATATAGATTGTATTATTCGACAAAGTAGTGTTTGCTAATAGATAAAGGTGCTAAGAAAAAAGAGAGGGGATAGGGTGTAGTTGTTTTTTCTTTTGAAAAGCAAATAGCAGTAGCCCTGCAAAGAAGAAAATCAAGCACCAGAGGTATGGATTGTGGGGTACAATAAGTTCATACCAAGCGGTGGGTCGAGCTGCGAAACCTCCTGCGAAAAAGTAAATAAAGATACCCAATAGGAAGTAACTACCAATGCCTATTGCGGTTATGCCGATATGTCTTAAGTTCAGTTGGGCATTCTCTTGTTTTTTAATTATTGGAAGAGTGAATTTTAAAGCTAGGACGGCAACGATAAAAAGGCCAAATGTAGAGGCGGCAAAACCGATGAAGTTTAATGCATCAACCAGCATACCCGGTCCCCAAGTAGCAATCATTCCAGCCCATTGCATGGCAGAATTGAACCAGAAAACTACAAACAAGTATGAAACAATAGTAATGCAAATCCATCGAACAGTTTCGGGAACGGGATCATTGTGTTGAATTTTGGAACGTAATTTTAGGAGAACAGGCGGAATCACTAGCACCATAAGCAAAGATGTCAATCCTGCAGAGAAGAAAACTTCCATTATTGGGGTGGTTTCGAAGTACCAGACATCTCCACCTATGAAGGGGAAGATAAAACCAAGCCATATTGTTGGGATAAGAAATAGAAAGTAACCCGCTTCCAATAGAAGAACCGCAGAAACTTTACCTTTTAGACCAGCTAGCCCTGTTTGCCCATTTCTAAAGTATACAAAAGCTATGTACAACGCTAGAAAACTGCCTGCCCATCGCATAATCCCTCCTATAGTTCCACCTAATTCGCTCGCGTAGAATGTGGCAATCCACCATGGCAATTCCATTTCCTTAGCATAGTTAGGGAAGTTCTGGACTAATTCGACGCTAAAGGTAGCACTCTGATAAAATTCATATTGAGTCCAAACAAAAAAAGTAAAGACTACAAGAAGAATAAGAAAACGTAGGAACCGATTTTCGGTAAGGTATGTTTGAATGCTCATATTGGCTCACTACCAGGTTCTTTGTTAAATGAAGCTCTAATGGTTCATCGTGGAACATTTTGTTCCCCCGAAGGAACAGCACAAATTTGAACAAAAGAGGAAAGAAATACTAAAATAAACTCAATAAAACATACTCAAAAACTTAGCATATTATCAATTATAAATTTATAAACCGGGATTAGATGTCAATCAATTGAGGAATAATATAGTGAAATATGACATTAAATATAAGCCGTCTTATGCTATGCTCGTTGTTTATCTAGATCAAGGGGAAACCATCACTGCCGAGTCAGGCGCTATGACATACATGGACCCTACTATCGAAGCCCATACTCGAAAGCGAGAGAAGAGTTTCTGGGGTAGCTTAGGATTGAGCGTTATTGGAGGCCAAAGTTTCTGGGTCAATGACTACACCGCTGCAGTGGGTCCTGGTGAAGCAGGTTTTGTTTCTGCGCCAGTAGGCGATATTGAAATGCTTGACGTCAAACCTGGACAAGGTTATATCGTGCAGAAATCAGCTTACATAGCCAGCACACAAGACATAGACCTAGATGTTAAATGGGAGGGCTTCAGCAAAGGCCTCTTCGGACAAGGACTCTTCATGCTTAAAGCAACTGGAAACGGAAATCTGTTCATCAACACATTTGGAGCAATAGATAAACATACACTCAAGCCAGGACAAACGCTCATAGTCGATAACTTTCACCTTGTAGCATTTAGTGACACCTGCACCTATCGAGTAACTAAATTCGGCGGACTAAAAGAAACCATCCTAGGCGGCGAAGGTTTAGTTACCCAAATCACCGGACCAGGAGATGTTCACATACAAACCAAGAACATGAAAGAATTCGTAGACTGGCTCTGGGTCCTCCTTGGACCAAGAGTCCAATCCAAAGCCCGCTAAACCTGCAAAGCCTTTTTTTTCTTTTTTCTGGTTTATCTATCTAGGTTGAAAGCTTTTTCGCGTGTTGTTGGCTTTGGTGGGAACTGGTCGAGCAGAATGCGTTCTTCGGTTTTTCGGCTTAAAACAATTGGCTCAAGATGTTCTGCCAACTTCAATGCAGTTGTTAGCTTGCTGGATCTTTCTGCATAAATCTCAAAAAGTACTGCGCCCTTAGCTATCTCGTCACCGATTTTAGTTTTCAGTATAATACCAGCGCCTTTCTCTTTTGGTGCCCCAGCTGCTCTTGCCACTTGCACTATACCGTCAGTGTTGATCCACAATAGTCTGCCTTTCTTTTTGGTTCGAACTTCTACCCTTTCAGGACCGATAGGTATGTCTTCGGGTTTGATGTGGGAATTTCCTCCTTGGGCGTCAATTATATCGCGTAATTTTTGTTCCGCTTTCCCTGAGGTCAATATTTGTTCTGCTTTTGAGCGGCCGTTGGGTTCTCCGACCATCTCAAAAAGTATGCCTGCGAGACTTAGCGCTTTTTCTTTAACGTCTTGTGGACCGTTTCCCATTAGGGTGCATAATGCTTCTCGCGCTTCTAATGCAGCGCCTATTCCAAAACCTAAGGGTTGCTCCCCAGAGGTCATGGCACATTGGACGCTCATACCTAGTCTTTTACCTAGATCCACAAAGTCCGCTGCAAGTGTGTAAGCTTCGCTCATGGTTTTTATTTTTGCGCCACTTCCAGTTGGGATATCAATGACTATGTGGGTAGCGCCTATGGCTTTTTTCTTGCTCATAATTGAAGGCAAAAGTAGCGGATCGATACCTAAGGGATATTCCACTTGGATGAATAAATCGTCTGCAGGGGCTAATTCTAATGCTCCACCCCAGACAAGACAAGCGTTTGTTTTCTTTACTACGCTCTTTATCTCAGATATGTTTAAGTTTACGGGGCATAAGGTTTCGACGCGGTCAGCTGTTCCTGCAGGTGAAGTGATTGCACGCGATGAGGTCTTTGGAATCGTATAGCCTGCAGCCGCGATTATAGGCACCACTACCATGGAGGTTTTATCACCAGGGATGCCTCCGATGCTGTGTTTATCCAAAATGGGGCTTGTACCAAAATCCAAAGTCTTTCCAGTATCCACCATAGCACGTGAAAGGGCTTCATTTTCACTCATGCTTAAATCATAAATTTTTAAAGCAGTTAAAAACGCTGAAATTTCAATATCGCTAAGGTGCTGCTCAACAACGTCTTTAACGATGGTAACTATTTCATGCTCGCGCAGACGTTCTCCACGCAACTTTGCTCGCACATTATTAAGGGATTCAGGCATGGGTGCTAACTGCACTTCTATTTTATCGCCATCCTTTATTCCTAAAGCTTGAGCAATTTCAAGGTAAACCCAAATACGATCATGCGGAAAATCAGTAGCCACATTTACCAGAGCTATGAGCTCTTTTCCGCCATAGGTTAATCTGAGCCGGTCGGAAGAATGTAGACCTAACAACCCCGCAATTTCATCGTCTAAAATGGCGATTCGTTTGCCACCTGCTGTGATGTTTAAAATGCCGGCTACAAGCTTCATACAATCACGCTCCCTATGATGTTGAATGAAATAGTTAAAGATTTTAATGGACTTAACTCACATTAGTACTATAGAGGAGAAGAACGTTTTGAAGTATGTAGACTTCGTAGATTTAACCTACAATCCAAAATCCTCCGACCTTATCTGCACATTCACTGTCGAACCTGAAGGAATCAGCCTAAAAGAGGCTGCAGGTGGAGTTGCCGCCGAAAGTAGTGTTGGCACATGGACTGAACTAACCACTGTCAAACCCTATGTCGAAAAACTCGCTGCCACAGTTTTCAAGCTTGAAGGTAATATCGCAACTATAGCGTACCCGATTGAGCTTTTTGAACAAGCCAATATGCCCAACATCTTAAGCAGTGTAGCAGGAAATGTTTTTGGACTCAAAGCCCTAAAAAACCTAAGACTCAATGACATTCAAATGCCGGCTGAACTTATCAAGAGTTTTAGTGGACCAAAATACGGCATCGCGGGGGTTCGTAAGCTCTTGAAGGAACCCCAACGACCGTTAGTGGGAACAATCATAAAGCCTAAACTGGGACTTAAGACAGAAGACCACGCTAAAGTCGCCTATGAAGCCTGGGTAGGTGGCTGTGATGTAGTAAAGGATGATGAGAACCTTAGCAGCCAAACCTTCAATCCTTTTGAAGAACGCCTTAGTAAGACACTAGAAGCTAGAGATAAGGCGCAAGATGAAACCGGAGAAAGAAAAGTCTACATGGTCAACATCACCGCAGATACCGAGACAATGCTTGATCGAGCAGACATGATCATAGACTATGGTGGCGAGTATGCCATGGTTGACATTCTGACTTGCGGCTGGTCCGCTTTGCAGACCTTACGTAACCAAGATCTCAAACTTGTGCTTCATGCACACCGCGCGGGACATGCAGCTTTTACCAAGAGTGTGCAACATGGAATTTCTATGCGTCCTATTGCCAAGGTCGCCCGTATCATCGGCGTTGACCAACTCCACGTTGGTACTGTTGTGGGTAAAATGAGCGAAACAAAAGCAGAAGTGCTGGAAAACATTGATGCTTTAAAAACTGACATTTATGGATTAAAACCTGTTATGCCAGTTGCCTCAGGAGGTCTTCATCCCCGATTAATACCAGCATTATTGGAAACTTTTGGTAAAGATGTTATAATCCAAGCAGGTGGAGGTATCCACGGACATAAAAACGGCACGATAGCCGGAGCAAAAGCGATGAGACAAGCAGTTGATGCCACTCTTCAAGGAATAACATTAGAAGAATATGCTAAGACCCACATAGAGCTCAAAATAGCTTTAGATATATGGAAAAATTAGAAGGAATTACTCGAAAACCCACGGGTGTATCCTGCGTACTACCTCAGAAATGGAATGCGGAGAGACAATACCTTCTTCGCAAATTATTCCATGTATCAGATCACGTGGAGTAACATCAAACGCAGGGTTTCTAATGTTAAGTTCAGGAGGAGCTTCCTTCCAAATTTCGTCTCTGCTGCGTTCCTCAATTTTTTCATATTCCCCAAATAGGGTAGCAGGATCAAACTTTAGCAGCTCTGAAACTACGTAAAAAGGTGCTCGAGCCTCATGTGCTAAGAGGGCGATAGCGCCTGTGCCGATTTTATTAATTACGTTTCCTTCGGAGGTTATAGCGTCAGCACCCACAACCACAAGGTCAATGCTATTCATGAAAGTGCGAGCAGAGGAATCTACGATAAAAGTTGTCTTTATACCTAGCTTAAGCATTTCTTTTGCGGTTATCCTGCCTTGAAAAGCAGGTCGCGTTTCAGTGCAGATTACTTCGAAGACTTTACCTTGTGCTTTTGCTTTGGCTAACATATGAGTAACGGTTGATGAGTGACAATGAGTGAAAACAACGGAGTTATTTCGGATGCGATTAGCACCTATTTCAGCGATACGCTCTTTGGAAGCTTCAAGGCTTTTTTGGAAGTTTCGTGAACTTAACATAACTAAGTTAGCTAGTTCGGTAACGCCTCTTTCGTCGCTGTCTTCAACTTGGGTAATTATCCATCGGATAGCATTACGCATTAGGGGTTCGGTTTCTCTTGAAGCGAAAAATTCTGTTTGCGCCTCAGAAAGCTCATTAATGAAGACTTTTCTACTGGTTGCCTTGGTTTGTTCAGCCAGAGCTTCTAAAGCTTTTATGGCGGCTATAGCAACGTTTCGGGCACCCTGAACTTCTAGTTTGCGAATTCTTTCGGCAGTAACCTGAACAGTCTTATTCATGAATATTCCCTTTGAGAATACCTGAGTATAGGCATTATTTGGATGACGAAACATATAAGGCAATTGAAACAACCCACAATAGGTAAGAGCGATGATACCGGAAATGGAAACCATTGATGTCAATAGCATTCTTAAGCCTATTATTGGTCCGTGGTATGATTCATTAAAAAATCCTCAGCAAGCCCAAGAACAAATTTTAAACGAGTTACTCAAAAAGTACGATACAACAGATTACGGCAAAATCCACAATGCAGCCAATATCTCTTCGGTTAAAGAGTATCAAAAAAATTTTCCTATCATGAATTATTATGGATTCTTGCCCTATTTTAGGAAGGTGAAAGAAGGTAACTATAAAGCCTTTTTATCTGAGCCACCTGAATGCTGGGTAATGACCCGCGGATCAACAGGAAAATCCAAGGTCTTACCTGCTACCCAAGCGCATTTGAAGCAGATTTTCAGCTGTGGCGCTAGAGCACTAGTCCATTATGCACTAAGGAAAGAAAGTTTTGATGTTTTTATGGGTAATATTTTGAATCTTAATTTTCCTAGTAGCGTTCATACTATGACTGCTGATGGAAAAGAAATGACGTATGGCTATAGTTCAGGAACGTATGCCCGGCTTAATCCAATGTTTGACCGTGTAAGCCTCATCCCAAGGCAAGAAGACATAGATTCAGCAGGTTCAGGAATCGGCAGATCAGATTGGGAGCAACGATTTGAATTAGCTTACCAGCAAGCACTTGACAAAAACGTCACAGCGACCATGGGGGTCACTCCTGTAGTATTGGCTTTTGCAAAATATATACAACGCAAGCATGGTAAAAAACCAGCAGATCTTTGGAAATTCCAGGCATTATTCTGCACGAGTGTACGTAAAATTCAGTTTAAATATGGACCTATTCTTCAGAAGTATTTTGGTAAAGCCCCTATTGTAGAGATGTACACAGCCACAGAGGGGGTTTTTGCACAACAGTATGATGATTTACCTTATGTGACTCCAAATTATGACGCATACCTTTTTGAGGTTGACACAGGCAAAACGGTGAAGATGCTCCATGAGCTTAAACGCGGAGATTGGGGTAGACTGATTATTTCCTCATGTATGTTTCCGCGTTATGATATTGGAGATATGGTGGAAGCTGCAGGGAAAAACTATTTTCGAATATTTGGAAGACGAAACACAATGACGCTTCTGGAGCATCGATTATATAGACTGTTTTTGGGTTGGCTTATCTAAGTTGGGGGAGGAGAGCGTTTTCGAGCTGAAGTAGCGATGTAAATAGCGCCAATGATAACAATGACACCGATTATCAAGAGAAATACTGACCAGCCTATTCGAGTATCGAAGTGATATTGCAGATTGAGAAGTGAAAAAACACCTATCATTATCACAATTATACCGCCAATTAGCCAGCCTAAGTATCCATATTGACCTTTTTCGTGTTTCTCGGGTTCATTTTTCTCGTTTTTTTCGCCTTTCTCTTGCTTTTCAGCTTTTTCGTTTCTTTGCCTATAAGGAGGCGGAGAAGCTCTTGCCGTCGTTTCCAATTTTAAGGATGCTCCACATTTAGGACAGAATACCATTGTATCGTCAACTTGGTTGCCACACTTTGGACAGTACGACATACACTTCACCTATAAACTAATTATTCACTATTGAAAGAGAGACTATTTAAAACATTCACCTTCATGCAGCTTTAAAAAAAGTTATATTCATTTAAAGAATAATGAGATAGACAAGAAAGGGGAGAAAACAAGTTGGCTCATAAAGAGACAAAAAAATCGCGGTCGCTTCATGAAGGCTTAATTACAGCAGTAGCCATAGGAGGTTTTTTAATCTTAATCGGTTTAGTCTTCTCGCTTAACCCCAACCTCACCGATAGAATATCAGATTTCTTTAGAAACATAACATCTACTACGTATCCCTTAGATAGCTCAACTTCAACTATATACTTGCCAGCGCCAACATTCCCAGCAGCGCACTCAGCGCTTTATTCTGCGCTTCTGCAGTTTGACTTAGGCTTTGGAATACTTCAAATCATAATCTTAGCTCTCAGACTATTTTATGGTTCACAAACTGATAAAATAGCGGAGACTGTGGGGAACTTGATTTTCTGGTTCGGAGCTGCTGCCTTGGTCAGTACAGTTCTTCAAGTTGGAACATTACAAAGCTGGTTTGAATACTGGGGTGCCTTAATAGTGATTGTTGGTATTTCATTTATTGCTAGAGCTATAGTGTACTTTGCTAAAAGAAAGACTCGCCCTAATACCACTATCTAATCCCATTGAACAAAGATGAAGCGGAACTTTACTAAAGCGGATTACCAATTATTTAGTAAAGACTATTCTTTTTTGAATTTCCACCAGAGTTTAAACACTTGCTTGCCCATATTGTAGCTATCTTTAAAGAGGTTCACCTTAGTTTTACGTCCGCTTTTCCACTCCACTGGAATTTCTTTTAATTTATAGCCTTTTCTGGCAGCGCGAACTAGAATTTCAGTATCCCAAAACCAATGATTTGCCCCGACCTCATTAATTAGTTGTAGGGCGGGTTCGCGTCGGAAAGCTTTAAACCCGCATTGATGATCACGCAATTTAGAACCAAGCATATTACGTACTAAGAAATTATAGGTTTTACTGCTTATGCTTCTCCTTAAGGTTCTTTCCACTTTGCTTTCAGGAAGCATTCTTGAGCCGGTGGCGAAATCAAACCCTTCAACTAAAATTGCTTCAACAAGAGGTTTAAGGTGGTTTATGTTAGTGGCTAAATCTAGGTCCATGTATACGATAACTTTGCCGCTACTTTGTCGAAAAGCATTGTTAAGGGCAGTACCTCGCCCTAGTCGCTTTTCTCGATGCAGGTGTTTTATATAGGGATATTTTTGGGCGAGCTGCTCAGAAAGTTCAGCGGTGCCATCGATGCTACCATCTTCAGCAATTATGATTTCATAAGAATTAGTAAATTCGTTTAATGCTTTCACAGCTTTTTCTACTGCGATTTGGATGTAGTCAACTTCATTGTATGCAGGGAAAACAATTGAAACATCTTTGTCAAAAGAGTTTTTTGTCATTAGAAGTACCAACTGGGGAACAATTTCAACTTGTCTATCCATGAAGCTGGAGCAGGAGTTCCGGAAATTACATCATAGAATACTCCAAACAGAACGATCACAACCACAAAGTATAGGATTGTGGCTATTTTGCCCAATTTTGTATTCCAATATTTGTTGATAACGTATGCTGAAGCTAAACAAAGAAAGGGCACGGCTATGTAAAAGTGATAGATGAAAGTAAGCCTAGATATGAATACATAGGGAATCCAAGAGAAGAAAAACATAGTGCTGATGAATATAGCAGCTAAATCTTTTGCTCGAATTGCTCTTTCAACCGCAAAAAATATGCAGGCAAACCCAACCCACCACACAGCAGGATTACCTAGAACAGCAATAGTTGACCGTACCGTGTTAGGCAAGTACCAAACATCAAGCCATAACGGGACATAGCCGTGATTGCTTACTAGAAGAGGCCAACTCCACCATGAGGAAGCAAAAGAATGCTCAGCCACTAACGTAGCGTGATAATTGTACATGGCAAATTGCAGATCAATAACTCCTCGACCATCGCCGACATATACAGATCGCCCAGTTAACATGTCAGGAATATAAATTATGAAGTAAATACCCACTCCAATTGCTATAAAACCCAATAGCAACAAGAAGGGATGGTCAAAGAACGCTGTGTATTTGTCAATAAATTTCGCTTTAAGTTTTGAGAGGTCTTTAATCCGGATGCCTACTAGTAAAGCAAGCATACCAAGTGCGCTATACATTGCTACCCATTTTGTAGAGAAACTTAGGATAAAGAAAATAACTGCTAAAAACAAAGGAAGGACAGGGATGTTCCAACCTTTCTTTATCACATTCATAAAGTAAACTAGGAAAAACACTTGCGATACGAGCAAAAAGAACACAACATATGTATCTGCGGTTCCCATCCGCGCCATAGTAAAATGCATGAAATCAAATGTTAATAGGAAAGCTGAAGAGAAAGCGCCTATCCGAGTACCAAACAGACGCTTACCAAGCAAGTACATTAAAGGTATCATTAAGGTACCAAATAGTACACCCATTATCCGCCAACCAAATGGATTGTAACCAAAAGCTACAATGCCCGCAGCCTGAATTAACTTGCCGAGGGGTGGATGAGTCCATTCGTACGGTGACTGAAGATTTAGGTACTGTTCAGCAGTCCGGACAAAGTAAATTTCGTCAAAATAGGTCCCTTCCATGTATGTGTCAGGTAAATTGACTTTGGTTTGCTCATCAATAAGTTTGTTCAGAGTAGGATTTTCAGTACCTAAACTGGTGAGAGCAGAAATGGGTAGTTTCTGATAATTTGAATCTAATATGCTTACCTCTGCGATTAATGCAGAAGAGGAGCTGTTAAAGTCCACTTTAAGGTATTGGGTGTCTTGGTTAATTGATATGTGGTTCCATCGGTAATAGTTGTAATTAGTATTTCCCGTTGCGATTTGTTGCCAGTTTCCAGGAGAGCCTTTAGATATTGTTAGGTTGTAGGAACCATCCTTGACTAAAATATAGAAATATCCTACGTCGGTTGTATTTCCTATGTCTAAGTAGAAACTCTGACCAGCTAAAACCTGCGTTGCATTTACAGGGGTTTGTGTTGAGCCAAGGTTCCAAGTTGCAATTGAGAAGAAAACAACGCATAACATAATTATAGTGATTAGGTCCCGCTTATCTAGTTGCATCATCATTATCCTTCCCCGACATACCTACTAAGGATTTTGTGGTTTCTGTCTCTAGGCAATGTTTACCCCTTAGTTCCCCAATCATTAGCAATAAAACGTATACGAGTGCGATTGAATTAATCAAGCTTACGATGAGAACTACAGCATCTCCAGACTCAATGAATTTAACAGCATTTAGAAGAGGCAACACATATGCCTGATTAGCAAAACAGGTCACTGTTAATGCTACGTACAAAGGACGAGCTTTCCTGAGAAAGGGAAATATTAAAGCCAAAACCGCCATAGCTGGAAACATGTAACGCTCATGAATTCTTGTAGGTAACATAAAGAACCCGAAAAATAACACAAACGCAGCAAATAACGCAATTAACTCATAAGAAGAACTGTTTGAGCGCTTGTGAACAAAATATACGGTAAAAATAGCTAAAGCGGCAAACATGAACCACCCCATAACATAAGGGGTTAGGAAGAGAAAGTTTGTAGTGTCTGATACCCACATCCCACCGAATCCCCAAATATTAAAAGCGTTAAGTGTGGTGAATGGGTAGGTGCTGTAAGCGCCAAAGTATTTTTCAGTTAAGAAGGTGACAGGGTTACTCCATTCGAAGGGGAGAATCACAGCAAAAGCTGTTCCAGCTGCGATTAGACCAGAAATAAGTGTACCTTTCAAACTCCAGTTATTCTTTTTAAGAATCAAGTAAATAAATAATGGAGCTATGGCTATACTCTGCGGCTTAGTTAAAATTCCCAAAATATAAGCTACCACTGCCCATTTTGGTTTTGACTCAAAAACTAAAAATAGCGAAAAGATTAGAAAGAAGGTATATATCGCGTCAAATTGTCCCCAGATTGCTGTGTTGTAAATTACGGCAGGATTAAAGGCGTACAAAGCTGTTGATAGCAGCGCTAGTTTGAAGTTTAAGCGTTTTCGGACAAAAATGAATATTATAAATGCGGTTGCCATATCAAAAAGGTTTGGTGGCAGTTTCATCATGTAAGTGAAGAGGTTACTTCCGAAGAGTGAGAGACTTTTTGTTAGTAAACCGAATATCCAGAAAAAGTAAACATTAAACGGAGGATAGTCACACCAAGTTTTCTCATAAAAAACCCTGGGCCCATATTCAGCTGCGGTTTGGAACCATGACATGAAATCATTAGTGTCTATGGCTTTGTAACCTTGATCGGAAAAGAACATAAATCTAACAAGAAAGGCTAAAAAGAGCAATACTGCGACGATTAATAATTCACGTTTTCCAGAAAAGAACTTCACCGCAGCGTAACCCTCATCCCACTTGATTTCAGTGCGTTTATGAATAAAAGAGTTTTCCGAAATTCCACCAAGGTCAGGTAAAAATTAGCTTATAATTTTATAAAATTCTCTTGTACAAACTTCAATCAAAATCTGAAAAATTGGTTGTGTTCAATTGAAGAAGGATGGTTGAACTGCAGTCTGGTTGGTTGAGCAGGCAATTATTGTGGATGCAGTGGATTGGTCCCAAGTGATGGTGAGGTATCTTCCATTTGCATACCATTGGCTAGAGTCTATTGAGGTTGCTCCTGTTAAGTTCATCATTTCAATGAAGGCTTGATTGAATTCAGAGGAATCATTAATGCTATCCCAAGTTATGTTCCAAGTGAATAGAAAGTCGTTGTCTTTTTCGTAATAGGTAAAGTTATCAGCTGCCCAGCCTGCTGCAGCTTGTTGTGCTTCTTGGGTGTTATCTTTAAGCCAGTTGCTCAGCATTATTTGTATGAAGTATTCCCCATAACTTTCAGAATTTTGGCCGCGGTTAGTCTGTATTCGTGTCCAGGTGCTGTCGGATAGTATAGGAGCGGGGGCGAGTTTGGAGCTTTCATTTGCGAAATACTTTTCTGGATGGAGAATTTGTTCGGTGGTGCTTGGTGTGTATGCCTGTTCATATGCCAGATTTAGTCTAGTCCAATTACCATTTTCGATTATGGCTATGACATATGTTTTGCCTTGAATGTAGGGAAACCAGTTTAAACTATTTACAGTACTTGGAGTTGGATTAAGCGCATTTAACGATGGAATATCTATAAGGTACTCTATAACGCTACTCGCAAACAAGTTGGCAGGAACGGGCTGGATATTATATTGATTTAGAAAGTAATCACCCATGTATGAAGCATCCCCTTCAGCTAGCGCGGCATGTGCTTTTTCGGTGTCAAATGTGGTTGAATACACAAGGTCAGGCTGCCATACATGCGTAAGTTCATGTACGAAGGTTGCTTCTGCTCTGGGCATATCCCAAGGATCGAAATTTTCTTTTATAACATATATTTCATTACCTAAGGTTGCCGCACCCCAACTTGCAGTCCACTCAACAGCTGCCTGATAAAGACTATCATTCTCAGACATCATAAACAAGCCCTTATAGACTTTTTCCTGACGAAGAATGTTAACCAAATCTGCATCAGCGCTACCTTTTCCCCACCTATCAACAGCCTGCTGTTTAGTGTACACTATAAGGCTGATATCGTGGGGTAAAGTTGTATTGCGGATTTGCTCAATTGCTGTGCGGGCTTGAGTGAAAATTTTTTGGGCTTGTGCAGTATAGGCTACTATGTCGGGATTTTGTATCTGGTTTATAGCAAATGCGGCTATTACAAGAGTTAATATGATGAGGAGAGAGGTAATGATTGTGATTTTTCTTTTTGCATCCAACACTATGCACCTAATAAGTTATATTGAGTTTATGACTAGTTTGAAAAAATAAACGTTATCCCAAAACTATCATTAGTTCGAATCCTAGCTAAAGAGGAAAATCGGTTTTTAATTGATAATATACCTAGATTAAAATTGTTTCTGAGATGCTTAAGTGATGTAACAGAAAAGACAACTTTTAGATTAAACTTTGATGCAAAAAGCTTATCCAATTAATAAAATATATACAGCAAAAGGTGACGAAAATTGTCTGCAAGCGATCATAATGGCAGATTATGCGGTATAGGCACGCTTCTTATGGCCATAACTGCAGCCTTTTCGTTTTTCACTCTAATTATCACACTTTTTCCAGCATCATCCTTAGTGTTTATCCCAATTATTTTCCTATTTTCGGCTGCAGGTTTAGTGGGGTTCGTTTTGTATATGGTGGGTATAAAGGGGTTATCTGTTCGTTATCAAACACCTGCAATTTTTAATAATGCTCTCTATGCGCTCCTTACAGGCGTTATAGGTACTTTGGTTATTGCTGGAGTTGCATTCGCGTTAATTTTCGCAAGTCTAAGTAGCGCTTTCAGGTCTGTTATACCCCCTGGAACTATAGATACGCTGAATACAACAGGTCTTCTTGCGAATATCCTTATTCCAATTATGATAGCTGCCCAAGTTGTTGGCTTAATCTCAACCATATTCTACTATCGCTCATTCAAGATTCTCTCAGAAAAAACAAGCATTAAGCGGTTTAGAACAGTAGGATTGTTATTTCCAGTTGGTGTTATTTCTGCAATTTTACTTATGCTTATAGGTGCTATATTTGTCGCGATAAATTTCATAGCAGTCACGAATATTTCCATGTTTACTCTACCCAGCAATGGGATAAATTGTGCCGCATGGATACTAGCCGCCAAAGCATTTTTCTCCTTAAAAGCACCCATTTATCAAACTCCAACTTTTACGCCAACTGCCCTCGGTAAACCAACGCAGGTAAAATACTGCAACAGTTACGAGCACAAAACATAATTGATGCCACCTACTGTGCAAACTGCGGCAAACCAACACGTCCAACTTTATAGCCAAAGCTGTTCCAATGCCGAAATTCATCGTTGCTTATTTTCGTTCTTCTTTTAGAAGTTTAAAAATTGCTTTTAAGTTGGGTTCGGTTAGGGTACCTTCGACACTATCCCAGAAGGATTTTAGTTTAACTTTATCGTAGCCTGCCTTTTCATATTGGAACGCTTGCATTATCATTTCAAGTTTATCAATTTGCTTCACCAACCTAGCTTCAGTGGTTTCTTGGCACAGGTATTCTTTTGCAAGATCAACATATTTCTCGCGAACATTCAGAGGTAATTTGTGGAAAACTTCGTTAATGGCTTGCTCTTGATTCTTTTTGGCTTGTTCTAAACCAATGCGTTGTTTGTCAAAATAATCATAATCGCCAATAAGTGCCTCATGTATATCATGCAATAAAGCTAACCGGATAAGCTTCTCCGTATCTAATCCGTTTAAATCACCAAGACACATAGCCAAAATAGCACAAGCAAAACTATGGTCAGCCACCGACTCAGGTTTCTCTATGCCAACTTGACTTACCCAACCCTTACGAGCAATTCGCTTCAATTTGCTTACATTTTCTGCAAAATCAATAAACTTATCATTCATGCAAACCCACTCAAAACAAATAATCCTCTGAAAATTTAAACTTGAACATCTATCGCAAACAACAACTACCACAACTGCTGCCAAAGTTAAAAGAACAACAACAATTGAAAATTTTTACTTGTTGTTCTACCAAAGCGATCATGATGTAGCAAATGCTCGAATTTAATTGCCAATCATCTATGTTTGCTGTTGCTTTCAGCGGCAATTATTTTCTCGTACGCAAATAATCCCTTTATTATTATGAATTTGATGGGTTAAACCGATAAGCAAAATATAAAACCAAGGCAATACTTGAAAAATATTTTCCTAATAGCTAAAACTTCTCAGAATGAGCTGATTATGGATTATTATTGGTGCAACGGGCAGGATTTGAACCTGCGAACCCCTGAGGGAAAGGATATCCCATCCAGAGGCCAATTTAGGCCAAATGATCTGATCTTGAGTCCTTAGTGGAACGCACACTGGTGCGCGCTCTTTCACCTTTGACCTAGCTTGGTTACCGTTGCACGTTGTGGACTACAGACTTTTGGTTTTCTGTCTTATTAATCATTTCCCACAGTTGGGTTAGATTGGTTTCAGCGAGGGTTATTGGATGATTTTTTCCAGTTCCTCTATGAAATATTCAAAACGTTTTAGTCCTTGACTCCAAAAGCTTGGATCGGAGACATCTAGGTTAACGATTTTGCCTAATTCTAGAGAAGAGAGGCTACTGCCTGCAGATAGAACTTGTTTTAGTTTTGGTACGAATGCCTTTCCTTCTTCTTGGTATCGTTGATAGAGGGAGTATACAAACATCTGTGCATAGACGTAGGGATAGTTGTAGAAACGATAGTTTGCCATGTAATAATGTGGCTTCATGGTCCATTCAGCGTCCATTTCAGGTAGCCAGGTAACGGCGTCACCATAGATGCGGTTTCTTGCTGTGGTCCAGTGTTTGCAGATAGTTTTGTAGTCTAAGTATTGGTTTTGCTGGATACTTTGGTACAGGGCTTGTTCGAACCATACTCGAGCAGTAACTTGGAACGCGGTCATGCCGGCTTCGTCTAGTACGAAGCAAAGAACTGCTTTTCGTTCCATGCTTGATTTTGCTTCATCTAACATTAAATCAGTGAGCAGAAGCTCGCCGAATATGGATGCTGTCTCGGCCACTATTGATGGGATACTCATGTTTAGGATGGTTTGACTGCGCGATGCATAGTAGTCGTGGGTTGCATGTCCGAGTTCGTGAGCCAAAGTAAATACGTCGTTAAGCGTTCCGTTGAAGTTGTCTAGAATGAAAGCGGATTTGCCGTTATACCAGCTTGCACAAAACGCACCGTTTCGTTTTCCAAACCGGGGAGTTGCATCGATATGATGGTTAGCAAACATTTCTTTAACGGCTGCTGCATATGCTTCATCAAAACGGCTGTAGGCTCGGGTTACTAGGTCTTGGGCTTCTTCAAAGGTGAATTTTAGGTCTGGGGTGCTAGGGAGGGGAGCAACAATATCTTGATTTCCCAGTGTGTGCAAATTCATTAGTTTGGCTTTAAGTTTAAGGTAGCGCTGGTAAGTGCCAGTGTGGTTTTCTATGGATTGAAGCAGATTGTCTATTATTGGCTGCTGGGTATCGTTACTGATTAGGCTTGATTCCATAGGCGAAGCGTATTTGCGACGCGCAGACATCGTTACCCAATCGTTACTTATACTTCGTAGTGCAGAAGCGAAGATTTCGCCGTCTTTACCTAATAAGCCGTAAATGGATTTATTTGCGGATTCTCGGGTTGCGCGGTCAGGATGAGGCAGTAACCCATTAGCTTCACCGTAACTGAGTGTCTTTTTTTCGCCTTTTACGGTGATATTGAATATTCTTGTGTTTAGCCATTTGCTCTGCAATTCCTCCCAAGAATTCACGCCAAACTGATCTTTTTCGATAATAAGCTGCTCTTCTAATTCAGTGAGTTGATGAATAGCACGACGTTGAACGCGCTCAAGCATATGCTTATATCCTGCCAAAACAGGGGCGTTGATTAATTCTGGTTTATCTTTAATCAGAGCACCAAGTTCTATGGAAAAGAAAGCGAGCCGTTTGCTTAAGTTAGCTTCCAGTTTGTTTATTTTGTCGTAGAGTGCTTGAGTTTCAGGAAGGGTCATGTTTGCTGAAAAGGATAGACTTGCGAATAATGAAATGTTTCCAATTTGCATCTGAAATACTTCAAAGACTTGAAGGCAACTTAGCAAGTCGTTTGGAGATAAGGAGCTGATTTTTCCCCGATACTGTTTCTCAAAGATTTCTGCTGAAGCTGATGCTAAGCAGATAGATTGTTCCACGGAGGGGTCAGTTATACTAGTAAATAATTCGGTTAAATGCCAATTGATTTCCCGCTGCGCCATTCTGTTCGCCTTGCCTAAGAGTGCTCTGATATGTATTTTTGGCTTTTGCCTAATAGGAGAATATGAAAAAATATAAGTACAATATTACCACTAGAAATTTAAAACAGATTGTCCAAAGAGATAGGGTGAGGTGAACTTTAGATATGATTTTTCCTTTAGACGCAATAAGTGACTTACTTAGTTTCATTACAAATGGCAATTTTGGTGGTATACCTACCCTTGTTGTCATGGCTGTCCCACTAATCATTGGATTAATTGTGGGTTTTATGGTGAAAAAAATTCTAAAATGGGCTATCATTGCAGGTGTAATCGCCGTGGTTCTTGCGTACTTGGGTTTCTTTGGCTTAAGTATGAGTGCATTACAAAATCTAGCAGTACAGTATTCGCCAATAGTCTACCAGTATGGAATTCTATTAATGGGTATATTACCTCTAAGCATCGGTTTTGTAATTGGTATAATACTTGGCTTTATCTTTGGATAAAAGATAAGGCGCATCTTTTCCTTTTTTCTTTTATAAATGCATAATAAAGTAAATTCAGAGATTTTTTAAATTAATCTATTTTGTGGGATATGAAAAAGGGGGTTATGGAGCGTAGGTTGCTGATGGCAGTGTTTGACTCCATCGGTCGGGATTTTGGAATTTTACTGTTATAGCGCAGTCTGCTTTCTTGGGAACGTTATTTCTAAGCAAAATTTCGACTATAGCCAAAAGTTTTGCATGTTGTGCTTGTTCAGCGATTATTGTTTCAAAAATGAATTGAATATCTTTGAGGTTAACTTTACTTCTTTTGTTAACTCCGTTAATTAAGAACTCTAAGGTTGCTGTTTTTGCAAGCATTCGGTATTCTTCACCAAAAGCACCTGCGATAATTGAGAGATTATCAGCGGTTCGCGGAAAATTTGTGTGGTTAATTCGTTCTCGAGCTTGAATTTCTATATGGAAACTGGTTATGATGCGTAAAGTTTTGCGGAGTTTCTTTTCACATGATTTTATTTTTTTCTCAGGGATTTCTACGCATTCACTTATGGTTTTAAGAAGAATTGAGTGTTTTTGACTGTCTAACGCTATACCATTTAGAAGACCACTGGCCAAGGGCATCTGAACTTTTTCAGCTAGCGTCTGGTATAGATGATAAGTGTTAGTTTCGAACATGCTTAGGCATTGGATATAAGCCGCGATAGTTTGATGGTCTTTCATATCTTTCATTGTTCGTGTATTCTCCAAGTTGCTTGATGAGTTGACTTGAAATAATAACTAGAGATTAATAAATTCCACACTTACCTGCTGAATTAAAATGAAGTGTTGAACAGTGTAGGTGAATAAAAAATGTAAAAAAATTAAATTATGTGTATATATGTTCTACGGTTGAAATTATATCGGCTTAAAACAGTATCTAGGCCATTGTGGCCAAGATTGCCCCGCACTGCATGCTCTGAAGTCGATAGTCAATTCCATTCCAACTTTAAGTTTGTTTTCGGAAACATCGGAAATCATACCAGGTAGTTTTAGGCCGTTTTCAAGCTCCATAATACCTACACTATAGGGTGCTAGGGCTTGGAACTGGAAAGGAGCAATATGGATTATAGTATAAGTTAGAAGCTTACCTTTTCCAGAAAGTTCTATCCATTCAAAATCTTGCCCGTAGCAATCATCACACAGGGGTCTTGGGGGTAAGTGAAGTTTTCCACATTTACGACATTTGCTGCCCATTAGTTTATTTTGCGAAAGAAACTTGTAGAATTGGTAAATCGTAAATGGTAATTGGGTGCTCATTCTAATTATCACTCCTGTAGATATGCACTGTAGCAGTAGCGCCTGAACCTCCAATATTATGGGTTAATCCAATTTTTACGTCTTTAACTTGTCGTCGATCTGCTTGCTCAGTAAGTTGCAGGTAGATTTCATATGCTTGTGCGGTTCCGGTTGCTCCGACAGGATGCCCTTTGGCCTTTAAACCTCCGCTAACGTTGATAGGAATTCTTCCACTCATGCGGGTTTCACCGCTTTCAATTAGCTGCCCACTTTTGCCAACAGGACAGAAGCCAAGATCTTCATAAGACATGAGTTCAGCATATGTAAAGCAGTCATGAACTTCGGCGATATTGATGTTTTCTGGTTTGACTAAGGCCATTTCGTAAGCGGTTTTGGCAGCCGTCTTTGCGGATTGAAGGCTAGTAAGGCTTTTGCGTTCGTACAAACCTATGGAATCACTGGCTTGTCCGGTGCCAATTATATGTACTGGATTGTCGGTGTATTTGTTAGCGAGTCCAGGTTTAGTTAGGATAATACAGCTTGCGCCGTCGGTGATTAAGGAGCAGTCATACATTTTTAGTGGCCAGGCAACAATCTTAGAGGATAGTACATTTTCTATAGTTATCTCTTTTTGCATGTGAGCTTTCGGGTTGAGGCTTGCATGGTAATGGTTCTTCACGGCTACTTTGGCCATCTGTTCTTGTGTGGTGCCGTAAGCATTCATATGTGCTGTAGCCATGAGTGCGAATAAACCTGGAAAAGTTATACCGTGGAACTGTTCAAATGGGTAATCTGAGGCCATGGCAAGG
This sequence comes from Candidatus Bathyarchaeota archaeon, assembly GCA_963701765.1. Taxonomy (GTDB): domain Archaea; phylum Thermoproteota; class Bathyarchaeia; order Bathyarchaeales; family Bathycorpusculaceae; genus JADGNF01. The sequence continues at coordinate 189,853 of CAVPBD010000010.1, forward strand.
TATTCGGTTACTTCAGCGGTGGTTCGATGAGTCATTTTTTCAACACCGCCGACTATGACGACATCGGCTAATCCTGAGAGAATTGCGTAAATGCCAGATCTTATGGCAACTCCGCCTGAAGCACAAGCGGCTTCAGTTCGGGTTGACGGAATACCGCAATCCAGACCAGTCAGCTACTGTTGAGCCTGTGTGTCCTTGATGCTCGTAAGCTTCACCCATTTGTCCGATGAACATAGCTTTGATGTCGCGTTTTGGGTCAAGTTTGGGGCATCTATCTAATGCTTCTTTGAAAGCATAGCTGAAAAGTTCTCTTGCGTACAAGCCTTCGTGTTTGCCGAACTTGGACATGCCTGCGCTGACTATTGAGACCAAAGGTTTTCCATTCAATCTTTCAGTTCCCTCAATTACCATTCTTTAGACTAAGCAACGTTTAAAGACTATGGAAACGACACCAGCGCCCTTTAAAAAAGCAACATAACCTAAATCTCGAATTCATCATACAAAACGCAATTAAGAACCAAAAGGGCTTTGCCAAAGTTGTCTTAGTAAACTTTTTCTTTTTAAACTCTTTAATGTATTTTAACCTAAGAGCGAGTTGAGATGTTTCACGTCAGAAAGATGGAACCTGAGGATTTCTCATTTGCAGTTGAGCTTGCCAGCACAATGAACTGGAACATGACATCGGAAGATTTCGAGTTTAACTCGCAACTTGAACCGAATGGTTGCTTTATGCTTCTTAGAGGTCAAGAGCGAATAGGTTTAGCAACATGTATCAGCTATGGTAAGGTAGGTTGGTTTGGCAACCTTATAGTCAAAAAAGCATATCGAAAACAGGGTGCAGGTGCACTATTAGTAAATCATGCAATATCTTACCTCAAAAGCTTAGGTGTAACCACAATCGGACTATATACCTACACTTATCTAACTGATTTCTATGCTAAAATTGGCTTCAAGCGGGATATAGACTTTGTAGTCTTAAAGACAAAAGAAGTTGTTGCACCTACTATATCAGAAGCAATAGAAAACATAAGACCTATAAAACAACCTGATATTCAGGGGGTTTTGGTTTTTGACAAACAGTCTTTTGGCGCTCAAAGAAGTAAAATCTTAGAGCCTATCTTTCAGAACGCTATTAATCTCTGCTATGTTACTTATGAAAATACCAAAGTGATTGGTTATATTGCTTCCAAGGTCTTTGATTGGATAGCAGAGATTGGACCTTTGGTCTGCAATACTGATTATCCTAAAATCAAGCCAAGCCTGCTCCAATTAGTATTGTCTAAACTTAATGGAAAAGAAGCTTACCTATATTTGCCGGTCGCTGAAACTGAGCTAATAAATATTGCAGCTAAGGCAGGTTTTAACGAAGAGTTCCGTTTAGTGAGAATGTTTTTAGGTCCCATTGTTGCACAAGACTGGGTGTGCATGGCAGAATCTTTGGAAAGAGGTTAACAGGTTATGGCTGATGATTTATGCCGAATGATTGTGGAGGATTTTCTGCAACAATCCTTTGCCAGTGTAAAAGCTCTTATTAATGCGGCTAAGGAGAAAAAAACGGAAAATCGGAAAGCGGTTTCTCTTTTCATGTTTAAGGATAATCATCGTGAAAATCAGATTTTTAGCGGAGATCATTTTTTCCTCCGTGGTTCGGTTGAGTATACTAATCCGCAGTTGACTGTTGAGGAAATGCAGGGTATAATCGGTACAAGGCTGCTTGAGGTCTGCGCTAATTACTTCTATGAGAAGGGAAGCCGAGAACCTGAAATGGGTGATGTTAATCAGCTTTGTGAGTTACTAAAAAAACCGCCGAAGGGAAAAGTTGCGGGTTTTCTTCTAAACACAGATGATGTGGAACTGGACCGGTATAGTATGAATCCACTCAAAACTTCAATTGTTTCTAGTGGACAAAGCGCGTTTCCTGCTTTTAACGCTAAGACAGATCATCTTGTTGTGGACGAAGAGTTCGCAAAAAAGTATGAGAAAATCATGATATGCAATGATGAAATAGAATTAATACGCAGTAAGTTGGCCAATTCGGATGGTTCCTATTTGGATTTTGTGGATTCTGTCAAGTACGCCCACATCGAGGCACTTTCTGAAGCATTTGGAATCGATTTGACTTTACCAACACTTCGCATGCCACTAACTACTCTATCAGGCGAATCAAAAGAGGGATTACTACATCACATTATACGCGAAACTCACAAAGATTTTGATTCTATTAAGCAAACATACGATTGTATGGGTAGAAGCATTACTAAACGCACAACGCTTTTGACAATTCCGCACTCTGTCAAAGGCTACGGGTCGAAACGTGCAGCAAGAGGCAGACTCTACTTTAGCAATTCACAATTAGAAAGTATCAACGTCAAATACAAAGACACCCTACTATACCCAAATGCTATGGACCCTGAAGACATCAGCATAGCCAAATGCGAAGACAACTTCACAGTCTCCGCTGAAAAACTTTTCGATTACAGCTTTACCCAGACACCTTCTTCTCCACAGTTTTTCCTCTATTCGATAGCTTCACCCGAAGACGCAGCTTTGTGGCATGGCATAGGAGCATTTGCAGCTCCGCAACTACTTCAAAGTTACACTCAAATACGTAGAGTATGTAAAAGTGGACAGCTCATTCGAGGTCTAGAAGAAAAATTTGGGTTACGAGTTGAGATACCTTTGCAGTTGAATTTGCGTCCTGATAGCATCTGGGTTCACCCTACACAACGTAATATTGATGCTAGCATTGGATGCGTGGATAACTTCGCGGATTTAGGGCGGATGGGTATGCGTATTGACCATCTTTCTGATTTTAAGTAGGTGTCGCTGTTGGTCAATCCGATGGAGTATGTAGTTTTTAGTGTAATGCGTGTTGCAAGAAAACTACATTTATCGAGGTTAATTTGGATGGGAACCTCAAAAAAGATGTTTAAGGAGTATTTTAAGGGGTTTGAAAAAGTTGAAGCAGTTCGGGGAATTTTTGGGGAGAAAACAGAAGAAGTATTAAACAATCTCAAGGTTGAATTTATCTGGTTTGGATACATGGGTGTAGATAATTCTGATGGGCATCTAATGGTAAACGGACGTTATCTTAGTAGCGGGAATAAAACCGATATTTACTTAGACGTTATTCATGAATTATGCCACGTTAAACAATGGATGGAAGGCAAAGAACTCTTTGATCCTGCTTACGATTATGTTGATCGACCAACTGAAGTGGAAGCTTATCATTATACAGTGCAGGAAGCAAAACGTATCGGGTTTAGTCGTGAACGTATTTTTCAGTATTTGCAAACGGAATGGATGAACGATGAAGACCTCAAACGCCTAATAAAGAATATGAACCTTAAATTAGAAGAGGCTAATTCTGCGCCAAACTAAAATTGGAGAAACATAGCTATTTGACTTGGGTGGAAGTGGCTGATTTTTTAGGTTCCACATGAATAGTCATATTCGCATTGGGCAGTTCTTCTTTAAGTTCATTTTCTAGATGATCCGTAAGATCGTGTGCTTCTTCTACGCTAAGAGAACCATCGACAGAGAGGTGGAGTTCACAGAAGACTAGGTTGCCATTACGACGTGTTTTCATATCATGAAAATCTATGAATCGATATTTGTGTCGAAGAAGCACTTCACGGATTTTAGATTCTTCGTCCTTGCATGAATTATCCATTAGTCGTGAACTTGATTTGATGATTAGGCCTAAACCCATTTTTGCTATTAGCAATGCGACTATAAACGCCATAATAGGGTCAACAATGCTCCATCCAGTCAGGCCTACGATAAAAAGACCTACCCACACACCTGCGGTTGAAATAACATCTGATAAAAGGTGTTTTGAATCACCTTCTAAAGCTGCAGAGCCACTCTTTTTTGCGGCTCGGGAGAGAAACCAAGAGATTCCACCGTTCATGGCGGTGGCAATCATGGAAATGCCGATTGCTAAATCTATTTTTATTGGTAAAACTGCGGAGAATACACGTCCGGCTGCGGCGTTGACAATAAGTAATGCTGCGACAACAATAAAAATACCTTCTAGCATGCTAGATATATCTTCGATTTTTTGATGACCATAATTGTGACTGTCATCAGCAGGTTTTTCGGAGAGCCAAACCGAGAACAACATCAGTCCTGAAGCAACAATATTCACTATTGACTCGAGTGCATCAGAGAGTAAAGCTACCGAATTGGATACAAAATAGGCTAAGAGTTTTATTAGAAATATAACTACTCCGCCGAATACAGCGACTAGGGCAACTTGTCTCTTCTGCATGACAGTAGTCTGGCTCTGACTTGCTTTTAGGACTTTTCGTTTATAGTTATAAAATCCAAGGTTACTTTTTCCTAAAAGACAAAGAGAGATGTAAATTAGTTTTGATTAAGCATTTGGGATTTATTTATCCTCCAGATGGAATTCCACAATAGATTTAACTGGCATGAATAGTTAGACTTAGCTAATGAAACAGAATGAGCTGAAGCTATTGAATCCAAGCCAACTAAAAATCGCACGCACTCTTCTGCAAATAGTTTTCATGGTTGTAATATTCGCAGTCCTATTTTGGTACATTGGTATAGACTCATTAAACAACGCACTCATCAACATTAAGATAGAATATTTGCTTCTTGTGTTTGTTGCCTATTTCGGAATTAATCTGCTCTTTACTATTAGACTTAGACGTGTATTAGCCAAAGAAGGCATCAGAACCTCTTTTAGGAAAACACTATTAGCACATTATGCAGGCATGCTTACAAGTGATGTAACGCCAGGCAGATCAGGATACATTCTAACCCCACTTTACTTAAGAGATCAGAACGTCCCCTCTTCAAAGAGCCTATCAGGAATACTAAGTATACAAACCATCGAGTTCTTAATCAAAGTAATTGGCGGAGTGGGCGCGGTTATCTTTTTAACCCAAGTAGTGCCAGCCAAAAATTGGGAGCAGTTTGGTGAATTTGCTGGAATAAATGTGGGTCTTCTTGTAGCAGGATTAGGCATAGGATTAATGCTGACAGGCGCAATATTGCTGGCTGCTTTCACTTGGTCTTCTCGAGCTTTGGGATTGTTTAATCGCATTGCAAATTGGAGGTTTATGAAAAGGTTTACAGGCGGATTAATCGGGAAACTTGAAGAATTCAAAGATAGCTCACAAAAGAATCGCAAGGCAATTCCGGAAATTATTCTAATAACTCTGGCTTGTTGGATTCTCAAAGGATTGGAATGGTATTTTTTAGGTTTGGCTTTGGGAATCACGGAAATTTCATGGTTAGGGTTTTTCCTTCTTCATCCATTGGTTACAGCTTTAGCTTTTGTGCCAATCACTCCTGCTGGGGCGGGTGTTCAAGAATTTGGCATAGTGGGAATCTTCAAACTATTATTCAATAATCCTAGCCCAGCAACAATCGGAGCGATAGGAGCTTTTGCGGTAATTGCACGAGGGATTCTTATAATCCAAGATCTTATTGGGGTTCCTCAAATTGTAAAGTCGACTGCTGGATTGTCTTTTTCAAAAAAGAAAACGGAAAGTCAAGGATCTGTTGGTATGTCTAATAGTGTATAATTTTTTTGGTCTGAAAATATTTCTTGCTTGAAAGAATATTTTCTTTTTAATATCGATTTAGCGAGAATTTTTAATTGTGTATTGCTGTTGGAGCTTTTGTTTATTTTAAACCCTAACTAGTAATGTTTATTAAGAATTAAGATTTAATATAATTTTGCTTTGTGCAAAAAAGCACAATGAATAGATTGAATGATTGAAAGAAGGAACCGTAATGAAAAAAAGAATCCGATCTGTCTGAACCATATTATTATATAGCCCTAGTTCTAAAGGGAAACGAAAAACAATATTTAAACCTGTTAAAATACGTCGACAAACGAAACGGTGCACAGGTAATTTACCAGTGTAAATCCCTAACTTATATGCGGGTTACCCGAGACGACGGCGTCAAATTCAAAGTCACCGAAGCCAAGCCAGAATTCATCGCTGAGCCAACGGAGAGTTCATCATAATGACAAAATTTTTCACGCATAAACCAAGATTATTTGGGAATAAACGCGGTTTAGGTGCCCCAGTGGGTAACCTGATTATCCTGATGGCTTGCGTCATTCTTTCAACTACTGTGGTAATCTTTGCTACGAATGTCACCTCCAATCAGGTTCAAAAAGAAAGTCTCTTCATAGCAGGGTCGACTTTGGATACAGAAAAGGCAGTAATCAGCATAGTGAATACGGGCCCCACATCAATCAGGGTTAGCCAAATAACCATCAAAGGTGACAAGTTTACCAACTATACAAGCTCACCCGGAATTGAAAATGGGCTCGCAAAAGGTAACTCTACGGTTTTATCCTTGAATTTAACCGCAAACTTGGTTACTACAAACGACATAGGTCGACCTATCACTATAATAATCACCACAACCCAAGGAGCATACTTCACCGAAACCTTAGTCCAAGCCACAGAGGCAACGCCAACTCCGACTCCAGGACCTTAAACAAAAGACCTATCAGATAGTCGCTCAAGCGGCTTGTCTCAAACCCTTCTTTTCCATTTCTAAGAAAAAAAATTTGAATTATTAACTCCAAAAATTTTTCTTAATTTTCTAGGAACTTTTGTGGTCGGGAGAGCAGGATTTGAACCTGCGACAGCTCGGTATCTGTGGCCTAGACAGGCTAGAATAAAGCCCACCATGGGTAGACCTCTACAGCGTCTCCATCGACCAAGCATGTTAGTCGACTCGAGAGCTCTGCCAGGCTGAGCTACCTCCCGAACGAAACCTAAAAGCGAAACAAAAGAATTTATGCTTTGTGGCATCACAAGGAGATTCTGCCTCAAAATCATCGCTGGAATGTCGTTAATGCATTTAAGTTGGCACGTGAATAGAGTTTTGGGTGTTTGATTTGAGTGAAACGCAGATGAAAATTCTCAAATTTATGACTGAAGCTACTGGTCGGATTGATATGAATGATTTTGCCCATAAGATGGGGTTGACTTCAAATCAGATGATGGAGCAATTGGAGCAAATGTTGAAGGTGGGTTTTCTAAAAAAGGTGAGTAGTGGATATACTATTACTGAAAAAGGTAAAAACGCCCTCAAATCAGATGTTCCTGTCCTATCTACTATGAATTTTCATTTTTACAATTCTATTAGTCAGCCTACGGGTGCGTCGGTCGCAACAATAAGAGAGTTCTATACTCAGATTGTAAAAGCAGAAGTAGTGTCATTGGAGTTTCATCTTTTTAGAGGCGATTTTGAAAATTGGGTTCGGGAAGCTGTTAATGATGCATTTTTTGCTGACGAGTTAGCCAAAATCAAGAAAACCAATTTGAAAGGGGAAGACCTCCGGAAAGCAATTATGCGAGTAGCAGAGACAAGATACGGTTTCTAAGAGTATTCTGCAAAATATGGGGAATGGGATTTGCTAAAAGCAGGGTATTCTTAACCTTAGATTCTTTTTTCTATTTAATAAAAATCTATTGAGTTTGGATAAGATATTACGAATTCCGATATATACCGCATGGGGCATAAGTGATTTATTAAGAATTAAGGTATGTGTATTTGTAGAAAGGAGCAAAAGGGAAGGATGGAAGAAGGAGAAGGCTTCCATCACTTTTTTATTTTTCAGGTAATTTAGAGGGATGCTTCTGCAGGGTATCGTCCCATTGCATCAAGAATTTCTTCAGTAAGTGTTTTCTTTCCAAGGTTTCGTACAAAGTCTGAGGCGGAGATTATCCCAACCAGCTTGTTTTTCTTCAAAACTGGCAGTCTACGAATTCTGTTTGCAGACATTAATCGAGCAGCTTCTTTAAGTGAGGCGTCAGGATCAACAGTAATCAATGAACTAGACATTATCGCTGAGACTTTTAGGTCTAAAGATTTTCTCTTTGCCACAACTCTACCTACTATATCTCTTTCGGTAACCACGCCAACTGGAACTTCACCGTCTGTAACTAACACACAACTTATTCCTTTGGAGCTCATCAGTTCGGCTGCTTCAAAGATAGTCTGATTAACATTAACTGAAGCTACAGTTTTATTCATAATATCTTTTACAGATGGCATAAGTTCACTGAAGAAAGATTGTAAATAAAAATGTTATCGCCTTTCGAATTTAGCTCATATACAAAACTACAGTTCATAGCTGAAGTTGTGTATACTTGATGGTTTTTCGAGAAAAAATGTTTTGTTACGTTTGTAAGCGTTTGGCTAGTTTGTAGTGTGCATAGGATAAATCTGTAAAAGCTTATCTTTATATGCTCCAAGATATGACGGATTATTAAATATTTAAGGAGAAAAATGAGTATGAAGAATCAGCGGATAATAGCGATTTTGCTCTTAACAACTATGATTATTGTGGCAGTAGCCCCATTATGTGTAGCCGCCTCTCTTTCAAAGCCTTCAGTTACACTACCAAGTAACTGGGAGCTATATGATGAAACCGCTTACCCAAATGCTGCATCAGAACATGATGAAGCCGGTGCAGGTTTAGTTGAATATGAAAATTCAGTAACTTTTGACTACGTCATGATTTACTACGAAAATGCACCTTCAACTGCGTATACAAGCACTAGCTTAAGAGCGGAAGTTGTAGATATTTTCAATCGTGACCATGAAGATCTTACAATAACTGAAAGCGGAACCAAGACTGTAGCTGGTGTACAGGCAGGATTTGCAAAAAGCTACTCAGAAACATATGATACCTATTTCCTGGAAGTAGTCTTTGTAAAAGGTAACTACTACATAAACGCTTATGCAGTATACTACGCAGATAACGAGAATGAAGTATTTACCCTGTTAAACAGCATCAACACAGACACCTCACTCTTTAGCGGATCAAATCTATTAATCATAATTGGAATCATAATTGCAATAGTTGTTGTAGCAGTTGTTGTGGTGTTTATGATGCGAAGAAAGAAGAGCACTCAACCAATGCAGTCAGCAGCTCCAGTCAATTTCCCTCCACCTCCACCAACCTGAGCAAAACGCAAAAACAAAATAATCATTAAAGCCCAATTGGGCAATTTTTCTTTTTTTAATAAAATTCTAAAGCCTAAATTTTATATGATACATGTTTGGAAAGCTATGTAGTCGATTGTGAGATATTATGCTGCCAAGAATAATTAAAGCCTCTTCATTAAAGGAGGTTTTAACTCCGGAAGGCTGTTTTCTTTACGAGAATTGTGGTATCAGTACAGGAGATTCCGCAGTATCAATTGCTCGGGCTAGGGTAGAACCTGGAGTCACTACAAAGGCTCATCATCTAGATGGGATTCAAGAAATCTATTTAATTGTAAAAGGGAAGGGCAGAGTCGATATTGAGGGTCTTAAATCCGCGGAAGTAGTAGAAGGGGATATTGTGGTTATTCCTTCTGGAAAATCACAGCAGATAACAAACGTTGGCAAAACGGATCTTATATTTTACTGTGTTTGTACACCATCATTTATGCAAAATCGCTATTTTGAAGAAAAAACAGAAAAATCTTCACAGCAAGCGAAAAATACCATTTATTTTAAAGATTAATAGCGATTTGGGATGTTACGATTTTGGCTGAAATATCTCTTCTTACACTCATCGGATTGGTAATCTTTGCTTGCGTTTCATTGTTTGTTTCTTGGATAATCATTAATAAAATTACTAAGATAGTTAAGCGCTCTCAACTCCCAAAAAATATGCTAAAGAAAGTCACCAGCGGAATTCTACTCATATGGGCGGCATTAATCATCATTTGGCTTCTTGAAGCATTCGGATTAACTTCCGTGCTTTCTTCTCTAACACTTTCAGGAATCGTTGGTTTAGGTATCACACTTGGTCTGCAATCAACTCTTTCAAACATAATTAGTGGACTCTTTTTGCTACAAGAAAATGTATTACGCTTAGGCGATAGGATAAAATTCAGCAGCATAGAAGGCGAAGTCGTTAAGTTAGGGTTTAGAACGACATGGTTAAAAACTAGTGAAGGCGAAATTGCAGTTGTTAGTAATTCATCTCTTTCCAGTGGACCTTTCATCAATTATACAGCAAAAGAACGCCTATCTAAGAACATAACTCAACGTTTAGAGGAAAAACTAAAAAAAGAAGTTACAGCTAAAAAATAAAAGCTGGAATTGTTTTTCCTATAATGCATTTTCAGTGTAATGAGATGGAAGAATTGTAGGTTTTCTTTCGCACAAATCATTAATAGTTTATTTAGAATTATGGAGCTTCAAAGGCTGCCCACAAAGATGTTTAGTAAATTGCGAGAGCTTAGCTTAGCTAAGGAACAGGAAGAGGGTGTTAGGCAGTTTTATCTTCAAACCGACATACATCGAGCTAAAATAGGAATTTTATTGTTTATAATACCAGTAGCCGCATTCATTTTTAACGATTATCAGTTTTTTAGATTATCATTGGAATTTTATGGTCTTGTATTACTGAGAATAGGACTTTTGGCATGCAGTATTTTAGCATGGATACAACTAGGTAAGATTAAAAATTATCGTTCATATGATAGAACAATATTGTTAAGCGCAATGGCCTTAATGATTGGTGCTGGAATAATAAATGCGACGCGCCCACAGAATTTTATTGTTCAGGTAATTGTGTCCTGTATAAGCGTGTTTATTATTTACTTGGTAATTCCTGGTCGACTTTCATATCAGTGCTTAATAGCCTCAACAGTAACAATAGGCGAATCATTAATTCTAATTTTTGCTCTCCAACTTTCAAACATATCTACCTTATTTACGCTGGGATTAAGCCTATCTTTTGCAAATATAACTGCGTTCTTAAGTTCACTGCAAATACAGATGTATCGACAAAAGAGCTTCCAAGATTTTGTTAAAAGTAAGGAGTTACAAGAAAAGCTTGAGTTGCATACAAAGCATTTAGAAGAGCTTGTTTTTGAACGCACTGAGAAATTAAAAGCTGCAGAACGCCTAGCCGCTATCGGCGCAACGGCGGGTATGGTTGGACATGATATACGAAATCCACTTACTGCGATTACAGGCGCGGTTTATTTGGTAAAAAATGATTTAAAAAAGCTTCCGGATGGAGAAGCTAAAGAAAATCTAAAGAGAACTATTGAATTGATTGGAGAGCAGACTTTTTACGTAAATAAAATTGTTGAAGATCTTCAAGATTATGCGAGACCTATAAGTCCAAGAGTTGAGGAAATGGATTTGGAGGAAATTGTACAATCCGTTTTATCAACACTTAAACCACCTCAGGAAATAACAGTTGACTTCGTAATAGAGAAGAGTTATCCGAGACTAAAAACAGACCCTGCTTATATTAGAAGAATATTGATGAATTTATCTAATAATGCTTTACAGGCTATGCCCAATGGGGGAAAACTAATCATAAGGGCTACCTATGAAAATAGCAAAGCAAAAATTAGTGTCGAAGACACAGGCGAAGGTATAGCTCAAGAAGCAAAAAACAAACTTTTCACACCTTTATTCACGACTAAGTCTAAAGGACAAGGCTTCGGACTAGCTGTAGTCAAAAAATTAACTGAATCACTATGTGGAACAGTCACCTATCAAAGCGAAATTGGGAAAGGAACAAAATTTACCATAGAACTACCTCTACAAATGAACACATAATACTTAAAGCACTTAACCTAAAAAATCAAAAACCCAAAAGCTTTACTTTTTAGAAGCTTAACTTAATCTCAATTAAGTTAAGCTTGAAAGAAGAAAAAATCGTTTTTTCTGCAAAAAACCTGTTTTTTTTCTTTCGGGCATTTAAGTTTTTCAGGGTTCAAATCAAATACTCCATTTGAATAAATCCTATCATTTAAAATTTTACTTTCAGGAATCTTCATATTTAATCTATAAGTTTACCTTTATACTGAAGCTTCATGGATAATCAAAATGTTCTTTGAAACGGATAGACTTTAGAATCAGGGCAGAGTTTAATATCATTAAGCCATATTTCAAATAATCAGTCCCTGAGAGGAGTTAATAAAATGAATCTCTCTAAGAGGCAATCCACGATTTTTCTTCTCGTTTTAGTGTTTTTGGTTTCGTTTCTAATCATTTTTTTGCCAATTATCCTTACGCAGTCTGCCTATTCTACACCTAACAGCTATAGTTCAATAATTAACGGAATGGCAATTACGTTAGGTCCACCGCCTAATTCTACGAATATTGCTTTGGATACTAAGATAATAGTGGATGCTTTAGCTTCGGCATCATTAGATGATTTGCATGCAAGTCCTGAAGTAAATTTCGCCAGCGTAAGCAGCGAAACTACAGGTCCATTAACTTATCAAACAACATTTTATCCCGATAAACCGTTAGACCCCGCAACTACCTACACGATATCAGTTACAATAATGGAAACAGCCGTATCGTGGAGCTTCACCACAACCACTGAATCCTTTCACCCTGGAACCAGCTATTATCTATCAACAAATGGATTATGGATTGCACTAGGAGTAGCTGCTTCTGCAACCATAATAATTGGCTTTGCATCGTGGTTTAAAAGAAAGCAAAAAGCCAAGTTAATATCAAATAATACCCGAGAGAAGAATGGTGATTTCAAACTTTTCTGAACATGCGAAATGGCGTTAAAATCTTTATCAATCCATTGGTTCGGAACAATCACACCATCTTCTATTATAATTCGCCTTTCAGCATAATCTGCAACATCTTTTGCGTGGGTGATAACAATTATTGTTGTTTTTGTTTCCTCATGGAATTTTTTAAGTAAATCCATTACCTGCTTTCCAGTTTCAGAATCCAAGTCACCAGTTGGCTCATCAGCAAAAATTACAGCAGGAGTATTGGTCAATGCTCGGGCAATAGCTACACGTTGCATCTGTCCACCACTTAACGTGGCTGGGAAACTGTTTAGCTTGATTATGAAGCCCCACACCATCTAAAAGGACTCTCTATACGCTCCTTCAATTCTTTACTTAATCCTGCTAGATCTGCAGGTAAAGCTATGTTCTCGCGGGCAGTAAAATGTGGCAATAATGCATAACTTTGGAATATGAAACCCATCTCTAGCAGGCGGGCTTTTGATTTGGCGGGGTCAGCCATTTTGTGAAGGTTTTGTCCTCGAAATAGCACGATGCCGTGGTCTGGACTGTCAAGACCTGCCATGCAGTTCAGCAGCGTAGTTTTTCCTGCTCCAGAATTACCTACAATCGCTACGAATTCGCCTTCTTTTATGTCGAGGTTTACACCTCGCAGAGCATAAACTGTAGTGCGTCCAAGATTGTAGTCTTTAGATAATCCTCTTACTGCAATTATAGTTCCATCTGCCACATCAGTTATATCAATGATTTCGATTGTTGAAAAGTTGCTTGTTAAACCTAAAGTAGGGAATATCGGCTCCGAAAAAGTCTGTCCACATCTTCATAAGTTCAGCTTCAACAAACAAATCAGTGCTCAGTTCCGCCATGGGTAACAGAGCGTTTTTAAAGGCAGCTGATTCTATGGTCTTAATTCCATTTTTACTTGCATCTAGATAGTCGCGTAAGTGAATTTGGCACTCATGAAGCTTCTTGGAGATGTCAATAAGCAATTTTTCTGCCTTGCTCAATTTCCGAAGCTAACTCCGCAAGCGCCTTGTTTAACTCTAAGAATTCATTCTTAAAGTGATATGGCCTGAGTGAGTCGTAGGAAACTTGAAATAGCTCAAATATTCTTGAAATTAAATCGTCTATATCCTGTAAAGCGCTGAGTTTTGCTGCTAAAATACGGAAAAATAACTCCAGCTTCTTTTGTAGTTTCGGATCATTTGTTTTATAGTGTGTTCCTTCAACGCCCAGTTTTAACCTTTCCAGTACATTATCTAGTTCAGTTAAGCGCATAATAGTGGGTTTTAAAAAGATTGCAAAAAAGTTAGCTATAACTAGTTTGTCAACTAACTCGCCTACTTTTATCTTATTTTTGCCGATTGCTCCTGTGAAGACAGAGGAGCCAAATCCTGAAAGGAAAAAGCGGATATTGCTGGTTTTCCACGAAATCCCATAAAGTTACATAGCTTTTAATTTGGATTTCTCGATAGTTCGCAGGTAAATTTTTAATTATTTTCTTAAGCTGAGAGTCAAAATGTTCTTCAAGAGTCGAATCGACTTCCTTAATGAAGTCTTTAACGATTTTTGATGTCTCTCGTAATTCTTGATCAGTGTTAAGCTGTCGTTGTAGCTTAGATTCGTTTTCTGTGTAGTATTTTTTGAAGCTGTTGAAAAGGCACCCGGTTTCTACTTCTTGGATGACTTTTTGGTCGGGGATAATGTCTTTTTCTGCAGATATAACTAAGAACGTATTTAGTTCTTGGCTGGATACGGCCTTGCTGTTTACATGTAAGGCCTTTTGGCAATCAGAAATCAACTTCTTTTGTAGCTTAGAATTGACTGGTCGCAATGACTTATCTATTAACCCAGCTATGTAAACTTTCATTGAGATTCCTCTCTTGTGGTAAATGGACCTTGTTCAACACTGGAGATTTTGCCATCGGACATGTGAACGATGTAGTCACATTGTTCGGCTATCCATCGGCTATGGGTGACTAAAACAAGGGTTTGCTGATTGAGTTTGTTGATTCTACGGAATAAGTTCATGACATCGGCGCTTGTTGTAGAATCCAAATCTCCTGTAGGTTCATCGCCAAGAATGATTGCAGGCTCTGTAATGAGAGAGCGAGCGATAGCTACTCGTTGTTGTTGACCTCCAGATAACTCCGATGGTAAGTGATATAGTCTATCGCCCATGCCTAATTCTCTTAGAATCATTTTTGCTTGCTCACGGGCTACTCCTGCCTTCATTCCTTTTAGCAGCAACGGAGTTTCCACGTTTTCTACAGCGGATAAAAATGGAAAGAGGTTGAATAGCTGGAATATGAAGCCGATTTTGTCTCTTCGGAATGAAGTCATTTGTCCGTCGGAGAGTGTAGCGGTGTCTATTTTATCGATTAAAATTTTTCCTTTTGATGAGCGATCCAGATGTCCTATCATGTTTAAGAGAGTGGTTTTTCCACATCCCGAAGGTCCCATAATCGCCATCATGTCTCCTTTTTTGACGCTGAGATCTACTCCTTTAATAGCATGGACTTCGTTTGATTTTCCTTCAAAGTAGCGTTTGTGTAATCCAGAGATTACCAGAATCGGTTCTTTTTCCTTAATGACTTCAGATTGTTTTTGCATGTATGATATCTCCGTCATTTTTTCTTAACCTACATACCTCAGAGCTTCTGCGGGTGGAATTCTTGATGCAAACCAGCCTGGGATGGCACCTGCAGTTATGGCAATCAATGTAATGAAACCTAAGTATACACCAAGTTCATCCCATGGAATTATCAAGGTGGCGCCTTGCATGTTAGCAAAGCCAATACTAATGAGAACTCCGTTGGCTACTCCAATAACTAAACCGATTATACCTAGTACAACCAGTTCGAGTAACACCGATAGCATCACTTGAGTACGTGGGAAACCAATTGCTCTCATCATGCCGATTTCCCGTTTTCTTTCTGATACGTTACGGACAGAAATTACTGCCATTCCTACTGCGCCTATGATGAGCCCGAATGTGACGTATATCTGCAAGAATGAGACTACACGTTCAATCATCACTAGTGACTGCTCAACCTTTGAGTAGAGCACTGTAGTGCTGGTTATGTAGAAGTTGTCATCAACTAGATTGCGATATCCTTCATTATTTGTGTTAGTAAATTCTTCGATGACTTGTGCAAGAGATTGGAGGTCTGGGTCATTCATAGCATAAGTTGTTTTTATTAGGAATTGGTCATATTGGTTTTGGGCTCTTGAGATGCTTGTTTCGCCATTTGCCTCTGCCAAAAAGTTTGTTTGGTTTGCCCAATATTCAGGTAAGTAGATTCTTCCAAGCATATCTAAGAAATCGAAGTCGCCTTCCATAGATAGAATATTAGCTGTGGACAAGGGGAAACCGCCAGCGCGTCGGGAGTCTAATCGTCCTGCAACCGTGAATGCTTGGTAAACTGGTAGACCGGAATCAGAAGTATTCATTGGGATATACAATTGAATTCCTAAAGGAAGAATAAACGAGTCAGTAAATACAATGGGATTTTCGATAACAGCACCATTTTCGTCACGTAAAACAGCGACGCCTTCTAGTTCATTACCTGAGTAACCACTAAAGGAAGCGAAGTCTAGGTCGCTTAGTTCGCGGTCTTCTGATAGCAGTTCAGATAATGATACGTTGTAGGCTGCCATTTTGTAATTTGGATCAAAGAACATTTCCCAGGCTTGTTTGGACATTTCAGCCAGTAGCTCGTCGGTTACGTCATCAACATTAGGTTGTACTATTCCGTCGGGGAAGTTACTTAAGTAAAAGTTGTAGCGCCATTCCGGGTCAGATTCGTTCCCACGGATTTGTGCCCTTGTAAGTTCGCCATATCCGAAAGGTAACATTTCAGTTTGTGCATCGAACTCTGAGGAAAATGGATTATCTAAAGCTACATATCTTTGGTAATCAGTAAGTGAACGATACGTTTTGAAGCCAATTATATCAGTTATATGACTATTGAGTTTGTAAAGTTCTGTGGTGTATGAAAGGTTAGCAATTTTTGCTTCGGGCTTGTTTAAGGTTGCAATTATGTCTATTCCTATTGAGTTTTGTTCGGTTTCAGTTACTGAGCTTAAGTTTGTAGAGACAAGGGTAGCAACTGTAACATTTAATGTTAGTATTACTGCGAAAATTGCAAATGTCAATGTGGAACGAGTTTTATGAGATGAGATTAATGCGGGAGCTATTTGTCCTACACCTTTTACGCCTTTGATTTTGACAAGTAATGACCTTAAAGCTTTCATTACAGGCGAAAGATTTACTGATACTAACAGAACTGAACCAACTATTATTTCCATTACACCAATTATCAAGATGTCTGGTGCAAATCCAGTAATGTCGGGTATCCATTCACCCATAGCCACAATGAATAGGAAAGCAGGTGCACCCCAGATGGTAATGGCTGTGAAGTTCAATGCCTTTGTGAAGCTCGTGAATCGTGAAAGCACCAGACCTATGCCGGAGAAAAGAAGACCTGCTCCAATCAGAATATTTCGCCATTCGTCTAATGTGTCCCAGCCTGTTGTGAGCCAAATAGCTTGACCGCTTGTATCAATGACACCATTAACCAATAGAAATGAAACTCCTCCTATGATAGCAACTATGCCTAGTAGTGCTAAGTTGCGGCCTGATTTTTCTTTGAATGAGATTTTAATGCCGCGCAGGGCTTCTACTATATTTACTCTGGATGCTCTTAATGCGGGTAATACTCCTGTTATGATGCCTAATGCCATACCGGATAGTACTGATAAGATGACAACTTGTTGAGATACAATAGGTTGAACACTTAATTCTCCAGTACCAAATATACTTACAAGGTAAGAAGCAACTAATTGACCGAAGGCTAAGCCGCCGACCAAACCAAGTATTCCGCCTATAATTCCTTGGAATACGTTTTCTATGAGCATTGATTGAGTAATTCCTCTGCGGTTTTCTCCGACAGCTCGAAGGACTCCTGTTTGGAATTCTCGGTCTTCTACGTTCATTAGCTGTACGTTTGTTATGAGCAAGACACCGGTTAGCATGATTAGAAGTCCCAATGCCGTTAACATTGTGGACAATAGGGTCATTATGATTTCGGCAATGCTGAAAAACGTCAATCTTGCAGATGAGATACTGTAGATTTGCTTAGAATCTGCATTCACAGGTATAGCTGCTTTAGCTAGGTCGACTTGTTCTTGGAGGTAGTCTTCGTTGATTTCGGAAGTGAAATGGCCTGTTTTAAGAGCTACCAAGTAAGTTTTAACTAGGTTTGTTTCTTTGTTGGCGAATTGCAGGCTCATCCATTGTTGAAGGTGATCTAGTTTGAATACAATTCCAGAGTATTGTGAGCCTATTCCTGGATGTTTGGAATCATAAAATCCGACGACTTGTAAGTCTATTCTTTCAGTGTGGGATGAAAAAGTGATGCGGGGAATTGTGGATTCAAATTTGATTTCAGATATTTCTATTTCCGCTGGCATTCCATTAGCGCTCATTATTGCGAGGAATGCGTCGCCTCTAAGCGTTCTTTCAGAGTATGGTGTTAAATCGAATTGTATTGTGTTTAGGGTATCTATGGTCGTCATGTTTGCCACATAGAATGCGGTTCCATCATCCATAGAGAATCCTAATAGAACTATTGTGTTGTTAGAACCCGTAGCAGTTACATTGATGTAATCATAATCTGATAAGCTGAGTCTGGGTGTAGCAATTGTGTAAATAGTGACTAAACCAGTATAATTAATGGGTTGAATTTGAAGAGAAAGGTATGGTGAAGAATTGTCTATAACATATTGGGCGCTGGTAGAGTTTGTGTTGACTGCCCAATTTGATAATGGAACGGTAGGTGGCGTCTCAATAGTTCCTGTGAGGTTGGTAAACTCAGTAGTGACACTTAATGGTAAAGTTGTCTCTTTGTTTAACCCGAATTTTTTAGCTTGATCACTTGATAAAATGACGCTATTGTTGCTTAATAGAATAGAATTGAGGTCCAATTTATTGCCTGTTTTCCAATCATAAAATGCACCAAATGCTTCTGGAAAATCGGTTAAAATTCCCGCTAATTCGAGTGAATCATCAAATTGGGAACCAGAAAGTACGGGCGCCTCCATTGACAGCTCAGGCATTATCCCCACTGCCCCCGGAACTAAGATGCTAATTTTCTCTTTGTCAGCTGCTGTCAGGTAACCACTAGTGGTCGAGTTAGTAATAGTGAAATCAACTTCTCCTTGACTTTGAAGTAGACTTGTGAGAAACGAGTTTTGTAGTGTATCAGTTGTAATTTGAATGCCAACAAGTAACGTTACTCCAAGAGTTACGGCTAGGATTGCGCTGAGATTTTTTGTTTTTCGTCTCAGCAAGGATCTGGATGCTATCATTAAACTGGATTTTATGCCCATAAAATACACATTCTTTTATTTTGTAATTTTTTTAATTGTGGAACTTTTTTCATTGATTCTTTGCAGAATTTCTTCAAGATCATCGGCGCATTTTTTCAGAATTCTTTCGATATCTTTTGAATCCTGGTCTGTTATTTGATAATTTTTTTCGGCTCGCAGGTCTAGAAGAGTTTTGACAACCCTTTGTGCAGGTTCTCGTGTTTTTTCAAGGATTTTTTCGTCATTAGGATCAAACTGGAACTTTCCAATAAGCAAGGGTACAAGAAATTCTAGTTTATCTAGCATTTTTCGTCCGAAGGTTATTTGTTTTTCAAAAAAAGCTTTTCCTTTTTCTGTAAGCGTGTATCGTTTTATTCCTATTTCTTCGTTGGGCATCTCGTTAGTGAAACCTTTGTTATTTAACCAAGCTAGAAGGGGATAGATTGAACCTGAGCTGGGTATCCATCGTCCGCCTGTTTCTTTCTCAATTACTTCAACGATTTCTACGCCCGACATTGGCTTCTTGGATAACATGTTTAAGACTAGGAAATTTAGGAGACCTCTTGGAACTCCGCTTGCTCGGTTTGTTTGTCTCTCAGGCATTATGTCACCAACGATATCGCTAACGACATCTTAATTGACATAAAAACATTATGTATTCAAAATCCATAAAAGCTAACATTATAACGTTGTTTAGAAGAAAAAAGCTGGAATCAAAAGAAGTTCTTATGAGGTTATTTTTTTTCTGTTTCTTTGCTTCCGAACCAGCGCGCACGCCAAGACAGAATTTCTATCATTTGCTGTTCTAGTTCTTCGTATTTGTCTTTGTATAATTCGTTTGGCCATTTATGTGGGAGTTCATATTCGAAGTCGATTTGTGGAAAGTCTTGGTTTGCTTCGCTAATTATATCTTTTATATATTCGGGTGGAATAATTTTGTTCGGCAAATAAGGTTCGACAAGTTTTTCTTCAAGTTTTCCTTTTCTCAAACAACATATCTCCTTTATCTACTTCGAGAGAATTCTGAATTATTAATATCAAGTTCAATTAGTTATTTGTTTCACTTTATTCGATCAATTGCTTTGATTTTCACTTAGCAAACTATGAAATGTTAATCATTTTAATTATAATGGAGGTTAAGTTTGCGAGTAGAAAAGTTAGCACTGATAGAATCAGTCCACCTGTTGTTAGTTCAATTACCTTCTTTTTGACATCCACTTGTGCTGCAATTGCTGCTAATGAACCGATTATTGATAGTAGGATTATTGTAATGATTATTGATGCAGGAATTGATATTTGAGGAGAGTACCCTAATAGGAAAGGGATTAGAGGAAAAACTACACCTATGATTTTAAAAACACCAGCTATAAGTGCAGTTTGGAAAGGGTTTCCCAATGTCTTTTCTTTAATGCCGTATTCTTCTTCAGCGATTATTCGTTGTATCATATTTTTTTCTTTTGCCTCAAAAGCAATCGCTTTGGCAGTTTGTTCATCATAGTTTTTATCTCTCATATATTTTTCAATTCTGCATTGGTAAGCTTCTGGAGCGCATTCACAGGTCAATTTGATGCGATTTATTATCTCTTGTTTAATTTTCTTATCAGTTCGATAGAAAAAGTATGATCCCACAATGGTGCTAAGAGTTGCAGCCAATCCAACGATTAGGCCGGCTATTCCAATAATAATTGGGTTAAAATATACTCCAGATAGACCTATTGCTGTTGAAACAACTATTACCAATCCTTCGCTTGTATGAGTGAATATTATTCCTATTCGATTTATGAAAAATTTGAATTTAGCTGCATATTCTATGAATTCTTCTTCGTGTTTAAGTTCTTGAACCAAAAAAATCTTGATTTGTTCTTTTTCTGCTTTTGAGATTAAGTCTGAATTGTAGGCTTTTAGAAATAATTCGATTGTTCTTTGTTCTCCTGATTCTAGAATTTTAAGAGTTAAACCTACGTCCTAGTAAGCCGTAAAAGAACAGGAGAATTGAGACGAATAATTTGTTGATTTTTACTGTTTTAGGATTTATATTTCTACTGGCTAGAAATTTCTGCCAGAATACAGAGTGCGCTTCTTCTTGTTTAGCAAAGCTTTCTAGATTATGAGCATACTTTTTATTTTGATATTTCTTTGAAAGTTGAATATACATTATTTGCGCTGTAAGTTCTCTTTTAAAGCCGATCTTTGCAATTTTTGTTATGTTAGATTCGGAAACCATTTGTTTGAATTCTTTTTTGGGCTCTAATTAAGTTTCTTAATTGTTGGACTTAATTGATACAAAGATACCCTGCGCTTATTATTAATACGTTATCCAAGTGAAAATCAGTGGCGCGCGATGGTACTACAATCATAATTTATATTGAATTTATAGGAAAATACATATAATATATAACAATAATGACGACGAGACACACTATTTTTCTTGTTGTCAAATCGATGTTTGTCTGGCAGAGGAAAGCTAATGAAAAGAAGAGAATGGGGCAAAGTTGAACACAGAAGTGATATAGATGAATTTATTCGTCAGGCTCAAAGATGGACGAAACTCTATAAAAGATTAGTTAATACTTTAGCCAGGCTACCTGATGAAGTCTATCAATTTACCTTGGAGAATATTTCTTTTCATGCTGGTCAGAGCCAAACTTTGGAAGTAAAAAAATTATCAAAGCCATGTATGATAATTTTAAAGCGAACAGATTCCGAATCTTTAATAGCTCATGAAATAGCTCACGCCTATCTTGGCCATACAAGAGTAAAAAGCAGAATAGAAAATATCGAGTTAGAAGCGGAGAGGTTAAGAAAGAAATGGGGTTTTAAGAAAAAAGAAATTTGCCCAAGTTACCCAAGATGGTGTCTTGATTGTTATAATCCACACTGTTCTGAAAGCCAGCCAGATTGACTTAGATAAATATTACCACATTTGCCCTTAGAATAGTTTTTACTTTAAATTTATTTTTGATTTATCCAATAATTTAAATTGCTTCAGCAAACTATTCTTTGCTAATATTTAACAGCAATTCTGGATTGCACCCTGATTGCAAACAAGTAGCCCAAATATAAGGTGAGCAATGTATTTTCAACTTACCCTAGCTTGCATCTGTTACTCAGGTCTAAACTTAATTGAGAGTGAACCGGCCGAGATTTGGCCTAGCGCCGTGTAGAGAAGATAACGAATTTAGAATCAAAAAAATCCAAATCGTAAAAAAAGAAAACTAAAATCTAATCTTTTTTCCGCTCAATCATTAACCTCCAACTCAACAGCAACTCATCCCTTTTGTCTAAGAGCATTCTTGCCTGATCACTTTTATCTTTCAAAAACATGTCTAAGACCTCCTCGAAAGTCAACGCGGAAAAAACCTTTGGTCGATTACCTGATGAATTTACAAGACCTTCTTTCTTAAGTCTTCCGAGAATACGATATACCTGCTGCCGATGTAGTTTAAGCATCTCAGTCATTTTTCTAGCGGTTAGGGGGCCATTTTTTTCTAGCAAAATGTAAATTTTCGAGTCCACTGGTGAAAGACCAAGAGTTGAAAGGGTTCTAAGCATCCATTCTTGAGTCAACCTTAGCACATCCCTTCTGCAAAAAACAGGAATAAAAAGAGGAAGAGGGGTCAAGTAGAGTGCCCGACTCTCTCATTTGTAGGTTGTTGTTACAAGCATCTCAGTGTTTATCATCGTTGCGTATGCGCCTTCAGATACTCCCACATCTCCACAGTAATGCCATTTCGGACAAACAAGAGTCGCGTGTGCATAGTAACCTGTCCACGGCGTAGTTTGCGAATACTTTAGCCCTGAAGATGTGCCGGTGCCCGTTTGGACATCACCAAATCCTTTGAAGATTATGCCTCCCGGTGGGATCGTGAATGCCGGCGTAACTATAGGTTGTGTGCCCGCAGGTCCAATCCACGTCTCTTGTGGCACTGCTAAGGGTATAGTCCAGTAGGCGAATACAGTTTTGCCAACTCTGAACACTTGAATGTCCCATTTGTTAACCAACACTAGTGATGTCGGATAGGGAGCTATAATCAATTGGTAGTGCTCTAACGATTTGGAGCTGTCTGTGAAATACGCCACTGGAGCATACATGTTCAATGGCGCCATCCAAATAAATATCCTGATCAAATCTCTAGGAGCACCGTTATCGCCCCAATCAAAGTGGCTCACAAAGAATCTAATTTTTGGCTGACCTGCAATATCTATAACCGCACTTCCAACTGCGTTTGAATGATCGACCGCAGGTTCTGCTGCCAACGCTGGAGCTATACTTGAAGCCGAAACTATAACTACAAGTATAAGCACAAAAATCGCAGTAGTAGCAAAATTCTTCTTCATCTTTTTCACCTCCAAGTACAGTTCATCATCGAAAGACTGTTAAGCTAAAACTTGCAGATTAAATGGTGCTAGTCACCAAAGTAGGTGACAATTTATTATGGTGGAATAAATGTGAGTGAGGACATTGTAAAAGAAGTCCTTAGAGATTTTGGATTAACCCAAAAAGAGATCGAGATCTACATTTTCCTGGCTAAACACAATCCCATAAAAGGTGGAGAAATTGCTAAACGAACAAAGACTCACAGAGCGTTAGTTTATCGAATATTGGGAAGCCTTCAAAGAAAAGGTTTGGTGGAAACAACCCTTGAGTCACCGACCCGTTTTCAAGCAACACCGTTTGAGTCTATACTTGACCAAAATATTAGGGCTAAAAAGGGAAGAAGCTATCAAAATTGAAAATAAAAAAGCAGAACTGCTTAACTATTGGAAAAATATTAGGCAAACAACACCTGAACCTTCACCTGAAAAGTTCAATGTGATAGAAGGAAGGAAGAGAATAGATTCCAAGATTTCTCAACTTGTAAATGAAACAAAAAATCAAATGAGCATAGTTTCTAATACTTCTGAGTTCATTCGAGTTGTTCAATGTGGGCTTCTCGAGACAGACGTGGAACAAACAAAATCGAGGATTCATTGGAGACTGCTTACCGAAGTGCCCAACCGAAATTTGCGAGCAATCAATGTGCTTCTAAAAGAAATGGGCAACAAGAAAGTGTTCGTTGAGACCAGAACTCTTGATCTCGGGTTAGGATTGACTCCAAGAATGCTCATCCGAGATGAAGAGGAAGCAATGTTTTTCCTCTCACCCAATCAAGGTAAGTTTTTAACTGAAGATAATTTAACCTGCCTTTGTACGAACAGCAAGGCGCTTGTTCAATCTTTCATAGATATCTTTGAAGGCATGTGGAAGAATTCTACAGACTTTCATAATAAAGCGACTGTGAGTGTATCGGGGGCAATGGAGTCTTTAACCTCACATGTTGTAGATCCCGAATTATCGTTAAAGAAATATGAAGAATCGATGAACTCCGCTAAAAAATCCGTCCTTATACTTACTTCTATTGACGGTCTGATGGATTTCGCGTCCAACATTGAGTTGCTCAAAGTATGGTCTTCAAGGGGTATTCCCGTAAAAATAATGGCTCCAATTACAGCGGATAATTTTAAGAAAGCGCAAGAATTGATGCAATTTTGTGAAATAAGACATATCCCTAACTCTATTTCTAGAGGTTTTGTTTTAATCGACGGAAAAGAATTGTTCCAATTATATAGCCCAATTAAAGTTGAGCAGAAAACAAGTACAAGACCTTTGGTCGGGTTTACTAATAATGTTGAGTTTGTAAAAAGGACTGAAACTATGTTAAAGGAATTGTGGAAGAATGCTGTGGTTCCCTCAATTGTTAACATGGAATTCATCCGCAAGAAAGCTTCCGCAGACTTTCCTAAACGATCTACCGGGGTAACAACTCCACTTTGTAGGCTTGATGGACATAGTATTATAGAAGAGAAACTCCCTTCTGAAAAAGACATAGTGAACCGAATTATAACTGCAACAAAGCAGGTAACTACTGTCTCATCAAAAGAGTTTAAGGCATACTGCAGCATGGGTCAGGCAGTCATTCATTTACCGCGTCGCTTCAACACGCCTGATTTATTGTTGTTCGCACAACATTTTGAAAAACAGTCTTCCTTAGGAGAGGAAGATGCACTAATAATTTCCCTTTGGCTTGAAACGCCAAAAGGATTTTCCTATGTTCCTGCGGCAATAGTCCAAAACAACCCCCTTGCAACTGAAGTTTGGAAAAAATTTTACGATAAAACTCCAGCAGGACAGAATGTTCAATTCGTAAAAAACGATGATTTAGAGATTCGTTTACATGGAAATATTTTTTTTACTGGCTGGAACAAGGAAATTCCTTTGTTACCACCAAAGTATTTTCTCCCAGCTGGATGCATTATTCTTGAGACTTACAGTAAAGTACTAACTCAATCATACACCATAGTTGCTCCTTCAGGCTTTAGTTCAAAGATAGAAGGCAATGGATTCCATGCTTTTGTTAATTTTATAAGTTCAACAGCCAATTACAATGGACCAGGAACGGATGGATATGTTACCAGAGATGGAATTATGACTACAAATCCTCCAAGTTCTTAAAGCCTCAATAACTGATTTGACTGTTATCTTTGGTTAAGAAGTAAAATACATTTGCGGCAAAAATGCCCACTGTGCCAAGCAGAATCCCAACGACAGGATAGCCAAATCCGTCAAGGACAACTCCTCCGACTGCAACAGCAAGAAGTAGGCCAAGGTTACCAAAAGCTGATCTAAGAGACATCATTGTTCCACGTGATTTGGGTGCCTGTTCAAGCACCAAGCTATTGATTGACGTTGCAGCCATACCGCCAAAGAATGGTGAAGAAAACGAAAAAGCTAAGGCAAGTGGAAAGAACGGTAATGTAGCGAATAATATGGTGCAAATTCCCTCCATGAGAATTGCCATAGAAGTCATCTTTTTTCGGCCGAACCTGTTTACTAGACGGCCAGCTGCCAATCCACCAATAGTATAGAATATCGCAAATCCTATTAAGAGGCCTATCCCAAAATTCGAGGATAGCGAGAAAGTATCTCGGAAAAATGCTATTCCGAAGACCGTGCCCATGACTGGAACAAAACTGTGAAGCATTGCTCCAATTAAACAAGTTGATGCTGAACGGTTTAACAGTATCTCCTTGTAGCTACTAAGGTATTGTTCTTTGACGTTTGTTTTTGGTTTACCGAAAGATGGAAGAACAAAAAAAGCAAGCATTAAAGCTATAATTGAGACTGGAAGCACAAAACCTAGAATAGAAGTGCGCCAAGTCCCCAATTGCGCTAACAACCCCATCGCTGGAACTGCTATGAATGCCACCGAGCCCCCTGCGGCAGTTATCCAAGCAATGGCTTTTGCCCTTTTATTAATTGTATAGGTTTCCCCGATTAATGCAATAGCCATAGGAATAACCATGGCTGACCCAACTCCATTGAGAAGAAAGAAGACCTGCAGAAAAACAAAGCTAGGAGCTAAAAAACAACCTATGCCACCAATAACTATGCATAATACTCCAACCGTAAGCAAAGATTTGTACCTAAAACGGATACTCAAAGCACTAATCAATAACGCGAAGATTATTGCAGCTAAGGAGGAGGTCAGCTGAATTTGACTGGCAACCCCCCGTGTCACATCAAACGTTGATGAAATGTCCACAAGAAATAGTTGTGCTAATAAGTCTAAGGTAAATGTTACAAAAACAGCCATTGCTAAAGATGGAATAAGCAGTTTTTTGAGAGACACTTCCAAAGTCCCCTATCAGTCTTTTTTTATATGAAACCTATGGATATATAGATTTTACAGGCTATAAGAATTGGAAAATAGCAAAGAAAACGGAGAAAGAAATGGGCTTGAATTTAAAAGCAGACAACATTAAGAAACGTTAAAGTAGTGGACCGGGCGGGATTTGAACCCGCGGCTTCCGCGTTGCGAACGCGGCGATCATACCAGGCTGATCTACCGGCCCGTTTTTTCTCTGAAGAATGCTTTCGCTAAAAGATTTAGAGCTTTCGGTTTGTCTTTACTAAAGAATGACAGTAATTATCTATGGAGTTTTTTGGGATTTGCCTAATGCTTCTTTTACGACTTCAAAAACTAGGTCTCGATTTGCTTCACTATTCTCTACTTCTTTTTGAGTCGTTTCGGATAAAATTTTTTGTTTTTCAGGTGAAGCAGGCATTTCAGGTCAAGGGTTTCTTTACCTGAGAAAGGTAAAAAGGGTTATGAAGACTGAAACTGTATTTAAAATCATAAAGAGAGGTGGGGTTATTGCACCTAGTGGATGTTGACGTATACTTTTTTGCCGTCTAATTCTGATTCGTGCCATTGGGCTTCGATTTCTGCTTTGCTCTTGTGCAAGTATACTTTGTTGGTTCGAACTAGCGCCGCCATTTCTTCAAGGTAAGGTTCTAGCAAGGGCATATTTTCTGCTTCGAGTTCAGCGATATGAACAGCGTCTAGTATGTCTGTTGGCATGTATCCAAGTTCTTTGCGAAGCGCTTGGACACGACGGGCTAAGTCTCGCATAATACCTTCCCCTAACAGTTTATCGTCACGCTGACCACTTATGAATACTGAAATATCGCCTTCTACGGCAGAAACCCAGTTCTCACCTTCTACAGGTGCAGTGGCAGTGCATTGAACGGTCTTGATGTTAGTCATTTCTAAGAAAAGATCTTCAACTGTTTGCAGTGCTTTGGTTACGTTTTGGGGGGCAGTTATTATTACAGTTCTTAGAGGCCATCGACGTTTGAGTTTAGCTGTTTGCCTAGCAGCATTAACCAGGGATACAGTTTTGAATAGTGTCTCGAAGGTTTCTTCGATACATTTGTCGCGTAGGTTTTGGTCTGGTTCTGGCCATTTTTCAAAATTGACTGATTCAGGTAGTGCGGGGTTGAGTTTGCGATAGACGTTTTGGTAAAGGGCTTCACTGATGTGGGGGGTTACGGGGTTAAAGAGTAAAGTGATAGTTTTAAGGGCATGATGTAGTACTGCGTAGATTGCTTCGCGTCTTTGGGCGGTGCTGGATTCGTCGGTCCAGAGTTCTTTGCGAATCATAGGTACATATAATCTGCTTAAGGTTTCAATAACAAAATCTTCCAGGATGGCAACTGCCGCATTGAACTGGCATGCTTCGAGTTTTTGGGTGTATTCCTCGATTTTTTGCTGCAGTTTGGAGAGGAGCCAGCGATCAGGGTTAGCTAGCAAACCTGCTTCTGATGCCCATTGGATTGTGTATTTTTCGGTTTGGAACTTGTCGAATTCGGCATTCTGCAAAAAGAATTTGCTTAAGTGATATAGTGTTGAGAGGACCTGGTAGGTTCGTCTGCTTAGTTCTTGCAGATCAAAATTCATAGAGTCTATAGGAGAGCATTTGCGCATCATATAGAACCGGCTTAGATCAGAGCTAGTTGTTTCCAAAAGCTTGTTAGTTTCCACAACGTTACCCAGGCTTTTGCTCATTTTTCGTCCTTTAGAGTCTTGGGTTAAGCCTTGGAAGAGGAACGCTTTGTAGGGTGCTTCTGCTTTACCCGTTCGGATAATGTGCTCTAATAGTAGTGAGTTTGCCCATCCACGGGTTTGATCAATACCTTCGGTTAGAAATGCAACAGGCACAAATTTCTGGACTTGCTCATCAGTGAATCGGGCATAAGGTGAAGCCCCACTGTTATGCCAGGTATCTAAAACGAAGTCTTCTCGCCGCATAGTACCCGCGCATTTTTCGCATTTTAAAGTAACATTATCGACCCAGGGTTTGTGCAGCTCAAAATCTTGCGGTATTGGCTCTTGGGCTTTGCTTATCAGCTCAGCCTTGCTAGAGACAACATGTTTATGTCCACAAACTGCACAAGCCCACACGGGCAGAGGTGTACCCCAAATGCGTTCGCGACTAATACACCAGGGTTTACCCTCCTTGAGGAAGGCGATGAAGCGGTTTTTAGGTTCTTCATAGAAAGTCTCAACCTTATCGACTGCTTCTAGAACTTTGCTGTTGACTTTGTCAGTGCGTAGGAAGTATTCTTTGCGTGCAAGCCAGACTATTTTATGATGACTACGCCAGCAAGTGGGATATTCGTGCTTGACTTTTTTGACTTCGACAAAGGCGTTTCGGTTGCGTAGTTCTTCAACTACGAGCATGTCGGTATCCCGAGCAAATACGCCGTTAAATATTCCGGCGTCTTTGGTAAATTTAACGCTGTCATCGTAAGGTGCAAAAATAGGTACGCCGCGTCTTTGAGCAGCCCAGAAGTCATCTTCACCGTTTCCAGGTGAAAGATGAACTACGCCAGTTGCTGTGTTAACATCGACAAATTCTTCGCCTATTACATGGTGGACCAGTGGGTGTTTGGTTTCTAGTTCTGCTTGTTTGGGGATAATGTCTTTGAGGGGATACTCATATGCTGTGCCCTCTAAAGTCTTACCTAAAACTGTGCTGATTATGGAGTAATTTTTGATACCCAATTCAGCCATTAAAGCTTCGACGCGCGGTTTGACCATAATCCAGATTTCACTACCAACTTGAACCTTAACATATTCAGCTTCAGGTTGTACTGCAAGCATGGTATCAGTAATGACTGTGAAGGGCATGGTAGTCCAGATTAGGAAGAATTCGTTTTCAGTACCTGTAACTTTAAATTTGAAATAAAGTGATGGGTCTTCGACTTCTTTATAGCTGCCTTCATATCCGACTTCAGCACTGCTTAACGAAGTTTGGCATCCAGGACAATAGGGAACAACATAATGTCCCTCTTCGAGTAAAGCTTGATCCCAGGCACTTTTCAGAATCTGCCATTCACGCTCGATATACTCATCTTTGTAGGTCCAGTAGGCTTTATCCTGATTAATGAAAATAGCCAAGCGACTGTCTGCTTGAAGCCACATCTGATGATATCGCATTATGGCTTTCTTACATTCAGCTATGAAACGTTCCATACCGACCCGCTCGATCATCTCTCGCTTATTTCGAACCCCAAGGATCTTTTCAACTTCCAACTCGACAGGTAAGCCTTGGCAGTCCCAACCTGCCCAAAAGGGCATATAATATCCTTGCATAGTGCGCCATCGGTAGCGGACATCTTTCATGACGCGCCCTCGAGCGTGACCGATGTGGGGAATACCGTTTAGCGTCGGTGGACCTTCCACGTAACCTAAAAAGCCCTTGTTTGGTTCGTGCTCGCGCAATTCAAGTTTATTGCGTATTTGGTTTTTCTCCCAGAATTCGCGAACTTGCTTTTCTAATTCAAGTGGGCGGTAATCTGGCGGAAGAGATTGATTAGCTTCGGATTTGGATTCGTCTGCCACTTTCCATCACTGTTCAAGCCAAATACCCGAACAGCGTATAAAAATCTATTTTATATTTAATTGAAGGATCATTAATTATATCCTTTAATCAGCAGAGAATTTGTAGAAAATAAGTGGTTTGCTGGGGCGCTGATACAAACTAGTAGAGAACTAAATCCAATATGACAGCATTTTCAAGGATAAACCGCAAAGACCCACTCAGCGCAATTTCTATTATCTATTTTATTTACTAAATAAAAAAAGAAAAAAGGAAAGGTTTTTTGTTGGTTGCTTATTTGCGTTTTCTTAGCACTAAGGCTGCTGCCAAAATTGCTACGACTATGATAATGGCTGCTATTGCTATGAACAATGTCGTTGATACGTTGCTTGTTGGCTCTACAATAGGCGAAGGAGTTGCTGTTGGAGCTATTGTTGGTGTCATTGTTGGAATTGGAGTTATTGGTGGTATTGTTTGAGTTGGTAATGCTGAAGGAGCTGCGTCTACACCTATGGCTGTTTCTGCAGACGATGCCCAGTAAGAGTTTGAACCATCAAAGGAGGCAACTATCTTGTATGTTCCTACTGAAGGTGGAGTCCATTTATAGTAGTATAAGCCGCTTGTGTCACTTGTGACGCTGGCAATGTTTATTGTATTTCCAGAGGAATCAACCGCTGTTAGTTTTACTTGTACACCGTTCGCGTTTGAAGGCATCGGCTTTTGCATATTCAAATACTCCATCCATGCACTCATGTCTGTATCAGATATTGCAGCTGTTCCTTTCTGTGCAGGAGACTGATCAGTGACAGTACCTTCAATTAGAACGCTTGAGGAACTTGTTACAACTTTAGGTGATGCCATTACAGTGGTTTCTGTTAAGCCTTTGCCAAAGCAGTAGATGCGGTTGTCATATGAATTTGGAGCTACCAAATAGCCATCTGCTATAACCAGTTGGTTGCCAGCGTACCAGCCTGAAATGTTCCATAATAATTTTCCTGTGTTTACATCAACTGCAGATAGTTTTTCTCCTCTAATAAGAGGCATACTTGGTGAGTGTTCACCATTAGCTGCAAATATTTTGCCATCAGCTGCAGTGATGCCTCCATAATATGGGTAATGTCCGTAAGGTGTTTCACCCTGAAGTTCGTTTCCTCCATAATAGTTCCATAGTAGATTTCCTGTTTTGGAATCATAGCAATGTATTTCTCCGTCATAGGCTGTTGCGAAAAGTTTACCATAAGCACCTATTGTACCTGTTAAGTACATACCCCAAGAATTAGTGTAAGGTGTCGAAGGACCCCAAAGTCTGCTGCCAGTTTTTATATCAAAGCCATACCAACTTAGTGTTTCTCTAACATACATCGAGTAAACGCCATCTTGTACATTTTGTGCGAAGTAGGGTCTGTCACCAAGGTTTTCAGTTCTATTTACTGTCCAGAGTCGTTGCCCTGTAACGGCGTCATAGCCAATTTGTTGATAAATTGCATTTGGAGTATCCCTTGCACCAGGAGCGATTGGCACTGTGTTTATTGTTGAAGAAGCTAATATTATCCAGTTCTTTGTATCGATCTTGCTTATAGCTTGCGCTGTTCCTTGAGCTGCAGGTATTGTTACATTCCATTGTATTCCGCTATTCCAATCCAGAATTGCTTTTTGACCATTAACTCCTGGTCGCCATTGATATGCACCAGAACCATCAGGCCATGGAATGGGGACAGCTTTGCTTGAATTCCACATCGCAAGCCAGTTACGTGCACCATTAATGACATAAACTAGTATTGAACCATCCGCAGCAAAGACTGGTGTCCCTGACGAACCATTTCTCATTGAGAGTATCCAGTTTCCTGTTCTGGCATCGTACATATCATATTGGAATGTTGCACCATTTTGCCATATGCCCCAAAGATATGCAATACCGCCATGTTGGTTTGAAGATTCATAATCATAGATTTGACCCATGCTAAGCGGTATCATTCCAGGAAAGATACCACCATTGCTTGCCGGTGGAGGCAATGCAACTTGATTGTTTGGTAGGGTGTTGTTACTGTACCAGAGTTCTTCCCCTGTTCGAAGATCAATGCAATAGAAACCGTATCTTGGCCAGTTGGGTGAATTGTAGTAGAGTTTGCCGTTTATGATTATTGGTGGCGTAAAAGCGGATTCATAGGATAACTGCGAATAGTATGATGTGCTACCGTATTCTCCACCTATTAAACCTCCAGGCATTAATTCTCTAACCCAAACAATATGAGCACTGTTTGGTGCTTGGGTATATGGTGCGAATGCAGAACCTCCGTCGAATGCGCGACTGTATTGGTCGTATGCTGCCATAAGCCAGTTTCCGGTGAATGACGCCCATGCTCGGTTTTCGCCATATACAGGTCTTGTCCAGTAACCTGTTGGTGAAGCGGCATCAGGGTAAAGTGGTGTTGCTTCTTGAGTGACAGTGAGCTCTACTCTAGGGCTGGTGCTTGGTAGATAATAGTTTCCAGTTGCGTTTATTCTCTGACCGGGGAATGAGAATTGGAAATAGTATTTGCCTGGAATTGTAGGTTTGTAGAGGAAGTAGGCTCCAGCTACTGCATCGGAGGAAAAGGGTCCTTTATTTTCTGTTGTTCCATCGGGTTTTGTAATTGTACATTGGTATCCTTGCCATCGGTCTCCGCCTACGCCTTGAGCGGTAGGAGGAACCGAGGAGAGCCACATTAGCACAAGGACTTGTTCATTAATGCCCACAATGTTTGGTGAAACGCTTATGAAAGCATATGAAGCAAGGTCTACAGCTGCAACGGGTTGTGAACCCACTATAAACGCAGAAAAAGCTAACAACGAAATCAACACTATTGAAAAACCTAATTTATTTTTATAAAACATTTTCTCTCCCTAATTATTTTTCAACCAAGTTTATTTATAAAACTTTCCATTAATACAATAATACTTAAGTAAAGATGAAAACAGATTTTTTAACAGAAAATTAGCTTCAAATGAAATATACTTCAGAGTATATATTTTTTAAACCTTAAAGAAAAAAATATTAAGTGAATTTTTTGCTTATCACGTTATAGTAGGGAAGTTAATAATTTATGGATCTTCGGGATTTTTACCAAACTATGAGGAACTAAACCCAAATAAACACCCTCTTTAGGGTATTAAACGCAAAACCGCCTCAGCTCTCTTCTAATTGTTTAGCTTGTTTTAATCAAAAAAAAGAAAAAGAAATTGATGCTTAGTTGATACGCTTATTTTCGTCTTCTTAGGAGTAAAGCTGCTGCGATGACTGCTATGATGATGACGACTGCTGCGCCTGCGATGAGCAAAGTCTCAGTAGAAACACCTGTACCTGGTGTAGGAGCTACAGTTGGAGAAGCAGAAACAGTTGCAGATGGAGTAGAGGTCGGTGCTATAGTCTGTGTTGGGGCTGGCGTCTGAGTTGGGACAGCGGATGCTGCTGGACCAACGCCCAAGTAGGTCATTTCGTATGAACTGCCATAGGAGTTTGTGCCTGCAAATGTTGCTTTAATGAGGTATTGTCCTTCTTCTTGTGGCGTCCACATAATACCGTAGCTGCCTGCAATGTTAGTTGTAGCAATGCCTATGTCTATCGTGTTTCCGCTTGGACCTACTGCAGTTAAGGATACTTTAACACCTATCGCATTAGTCGGGATTACTTTTTGCATGTATTTGTATTCCATCCATGATTGCATGCTTTCATCAGAAATTGCTGGACTATCTTTTGCACCAACTGATTGGTCCGTAACTGTTCCGGTAATCATTACACCTGTTCCTTTAGCTACAACTGTTTGGGGTGCTGATACTGTGGTTTTGCTTGGTCCTTTGCCAATTACGTAGATTTGATTATCTAACGCGTTTACTGCGGTAAGGTAGCCGTCAGCTATAGAGGGAATGCGTAGCCATCCTGAAATGTTCCATACACTTTGTCCAGTATATGCGTCAATGCAGAAGGTTCTGCCGCCTCGCCATAGGTTTGCATCTGGTGAGTGCTCATCGTTACATACATAGATTTTGCCATCAGCGATTGTAAAACCGCCGTGTGAGGGCCATGTACCGTAGGGAGTTTCAAAGCCTGCGCTGCCATAGTAGAAGTCGAACATTTGTTGCCCTGTCTGACCATTAAATCCTCGTACGTGCCCGTCATAGCCTGTAGTGTAAACATTGCCATAAGCGACTAGTGGTGCTCTGCTAAATAGTGCCCATCCAGTTGGGTATGGTTGGGAGACCCACATTTGTTGTCCTGAAGCCATATTGTAGCAGTGGAGTGTGCATGTGTCTTCGCTAAAGGTTGCATATATTCCATCTTGGATATTATGGTAAGACTGCGCATAAGCACGATAGATATCAGTTCGGTTTATACACCAAGTGTGGCTAAAAGTAGCTGGATAGTTGCCATTTGCGTCTTGCTTTATTGAACCTACATTATAGCCAATGTCTTCATAGACCCATTTGTCAACAGTGGTATCAACGAATTGTGCTAATACCCAGCCTTCTATTGGGTTCGCCGTTAGTATAGCTTGGTTTCCTGCCACATCAGGTATAGTTACGTTCCATTCAACACCTAAGAAGGGCGAGTTGCTTGAAACATTGTATGCTCCTGAAGTACGAGAGGCATTGATGGTTGAGTATAAGGTTGGGCTCCAGGTGTCAGCGATTACTCCAACAATTGCTCTGGTAGTGTTCCATAAGGTGAGGGTGTTCTGTTGTGTATTAAGTACGTAGACTAATACTTCGCCGTTTGGACCCATGGTTCGCCATCCGCTTGTGGGCATGCCGGTTACGTTTAGAATCATGCGTGCATTATTAGCGTCATACATGTACCAGTTTTGACCGCTAATACTCCACATGTAGGCTAGAATGCCGTGCTCGTTTGGTGATTCCCAGTCTAAGGTTTGGCAGAATGCTATGCCGGTGTTGTTTAGGTACCAGATTTCTTCCCCTGTCTGCAAGTCAATACATCGTGTCCCGTATGCAGTTACTGATGTTTGTCCGTGGTCTACGTAGATGATTCGTCCGTTAAGAATCATAGGTTCGTATGGTTCTTCGTATACAAGTCCGTGGTAGTATTCTTTATCACCGAATTTGCCTCCGACAATACCACCCATCCATATTGGTTGAGTCCACATTATGTGTTGAGTTTCTGGTGCTGAAGTGTAGGGTGCAAAAGCGTTTGTTGTTCGTGTTGGAGAAATGCTAGCATCGTATCTGGGCATCAGCCAGTTATCGGCTACTTGTCCCCAGCCTTTGTTTTCGTTATTTATTGGTCTGCTCCAAAAATCATTTGGTATTGGTGGCGATTTATCATATACAGGCAGAGGATCTTGTTGTACTACAACGCTTGCTACTGGACTTAGACTTGGTTTATACCAGCGCTGAACTGTGGTAGTATTGTACCATTGTCCCGGAAAACTTAACTGGAAGGTGTAAGTACCGACTTGGGTGGGTGTATAGTAGAACCAACCCGAGCTTGTTGAATCTGCCCTGTAAGGACCTAAAGTCTCGATGGCGCCATCGGGTTTTGTCACTTTCACTGTAAAGCCTTCAAATAGGTTAGCCCTTATCGTTGCGCCTACGTTAGTTTTGTCAACACCAAATGATACTATCATTTTTTGGTTAACTGTCGTTGGGTTAGGGATAGGGATTACGCGTGCATAGGTATCTACGTTTAATATTGCTGCGTTTGCTAGCGGTTGAAAAGCCATAAGCACTGTAACAGAAAGCATAACAACTAGAGAAACAACTAAAATAGTATTTTTTCTTTTTTGCATTTTTTCTCTCCTTAGCATTAAGTGTAACCATTTTATTTATTAAGATTATGCTCACTTATCGTGAGTCATAAAAAATTAAATATTTTTAATATCATTAACGTATATTACATATATACATAAAAATAATTTTAAAGCAATAGGAGCGAAATTAATTGATAAGATGATCGACATATTATTTTGAGGAGGAATAATTGTAGAAGCTGTTTCGGCAGTTATTTGTCTTATTCTTCTAAAGTGCGCGCAGGGATTAAATCTTATAATCTATGACTACAAAAATTTGGATTCCATTAGGTTTCATTCTTCTGATTGAATCAACATTC
This sequence comes from Candidatus Bathyarchaeota archaeon, assembly GCA_963701765.1. Taxonomy (GTDB): domain Archaea; phylum Thermoproteota; class Bathyarchaeia; order Bathyarchaeales; family Bathycorpusculaceae; genus JADGNF01. The sequence goes on from CAVPBD010000010.1 coordinate 226,051, forward strand.
ATTATTGGCATGGCGTTGCTTAGAATGTTGCCACTTTCAAGGTAGCTTTGGCACTTCATTTAACAAGTTTGACTGGTTTTCCTTTATTTGCATATCAAACCTTGTACAGCTCAAGGCAAAGTGCCGATTCTTCTAGAATGTTTAAACTATAATATTATATTTCTGAACCCAAAAGCTTGGCGTAATCCAATATAGACTTCGCTTAAACTTATCGAAAAAAGCAGACAATACCTCAGGAATATAAAAAAAGTGCTGACTAATCGAATATAGAAGACTAACTTTTCTGAGTATTAGAATCCTTAGAGATTAGTTGGGTTTGCTGGGGCTCTGGCGGGCGAATTTCAGGAGAGAGAAACGAAAACCCTTTCTGCTACCACTGTTTAAGAGTTTTAGCCGCCAAAGCCCACTCAGCCCACATTTTTTCATTTTTCTTTAAAAAAAGAAAAGGAGTTGTTTATTTTTCATTTTTATTTGCGTTTGCGCAGTACTAACTGCTGCTGCAACGACCGCGATGATAATTATGACTGCAGCACCTGCGATTAGTAAAGTTTCAGTCGAAATGCCTGAGCTTGGTTGAATGATTGCTGATGGTGACGCCGTAGTTGATGCTGATGGAGTTGAGGCGGGTTGCGGTTGGCTGCGGTGTTTGTGTTGGAGCTGCTGTTTCTGTTGGTTGCGCTTTTGCCTGAATTACTGTAATGTGTGTTTCAGCTGTTGAGCCATAGTAGGCTTTGTTTCCGTTAAATTCTGCGACTATAGAGTATAGTCCGGGTGTTGCTGGATCCCATGAGATAGCGTATGTTCCACTTGTGTCGCTTGTTGCTGTGCCAATTTCGGTAGCGGTACCTTCCTCATTGTATGCAGTTAAGGTTACTTGTACACCAGTGGCATCAGCGGGCATTGGCTTCTGCATTACTTTATAGCCCATCCAGTCGCTCATGCTTTCATCAGACATTGCTGGCGAACCTTGAATTTGTGGTGTCTGGTCGGTGACTGTACCTTGTATGGTTATAGTGTCGCCTGCTTCGATTCCTGTAAGGGGAGCTTCAACTGTTGTTGCTGATGGACCTTTGCCTATGCAGTAGATTTGGTTATCATAAAGGTTCAGATAGATTGCGTAGCCGTCAGCGATTGCGAATGCTGAACTGCTCCAAGACATTAATGTCCAGATTTCTTTACCTGAAGCTGCATCTATACATCGTACACGTTCGCCTTTGTATAGTGGGCTGTTGGGGGAGTGTTCAGTTGAGTAGAGATAGAATTTGCCGTCTGCGAACGCTGCTGGGAATGTTGGGTAGTTACCCCATGGAGTGTCGATTCCGCAGTTGGTGCTGTTGCCTTCTCCGCCGTTACCATAAGTCCATAGCAAAGCACCTGTCTTTGTGTTATAGCAGTAGACTATGCCACCGTAACCTGCACAGTACAGACGACCTTGGTATACTAGACCTGTCTGGCCTGGGAACATTGGACTACCATAGTATTGATAGGCTGTTGTTTGTCCAACTGGGCCCCATAGGTTGTTGCCAGTGTCAAGGTCGAAGCCTAGCCATTGCATTGTTTCTTTGTCAGTCATGGTAAAGACGCGGTTTATTGTATCAACTGGACCTAGACCTTTAGTGATGTTACCGGCTGGAGGTGAGAAGGTTTTTTGCCATAATAATTGTCCTCTGGATGCTGGTTTGAGGCTTATAGCCCAAATTACTTCAGTGGTGTTTGTTGGAGGAGCAAAAGAACTACCGACAGCTGAATAGATTGCGGGGAAGTTAACGCTTCCAATCATCATATCATCAGGAAGTATTTTGAGTATGGTTGAACCTGTGGGTATCGAAGCGGGTATTGATACGTTCCAATTATAAGCCGTGCTTGCATTAACGTTTTTACCGACAGGTCTCCATTGGAAAGCACTAGTGGTATTGCCTGGTGTGGCTACTAGGTTTGGTGCTGCAGTATTGTTCCATAATGCTAGCCATCTATTTGCTACGTTTAATTGATAAATCATGATTTCGCCATTTATTCCATAGAGTTGGGTTCCTGAAGGCACGTTAGTCAGATTGAATAGCCAGTTCCCGTCTAAGGAGTTGTATGCCATCCAGACTGTTCCACCGTTTGCGCTGTCAGTTACGCTTTTCCACATGTAGCCACTTGGTATTACGCCATGTTGGTTCATAGATTCATAGTCGTAAAGTTGAGCAAAGGTGGGCATAGTAGTGTTTTGCCACCATAATTGTTCACCAGTTTGTAAATCAACGCAAACATATCCGTTACCTGAAGATACATCGCTACGTGGCAGGTTATAGTATAGTCTTCCTTGCATGATTAAAGCGCTGCCGAATGCTGTTTCATAAGAAAGACCACCATAGTATGCTACGTTACCAATTGAATACACACCGCCAACGATACCGCCGTCCTGGAATGGTTTTGTCCACATAACGTGGGCAGTTTCTGGACCTGCACCTGCAGGCTGGACTGAGCCAGTTATGTATGGGCTCCCTAGCCAGTTAGAGGCGATTGCACCCCAGTTGGTGTTTTGCCCTTCTATTGGGCGTATCCAGTACTGAGTTGGAAGTGGATAAGAAGGTACTTCAGATATTGCTTGCTGTTGTACTACTAGACTGCAAGAAGCGCTACTGGCTGTGAAGGTGTCATTGATGTAATCGCTATATGAACCCAAAATGCCAGTAACTGGGTTAATCTGTTTTAATGTTTGTCCCGGGAAGGAGAAGTAGAACGAATAGGTACCAATTTGAGAGGGCGTGTATAGTGTGAAGGCTGATGAAGTCGAGTCAGAGGTATATGGCCCCAAGATTTCCTTAGTGCCATCAGGCTTTGTGACTTCTACTTTAAAGTTTTCCCATCTATCACCGCCGATTCCTCCTGCGGTAGGTGGCGCTTTGTCAAGCCACATAACAAGGAAGACTTGTTGATTTATCCCAACTGGATTAGGTGTAACAGCAATATACGCAAATGTTGGAATTATCCATGAAGGCACGTGAGCACTAGCCGGTAAAATTACAGCAGCAGACGACGAAGCCAACAACAGAACAACAAATATCGATAATAACTTATTTTTATTTTTCATTTATTTCGCTCCGTTTAATAAATTGACCATATTTTATTCTAATTTTTAATAAGCCTCACTCACCTATCGTGAATACAAAAAAGCGTCAAATATTTTATAAGATCGCGCATGGCCACTACTTGAGGCATGCTTCAGCGACGTAGCCATGGAATTTAAAAGTTTTAAATTTTGACCCCGAAATTAAATTATTAGTTAATTAGTACGAAAGTGCGCTGAATACATATTTCGCACAAACAAGGTACAAAAAGGTTCACACTAAAGCATGTATTATTAAAGTAAGGTTTGCTGGGGCTTTGGCGGGGAAATCTAGGAGAGATATAGTGAGAGAAAGTCAAAACCCTCACCGCTACTGTAGGAGTTTAAAACCGTCAAAGTCGTCTCAGCCTGTTTCTCTTCAGACATTTACTTTTGTTTTCCGTTAAAAAAAGGAAAGGGGGAAATTTTATTTAGTTTATACTTGGGTTTATTTGCGTTTTCTTAGCACTAAGGCTGCTGCGATGACTGCGATGATGATAACGACTGCTGCGCCTGCAATGAGTAAGGTTTCGGTTGAAACGCCAGTGCCCGGAGTTGGAGCTACCGTTGGGGAGGCGCTGACTGTTGCTGTTGGAACTACTGTTGCAGTTGGAATTGTTGTTTGGGTGGGAGTTGTGGTTGGCTGTGCTTTTACTTCTGGTCCTACTACCATGTAGGCTGTCGAGAAGGAACTGCTATAGGAGTCTGAGCCCATAAAAGTAGCTATGATTTGGTAGTTGCCTTCAGTTGTTGGTTTCCAAGAGATACCGAAGTTGCCTGCTAGGTCAGTTGTTGCTGTGCCTATGGTTTGTGCAGTTCGGTCTGGGCCAATTGCAGTTAAGGTTACGGTTACGCCTGTTGCGTTATCTGGGATGACTTTTTGCATGTGCAGGTACTCCATCCATAGACCTTGGCTTTCATCTGATATTGCAGCTGTGTCTTTGCTGACTTCGGTTTGGTCAGTTACTGAACCGGATATCATTACTGAACTTCCAACTGTGACGCCTACTTGTGGAGCTGCAACTGCAGTTTCACTTGTACCTTTGCCGAAAGCGTAAACTTGACCGTCGTAGGAGTTGAGTGCGACTAGGATACCGTCTGCAACGATTGGGTGACGATACATACCATTGACTTTCCAGACTAATTGACCTGTTTCAATGTCGATTGCCCACATTTGTGCGCCTCTCCATATGACTGCGTCGGAAGAGTGCTCATCGGCTGTTGTGAAGACTTTACCGTCAGCTATTGTGAAGCCAGCGTATTCTGGGTAAGTTCCGTATGCGTTTTCAAAGCCTGCACTGCCTTTATAGTAGTTCCACAGGTTTTCGCCAGTGTTGAGGTCATAGCATCGTACATAGCCATCAAATCCAGTGGCGATTAGTTTTCCATAGGCTAATTCATAGTTTCGTGTAAAGCATGCCCATGCGTTACCTATTGGGTTACTCTTCCAGACCAATGCACCGGTTTGCATACTAAAGCAGTAGAAGACTTCTTCTCCTTCGTCAAATCGAATGTATTTACCGTCTCTGATGTGAGAGGAATATCTGCCGTGGATGTCGTGTATCATAGTTCGGTTTGCAGCAAATGAATGGGTTATTGAAGCTGGATAGGTTCCGTCTGCAGCTCTGCTCTCTAGGATTTGGCTTATGTCGTAGCCAACATCAGAGTAAACGTATGGGAATACGCTTGTATCTGCAATGCCACTAAGCAGCCACCCTTCGTTATAGTTCATTAGACCTGTTCCGACTGAAGAGAATGAGGCTCCGATAATCTGTGTTACACCTTCAACGTCAGGTACGGTTACGTTCCATTCTATGCCCATAAATGGCGAATGGCTCTTTGATTGGGCAAGGGCAGCATTTGCTGATCCACCAGGGCTTGTGCCGAGGCTTCGGGAGGCGTTTATTGTTCCAACGCTTGGGCTCCAAGTATCAATTGCACCTGCAGCGGTTTCAAGTCCTATTATTGCGCGGGTTGAGTTGAACATTGAAAGCCAGCGGTGTGTAGCGTTTCCACCCATTACAATGCTAAGGATTTCGCCTTTTGGACCAAATTCAAAGGCCGCGGTGTTTGTTAAGCCAGTCATGCCAGTTAGAGTTACTCGTAAATGCGGTTTTTCACCTTTTATGAAATCATACATATACCATGTATCGCCGCTGACTGACCACAGGTATGGTAATGCGCCGTGTTCATTGCCTGAGTCATATTCTAAGACCTGGCCAAAAGTTATGCTAACATTTTCCAAAAACATGTCTTTTAGTTCTTCTCCAGTGTATAGGTCATAGAATGCAGTACCCCAAACAGGCGAAGTAGTAGTTAATGCTGTTTTGACGTTGAATATTACTCCGTCGATAATCATTGCAGTGAATTGCTGTTCATATGAAATACCAGTGTAATAAGTTATGTCTCCAAATGGACCTCCGACGATGCCGCCGGGTATTATTTCTTTAGTCCAAAGGACATGTGCGCTATCCGGAGCTGAAGTGTACATCGCAAAAGCTGTTGCTCCTGAGAAGGCTCGACTGTATTTGTCGTATTGTGCCATTAGCCAGTTATCGGCTACTTGCCACCACCCCTTATTCTCATTGTTTATTGGTCTAGTCCAAGAGTCTGTTGGTAATGGTGGAGATCTATCATATCCTGGAATTGGATTTTGCTGTACAGTCAGTGAGACACGGTCACTGTCATCTGCAAGGTAGGTCCATTGTGTTTGTGTAGTTGTGGTGTTTATCCAGTATTGTTGTTGTGGAAAGTGCATCTGGAAATAGTAAGTTCCAGTTTGAGTGGGTGCATATGCAAACCAACCTGAACTGGTTGAGTCAAGAGTGTAAGGTCCTTTGGTTTCGGTTGTTCCATCGGGTTTAGTTATTGTAACAGTTGTTCCGTTTGCAAGTCCAGATCTAATGGTAGCGCCTGATAGAGGTTGATCAATTCTAAAAGTAACAAGTGCTGTTTGGCCTACACCAATCGGATTTGGCACGGCACTTACGTATGCAAAGACTGTAAAAGGGGTTCTGATTACTACTGCAGCGTTAGCGGAGGATATAGTTGTTGCCATTGTAGATAAAGCCAGAAGCAAAACCAAAAAAACTGAATAAAAAATCTTGTTTGTTGGCTTTTTCATTCATAATATCTCCTTTCAATGATTCAGCAAAAATTGTTTCTAATTTTTAATAAGCCTCACTCACCTATCGTGAATACAAAAAAGTGTCAATAATTTTTTGAAATCACGATGTATACACAACATAGCACATACTAGCCTAAGAACACCATCGAAGGTTCTATGTCGGGTTCATAAGTAAATTGAGTTTTTTGCCAGTTTATTTTGTGTTTGCCTTTATTCGACTATATAATAGATTAGAAGTTAATGTAGGTGTGCTGGGGCTCTGGCCAAATTACTTTTCAACTTTGGAGTTCTAGGAGAGAGAACAGTTGAAAACCCTTAGCTAGTACTGCTTTAAGAGTTAAAGCCGCCAAAGCCCTTTCAGCCTTTGATTTTTCTAATTTTTCTTTCATAAAAAAAGAAAGAAGGGGATTTCTATTTGCGTTTGCGAAGTACTAAGGCTACTGTGGTTATCGCTACAATAACTATGACTGTTGCTATAGCGATGTATAGTTCAGTTGCAAATCCTGAGCCTGTATTAGGTATTGCGGAAGGAGAAATCGTTGCTGTTGGTGTTGTAGTTTCAGTAGTTGTTGGTGTTAATGATGGTGTTATAGTTGGGTTCACAGCAGGTGAAGACGTTTGATCTGGAGCTACTCCTATAGAGGTTAGTGCGTCTGAGCTGTAGTATGATTCTGAGCCGTCGAATGAGGCAACGATTGTGTATTTGCCTTCATGCTCGGGGGTCCAAAGGAAGCTGTATGAGCCATCTATATTGCTTGTTGTTGTGCCAATATGGATGAAGTTGCCGTTCGGATCAGTTGCATCCAAACTTATGGTGACGCCCGTTGCGTTTGTGGGTTTTGGCTGCTGCATATGCAAGTATTCCATCCAAGCGCTCATGCTCGCATCAGATATTGCGGGGGTGCCAGCTTGTGCAGGAGATAAGTCGAGGACTGTGCCTTTTATGAGTGTACTGCTTCCTTTTGTGATGACATCGTCTTGTACTGCGACTGTTGTAGACGTTGAACCCTTAGAGAAAGCGTATTCAATTCCCTGAGTAGTCTCTTGCGCAAGAAGAACTCCATATGCTACTGCCGATGGATTATAAGCACCTAGTATACTCCAGACTTTTTCACCGGTAAAAGCGTCGACAGCATGTAGTTGTGTTCCTCGATAGTAGAGTTGTGGAGTGTGCTCGCTGTTAGGTGCAAAGATTACACCACCACCAATAACAGGGCCAGTGGTACCAAACACCCAAGTGTTGTAGGGTGTTTCCATTCCAGAGTTACCTGCGGAGTAATGCCAAACAATTTCGCCATTGGTTAAGTTAAAAGCGTATACTCCTGCATAGCTGAGTCCATAAGCCATGCCATATCCGCCACCTAATGGCATATATGCCCAGAAGTTACCCCAAGGATACTCTGTTTTTTCGCTGGTCCATATTTTTTGTCCTGTTGTAGCATCGTAGCCTTCCCAGCCACAACCTTCGTTTTCATGTGGAAGTGCTGCGTAGAAGACAACCCCTTCAGCACTGCCGATAGCTGGACCTTCACGGTAGTTCCATGTATCAGGGTCGTAAAGGTTCATCAACGGTGTCTGGTATGCTATTTGACCGGTCTCTAAGTTTATAGCACTCATATTGTAGGACAATGCGTTTCCAGTTCCCCCTCCGGCAACAGCGCCTGCAGGAAAGTCACGAACAATTAGGTAGCCTCCTTGTATGAGAGCATTTGAAGTCGCAATTTGCTGGAATGGATAAGAAACATTCCATACTATTCGTGTATTGAAATCTGTTGATGAACCAGATGTATCCCATTTTATTAAACGTCCACCGACGGACCCACTGTAGACGTATGGATCTTCGAAGAAGTTCATTGACATACCAGTTACGTTAAGAGAGATTGCACCTGTTGTCGCATCGTATACTATGAACCGTGAGCCAAATTGGTAAAGAACTGGTTGATTAGATGTTGACAAAACGCTAGATGTTTGTCTTGTTGCACCTACATTGAAGCTGCCTGTCATAGCCCAAAGTTCTTCGCCTGTTTTCATATCAACGCAGTGGATCAAACCGCCAGAAGTGTAATACCCTCGTCCAGCTAAGACAGTATTTATCCTAACGCCGCTAACACTGTAAATGCCAGTAGTCATTACTGTATCAGAATACGGTTGACCGACATACCCACCTATGCCGCTTGTCGACGGGATATACCAGAGTATATGGGCAGATTTTGGAGCTTCAGTGTACGGGTTGCATGACCCTTCAGAAGCATCATAGTAATTTTGCAGCCATGGTCCAGCTATGTTACGCCATTCTCTATTGAATACACTTACCGGAAAGGTCCAAGCTTGGGTTGGAAGCGGTGTATCTGCAATTGGGTATGGTATAGGATTCTGTTGTACTGTAAATGTTCTAGTTACACTTGAAGGGTTGGTGATAACGTCTCCTGGAAAATCGAATCTAACAGTCCAGTTACCGATTTGATCAACTGGAAAGTCAAACCAAACTGTTCCTGGCGACTCGGATGCCATAGGTCCAACGACCATTTTTGTTCCATCTGGCTTTGTAAAAGTGAAAACATAGCCATCATAGTAGTCATGGTTAGTCATCGGTTGAGGTGTAACCCATGCATTGATAAGTAGGTTCTGCCCAAGTCCGATTGCCGGGTATGGTCTTAGTGAAAGCATTGCCCAAGCGTCTCGTTTAGCCAATGAGGGGCCTACAGTGAATGTATCTGTTTTAATAACAGCTGCGTAGGTGCTATCTCCACCCCAAATGAACGTTACGTTCCATTTTCCCATCATATTAGGGGTGTATATCACCTTAATTTCTGGAAATAGGTTTCCCGCTTTATCAATAGGAGTAGACGCCGGAAAAGGTCCTGTTACTACATCGATAGTTCCATCGGGTCTTGTAAAAGTAACATTAGCGTTAGCCCAAACTGACTTAGAACCTAGATATGGCTCAGCTAGTAGTACGTTAGGGCTAGGCAGATAGCTTATCAGTGTAACTGAATTAACACCTATAGCTGGGTAAAACTGAGTGGATAGGGTTACTTTTGTTAAAGCATTAGTAACTGGCGTTTGTATCATTAGCACAGCAGAATTCAGCATTAAAGTTAAAAAAACAAAAGATAAAATCTTATTCTTATTAATTTTTATTTTTCTCTCCTCCGTTTAATAATTTAATCAAGATTACAGCCAATTTTTAATAAGCCTCACTCACCTATCGTGAGCATAAAAAAACGAGGTTAGAATTTTTTTAAAGACTTTAGCATCTTCTCAAGAAATTATTTGTCTTCAATTCTTTATTTCATTAAGGAATTATTTGGTACATCTATGACATAAACAGATGTTAACTCAATAGAGAGTAAAACTGAAATATACCTCAACTACAGCTATAGTGTATTATATGGGGGCACTTTAAGGTTTCAGAACAGATTTTTCTAGTTGTGGAAGAAACTTTTTCAGCAATAATTTGCTTTGTCCTCGTATGGTTCTTGATTAAGCCTTATCGTGTTACTGGAGAAAGACGCTATTTTGGTCTGCCTCTTGGATTTGCTTTCCTTGGTATATCTTATCTACTTGCAGCGGTTTCTCATTCTTATGTACATTTTGCGGTTAATGCGTTGACTTGGCTCCAACTTCTTGCGCGCCCATTTGCATTTGGATTCCTTACGTTCACGTACTACTTTTCTAAGAAACCTACAAAAAATACTCAACCATTGTGGGATATAACACTAAGTGCTTTGATTGTTACTTTAACATCTGCATTTATTCTAATTTTTGTCGCCCCACAATTCGCTATTAGTAATTACCGCTTTTTATCTATGTGTGTTAGGATTTTTGATATAATCTGCCTGCTATACATTTCTATTCATACACTCAGAAGTCACCTAGAAGCTCAGGATAAAAAAACAATATACACACCATTTGGCTACATACTCCTCGCAATAAGCCAATACTCTATATTTATTTGGGTTCTTGATGACAGTGATTTGGCATTTTACGGGGGCTTGGTGCTTCGATGGATAGGCTTGATTGTTTTCCTCTTAATTTCTTATAAAACATTTTGCAGTTCAAACCAAAGGCGTCCCGAATGAAGAGAATAGCTAGAAGAGACAAAATGAAAATCTATGGCGATCTTCTGTCTATTCTTAAGGCTGAATGTAAAAACACTGAAAAAATAGTTCTAACGCGTGTTCAGGCAAAATTGAATGTCCCCTTTGATCGTTTAAAACGGTATATTTCTGAATTGGAAGACCTTGACCTAATTGAAGACCAACTTTCATACGAGCTCACCCAAAAGGGTAAACAATACCTAAATGAATACACAACAATTCTTGATTTTATGGAACGCATGGGCATAGCCTACAAATAGAAAAGACAGCTGTTTTACGAAGTTCCAAAAGCACGTTTTTACTTCCCTATTTAAATTCTCCTAAGCATCAGTTATTCTTTAAATTCTTGAAGCATATAAAAAAATTAGGCGATTAGGGACTCTGGAAAAACTAAAAGAGAACTAAGCTCATTATAACACTTTTTTCAAGTATAAACTACCAAACCCTCTCAGCCCGCTCTTCTCACTTTAACTTGCATAAAGACTAAAAAAAGAAAAAGGAATGGATGCTCAGTTCGATAGATGTTTATTTGCGTTTTCTTAAGACGAGTGCTGCTGCGATAACTGCAATGATGATAACGACTGCTGCACCAGCGATTAGCAAGGTTTCAGTGGACATTCCTGTACCTGGAGTAGGGGCAACGGTTGGACTGGGAGCAACTGTGAAGGTTGGTGCGATTGTTGGGGTAGTAGTTGGTGCAACTGTTACGGTTGGAGCTACGGTCGGTACAACGACTGCATTAGCTGCTGATGCGACGATAGCGGTTTCAGCTTCTGATCCAAAGTAGGATTCAGAACCAGCAAATTTCGCTGTAATAGTGTATATTCCTGTGGTCTGGGGTATCCATGAGTATGCAAAGTTGCCTTTCGTATTGCTTGTTACGGTTGCTATTTCTTGACTGACTCCGTTAGGATCGGTTACTATTAGTGTCACTGGAACACCAGTTATGTTGGTGGGCTTTGTTTGCTGCATGTACACGTATTCCATCCATGGAGACATGCAATCGTCTGCTATGGCTGGAACGCCGTCTGGGAAGCGTGCTACATTAGTAGTGGTTTTTGTGCCAGGCGATTCATCAGTAACTCTGCCTTCGATTAGCATGCTATTGCCAACTGCTGAAACCTTTGGAGAAGCAACAATTGATGTAGCTGTTGGGCCTTTGCCAAACGAGTAAAGCTGGCAGTCAAAGCTGTTCCATTCTAGTAGGTAGCCATCTGCGACTGCACCAGGACATCGACCGCTGTAACTTAATATCTTCCAGACTAATTCGCCTGTGTAAGCATCTATTGCGAGTCTATATGCAGGATGGATTGGTGGGTTATACATGCTGCCTTCTGATAGGAATATTTTTCCGTCAGCGATGGATTGCGTACCGAAGTGCCAAAGTGGATAGATACCGTATGGTGCATCGTAGCCAGAGCTTCTGGGAGTAAAGGTCCATTTAATCAGTCCTGTTTGCATATCAAGAGCATTCACATAGCCGCCAAAGTCCCAGATATAGACATTCCCGTAAACGATTTCTGCAGAACGTGAAATACTGCTCCATGCATTACCTGGAAGTTTAACTGGGCCCCAGATTCTTTGTCCATTAGTCAAAGAGTAACCATAGGCTTCATCAGTATCTTTATCATGCAACACGTATACACCGTTACGAGCAGCAAGCAATGCAATATCGTGCAGATAGGGTAGAGTCTGATTTATTGGTCCCCACATCAAAGCACCGGTCTTCGCATTATAGCCTGCTGTAATTTGATACCCATAGCCCATTTCTTGGAACATACCCGGTGAAGCATAGTATCGAGCAAGAACTACTTCAGGAGTAACAGCAGCAACACCCAATGATCCGCCGATTGGTACACCACCGACTGTAGTTGGAAGAGGCACAGCCCATTGATTACCTGTTGTATAATTGAAGTTCCCTGAGGGGCGAATAGTAACAACAGTTGATCCGAAGGGGGAGGGCGCTGAAGTTAGCATTCTAGTTGAATTCCACATAGTTAGGTTATCCCCGCTTACATACCAGCCTAGTAGGGTTCCTTGTTGCATAGCGTCCGTATCTAGTAGATACGATGGATTTTGAATACTAGTGATGTTTGCAAGGAATTTTCCTGTCATTGCATCATATATGCTGTAGAATGTTGGTGTTTGGAAGAATCCTGCCAATTCGGTAGACCATAAGAACGCTGCAGACCCGAATTCTTGAACCGTGTGGAAACGTAATATTTGACCCATACGGATTACTTCTTTGCCTGATTCTCCAGCGGTTCTTGACCAGATTTGCTCACCTGTGTGCAAATCTATTGCTTTCCAGCCTGTAATAGCAGAGCTTATGCTTGAATATTCAGTGTAATAGATTATTCCGTTAAGGATTATTGGTTCAAAATAGTTGATTGCAATCGATATAGAGTTATATGGACTTTCTTGATCAGAATTTATTGGGCCTCCAGCTATGCCACCAAAGTGGGTAGGCTTTGTCCAAACTATATGTCCAGTGTTGGGCGCCTTTGAATAGAGTTGAACGTTACCCATAGCATCATATTGACCAGTAGTTGCAAATGCAGGTGCTCGAAGGCCAAACCAGTTGCCACCGAGCTGCCCCCATGCCCAGTTAGTTCCATATATAGGTCTAGACCAATATTCGGTTGGCAGGTCGGGACTAGAGTATGGTGATCGAATAGGATTCTGCTGTACTGTAAAAGTTATTACAGCGCTTTGAGAAGGCAGCAATTTGCTACCATTCCATACGCCACCGCCACCAAATACGTTCCCTCCTCCGGTCAGCGTTTGTCCAGGATAGAACATCTGCATCGAATAAGTACCCACTTGGTTAGGTATCATACTCGCCCAAGTTCCTCCAGTAGAATCGGAGCGAAGCGGCCCAATAGTCTGCCTTGTTCCATCGGGTCTGGTTATTTCTATTCGTATATTTTCGTATTGGTCACCAGTGCTAGCCATGCCCGCTGTTGGGGTCGGTTTACTCATGAAAGCATTGATGTAAACTGTTTGACCCACCCCAGCAGGGTTAGGCGCGCAAGTAAGCAACGCAAACGTTGGAATATCTAATGCTTGAACAGGCATCAACACAGCTACCATCGAAAAAGCGATTGAAAACACTAGAAGTAAAGAAAGGGCAGTTGCGCTTTTGCTTCTTTTAAAGCTCATAATTTTTCCTCCAAAATTTTTCTGTTCATTTTTTCTATTCTCCTAAAATTTCCCTGACTGAACCCTTTTCGCATTTTTACTATATAACACTTTGCAAGAAAACATGAAACAACTGCAAACTATTAGCTGCATAGCGATGGCAAAAAACTGAATTAGCACACTAAAATTAAAATAATTTAATTCGATTACATAAGCAAGATTTATTAATTTTACAATATGGTTATTAGGCTATTCTTCGTGAATGATATATAACTAAAACAATATTAATAAAAATTCAAAAAGATTACTTTCCAGGCAAATAATCATTTTATAGAAATAAATAATCAGATTTTTCTAATTTGGTTTTGTCTCATTCCACCAAATCAATGTGTCATAGTGTGCTTTTCCAAACAATCTAGTCCAAGGAGAATCATATATTATATCAAAGTTGTACCCATAAGAATCGATTAATAATTCTATATCGTTCCATATGCCTTGAGATTTATTATCTGCAGGCCAAACGCCCCAGATTTTATCATCAGGACTACGCAGTCCCCAACCGTAGTTGGGTGGAAGAACATAAGCTATCTTTTGTATATTGGAGGTCCTATTTTGAGGATTATTCAAGGCAAAGTCTTTGAATTCTTTAATCGCTTTGAGATGTTCTTCAGTTAATAATCCATGGTCATCTATTCGCGGTTCATTGAAAATTGTAATGTAAGTCGCGCCGGCCTGATAGGCAATTTTCAAGTCATTAAATAATTCAGGACCGGATTCAAGGTGGGGTGGATCAGTATATGTCCAAGTCACGGTGACGCCCCAAGTTTTGTTATGCATCTCTGCTGCACCCCGACATAAAGCGATATTTAATGGTCTTGAATGGTTCCAACCAAACTCGGCAAAAACAGAATCATACCCAGCTTCATAATCAAACCAATACAAACCATAATCAGAAGTTACTAACATGTCAGTTTTAATAAAATCACGCATCTGAATGTATAAATAATAAACAAAAGTGTTTGCTGCATCCCTATAATCATAGGGTAAAGTGCTATTATCAAATTGCCTAAAACCGCCTAAATCAATTTGATTACCCCCAGGTTCATCGTAAAGATAATAGCCTAGAAATAGCTCGCCATACTTTTCCTTTGCAGTTTTTTCCCATTCAAAAGGATTATAGTTGAATTCTTCAAATGGAGTAGGATAAGTCATGCGCACAAAAAAGTTCAAGCCTAAACTATAGGAATAATCTGCAACTTCTTCAAGCATAGTTTGATTCTTTATTGTGGTCATGTTAGAAATTACAATCAAGTTAACATATGCTTTGGTTTTGTCAATCAATTGTTTAGTTTCTAAAACATTACCTGTTTCAATGATACCCATAAAGAATCCATCAGGATAATGCTCAGTATTAATAGAAGAATTAAAGAAAACTAAAGGAATTGAAAAACCCACCAAAACCAGCACAATTAATCCAGCTACTAGCTTGCGATGCTTAAACAGCAAACTCAACCTACTTCAATCCACCCAACTATCAATAATAAAACAACTAACTTCTTTATCAATATAGACAAATTCACTAAAATACAGAACAACATCTAAGAAAAAAATTACCAAACCTAACCATCATCTTATTTATAGCTTAATAATATACAATCCCAATAGAAATCAACAGGAGTCTAAGCGTATGCCCGGAGAATTTGAAAAACAAGTAAAAAAATTAGGCCTTGACCCTAAAACTGAACAAGACCTAATAAAAATGCTTACTCAAGCCACAGAAGAAGACCCCTGCCAAGAATGCGCTTCAAAAGACGGATGCGACAACTTCAAATGGCACAAAAAATGGCTAAATGAAAAATGTTGTTCTAAATAAATAGTTTTTATTTAAAATATCACTATTTGGCAGACTATTTTTTCGGATCTATCAGAGTCAATCTTTTTCTCTTTACCAAATCAATGTTTTATGCAGTTTATATTAGCTTTTTTCCCCGAATAAATGGAAATGTTCCGTCAGTAAATGTTGGGTACATATCAAAAAACGATATAGAAAACCAAATTGTTTTTACAGTTTTTTTCGAATAGATTTTTAATTACAAAAAACCGAGTTATATGAAGTAATTTAATATACTCGTGACTTTATGTAATTTTTTTTGAAAAGGTGGGCAGATGGCTTTAGACATCGTGTTGAGAGCAACAGTCACTATTTGCATTTTAGTTTTCTCAGCAAAGGTAATAGGAGAGATTTTTTCGTGGAGAAAAATTCCGTCAGTTCTTGGCGAGTTACTTGCAGGAATCCTTCTCGGACCTTTCGCTATCGGCTCCATTATAATGATAAATGGAACACCTCTAATTCAGATAAACGAAATTGTTTTAGCATTCGGGGAAATTGGGGGCATATTAATCCTTTTCATAACGGGTTTAGAGATGACTTTTAACGATTTTCGAAAAGTCGGCAAAGCAGCTTTTACAATCGGAACAATTGGAGTTATTGTTCCTTTCATAATGGGATATGGACTCTCGCTTGCTTTTGGATTAGATACTATAACTGGTTTGGTTGTTGGTGCGGCGCTAGTTGCTACAAGTATTTCTATTACAGCCTTGGTTTTGCAGGAAATCAATCAGAGCAGAAAAGTAGAATCAAGAATGATGATTAGCGCTGCGGTTGTCGATGACGTGTTAGGGTTGGCGATTTTAGGTATAATTGTCTCATTCATTTCTACCTCAGCACCCATTACTCCTTTAAATGTAATTACTGTAATTGCCACCTCTCTTGTAACATGGCTTACCATGACAGTTTTCGCAGTGATTGTTCTTCCAAAAATAATTAATTTTTTTTCAAAAGGAAAAGAATCTACAGCCAATGCTGCAGCTACGGCTGCATGTTTCGGGGGGTCCGCATTAGCGGCTTATCTTGGCTTATCACCTATCGTTGGTGCTTTTGCCGCGGGTATGGCAGTTGCTAGTTCAAAGATGATTGAAAAGATTCGCGATTACACTGAAAAGATAAGCTTAATTTTTTCGCCAGTGTTTTTTGCATTAGCAGGTGCGCAACTTGACCTTCGGAGCTTTTTTACTTTAGATTGGTTCTTCTACGCCTTCTTCATTACGCTGGTTATAGTGGCTATCTTAAGCAAGATGATTGGATGTGGAATTCCAGCTGCCTACTTTTTGAAAGACCGCGCTAAAGGAGCCAAGGTAGGTTACGGAATGATTTCACGAGGAGAAGTAGGACTCATAGTGGCAGGGGTTGCTATCTCAGCTGGAGCTATTACACAAAGCACTTACGCTGCAATCTTGGGGATGATTATTGTAACAACTGTTTTGGCTCCCATATTATTGAGAAAAGCTTGCGATAAAGATCCTCCTGAAGAAGCAAGAACCGAGGAATCCACAAACGCACCTGATTACATTCCAAGCTATCCACTCAAATAGAATTCTTCGGGTACACGTATAGGAAATTAGGGAGGGTAAGAATCGGAATTTTGGAACAGGAACAAGATTATAGTTTAATTAGGATATCTTGTTTTTCGACCTTAACGGCATATTTGGGTTCATCTTTGATATCTGGACGAGAAAGCGCCTCAGTCGGAGGTGAAACGACTTTCCCTGTGGTTACATCAAATTTTGAATTATGATTAGGACAGGTGATAATTTTTCCGTCCAAAACCCCTTGCGAAAGATCACCACCATAGTGAGTACACAAGTTACCAATTGCATAGTAGGTTCCATCGACATTGGCTATGAGAATCTCAGTATCGTCCAAGGTGAACTTCTTCATCGTACCAACTGCTATTTCTGAGGTGTTAGCAACTCTAATATATCCTGATTCCACAAAACCACCACTCATATTCACCCAACGTAGAGTGCTTTAGAATAAAAGGCTTGGCGAAAAATAGTTTCTAAAATTAATATGCCAAGACAGCAATAATACCCAGTGAAAGATAGGAAAGAACAGTTTTCATGAGGGAGAAGTAATGAAGATTGAACTGGGAGCAAAAAATTGTCTATATCCGTTGCCTACCATATTGGTTGGAGCGTTAGTGAATGGAAAACCCAATTACATCACCATAGCTCATGTTGGAATAATGGATCTTGAATCGGTTTCTTTAGGCATGAACAAGCTCCACTATACTAATTCAGGCATAAAAACAAATAAAACATTTAGCATCAACATCCCCTCAACAAAACTGGTTAAGGAAACCGACTACTGCGGCTTAGTCTCAGGAAAAAACAAGAACAAAGCAGACATGTTCAAGACTTTTTACGGAAAACTCAAAACCGCCCCCATGATTGAACAATGCAGCATCAACATGGAATGCGAGCTCATAAGAACCGTCGATTTCCCAAACCATGACGTATTCATAGGTAAAATAGTAAACACATACTGCGACCAAGCAGTTCTTTCCGAGGGAATAGTAGACTTAGAAAAAGTTCAACCTATCTTGTTTGCTATGAATGACCGCAGCTACTATGGTATAGGCAAAAGAATCGCTAAAGCCTGGGACATAGGAAAAGACCTCATCAAATAGGTTTCTCAACACAAAACACAAGTCCACAAATGAAGGTTAGGTGAAGAAAAATCATGAGCACATCTCTGAAAAGATGCTGGAATACTAAGGAACCCTTGTACGTTGAATATCATGATGTTGAGTGGGGTGTACCGGTTCATGAAGACCAGAAGCTGTTTGAGTTTTTTGTTCTCGATTGTTTTCAGGCAGGATTGTCATGGTGGATAATTCTTCAGAGGAGAGAAGCATTCAGAGACGCTTTTAGCCAATTTGACCCACTGAAGGTTGCTAAATACACTGCCAGAGATATTGACCGCTTAATGAAAACGGACCGCATGATTAAAAACCGAGGCAAAATTGTAGCCACCGTAAATAATGCTCAACAATTCCTTAAAGTTCAAAAAGAATTTGGCTCTTTTGACTTTTTCATTTGGCAATTCGTGAAAGGAAAAACTATCACTAACACCTTCACAAAACTATCTGACCTGCCTGCTGAAACAGAGGAGTCCAGAGTAATGAGTCGGGAATTGAAAAAGAGAGGCTTCAAATTTGTTGGACCCACAATATGCTACTCATTTATGCAAGCTGCCGGATTAGTTAACGATCATTTAGTGGATTGCTTCCGATATACCCAACTCCAACGCTAAACTCAGGATTTTTTTTGTTAAAATAATCGAAAAGGATTAATTCGTCATCGGTAATGCCTGCTTCTCGTAGTTTAGTGATACATAATTGATATTGTTTTTCGGTGAAATGCACCGATTTGATAGTTTCATCGCATTTGGATAAACAGGGAATTTTTCCAGTAAAAAAATAGTTCTCAAACCGAGGTCTTTGTTTTCTCAAAGCAGTGCGCATTTTCTTGAATCTTAGCAGGGGTGCACAATCTGGGTCTTGCATCCCGAAAACAGTTTTGGGGAAAAGTCGGCATCCATCGGGTCGAATTTCATAGATAGAACACGAATTGTTTACTAGGAAGGGGCAAGGTTTCTGGGTTAGGTATTTGTCGTATTTAGCTTCATCTGCTTCCCACATTTTGCCCAGCTCTTCACAAAGATGCTTTACTTTGTCTTGAACCTCGACATACTCTTCAGGAACAGCGTTTAATTTTCCAGCTGTTAAAAAATCATCCAGCTTACAACATTTACCACATTTAATGCATAAGAAAGGCAGGTTAATTGACCAGCCTTTTATATTCCCGAATTCCAAATGCAAATAAAAAGTTTCTACCATAAGGTCATCAACAAAGCAAGAGGACTTTGTGTAATGTCATTGTTTTGGAGATTTTGGAGACTGGGGCAGGGTATTCATCCATTCTGTTAATGCTTTGAACATTTCACCGAATTTTGGATCTTCAGCCATTATTAATTTAGAATATTGTGCAAGTGATGCATCATCAAGCTCCTCGGTTAATTTAGGCAAATTAAAATCGTATTTGTCGATTATTTTTGGCCCAACATCAAAAACTGAATCAGAAATGAAAGGCTCAATTTCTTTTCTTTTTTCTTCAAACTGCAAATAAATGTCTTTTCGAATATCTGAAACCATAGTTTTCATTTTCTCATTAGCTTCAGGCAGTTTCTGTTCAACTTCTTCTTTGACTTTCGCCTCAGCTTCCTCCCCGCCAACCGCACCAGCCATTCCTGAAGCCACCGCACCAGTCATGTTCACCATTAACTCTGAAAAAGCGCCCATCATTATACTCATCATCAATATGCTCACATTTGCAATAGAATTCATGATTTTCTTATCACGATCTGGCGAAGCCACAGAAGCGTTTACCGCATTTTGACTATCCTTTTTACTGACTGAAGAACTTTTTTTTCTGGACATTAAATCACGTCAGAGATATTTGTTTTAGTCAACTAATAATGCTTGTCAAAAAAAGATAGGCTGTAGAAGCTTATTCGAAGTTTTCAATTGCTGTTTGATAGGTTTCATAGATTGCTTTTGAAGCAGCGGTGAGACCGTCTTTTTCATGCAAAGACAATCGTTCATACAATGAGGTCCCAATAGATTGGCCCAAATGCAAAGGTACACCTACAAATACAGGTTCTGATATTGTATCAAACCGAATTGGTGCAGCTATCGACAGTATCTCTCCAGTGTTTTTAGTTATAGCCCGAGCAATATCTCTAAAGGAAGCAGCTGGCCCATATTCAGTACCCCCGATGTTATCAACAATAACTTTTGAAACGGATTTCACATAGGATTCAATTTCAGATTTAGAGAAAACCTTGCTTTCAGACTGAAGATATTCGTCAATGGGTAAGCCGTTTATTTTAGTTGTAGACCACAAAGCAATTGCAGCATCACCATGCTCACCTCCAACCCAACCTTCAACTTTAGAAGGCGAAACTCCCAAACTATAGGCGATTTTGGATCTAAACCTTAGCGATTCAAGATTAGTCCCGGTGCTAATCACAAAGTCTGCACCTGAATATTTTTTGAACACCATTCCCAGGGCATCAACCGGATTCGAAATCACCACATATTTCGCGCCCCGATTCCGCGCGGAGGTTGTCTCAGCGATATATTTTATTATTCGGGCATTCTGAATTGAGAGGTCTCGACGGGTCATCTTCACACCTGCCATACGTGGCTCACCTGCAGAAACAAAGATCACATCAGCCCCCGTTACTGCCTCATCTTTATCACAAGAAATAATTTCTACATCTATACCTAAACTGGCAGTTACATGTTTTAATTCTTCAGCAAACGCTGCAGCAAGTCCTGGTTTAGTATCACAAACAGTTAAAGTTTCAGCCAATTGCGCACACATTATCGAATAAGCAGTAGGACGACCTACCCGACCTGTTCCAATTTGAGCAATATGCAAGCCAACCACTCCGCAATACTAAGATTACTATACTAACCAAGGGTTAAAAAATAGACTTTTCGGATTATGAGGTACTTAGACGATGAAAACACAAATATCACTACTACCGAAACTCCATGTTCGGAGAAAGCCAAATAACGATTACGTATTAAGTAGTTGTGATTTTTTTCTACGCACAAAGTATGAAATTAGATTTTCATCTATAATATAACCCTGAATTAAATTAACACAATCAGAGTAAAACAGCATAAAATCCTATGACAAGGATAGATATGACCCAGCAAAAAAATGAAACAGACAACGGCGGCGGCCAACGCGCATGTTTGAAAGTCTACTAAATAACTTACTAAGTCTTCCATTCTGGGCTACCTTAATTTTAGCATCATTATTCATTTATTGGTTTTTCAAAGACCGCAAAATCTGGAAACTAATTTTTGCATTATCCACCATCCTCGCAGCTCTAGCATACAGCGATTTAGCAACACAAACATTCGGAGGAACTCCCCTTCTAGGTCCAGCCTATATGTGGGCATTCTTCCCCATAACAACCACCATACCAATAATAACAATATCAAGCCTACGCAACATCAAAAATCTCGACAACCCCTTCAAAATCATCATTGCTACTATCGCCATATCCATTGCGATAATGATTGCTCAGATTGACATGAGAAATGTAATCATAATTTTGCTATGGAGCATTGTAGCTGTCTCAATTCCTGTTATGTTACATATAGTAGTAAAAAGAAAAAATCATTCGGATTTAATGTTCCTTTTTGCACTTATTTTCCTCTCATCAGAGGGAGTAGCCCAAGTAATATTTAGAGAAACAGAAGCAAGTGTAATTCTAGGAGCAATAGGCATACTGTTTGCAGGCTTAACTTTTGCCGTTCCTAAAAATTGCTATATGGACGGAGTAATCACCCAGCTTACACTAAAAGAAGAACTGGATCAGACAAAAGAAGAACTCAGAATCGCACAAGAAAGGCTGCTAAAGGCAGAAAGATTAGCTGCTATTGGTGATTTAGCCGCAATGATTGGACATGATTTAAGGAATCCTTTGCAAGGAATTGCGGGAGCAGCATACTACTTGCGGACTCGATTTGATACACACACAGATCAAGCCACTGGCGAGATGATAGACACAATAGAAAAATGCGTTGACTATTCAAACAAAATAGTTAACGACTTACTTGAATACTCCAAAGAAATCCACATCGAGCTAAAAGAAACAACCCCCAAAAACCTAATAGAACAAAGCCTAAATCAAACCATTATCCCATCAACAATTCAAATCAAAAATCATAGCGAAAACAAACCAACGCTAAACATCGATCAACAAAAAATAGAGCACGTCTTTAAAAACATAATCCAAAACGCATTTGATGCCATGCCCAACGGCGGAACTTTAACCATAAAAACTCAAACAAACAACAAGGAATCGATATTTGACTTCACCGACACAGGAACAGGCATGAGCCAAGAAACATTAAGCAAACTCTGGAACCCACTATTTACTACAAAAGCAAAAGGAATGGGTTTTGGTCTGTCGATATGCAAACGTATAATCGAAGCCCACGGCGGCACAATTTCGGTAGAAAGCACAATCGGTAAAGGCTCATCACTAAAAGTTACAATCCCCCTAAAAGGAAAAATAACCAACAATGAACAAAGTCGCTACCTAAGCACACCTGAACTCACAAAAATAATAGACAAGATGATCAAAGAATCAAAAGGAAAAAACGACAAAACTAAACCCTAAAATCCAAATTAAAAATATGAAGTTTAATGAAAAATTTTAAAATATTTATTCAGCCACTTAATAAGTAATTATTTACGTCTTCTTCTTACAAGATAGGTTATATTCATAACCAAAGATAAGCCAACAAGAACGCCCTCAACAAAGTCTGTCACTGAAAAACCCAAATATTCAAAATACAGAAAACGACCAATCAATACACCTAAAGCAAGAGAAACCATCCCAACAGCTAAGAGGTTCTCATCCTTAAGCTGCAATACTATCACCTCAGTATGATATTGCACTAAGAGATATTACACTTATTCAATTAAGTGTAAAAAAATTCATTCCTTCTTAAAATAATAATAGCAAATCAGATTGTAGGAACTAAAAGAGAAAGCAAGCAGATTTCATCACATCTGTGCAATTTGTTTTAATAAGACATTTTATCCTAATATTCGCATTCAGTTAAGAGGCTAAAAGCCCAGATGTTAATTAACGAAGTTATTCTTGAAAATTTCATGAGCTACGAATATGCTAGGGTCGCTTTTAAGCCTGGTGTTAATCTCATCGTGGGACCAAACGGTGCAGGAAAAAGTTCACTACTCCTAGCAATTTCCGTAGCACTAGGACAAACCTATACGGAGAGGTCTAAAAAACTCAGCAACCTCATACGCTGGGGTAAAGACCAAGCTCGTGTAACCCTTATCCTAAATAATAGTAAGCAAGGGGGCAAACGCCCAGTCCCAAAATATTCTAAAGATCAACTTTTTCTCACCCGTACTCTACGAAGAGATGGACAATATTGGTTTGAACTAGAAAACCGAGCGGCTAACAAACAAGACGTCGAACGTCTATTGGGCAGATTTGGCGTAGACCCAAACAATATGCTCATCATCATGCATCAAAACATGGTCGAACAATTCTCTATATTAAGCAATATCCAAAAGCTACACATGGTTGAAGCCGCTGTCGGTTTAGAACCCTTCCGAGAAAACGTAGTTCAAGCCCAACAGAAACTCACCCGAACACTTAGCCAAGCAGAATCGGTAACCAAACTTTTAGAATCCGCAGAACAAACCCTAAATTATTGGCGTGAACAATACGAAAAATACCAAGAGAAAAAACAACTCCAAACCAAACGACGATTCCTCGAACGTGAACTTGCCTGGGCAGAAGTCGAACGCAAAGAAAACACAATCAAAGAACTCGAAGACAGACAAACAAGAAATACTAGAAAATCACAGTCGCATCGAAAAAGAAAACACAATCAACTTAGAACAACTCCAAAAACAAAACTTCCAACAACAGGAGCTAAAAATCGAAAACAAAATCACTTTTGAGCAACGCATCGATTTAGAACATGAAATAGCAACAGAACAAACCACAATTACCTTAGCCCAAGAGCTACTCAAAGAAGTACAAACCATAGAAGAAGCAATACGCAATAACAAAAACGCAGACCAATTAAAACTAATCCGACTTGAAAATTTGCTTAAAATGATTAAAAATAGCCAAAAACAGCTTATCGATGTAAAAGGTCAAGCTGAAGAGAACCAGACTAAGACTCGAACCATCGAAGAAAAAACTGAAAAGATTACTAACCAGCTAATTGATTATCGAATCAAATTGGCTCTGCTTGAATATCGTAAAGAAAAAGCAGCCAATGATTTAGAAAAAATTGAAAACGCAATCAAAACCGCAAAACTGTATCTGGAAACTTCATCTGCTAAAGCAGCTGAGTCAGGGGTCCGAATAGCGGTGGTAAAAACTCCTGCAGAGGTTTTAGATCAAATTCGCGTCACTGATGGTCACTTAGCCGCTCTTGCTGGGGTCTCTGAAGACATCGAACGACAATACGAGTCATACAGTAAACTGTATCTGGAGCTCAAAGAGAAAGCCCAGATGGTGTCAGAGAATCGCCAAAAAGCGCTGCAAGAAGTCACCGCAAGAATGGAATCTTGGCGCACAGTAATGCAGAATCTACTAGAACGCGTTAATATAGAATATAAAAAAATAATGGAGCAAACACGAGCCACTGGCCAAGTCAGATTGGCTAATGAACAAGACATCGAAACCGCAGGATTAGAGATTTTAGTAGGCTTCAAAGGTGGACGACCCGTTCCCCTTGACGCATACACGCAAAGTGGAGGCGAAAGAACCACTGCAACAATGAGCTTTCTGCTAGCACTGCAGCAGCACGTGCGATCCCCCTTCCGAGCTGTAGATGAATATGATGTTCATATGGATCCTCGAAATAGAGAAATGATCGCCAAAATTCTCATTTCAACTATTAAAGACTCTAGCACCCAATATGTCGTAATTACCCCTAGCCAGGTAACTTTTGCCCAAGAAAACGCCAATATCGTCACGGTACAAAACGTAGAAGGCAAATCAGTAGTCAAAGAGGTCGTCTGAAATGGAAAATCCTAAACCGACTGCAGTGGTGCAAAGAGAACGAAAAGAACACAAAAAACTTGGTAAAGACCAACTACAGCGCATCATAGATATGATGAAAGGCATCGAAGACCACACAGTAGACCCCTTCCTTTTGAACGTAGATGAGATTATCCGTGTAGTTAAAGAGTACTTTCCCCAATGGGACCAACCAGAAGAGTTTAATTTAGATGCTGAAGCAATCCATCATTTAGCTTCAGTTATAAAACTACAGAGTGAATGGGTTAAACAACGCAGCACCTCACTTTATACCGATCCTTTCTTATTAGAAGAAAAAATCATGCAAAAAGACAAAAATCAAATAACTCAAGCCTTCCTTAGAGCTTGGCACCCCATTGTCGAAGAAGAAACGCTTACTCAACGCAGCTTCAACGACGCCTTACTATACTGGACAAATTTAACACCACTTAAAGAAAGATGGCCAGAACTTGTTATCGCAGAAGTACAAACTGGAACAGCAAGCAGAGATGAACTTATCAACCAAAGCATCCTAAGAGATGAAGCCTTTTCAGCCGAACTAGAACGATTCTGGCAAGAACTAAAAAACAAGTTCCAAGAAAAAAGCCAAAACGGCAAACTTTTCTACATGGACTTTGTGAGCGCCGACACCTATCAACAAACCGTCCACCGCGCATACATCACCAGTTTTCTAATAACCTACGGTTATGCAACCTTAGAAATCAACCCCTTAGAAGAAGAAATATTCATAATCCCCCTAGAACAGCCAGGGTCTAAACTGAATAAGCAAGCAGTTTCAGTTCCAATAACTCTTTCATATGAAAGTTGGCAGAGATGGAAACGAGGCGAAACAAATTGAGCACTATCGGTAAAAGAAAAGGTGTATACGCAAGCAAAATGAAACGCGCAACCCATATGTTATTTTTCCGACGACACCAACAACCCGGTGTCAAAGGCTGGGAACTTCACAAAGCATTAGGTGCTGATTACCCAAAAGTTCTCGAAGTGTTAGACGAGTTTCTAAAATCGCTAGACCTACAAGTTAAAACTGTACTAGATAATCAGGAAGAAAAAATCCCAACTACCAAAGCAGAGAAGCCTACGTTAGATGATCTTGACAAAGCCAGATTCTACGTGACTCTACGGGGAGAGCTTGAACCTAAAGAGGCAAAAATGATAGGTTGGCGCATAGACGATTTGGCAGGCTTAGCTGTAACTATATCCTATATTATCAGTAAGAAAGGTCAAGCAGCGCGCCGAGATGTCGAAGAACTCTTAGGGGAAAAAATCGCAGGTTGGAAAGTTGGCATAAACCTTGACCGATATATCCGCTATGGTTACCTACAACAAGACGATAAAGACCAACTCTACTTAGATTGGAGAACCCGAGCAGAAATAGACCAAAAAACCCTCATAAACACGCTACTACAACCACAAGGGCAAACAACTTCAGCCCAATCAAAGGTAAAAGAAGAACAAGAAATTGACGAATCCCAAGACACCGACGAAGAAAATAACGAAGAACAATAAGTAGCATAATAATAGAAAAAAAGCTCATACACGAGAAAGCTTATGGAAAAAAGCCTGACGTAGAAAAGATACCAAATCCAAAGTCAGATAAAATCGTAGCACAATATTCAAGATTTTTACAGATAACTAAATGGAAAAAAATCTAAATTTAAAGAAAGATAAATAGAAAATAAAAAATAACGTTGACACTTCTTTATCGCTTAGTAAGCCCAGAGGATTCTGGGGTACTAAGTGATACTGACGTTTTGAATGTCGAAGTATCGCTTTGATAAGAAACGTAGACGTTCGGCGTTTTTGCCGTTTTTGCCTATTGCGACGCCTTTGTCTTTTGGATTTATGGTTACAACTGCC
Organism: Candidatus Bathyarchaeota archaeon; assembly: GCA_963701765.1. Lineage (GTDB taxonomy): Archaea > Thermoproteota > Bathyarchaeia > Bathyarchaeales > Bathycorpusculaceae > JADGNF01. The sequence goes on from CAVPBD010000010.1 coordinate 252,894, forward strand.
ATTTTTTTGCCGTCGGTTTTTTCGGTTATGCGGACTTCTCGGACTTGGGCTGGTTTGAGGGCGTTCTTTATGAATTGAACGGGGTCCTCGGCGTATTCGATAATTTCGTGTTTTTTGCCGGTCATTTTTTCGAGAGTGTGGATGTTGCGTCCGCCTTTGCCTATGGCGACGCCTACTTGACCGGGGTTAACTATGTAGATTGCGCGTCCGCCTTCTTCGTCGATTATGCAGTCTTTGACGCTGGCGCCGCTGATGTTTTCGAATAAAGCGATGTATCGCATTTCATCAGCAGTTATTTTTATGCCGGTTGTCATTAACTCTCTCCAACTTTAGTATCATTCTCATAGTATTGCATTTCTACGGTTTTCAAAATCTCTGAGTCTCCAGGTTCGCGTATGCTTAATGCGGATATTATGAACATTTTGCTGCAGATGTTTGCTAGGTCCATTGATGTTCCTTTATAGTTTAGGACTGGGACCTTTGAGAGTTTTCCGTAGTATTCAATTTGTTCTTTTGTTTGTTTTGGGCAGTTTGAGGCTAAAACAATCATCTTAGCCTTGCCTGTCTTGACGTTCAGCATTGCCGCGTTGGTTCCGTAAGAAACCTTGCCAGTTTTCACGGCTGATGCGATCGCTTTGTCTATGTCTATCATGTTTGTGTTTTTCCTCCTGCTTTATCTTGCTTTTCAAATGTTGACATGTATAATTCTACTAATCCTGTGCCAATCGGAATTGATTGACCGACGATTACGTTTTCGGTCACGCCTGCCAGCGGGTCACTTTCACCTTTTACTGCTGCTTCAACAATGTTAGGTACGGTAATTTCGAATGCTGCTCTGGCCAAGACGCTTGCTTTCTTACCGCTGATGCCGTGTCTGCCGATTTGCTGAACTTCCCCTGTTGAAGTCATCATGTCCGAGACGAGCATTACGTGACGCACGTCTACGTCTAAGCCTTGGTCTTCCAAGACACCTTTTGCCTCGTGAACCAAAGCATTTCTTGCTGCTTCGATGCCTAATGTTTTCGCAATTTCGTGGACGTTATTGGTTGTAGTTCTGGAAGTGTCTACGCCTTGGATTTCTAATACTTTAGCAAGGTTGGAGCCGTCGGTTCGTATTACCCACTCTCCGCTTTCTTCCGTGACGAGGACTCGTTTGATATCTGGAACACCTTTGACGTGGAAGCCGGAAACCTTCTCAAGCAACCGTTTAAGCTGCTCAACCTTTTTAGGCTTTATTGTTAAGGTGTCACCCTTGGCTTTAGTGGTGGCATTTTGTAGCTCCACACGCTCTTCAAGTTCCTCCATAGCAATAGCACGGTCATCCATCATGGTCTTGTTTAACTCAACCACGATTTCTTCGCGTATAGGATCTATATAGATTTCTGAAGCGATGTTTTCCAGTGAAGTGTAAATTACGTGTCGGGCGATTTCTACAGCGCCTTCTTTGCTCTTGCGATGTTCACCAGTTAGGAAGATGGTCATAATAGGAGTTGATGGAATGCGTCGAGCATCTACGATTTCGATTAAACGGGGTAGACCTAAGGTTACGTTTTGTTCTTTGACTCCTGCATAGTGGAAAGTTCTTAAAGTCATCTGGGTACCAGGTTCGCCAATAGATTGCGCTGCAACTATGCCAACGGCTTCGCCGGGTTCCATTAAAGCGCGCTTATATCGGCTCGCGGTTTCCGCAACTGCTTTTTCTACACTTTTTTTGGTAAATTTGCCTTTGTTTAGATGCTGCTTTAGTTGGTCCATGAGGATAGGGGTAAGTTGACCTTCAATGCTCTTTAGTTGTTTCTTTATGTAATCAGCTGAGGCTGCTTCGCCTTTTTCTTCTCCGATGTTGATTTGGTCCATAAGTCGGCTAACGTTTACTGCTTTGCCGTGGTCGCTTTTTGCGGGATCTACACCGTCTTCGCCGTATTGGAATTGGATAATATCGCCTGCAGAGTCACGTACGGTACCGTCGTATTCCATGCGGATGTGTTCTAAGGCGTTAATGAGCCTACGCTGCATGTAACCACTTTGTTGTGTTCGGACCGCAGTGTCGACTAGACCTTCTCTGCCACCCATAGCGTGGAAGAAGAATTCAATTGCGTCTAATCCTGTTTGGTAAGAGTTGTACACGAAGCCTCTTGCTCGGGGACTTGGGTCTCCACCAACAAAGTGAGGCAGGGCGCGTCCAGCGTAGCCTCTTAGGATTCTTTTGCCTCGAACTGACTGTTGACCAACGCAAGCTGCCATCTGACCGATGTTGAGACTTGAGCCTCGTGCACCAGTTCGAGTCATGACGATGCCTGCGTTTTCTAGGGTGAAGTCATCGTCGGCGATTTTACCTGCTTCATCTCGAGCGGTTGCGAGTTCGTGCATAACATAAATTTCAAAAGACTCCTCTAATGTTTGGCCTGGGAGACGTGGCAGAGTTCCGTTCTTGTAGTTTTCTATGTGTTCGTCGATCTTCTTTTGGATGCGTTCCATGGTCTTCTGGATTCTGTTACGTGCTTTTGGTGAAAGGACTAGCTGATCATAGGTATAGCTGAAGCCACGCATCGATATGAAGAGTTTGAGCATGCGGGTAATCTTATTGAGGAATTCTCTTCCTGCTTGGGTGCCGTAATCTTTGATTATCCTGTGAAGCAGACTTTCTGATTGCTCAGAACCGATACTGCGTCTGTCAATAATACCTGAAACAAGCTGACCGTTCTTAACAACTACATAAGCATCATGTTCGCAGTCTTCCTCTTTGCATTTGTTGCAACCCTGGCAGATGTTAGCTTTCAAAACGTAGTTCAACGTCTTGGGTAAGAATAGACTAAAGAGTTGTTTGCCAGACCACATCTCTGTTGGCTCTTTCTTTGCGGGTTCAGGAAGCGGCCCCACATAGCCAGTGGCAGTTAGAAGCCGGTTGACTTCTTCACGGGTCAGGTAGTTGCTTTTACGGGTCAAATAGTATGCGCTTGTGATGAAGTCTCTGATGGCACCGATGATTGGTCCTCCGAATCGGGGTGAGAGAATCTGATCTTGGACCTGCATGAGTAGTAGTGCTTCAGTGCGTGCTTCTTCGCTTTGGGGAACGTGAAGGTTCATTTCGTCGCCATCAAAGTCTGCGTTGTAAGGTGGACAAACGCAAAGATGCATACGGAAAGTTTTGTAGGGTAAAACGCGCACGTAGTGAGCCATAATGGACATGCGGTGGAGCGAAGGCTGTCGGTTAAAGATTGCGATATCACCATTCTTTAAGTGACGCTCAATAACAAATCCGAGTTCAACTGCTTCAGAGATTTTTGTTCGATCAATAACGAATTCGAGTCGAATACGTTTACCATCAGGTCTAATTATGTAAAGAGCACCTGGATAGTTTTCAGGTCCGTTAACAACAAGTCGTTTCATCTCTTCAATGTTCCAAGCAGTAACTTTCTCAGGTACAGATAGCCTCATAGCGACATCTCGTGGCACACCGACTTCGTTGATGTCTAAGTTCGGATCAGGAGAGATAACAGTACGGGCAGAGAAGTCTACACGTTTACCAGAGAGGTTGCTTCGGAATCGCCCTTCTTTACCCTTCAAGCGTTGAGAGAGAGTTTTAAGAGCTCTACCAGAGCGGTGTCTTGCAGGGGGAATACCTGAAGCTTCATTGTTAAAGTAAGTTGTAACGTGATATTGTAAGAGTTCGGAGAGGTCTTGGATAATTAGTGTTGGTGCGCCTGCTTCCATGTTTTCTTTGAGTCGTTGGTTGATTCGGATGATGTCCACTAGTTTGTGAGTTAGGTCGTCTTCAGAGCGGATACCTGATTCAAGAGTAATTGAGGGTCGAACATACACTGGAGGAACAGGTAAAACCTGCAATACCATCCATTCTGGACGGGCAACTTTAGGATTAAAACCTAAAATCTCAAGGTCTTCATCAGATACACGTTCAAGACGCTCGCGTATCATACTAGGAGTGAGCGGTTCAGATCCTGCCTCAGTCTGCTCGATAAATTTGGTCGGCTTCTCAAAGGTTATTTTGAATTGGCCAGAAGCACAGTGAGGACATTGCTTTGTTTTGATTTCTTGTATAATTTCTTTATAAATCTCATCCGGGATTACTCCTAGAAGCTCTAAATATCGTGCAATTCGGCCACGAGTTTTTTTTGCCGCTTCATCGGACAAAAGGACGCGCCCACAACTACGACAGGTTGCTCGAAGAAGGTCAAATATGATTTTGGTGAATTCAATGTGAACAATAGGTACTGCAAGTTCGATGTGACCAAAATGCCCTGGGCAACGAATAGCAGTATTACCGCAGGTTTTGCAGCGCTGCCTAGGCTCAAGAGTGCCTAATCTACCGTCCATTAACCCGGCAGTAATTGGTGCACCGTCTTCATCGTATGTATCGGGGGTTTGGATTTCGACTACGGATTGTTTTCGTAAGTCTTTTGGTGAAATTAAGCCGAATGAAATTTGGTCGACTACTTTATGGATTGATTCCTCGGTTGCCATTTTATGCCTTCTCCTTAAGCCTTAGTTTAGGGGTAATACACAAGCTCTGAAGTTCCTGCAACAAGAGCTTGAATGCGTATGATACTACGACCGGTGATACCTTAGCTTTCTCATCACATATCTTGCAGACGTATTTACGCTGCTTCATGTCATAGAAAGCAATTTGACCGCAGGTCTCGCAAATATAGAGTGTGTATTTGTCGGATTCTTCAAGAAGCCGGTCTCTTAGAAGCAGAGCTGCTCCATGACCAATAAGGCAGTCTCGTTCCATTTCTCCGAATCTGAGACCACCACCGCGAGCTCGACCTTCAGTTGGCTGGCGGGTAAGCATTTGGACTTGACCTCTGGCTCTGGCGTGTATCTTATCAGCGACCATGTGGTGTAGTTTCTGGTAGTAGACTATGCCTACGAATATGTCGGCTACGAATTTTTCGCCGGTTGCACCGTTATAGAAGACTTCGCTGCCTGTGTGACTAAAACCGTTCTTTACGAGGTTCTTTCGGACTTCGTCTGGACCTTCGTTAGCGAACGGTGTGCCGTCGACTGGTTTGCCTCGTGCAGCTGCGCATTTACCTGCTAGTGATTCGATAAACTGGCCAATGGTCATTCTTGAGGGGATAGCATGCGGATTGATAATTAGGTCTGGAACCATGCCTTCTTCAGTGAAGGGCATGTCTTCTTGTGGAACAATTAAGCCGATTACACCTTTCTGTCCGTGTCTTGATGCAAACTTATCGCCTAATTCGGGTATGCGTTGATCGCGAACCCGGACTTTGACTAGTTTGCTACCCTCACCAGATTCAGTAATGAATATTGCATCGACCACACCGTTTTCTGAGGGACGCATATCCGCGGATGTGTCTCGCATTGATGGACCCCTGACTTCGAACTCTTTGTATTCTTCAAGGAATCTTGGGGGACTGATTCTTCCAATCAGAACGTCTCCGCCAGCAACGGTTGATTCAAGGCTGATTATGCCGTCTGGTTCGAGAAGTCTGTAGTATTGTTCGCCGCGGTATCCACGGGTGCCAGGTTCGGGAACTGTGAATTTGTCTTTTAATCCGCCGAGGTATTGACGACATTCGGCTTCGTAAATGCGGAAGAATGTAGATCTTGCTAGACCACGTTCGATTGATGCTTTGTTAAATATGATAGCGTCTTCCATGTTGTAGCCTTCAAAGGACATGACTGCTACAATACAGTTTTGTCCTGTGGGGCGTTGTTTGTAACCCATTACTTCCATTAGGTCGGTTTCAACCAATGGAGCTTGCGGATAGTGCAGAATATGCGAGCGGGAGTCAACACGGTTTTGGAAGTTAGTTGCGTATATGCCTAATGCCTGTTTAGCCATGGCAGCTTGATAAGAGTTACGTGGTGACTGATTGTGTTCGGGGTAAGGTATAGTAGAAGTACCGATGCCTAGGATAGTGTAAGTTGCGATTTCAGAGTGTGTATGTTCTTTTGCAACTTTGTCCATGGATACGGCAACGTAGGCGTTTTCTTCTTCAGAAGCATCCAAGTACTCGATTAGTGCGTTTTTAACCAGATCTTCCCAAGTCCACTCACCTAAAGCTATCTTTTCCAAGTGTTTAGATTGGAGCTTAGGTACACCGTTTTCAACAATGACAAGAGGTCTTCTAACTCTGCCCTCGTCACAGTTCGCATGTATTTCTTCAGCTTCAGATTGGGCTTTAGTGAAGTATGTGATGTTAACTTCAGTGGAGATTTCTCCAGCGCGACGTTTCTCTCTAAAACCGTTAACTAAGTCCTGAGGATTACCGCAGTAGCCAATTATGTTTCCGTCAACGAAAACTTTTGCGCCGTCAATCTTCATCGAATCGTTTGATTCGTATGCGGGGACTGCGCCCATTTCATAGAGTAATTGTTTTATTTTTTCTGGGTTTACACCTACGGAAATGGATGAGGATAAAGCCAAGTTCTTTACCAGACCACAGTTTGAACCTTCAGGGGTCTCGTTGGGGCAGAGTCTACCCCAATGGGTTGGGTGCAAGTCTCTGGCTTCGAAGTTAGGTTGGCTTCTGCTTAATGGTGATTGTAACCTACGCAGGTGACTAAGAGTTGAGATATAGTTTGTTCGGTCTAGTAGTTGGGTGATACCTACTCTTCCGCGTCCCCAGTTACCTGTTGCGAGCGCATGCTGGAATCTTTCAGAGATGATACCGGGGCGAACAGCAGCGGAAACGGTGATTATTGGTCCTTTTACGCCTATGCGTTCAAGCTGATATTTTATGTCGCGTGTTAGATTTCTGAAGGCAACGCGGAAAAGGTCTGCAAGTAGCGGTCCGGCTAGGCGGAGACGTTTATTTTTAAAGTGGTCTTTGTCGTCTTGCTGGCGTCTGCCCATTTTAAGTTGGATAACTCTGCTTGCCATTTCGCCTAGGAATATGGCTTTGTCTTTTCGTTGTTTTTCAGTTCGGCCTAGGTGGGGTAGGAAGTTTTTGTCTAGGGCAGTTTCAGCTTTTGATAAGCGATATTCCTCAACTTGTCCGTGAGCGACACGATTACCTATGAATAAAATAGCGTCAGAAGGTGTGTCTACGCCTATGGCTTTTTCAAATGATGGAGCTAATTCAGCTTGTAAGTCTTTATCGAGTGAGACTGCTTCGGCGATATCTTTGTCTTTTTCTAAAGATAGCGCACGCATGATAACTACGAAGGGAATTTCTGTGGGCACTCCGGGCATAGAAACGTAAATTGCGTCGTCTGGTTTGAGTTTGAGTTCTATTCTGGCTCTAAATCCTACAGTTGTTGAAAAAATCTTTGCTTGATAAACTGGGGAAGTGCCTTTTTCGTCCAAATCAATTATGACGCGGTTGGGGGCTAAGTCTTCCATTGCGACTATAACGCGTTCAGATCCGTTCACTACAAAGTATCCGCCAGTATCGTCTGGGTCTTCTCCGGCTGCGATGAGTTCTTCTCGTGAGAGTTGACTTAAGAAGCATAATTTTGATTTGAGCATCACCGGGATATTTCCGATGTAGACAAGCTCGGTGTCTTGTTCACGTCCATCAATAATGGGCGTCATTTCTAAAGCTATAGGGGCTGCATATGCTAAGTTTCGGAGGCGTGCCTCCATGGGGTAAATTTCGTGTTTTGTACCATCTACTTCAGTAGCATATGGGCCAGTAATTCGAGATTGAGGATCTATGACCCAAATTTGACCAAGTTTTACCTTATATGGACTATCAGGAACCTCAATGGGGATTTCGTTTACTTCATCCACTACTTCCTGTAATCCGTGGTCGATAAATTCATTATAACTATCTAAGTGTTGACGTACTAGTCCTTTCTCGTTAAAGAAAGTCTTAAGCAACAGATGGGTATCTTCTTTTGAAAGTTCAGTCAATTTTAATTCTCTCCCGCAATTTTTATTACGTTTTCATCCTGACGTATGGTTTTTATGCGGGTTTTATTCAAACTTGCAAGTTCCCCCAATGTTGGATCATCCAACTTGAAAAAGGGTCTCCGATTTTTTTTAGAGAGCACAAACACATGCTACGCGGCAATCTAATAAAGCTTTTTGTATAATGTTTGGCATTCTTGCCAACGAACAATGATAGCTTAAAATCAATTAATACATTCAGATGACATAAAATTTGGCAGAAGTTGAATGTTATGTTGTACCTTGTACATGATAAAAATGGAACTTTATGGTAAAATGCGAATCTTCTTACTAAGTTTAATCTGAAAATAAGTTAAAAGCAAAAATCCTTCTCACTGGGTTCTTGTAACAGTCACCTTTTCATTATTGTTAGCTCGTAAGAAGATTGAGGCTCTTTTGCAGAGTCGATTTTATTTTTTATAAGGGAGAGTAATTTTTCATCTGTTTCATAGCCTATGCTGTTGCGATTGTTTTGAAGAGCGATCTTTATTGTGGTTCCTGAACCCAAAAATGGATCTAGCACGAGATCACCTTTAACGCTGAACATTTTGATTAATCTTTCAGCAATTTCGTCTGGATATGCGGCAGTCCTTCTTTCAAGTTGACTTGCAATCTGACGACTTCCAGTTATATTCCAAATTTGTGTGAACCATTGATCACGTTGAATCTTCGTTATTCTACTATCGTAGCGGTTAGGATCATGTGCTGGAAAATGTCTAAGTTTTCCTTTACGAAAAATAAGAATAAATTCGCAGTCCAAAGTGACATATGCATTTGGCGGCAAGAATCCTGACCCTAAGAAGGCTCCTTTTCCTTTGTACTTTGGCTTCGTTGTCGGCTTCTTCCACAACAGGTAGGGCAGAGTAGTGAACCCGATTTTTTCCATATGCTCAATTATTCGAGAATGATTGGGAAAAAGACGGAACCGGCCATTCACCGAACGGGTAGCATCCCCAATGTTTACACATGCTATACCTCCTTCAACTAAAACTCTATAAGTTTGAGCCCAGACTTGAGCTAGATTTTGATGCATCATTTCATATATTTTGTCCACAATATCTTCTTGACAATCTTGGTCTATTTCTCGCAAAAGGGAAGCGATTTTTGGATCGATATCTGCGAATAATTGATCCCACATTTTAATCATAGGATAGGGGGGTGATGTTAACATTAGGTGCGCCGTGGAGGCAGCTATCTCAGGCATTTGTTGACTATTACCAAAAATTATTTTATGACTTGTGTGATGCATGCTTGTTCCTTATTAGTGTCATCGCAGGGGTGTTTTATTCTTTTGGTGTGGATTGTGAATTCAGAGTCTGTTTTCATAACTGATATGTTGAAGAAAAGATGATTTTACCCGAGGATTCAGGGATTAGGTATTGAAGTGCACACGCTCAGCAAAGCATATAGCGATGTTGCTAGCGGTAGCCTTCCTATTAATATCAGCTTTTTCACCTTGTCTTGCAGCTGAGACATCGACACCAGAACCCCTTGAGTATACTAAGTTTGTACATAATTATTTAGATTCAAGCAAGGGCAATTGGACTAGCGTTGAGAAACCCATGTTCCCAGTTTATTTTAACGAGTCCAAAATAGCCATCGGGGGTAACTGGAGCATTGTTGAATCGTTAGTGGCTAATAAAACCTATCATATTTACTGTTTTGGTGATTGGGTAAATAATGGCTCAAAGCCAAAAACTAACTATGATCTTTATGTCTATAACCCGAGAGGTATTCTAGAAAGTACCCATACTGAAGCGGCTGGATTAGTTGAGCAGCTAAGAACTAAAGATAATGATATTTATTTTGTTCCTCAAGTAACAGGCAACTATACGTTTTTAGTTATAAATAACGCTGGTTCAAGCAATGGCACTCAAGCAGCTACATTCATGACAATTGAGAATATTGATACAAATCAGTGGCATACACGAAAAATTGATGGCAGAAACTCGGATAGTTCAACAAAGTTTAGCACCAGTTGGGCTTATGAATTTGTCACAGACGGACAAGAAATAGAAGTGTATGTCAAGGTTCCTGCCACCCTAGATATGTATGAAGCTAGACTCTATCGTATGAGCGATTCAGATTCATTTGTCCTTAATGATTTGCCTCTTCCGTGGGAATCAGGCCTTTACGGGAACATTTCAGATAGCGTTGGTGGATATAACTTAGATAGCGAGCACTACCGTGGTGTAGCATATGCTAGTTGTGAAAGTAACGGCCAAGACATGATCTTAAGATATTCTAACACAACCGAAGGAAAAACTTTGTATCAACTTGTCTTAATTGGCGAAATAGGCTCTGGAAATGTAGATTTCATTGTTAAAACCCAATTTGATGGAGCAGCCTTGACGATTAAAGAGCAGTTAGGTAGAATCTACCCAAATAATCAAACCAACATAACCTGCTTTTCTAGTAATACAGCTCTAGAAAGCGCGGTTTTGAAGTATTCAACAGATAAATGGAATAGCACTGAAGAGCTACAAATGACAGTTATGAGCATGAACTGTAGCGCTATTATTCCAGCGCAAAAAGCAGGAACCCAAGTTCTGTATCGGGTAGCAGCAAATGATACATTAATGAATACTTTGCAAGCCGAAGGAAACTACACGGTAAAACAAGCTTCAAGACTAAACATCACCGCAACAGAGAATAATATACGTGTGGGGGATAACATCACTATAACTGGAGTACTAAATGGTCAAACTACAAGCTCCCCAATTAGTGTGCTTTTTATGAGCGCATTATATACCGAAACTGCGGAAGTAAAAACTCTCCCAGATGGAACCTTTACTGCTAGTGCAATAGCAAATAGTAGCGGAGTATGGGCAATACAAGCCTGTTTTAATGGAGGAGAAATTGCATACTCAAGCGATAGCAATCAATTAGCAATACAAGTAGAAGAATTATCTTTTGTAGTCGCAAACGGCACGTATATTGGTAGTGGCTTTTTTGTAGCAATTGGAGCAATCGGCGCAATTCTGTTTATAAAGGCCCGCAGAGAATAACACCTAAAAATTTTTGTTTTTTCGGTTAGAGTTGTTTAAAAAATGTTCAGATTTGATATCTGTTGAGTTAGGTAACCTACAATATTGGGTAAGATTAGGGCTACTAATACTAATATTGGGATTACTACAAAGATGCTAAATAGAACTGCGGTTAATCCCATTATTCGTAGAGCACGGGTTATATCTTGAGGTGTTATGGTTTCTCCGTCACCTAAAGAGTAGTATCCTTTCTTTTCTAGTTGGGTATTTAATGCTCCAGCCATAGCAGATATAGTCCAGCCTGCATTTGGACTGGCAGTTTTGTGCCTGTCTCGTTGCAGAATTCTCCAAGAGTTATGCCAATTGTTTTTTAGCATCATAGCCGAGAGAACCATGAATAAAGAGGTGAGCCTTGTTGGAATATAGTTGGTTAGGGTATCCATTTTCGCTGAAAACCAACCGATGTTTAGGTTTTCTTTATCTTTGTAGCCCACCATAGAATCAAGTGTATTTATAACTCTAAACGCAAAAGCCCCTGGAACACCAAATAATGCATAGAAGAAAAACGGAGATGTTACACCATCAGTTGTTGACTCTGCTATAGACTCAACTGCTGCAGAAAGCAAATGCCGCTCATCTAAAGATTTGGGATCTCGCCTTACGATGTAATATAGCCATTTTCTTGCGCCGTCTAAATCTTTGTTCAATAATGATTTCTCTATAGGAAGAGTATAATGCTGCATGCATTTGAGCGCAAAAGTGGTCTTTAACAGAACCGCAGAAGCTACAATATAGAAGAACCAACCCACAATTGGAATCTGTCGAATTGCTAACAAGCCAAAGTATACCGGAACCGCAAAAAGGGCTATAACTCCTAAGCAAAGCAGAACACCGTTTATTTTTTCAATCCCCGGATTCATATTTTTTATTTTGGGTTTGAACCAGGCAATTATTTTACCCATCCAAACGGTCGGGTGAGCATTGTCAGGAATTTCGCCAAAAATTACGTCAATTAAGAAAGCTAAGGAAAAGATCAAAACTGAATCTGCAAGGAAAGAAAGGTCGAAGGCAAACATACGATTGTCATAGAGTCTTCTTGAAGGCATCTAATAGCTTTTCGTTTTCAAAATGTGTTTTTACTGCAACCCGAATATAAAATTCGTCCAAACCTGCAAAGGAACTGCAATCGCGAATTAATAGCCCAAAATTCAGCATTTTTGCCTTTAGCTGTGGGGCTGTAAAACCAGATTTGCGAATATCGATTAAAATAAAGTTTGCGTCAGGAGGAAATATCTTAAGAGCCTTAAACTGTGAAAAGCCTTGCAGTAAAAATGCTTTTTCTAATTTTATTAGCTCCAACGTCTTGGCTAAATGAACTTTATCCTCTAGGGCAGCAATTGCCGCAGCTTGACCCAGACAGTTGACGTTCCAAGGTATCTTCAAATTAGATAGCAAACGGATAATTTCTTCACAGGCAATACCATAACCTACTCGCAGACCAGTTAAGCCGTAAAGCTTTGTGAATGATCGCAAAATGAACAGGTTCGAAAATTGCTTAATTTTTCCAATTAGAGAGTATTTTTCGTCTTCGTCTAGAAATTCAAGAAAATCTTCATCAAGAAAGACCAATATGTTTTTGGCAAATGCTGCTTCAACAATTGTTGTCAAATCTTGGAGTGAAGTGAGTACGCTTGTGGGATTGTTTGGGTTGCATAGAAAAACTGCTTTCACCTGTGAAGTCATGGCACTGATGAAATTTTCTGGGACAAAGTGAAAAATAGAATCAAGCTTTATATGCTGGGGTATGGCGCCTGCTTTTTTTACGGCTCCTTCATATTCGCTAAATGAGGGGGCAGGAAGTAGTACAATGTCACCTTTTTGGGTGAACGCTTCTGCGAACAGGTAGATGAGCTCTGTTGACCCGTTGCCAATAATGATGTTTTCTTTGCTGATTTTACCATAATGATTAGCAAGAGCATTTCTCAAGGCTGTAGAGGTAGAATCTGGATAAATAGAAATCTGGTCTAGACTATTTTTAAGAGCCTCAATAGCTTTTGGAGAAGGACCCACCGGGGTAACGCTTGAGCTAAAATCAATTATGTCTTCGCGTTTTAGCCCGGTCTTATTTGCCGCATCAAAGATATCTGCACCATGGACATAGGGTTTAAGGTTCTTAAAGCTTTCACGAACCAGATTAGAGGTAGACTTCACCTTGCAACTCATCCCAAAGTTCTGTTAGGATTGTTCAATAAATCTATTATCAAAGGCATAACTTGATTTCCTTGAATGCGCTGCAATCCACCTTTACAAGCAGCAGATTCACTGAATTCCTTTACCCCATCTTTGATCACTTTAGCACCTGCGACCACGAAAGGAACAGGATCGGCTGTGTGCTTTCGAAGTTGAGTAGAAGTCACATGATCGGACAGTAGCACAACATTAACATCGTCTAGATTAATATTGTCTAAAATTCGCCCAACCATCGCATCAATTTTTTTAATAATTTCTATTTTCCCTTGGACGTTGCCATCATGACTTGCTTCATCGGCAGCTTCAACATGAACCAATACAAAATTGTGATCCTTAAGTGCCTTCAAAGCGGCATCAGCCTTCGCAGTTGTATCTGTGTCAATTTCTCCGGTAGCTCCTTTAACATTAATAATATCCATGCCGACGAGTCTGCCTATACCTTTGATTATGCTTGCTGCTGCTACGCATGCTGATTTCAGTCCATATTTTTTGTTAAAAGGCTCTATTTGCGGAAGACATCCTCCACCCCAGGGAAGAACAGCGTTTGCAACAGGTTTATCTTGAGCTTTTCGCTTCAGGTTAATTGGATGATTTTTAAGTAAAGCATTAGATGTCTTGATAAATTCGGTAAGGATTTGAGCTGTACGGGTTGCCTTAAAGCTTTCATCGGAAGGTTTCACCGAACCGACAAAATCACCAGGTTGGGGTATTGCAGCTGATACATTTGAAGAGAGATTGTCTCCTCGAAGTATTAGAGCGCCTTTGAAACTGAGAGTCTGTTTGAAGATGAATTTGACGTTTGGAAACTTTTTTATTTGTATGTTTTGAAGTTCTTTTGCGAGTTCTGCAGCTTCAGTCTGAATTCTACCCGCACGCTCATCAACCACAATAAAGTCTTCAGTGACAGTTGCGAAGTTGCATCTAAACGCCACATCACCAGCTTTAATGTCTATATCAGCACCTGCTGCTTCAAATGGTCCTCTGCCACTGGAAATGATTGTGGGATCATACCCCAAAATGGAGAGATGGGCAGTTTCTGTGCTCGGAACAATTCCAGGCAGTATTGGGTCCAGTAGTCCAGAAATGCCATTTGTTGCCAATCGGTGCATGTTTATTGGAGTAGCGACTTCCAAAGGGGTTCTGCCGTTTAGTTCGGGTAGCGGTCTGTCAGCCATACCATCGCCGACAATCATAATAATTCGTCTATTTTGCACTTCGTACCCCTCTTGCCCCTTTTTTTGAAGCAGCAACTTGCTTAACCTCGCTTTCTGAAGGTGTGTTTGTTGGGTGAGAATTCATATAAACATTTGGATGGATAATCCAGCAGTAATTTTAACCAAAAAGCCTGAAAACGATGATTTGATTGGAAATCGATTCTTGATTTTCTTAAGGTAAATGTTAAAAAGTGTTTTGCGTGTGTTACATTTGTAGTGTGTGTTTACTTTGAAGGTTACAAATGTTCGCATTTCAGACAAAATTCTTGCAGACGCCGACAAGTTGGCAAAGAAACATGGCCTAAACCGGTCAGAAATTATTCGCCAAGCATTAACAGTTTATTTACATTTAGTTGAAAATGTAGGCACCATGCTTAGACCCATCGCATTTCAGGTGAAGCCTTCTCAGATTAGTTACATGCGTCGAGGCGATGTTTCAATACTAAAAATCCCAACAGGACATGCCATTGTGGTTGGGTCTACATCCTCAGGTGGAGTTGGACCAAAAGTTATGGATACTTTAAAAGTGCAGGGTCGCATTGTAGGAAAATTCTTGGCTAAGAGTAGCTTTAATGGATGTTGCGGCAACAGGAGCATTTCCGCTTCTGCTATCCGTTACACTTGGGGTGGAGAAAGAGCCAACAGGCAGAGAAATATTGGAGGGAATACGAGGTGAAGCGATGATCTTAGGACTCGAACCAAATCAAGTATTGATGGAGAACACAGAAGACAATTTTGCCACAACACAAACTGGCGCCGGTCTAACCGTAATTGGCTTCGCTAACGAAGATGAACTAAGACTGGGCAAAACTAGACCAGGCGATATTGTTGTTGCAATTGGAAAACCAAAAGTTGGCGATGAAGTCATTGCTGCAGAGGTCAAAGGAGAAATCGCGGATTTACGAAATATAACATTATTGACACAGAAGAAATTCATTCACGACATTGTAGCAGTAGGGTCATTTGGAATAGCCTACGAGGCTAGAATGATGGCTTATGCTGTTGGCCGGCAAGTAAAGCTGACAGAAGAGAAGAGCATCGATTTAGTAAAAACAGCTGGACCAGCAAGTGTAGTGCTTGTTACTACAGATAGGGAAAAGTTCGAAGACCTAAAAAATTTACTTCAAAAACCTTTAACAATAGTTGGAGAAATATTGTAAATTAAAAAACCAAAATATCGAAAGATGATAAAAAAAGATAATAGGCTATTGAGTTGGATTATTTTATATAATACGTCTATTTCAATTTTTTTAACAAAGAATCTAAGAAAACTATTTGTCCGTACACTTTTAGAGACGGAATTAACCCAAACTTAATAGTCAGCGAAATAATTATTGACCTGCATCGAGACGCACCTTTAATGAAACACAATCACAGGCCAAAGCAGGATTCATTATCAAGTATACATGAGTACAAAAGTGTGGCTAAAAACAGACTTGTACTTTCCATGATTATCACAGCTTCTGTGATGGTAATTGAAGTCATTGGCAGTATCCTAACTGGAAGCCTAGCATTAGGTAGCGATGCAAGTCACATGTTTACTCATCTATTTGCTTTAGCTATTAGTTTTGCTGCGATAGTAATTGCCTGCAAGGAACCTTGTCATCATAGAACTTATGGGTTTTATCGCGCTGAGATTCTTGCAGCACTTTTTAATAGCATTTTTCTTTTCGGAGTAACAGCTTATATTTTCTATCAAGGGATTGAACGGTTACTTAATCCCCAACCTGTTTTAGGTTTTGAAATGCTCCTCGTAGCCCTGTCGGGTTTGGTCGCTAATGGTTTAAGCATCCTGATTCTAAGAGGTAGTGTTAAAAGTGATCTTAATCTTAAGGGTGCTTTTCTTCACATGTTTGCCGATACGGTATCTTCGGTTGTCATCATAATAGGCGCAATTATTGTTTCCTTGACTGGTTGGTATATTATTGATCCCTTATTGGGCATTGGAATTTCAATATTAATTTTTATATGGGCATGGAGCTTACTAAGAGACTCTATTAACGTATTATTGGAAACTGCACCAAAAGGTATGGATACAGAAATTATTAGCTCAAAACTTAAGGAAAACATACCTGAAATTCTGCGGATTACTGATATCCATCTCTGGGAAATCACCTCTGGAATGTATTCTTTAACTGCACACATAGAAATTGACACAACTATCCAGGATAATACAAAAAAAATCCTTGAAAAAATAAACGAGCTTTTGAATGAAAAATATGGAATTGAGCACACTACCATACAACTTGAGATTATTAATACTCGGGAATAGGTTTTGATAATATGTTTGACAAAATTTGTTATTAAAAAAAGTCTGGATATTAGGATGGGCTAATTTATTCGGCGGATGGATAAACCTACCAGATTAAATATTAGTTTTCTAGTAATTTAAACAACAGGGGCGTCAGGGAACATATCAGGACATAGAATTGGGCTTGTCTATTTGCAAGGAGCATTACCCTGTTTTGAGAATTTTGGGAATCTACCTACTCATCTGATTAAAGAAAATGGACTTGTAGAAAACAAACCAGCCTCAGAAGTTCTTGACATGATAATCATTCCAGGCGGAAGCCTAATTGAATCTGGAACAATCAAAGGTAAATTGGAAAAAGAAATCATAAAGATGGCTGACAGCGGCAAGTTTGTGTTAGGCATCTGTTCAGGTTTTCAAGTACTTGCAAACGGTACCGACATCGGACGCTTATCGGCTACACCTATAATTCGTAAAGGTCTGGGTCTTATAGATACAGAAATTACACCATTAATCTGCACAGATCGAGTAAAAGCAACAATCATGGATACAAGCTACCTAACAGATGCAATAGGCAGTCAAGTTACAGGTTTTCACTGCCACACATACGGAAATATAATACTTCATAAAAATGCTAAATCTGTTCTTGTTTCACATACCCAACATGTTGATTATTTCAAAGAGAGAAAAGAGCTCATTTCAGGCGTATCCAATCAGAGAGGTAATGTTGTAGGAGTATACCTTCATGCTCTATTGGATAATAACCCAATCATAATAGAAGGCATTTGTAAATCGCTAAATATTAGCTCAACTGACCTTTCCGAAATCAGAAAGACAAACGCAAAACTGCAAAAACAAATGAAAAGCGAATTAGGCATCTCAACCAACATCCACATTAAAAACATACCAACAAAAACCAAAGCGTCGCGTTCCTTGCTTATAACAGCCCTAGGAAGTGAATCGGGAAAAACCTTCATCGTAACTGGCATAGCAGGTGCCTTAAAAAAGAAAGGGGTAAATGTCGGCATAGTTAAGATAGGTGGGGATATCCGGGATGCGGTACCTGCACTATACCTGATTAAAGAGCCAATGAAAGAGTACTCTTCAATCATAATTGGTAAAAGCGGTTGGAAATCACCTCTTGATGCACTTAATGAAGCTAGTAAAGATTATGAGTTAGTCATAATTGAAGGCGCAATGAGTGCTTTTACCGGGATATTAAATGAACAAATCAAAAAGCCTTCTTCAACAGCAGAAGTAGCCGCATCACTTGGTGTACCAACCATAGTTATTGCAGGTGCAAGCAAAGAAGGCGTTGAGGGTGCCTTGGTAAGCACGCTAAATTACGTAAAATTGTTAAAAAAGCTTGGAGTAAAAACTGTAGGGGTTATACTAAACAAAGTGCACACAAGCTATCTAACCGATGACCTCAAACAAGTCATAAATCAGGCATATGAAAATGCAGGAGTCGAACTATTAGGTATAGTTCCTTATGTTAATTTAGAAGGGCGTGGCGCAATACCGGAAATCGAAATCAAATATGAAGAATTTTGTTCTAAAGCCGTTGAAACTGCGGAAACCTCAATTGATATTAAAAGAATTATGCAAATGTGGCTGCACCTGCTACCCAAACCCAAGTAGACTATGAGGCTTTAGTGAAGAAATTTAAAAATGCCCTCAATACAGATTTTGAGGCAAAAATCTAAAAGTGCGTATAAAGAGAATGCTTATCGACCAAAAATAGAAAAAACCATATCCGAGTCTATTATCCCAGACAGATACCAAAGAATAAAATTCTTTACCACGGTGATAAATTTGAATAAGACCAATACTAAAGCCGCTACTTTAGCGCCAAAAAAATCAGATACAAAAACCACATCCAGTAGTAAATCGACTGAAATTGACGATTTTGTTTGATATGGATGGCGTACTCGTAGATGTATCTGCTTCTTATCGCAGAGCCATTCAAGAGACAGTAGGTTTCTTTACTGGAAAAAAAGCCCAACTGAAAGAGATTCAGAACTTCAAAGAGAAAGGTGGCTACAACAATGACTGGGACCTAACCGAAGCCATTTTATCCAGCAGAGGCAAATCCACACCAAAAGTAAAGATAATCGAGAAATTCCAAGATCTCTACCGTGGCGGGAAAGGCAAAAAGGGTTATATTGAAAACGAAAAATGGCTACTCTCCATAGAGCTAATAAAGCAACTAAAAGAAAAATATGCACTGGGCATCGTAACAGGAAGACCCAAAGAAGAGGCACTGTTTGTACTCAAAAAATTTGGGGCAAGCAACCTGTTTGACGTTGTTATCGCTATGGAAGATTACCCCCCAGAAAAAGCCAAACCAGACCCATACCCAATCAACCTTGCTCTTAAGAAACTCGGCAGAACAAAAGCAATCTATGTCGGTGACAGCGTTGACGATATAGTAGCTGCAAAACGAGCCAAAATTCGACCGATCGGATGTATCCCACCAAAAGTTTCGGCTTACCAATTAAAAGATTTACTAATAAAAAATGGCGCAGAAAAAGTTCTCGACAACATTAGCAACATCAACCAAGCTATAATAGAATAGAGACTATTAACAAACGGCAAAATTCTTGAAGAGAGGATTAAATTGAGTGAAAATAAAGGAAAAATTTACGAGGATATTAACCGCCTTCCGAAGGTTAGTTATGAAGCAACAATAGAGATCTTGGGGATTTTGCAAGAAGCAGCCAAGGATTTTCCAGAAATATCTAGATATTATGTTGAATCAAAATTTGGCTCAGATGATCGCGTTAGTGGTGGTGGGCGTTTCAGATATGAACAATATGTTTATGATATGCAGAAATGGCAAAAGAAGTGGCTTGGCTCAACTAAAGGGGAGAACAAGTCAAAAGATGATGAAAAATAACAACCTATAACTTATTATGATATTTAATTACAAAATATTTCTTTGAGAGATTTTAAAAAATATCATAATTAGGACAGATACCCCCGCAATAATTAAGGATACTAAAAAAGAAGCAACAGGAAAGCTAGCAATTAGAACAAAAATGGATTCATCCAAATAAAGGATTCAAAATCCCCACAAAAAAGGCAATACCGTAAATCATTGAAAACATAATTGAAATCAATCCTAAACCAACGAAAAACCGACGTATTTTCATAGTCAAAGCCAACTTAGATGAATCCCATAAATAAGCCACCAAAGGCAAAGCAATCACAGAATAAACCGTTAATGCACTAACCCATAATAAATATTGAAGGTCTAAAAATGGTAAAACAATCAAAACATTAAGGTAAACGCCAACAAGAATTCCACAAAAAGCAATTTTCTTTTCATCCATAACAGGTTTCAAGCTCAGCTATTGTTTTTTTATCACAAGATACATCATCCCTTTTAGCTCTTTCTAATACATCATGGTGTCTGGATAAGAGAGAACAAAGTAAGATTCAAAATCTGAGTAGTTAGACACATAAAATTATGCGTTAGAGCCGTTAACCAAGACTCCTATACAATGCTAACTATAAATGAGACGTTAAACTGAAAAAGAAGAAGAACAACAGTTGAAAAAATTCAGTGTTGTTCTTTTGAGGAGTTAAAAGATCAAGTATTTCCATTACATTGTTGTTTTTTCTACTATATATTCAGAAAGGGGCTTCAAACTAGATGATAGCAAACTAACAGTTGAAAAATGGCCAAAAACAGTAAATGCCTAAAAACGAAGCTGAATAAAATCTAAATTCCAAGTTTCTAAAACTATCGATACTACAGCAAAAACGTTGTCGCCTCTTTATTTAAAAAAAAGGAAAGGTTTGCTGGGGCTCTGTCGGGCGAATCATAGGAGAGAGAATGAAAAACCTTTGCTGCTACCTCTGGTAAAGGATTTTGAAACCGCCAAAGCCCACTCAGCCCACATTTTTTCTCCATTGTTTTTTCATAAAAAAGGAAAGAAAGGAATTTGATTGATTTTATTCTATGTTTATTTGCGTTTTCTTAGAACGAATGCTGCCGTTATTACTGCGATTATGATAACGATTGCTGCGCCTGCGATGAGCAAAGTCTCAGTAGAGATACCAGTACCAGGTGTTGGTGCTACGGTTGGACTCGGACTGATTGCTGTTGGTACCGGAGTTTGAGTTGTTGAGGGTGTTGATGTTGGTGCATTTGAAGTTGGTGATGATGTTGGCTGCGCAAGTGCTTGAGATACACCAAGATAAGTTGATGCTTCTGAGCTTCCATATGAGTTGGTTGCTGCAAATTTGGCTATAATTTTGTATTGACCTTCTGATTGAGGGGTCCACATTATTCCGTAGTTGCCGTTTGTATCAGTCGTTGTTGTACCGATTGGTTCAGTTTCACCAAGTGGGTTAATTGCACTTATCGTTACTTGTACACCGTTTACATTTGTTGGTTTAGGCTTTTGCATATACAGATGTGCCATCCATTCAGACATACTTTCATCTGAAACGGCCGCAGTGCCTTTTGCTCCTGGTGATTCATCAGTAACTGTACCTAGAATCATCGTCGATGAACCTTTTGTTACGGGGTTTTGAGATGTTGAAACTGTGGTTTGGCTTGGACCTTTACCAATAGCATAAAGCTGACCGTCATAAGAATCTACAGTAGTTAAAATGCCATCAGATATTGCCGGTAAACGTTTCCAACCAGTTATGTTCCAAAGACACTTACCTGTATCTGCATCAATACATGCTAGTTTTCCGCCTCGCCACATAATTGGGTCTGGAGTGTGCTCATCATTAGTTACAAAGATTTTATGATCTGCAATGGTTAATCCGTTGTTTACTGGCCAAGTTCCAAAAGCAGTCTCAAAGCCACTGCTGCCAAAATAGAAGTCCCATTCAAGTTTTCCATTTTCAACAGCATATGCCCGCACATGCCCATCGTATCCAGTATAGTAGACTTTACCATACGCTACATAGCTTAGTACATTGAAAATTCCCCAGCCAGGCAATGGATCACTAACCCATTTTTGTTCTCCTGTTTGGATGCTATAACAATGTATTTGTGCTGTATCGGAGCTAAAGAATGTGTATACGCCATCTCCAATATTGATAGGTCTTTGTGAAGGCGTATATAGGTCTGTTCGATTCTTAAACCAAGATTTGTTAAGTGTTGAGGGGTAATTTCCGCTTGCGTCTGGTTTCATTTGTGAAAGATCATAAGCCATATCGCAAAAGCTTTGTGGGTAAGATTTGTGTGTTGCTGTATCTAGGGAAGTAGATATTTTTCGTCCATTGCAAGTACACTTTGGGTTCCGCCTACGTCTGGAATAGAAACGTTCCATTCCATACCTTTGCTTCCGTCATATACTGAACCTAATGCGGGGCTAAAGTAGTCATTTATGCGTCCAGTTATTGCTAGAGTTGAGTTAAACATCATTAATCTTCGGTTAGATCCTGATCCGCTAAATGAATATGCAACTAGTTCCCCGTTAGGTCCGTATCTTATGGTTCCTGATGTCACGTTAGTAATTGTTGTTATTAGTCTTCCTTCAAAGGCATCATACATTCTCCATGTGGAATTTGAAGTTGAGCCGCTTGTGCTCCAAAGGTATGGCAGAAGACCGTGTTCGTTTGCGGATTCAAAATCTAAAATTTGACCAATAGGTGTTGTCATATTTTCTATATACCAGATTTCTTCTCCAGTATACAAATCTAAACATCTTGTTCCATAGGCTGCAGTGCTGGTTGGTCCTTGAACTACATAGTATATCCGCCCAGAAATGATAACCGGCTGGTAAGGTTGCTCATAAGTTAATCCTGTGTAGAAAGCTTTGTCACCAAACTGTCCTCCGCCTATTCCTCCAAACCAGAATGGTTTGTTCCAGAGTATGTGGGAACTATCAGGCGCTGATGTATAAGGTGAGAATCTGCCGTCGTATCGGTTTCTTGTGCCCATGAGCCAGCTGTCTGCAATTTGCCACCAGTTCTTATTTTCAGAGTAGACTGGGCGAGTCCAGTAATCAGTGGGGATTGGAACTTCTGGGTAAGCTGTTAAAGGTTGTTCTTGAACTATTACTTCTGCGATAGAGCTTATGCTCGGTTTATAGTAACGTTGGGTGGCTGTTGTGTTTATCCACATTCCAGGAAAGCTAAATTGGAACTTATATGTACCGACTTTGGTGGGCGTATATAGAAACCATGCCCCAGATGTTGCGTCTGCGGTTAATGGTCCTTTGTTTTCAACTGTATTGTCAGGATTAGTAATTTTTACCATGTAGCCTGTGAATAGGTTTGCCCTGATTGTTGTGCCGACGCCCATTTTGTCAATTCGCATGCTGACCATTATGGTTTGTCCAACGCCTACTTTTTCGGGTGTTGGCATAATTACAGCATAGGTATCAAATTGCATTATGTCTGCTTTGACTGAAGCCATATTTATTAAAAACACTGTTGATGCAAACATCATCGCTATAAGGATTATAGAGAATAGTTTGTTTTTCATTTTTAATCTCCTGAAAAAATCTATATTCTATTTGCTTGGATTTTATATATAACACTTTGCAGAATCTTGAACAAATCACAATAGGTGGATAGCTCTGTTCAAAAGAAAAATAGGAAAAAAGTGCGGAAGATGTCTCTGTGGGCTAGGTAATAAGGATTTATCCTTAAATTTCATCTGAAAATATAATTATTTAATATTAACTCAAACGGTATAACTCCAAAATTCCAGCAGATTCTAACAAATGACTAAAAACTCAAAAATCAGTTTTGAGACTTAAGAACAATTAGAGAAAGCCAAAATAGGGCAATCAGGAAAAATAAGAAGCCAGTAATAGATTTTCACCAAAAATTTTTGTTATGTTTGATTCATAATTTGATAGATAAAAAAGAAAGAAAGGGTTATTGGTTTTTTGCTTTTATTTTCGTTTTCTTAGTAGTACTGCTGTGGCTGAAACTAATGCTATGATTACAACGACCGCACTTATGATAAGTAATGTTTCAGTCGAGAGAGGTGAGCTTGGTTGTGGAGCTGCTGTTGGTGACCCACTTGCAGAAGCAGTTGTTGTTGGTTGTATTGTTGGTGTAGGAGTTAAGATGCTTGTTGGAGCTGGTGAAGAAGCTTTGGTCACAAGTAAGGAGGTTTCTCCTTCGCTATTATAGTATGAGTTGGTTCCTGCGAAGGTGGCAACAATCGTAAATATTCCTGTGGCCGGAGGAGTCCATGAGATTGCATAGTTACCTTTGATGTCGCTAGTAGCTGCCCCGATATCTTGAGATACACCATTAGAATCTATAGCTCTTAGCTTAACTGGAACACCAGTAGCATTAGTCGGTATTGGATGTTGCATGTAAAGATACTCCATCCATTGGGTCATGAATTGATCTGATATTGCAGGCGTGTCAGCTGCAGGTATACCTAGACATGTATCGCCTGGTGATTGGTCAGTGACTGTTCCTTTTATAAGCACACTATTTCCTAGTGGTACCACATCATTCTGTATTGTAACTGTTGTTGCTGATTGGCCTTTGTTATAGCAGTAGAGGCGATTATCGTATGCGTTAGGTAAGATTAAGTAACCATCAGCAATTGCTCCGTTGCCTGCATTGGTAATCGCAAAAGAGGGTGCCTCCCAAAGTAGTTCACCGGTATCAGTATCGACAGCATAAACCTTGCCGCCGTGGAATAACGGGGGACTATACAGGTGACCGCCCATAACGAAGATTTTATGGTCAGCTATACTCATTATGTTCGCGATTGTCCAAACACCGTAGGGTGTTTCGTATCCACTGCTTCCGGTGTGCCAAGTCCATTCGATGTTGCCTGTTTGCAGGTCGATACAGTTCACATATCCGCTAAAGTCAGCAGTATAAAGATTGCCATAGGCAATTATTGACTGTGTAATGTAGTAGCCCCATGGAACGTTTTCATCAGCAATTGAGACTGGGCCCCATATCTTTTGTCCGGTAGTTGTACTGTACGCAGTAAATGATTGGCTTTCGTAAGTAAAGATAGTGAAAACTCCTTCATCCATTGAGCTTTGTGATAATCTGCAGTATGGTGCTTGAGTTAGGTTCAATGGACCCCATAATAGCTGCCCTGTAGTTGGACTGTAGCCTTCAGCGATTATGTAGCCTGGCTGGTTAAATGCAGTCTGCGGTCCAGCAATATTGGTTACGAGCAAAATGTCGCCAACTCTTGAAAGCGTTAAAGGATTGCCTACACCCGCTGACTCTGCGTAGGCTTTATCGATATTCACCACTGTTCCATTGCTTGCAGTCATATTTACAGTCATTGGCACCGACCATTGAACACCATACTTCCAATCTATTGATGCGCCTTGAGCAGGCTGCCATCTCCAGTTGTTTTGGTCGCCTCTGCCATCTGCACGTGCTAAGATGGCTCTAGTAGAATTCCACATGTTCATCGTCATGTTGGCACTGTTTATGTAATATCCTAGTAGTTCGCCTGCTGGACCATAAGCCCATGTGGGGGTGGTAGCGTTGACTATGTTTAGTATCCATTTTCCGTACATTGCATCGTACATGCCAAAAGTGCTGCCAGTGTTAGGTGCGACAGTTGTTTCAGTACTCCAAAGATAAGCAATACCGCCGAACTGATTAGGTGATACGTAATCAAAGATTTGCCCTAGCCTGAGCCATGCGTTGGTGTCTTTTTCCCAAAGAATTTTTCCTGTGCGAAGGTCTTGTGCTTGCCAACCATATTGGTTAACGTTGCTTCCCGGTATTATTACATGATAAAGTACACCGTTGATTATTACACCTGCAAATTTGCATTCGTATTGTGCTGTAGAGTAATAGTTGCTATCTTCTTGGTCGTAGCCGTATTCGCCTCCGATTAAGCCACCAGGTGCATATGGTGAAGTCCAAACTATGTGGCTGCTAAGGGGTGAGGTGGTGAATGGGGCGAAGTTAGAGGTAGAGTTGTATTGGGCGCCTGCATTTCCGCCTGTACCGCCGCCGAGCCAGTTTCCAGAGATAGAGTACCATGCTGTGTTTTCTGCAAATATCGGACGTTGCCAATAACCATCAGGTAATGGATTATCTGGTTCGTACTCTATTCGTTCATTTTGTACTTTGAGAGAAACTATTCGACTTGTACTAGGAAGATATGTGTCGTTAATGCTTTGTGCATTTGTTATGGTACCGCTTGGGTTTAGTTTTCCAGCAGTCATCACTTGACCAGCATAATTGAACACTATACTGTATGTGCCAAGTTGATCGGGGGTAAAGGTCGTGAAGGCACCGCCGACGTCGTCTGATTTGAAGGGACCAAGGGTTATGGTTGTTCCATCGGGTTTTGTGATTTTTACTGTCATGCCTGTCCATCGATCACCATATGCGCCGTTTGCTGTTGCTGGTACTTTGTCAAGCCAGAAGTTAATGAACGCCGCTTGCCCAATGCCTACGGGGTTAGGCTGGACGCTAAGATACGCATAGGTTGGAATGTTCCATGGTGGCGTATGAGCTTCAGTAATGGGTGAAATTGCGACTATTGAAAAAGTCATTGTTACAATCAGAGCGATTGTCAAAAAATCTTTTTTATTCATATAAACTCTCCATAAAAATTCGGCATATAAGTTATTTACATATATTTCCTTTTAAATTTTGAGTAAGTTTACCCCTCAACTCAACTGGCGCGCGAGCTTGTTGATCTTAGGCCCCGAGTTTGGTAATTTCTGATTTTATTCTAGCATAACGAAAAGAGTTATGCTCATTTTTTCTAATTTGAAGTTTAATATATACTTTAAATTCATAAAAACCACATTTCTTTATTTTCTTCTGTAGATATTAATATTTTTTTCTCAAACAGATACATTGTGAGCACGGTTATCCTATTCTTTCTATCAAAAAAAATTAATTCATCTAATAAGTGTGAATTATTATTTTTTAGTAGGAAGGTGGTTTGCTGGGGCTCTGGACGGGCGAACATAGGAGAGAGAAATTGAAAACCCCTGCTGCTACCACTTAGGAGTTTGAAACCGCCAAAGCCCACTCAGCCCACATTTTAATGCAATTCTTTCAAAAGAAAGAAAAGAAATTTTGTTGATTTTTTTGTTTATTTGCGTCTTTTTAATAAGACTGCGGCTGCTGCGACGATTGCGATGATAACTACTGCTGCGGATGCTATGAGTATTGTTTCAGTGCTAATGCCTGCTGTTGGAGCTGTAGCTGAAGGCGAAGCTGTTGGTGCAACTGTTGCTGTAGGAATTGGGGTAACAATTGGCGTTGTTGTCGGCATTGGCGTGACAACTGGGATTGGTGAAACAGTCGGCTGAACTATCGGCGAAGGTGAGGGTAAAGGGTTCCCGATGTAGATTGTTGCCGCTGACGACCAGCCTACACAGAAGACGTCGAAGTTGTTGGCTCCGAAGTAGATTTTGCCGCCGTAGAGTGCAGGGGAAGATCTTACTTGGGCGCCTGCTTCAAAGTATCCAAGTTTGCTTCCGGTGGTGGCGTCGCAGACATATATTCCGAATGTGTCAGCCGGTATGTAGAGCTTGTTGTCGGAATAAGCTGGTAGGCCAAAGTGTTCTCTGGTTAGGTATGTGGTCCAAATGAGTTTCCCACTTGTTGCGTTTACGCAGGTCATGTGGTAGAAGTCGCTAAAGTAGAATACTGGACCCAAGGTTTTGTGGTTGAGGTAGAGTGGGGTCCAGGTTGGTTGCATGTTGGGATTGGTTGAGTTATAGTTCTGTTGATTGTATGTCCAGAGTCGTTGTCCTGTGGTTGCGTTTAGACAGTACATCTGTCCCCTTTGAGCCGGGGCATTTCTTGCTGCTCCAGAGCCTATAACTACCATGCCGTTGCCAATACATGGTGAGCCTTCCATGGCTACCTCTAAGCCTGAGGGCATTGATACGTTCCAGATGATGTTGCCGCTCGTTGGGTTCACTTTGAAGATCCAGCCATTAACTGAATTGAAGTAGAGGCCGTCGCCGACGATGTAGGTCGGATTGCTAAGAATTGCACCGGTTGTCGGGATTGTCCATGCGATGTTTCCAGAGTTTGCGTCGAGACAGTAGAGTTTGCAATCTACTGAGCCTACGTATACTTTACCTTCTGCTACTACTGGTGAACTGTGATACTCTGGATATGTTCCGGTCATGACGGGGAGTATCTTTCCTGATGTTGCTGTCTTCCAAAGCTGGCTGCCTGTGTTTGCGTCTAAGCAGTATATGAAGCCGTCGTCTGTCCCAGTGTAGAATTTGCCGTTTGCAACTGCTCCTGTTGATCTGATGTAGTAGCCCGTGCTGAAGTTCCAGATTTTTATTCCGCTGTCGGCATCTATGCAGTACCAGTTGCGGTCGTCTGAGCCGATGTATAGTTTGCCTTGAGCAACTACTGGTGAGGAAGTTACGCCTCCGTCTGTGTGGTAGACCCATTTCTGTGCCATGTTTACTGGGGAGCTTTCGCTGCCTGTGGCTGTGTGTGCCGGATTACCTCCATACATTGACCAGTCTTGATGAGTTGCTTCGCCTCCATAGCAGTAGAGAATTGTGTCGAGAACTTTTGGAGCTGGCGAACTGAAAGTGCTTATTCCATTTTCAGTTTCCTGATTGACTGCGTAGAAGTTACCGTATGCAATGGCTTGGTAGTCCGAAGGTCCAGATCGAAATTCTTTGTTTACTTGCCAAAGTACTTCTCCGGTCGAAGCGTTGAAACATGTAAATTCAGATAGCCCTTGTCCTGTAAGTGGCGATGCTACTCCTTGACCTGTGCAAGTGTAGACTTTGCCGTCTGCAATTTCGGTGAATCCTGGATAGTATTGGCCTGGACCAAGATATTTCCAGAGGATGTCTCCTGTTGTGGCGTTAAAAGCGTAGAAGTAGCCATCGACGTTTGTCATGAAGATTATGCCGTATGCTGCAGCTGTGCCACTAGCCCAGTATCCCCAATTTGATGGTTTGTTTGCCCAAACGATTTTACCAGTGGTGCCGTTGATTGCTACGAATGTATTGTCTAGTAGTCCTCTGTAGATAACGCCGTTGTAGTATGTGCCTGCATATGAGGGTGCGCCCGGTAGTAGTGTATCCCAGAGAAGGTCCCCAGTTTTTGCATCAAGGCAGGTTAAATGGCCCTCCGCGTTACCTGCGAAGATTTTTCCATCACCAAAGTTAAGGTTCTTCACTGGACAAAAACCAATATAAGTCCATGCAAATGTGGGCGGTTGACTTGGATCTGGAAGGTTCCAAGCCTGCACTGCTCCCTGATTTTGTGTACCTCCACTTCCGGTTGAGTTGCCAACGCCTACATAGAGCATTTTGGTTTCTGGGTTGTAGCTTGGACGATTAGGTGTCATTGACGTATATTGAGGGGAACTGCTCCACAGAAACGATCCGTCTGCAATGTTAAAGCAATTCCAATTCCATACTGCTGGAAGAGAAACAGTTGCGTTTACAACTGATGCTGTTTGTGATACTGTAATCATATGGGTGTTGTCAATTTTTATTATGGGGGCAATACTGCAGGATCTGCTCGAAACGACTTTGGGTACAGCAGCAGTATAAATGACGTTTCCTGTTTGTGGATCCAACGCAACGATGTTATTTCCTTCCGTCATCATGAGCATTCCGTTGAAGGCTGCGGGGTAGCTTCCTGCTCCTGACATTGACTTCTGCCACAGTATGTTGGGTGAACTTGGGGCAGGACCAGCTGAGAAATGAGCTTGAGTACCATCAACCTGAGGTCCTAACCATTCATACTGCAACAGATTGCTAGGTACTGTCGAAGTACCCGCGGCATTGACAGATGTAAAGTATGAAGAGATCGGTAGCGCGGACAAAGCTAACATTAGTATCAAAAATTCGACTAAAAATTTTTTTATTATTTTATCTTTCATTTTATTGTTCTCCTAAAAAGTATACTGATAGCTCATTTGTTAGCGTTTTAGATATAAGATTTTTGTAAAAGAGTCAAAGAACAAAAAAAAGGGAAGAAGTTGTGGATGACGTCACCCGACCTATCAGGTTACGTCCAACACATGACAGTTTAATTAGCGCTTGTTGGGTTAAAACTTAAATTCGCCTCAGAGTGCCCATGACAAACTAAACTCCAACGCGTTCGCTGCTTAGAATAGTTATGCCTCTTACCCTTATCACTGCGGAAAACTGACTTAGGCTGGAAAGGCTCAATCTAAAAATCCAAGAAATAAACCTCCAAACGCTAAGAAACAACTAACTAAAAAGTTGAAAGAAAATAATCGAGAAAAAAGGCTAGTACTTTTTCTTACATATGTTGGCGGGTCCGACGGGAGTTGAACCCGCGACCCTCGGATTAAAAGTCCGATGCTCTAGTCCTGACTGAGCTACGGACCCACCTTTTTAAGTGCTGTTGATAGGAAAACACTGAAGGGGTTTTTTAGCGTTTCTATTGTATTTTGGAAAATAGTAGAGAAAGTTATATTCTATTAGGTTTTAATGGTCAGGTTATCAAATATTGTTGCTGTTGTCGGCGATCAACAAAGCTAAGTCAATTTTAGCAGAAACCTCACAGATACTAATTTGAAAAGCATCGTCTAAATACTGATAAATTGTAGTCTTTGAGTCTTCACTAAAATGGGGAGAGTCTTTTTAAAAGAACAACATATATGTCTGCATAACTTTGATAGAAAGCAGATTTCTCCAATAGCGAATCACCAAAGGCTGGATTATTCAGCAAATGTTTTTGATGGCTTTGGTGAGGTTCGTATGGAACATTTTTTTAAGTGGATCGGAACCTATGCCGAAGATTTCGTCAAAAAGTTTTTCTACAATGTCGATTCGGCTGGGGATCTCTATTTCTCTAATTTGGAATGTTTTGGCTAAATTTTGATATATTGCGGTTTTTGGGTCTTCGCCTAGAGTCGCGAGTGTCTTTTTAAGAGCGCTGCATATGTGCTGATCATATACTTGCGCTGAAGCCAGAGTTTGTACCATTTTTGAATCACCAAACTTATGGGAAGTCAAGTTGCGTGCGAGAATTTGCACAGCGATTATTCTCTATTGAAAGATTTTATTTTAATAATTTATGATTTTGAACTCAATAGGCTACATACTTAAAAGAAAGAAAAGAAAACCCGAACAGAAGCAGAAAATCAACTAATTATATTTAAAAGGAAAAAGAAAGAGAGGACAGCCTCTTAGTTTATTCTTGTTTGTTTTCGCTATTATCGGAATATACTTCGTGTAAGGTCTCTTTTGCGCAATGAATTGGCGCTGGCTGCGTTTCTGCGCAGACCTCTTGAGGAGTTTCGACGGCTTCGTCTTCTTGCGCCGCTGTCGGC
Source organism: Candidatus Bathyarchaeota archaeon (assembly GCA_963701765.1). GTDB lineage: Archaea > Thermoproteota > Bathyarchaeia > Bathyarchaeales > Bathycorpusculaceae > JADGNF01. The sequence continues at coordinate 283,720 of CAVPBD010000010.1, forward strand.
GCCTCCCGAGGGTTTTCCGGGATAATCTCCTCTACAATTTGGGAAAGGTCTTTTTGCACAACTTCAGATGCCGCAACATCAAATTGGTCTAACGGAATCTTTTCAACTGCTGTTTCTTCTGCTTCAGCAACTGGTTCTGCAGCTGCAACTTCCTCTACTGCAGCTTCGATAATTGGCTCTTCTATTGCTGGAGCTTCCACAACTGGCTGCTCAATAACTGCTTCCTCAATAACTGGCTGCTCAATAACTGCTTCCTCAATAACTGGCTGCTCAATAACTGCTTCCTCAATAACTGGCTGCTCAATAACTGCTTCCTCAATAACTGGCTGCTCAATAACTGCTTCCTCAATAACTGGCTGCTCAATAACTGCTTCCTCAATAACTGGCTGCTCAATAACTGCTTCCTCAATAACTGGCTGCTCAATAACTGCTTCCTCAATAACTGGCTGCTCAATAACTGCTTCCTCAATAACTGGCTGCTCAATTGCGGGAGCCACTGCGACTGCCTCTTCAATTACTGGGGCTTGCTCGATTATTGCAGCTGGTTCTGTTTGAGCTTCGGCTGCCTCGGCAACTGCTAATGGTTGCCCAATAATTGGAGCTTCTTCAATTACTGGCGCAATTTTTTCTTCAAAGATAGGATCGGGGGCGGGAGTAATTTTTTCAGGTGTAATTTCAATAGGGGAAGATTCAAGGGGGGCAGCAACTGGTGCGGGGGTTGAAGACCCGCAGAGTTGATTTACTGCATCTTGAACTGTATCAAGTTCATGTTTGGCAGCTTCTAGACCATTTCCAAGAAGGTTTATTTCAAGCTGATAGGTATTGTCATCGATTTCTCCTGCTACATATTGAATTTCGTAGTTTGCTAGAAGGATTTCTAAGGTTTTGATATGGCTATGTAGTTCTTCGGTTTTACCTTGCATTTTCTGCACAAGGTCTTTTTGTTGCCGTTCGATTTCCGTTATTGCAGCGTCTATTTCGGTGTTGAATGAGTCGTGCGTTGATTGAGAAATGCGGCCTTTTTCATACAGGTTGTCAAGGGCTTGCTTCTTCTTCTTAGCTATCCCATATTCTTCATTTAATCTGTTAAAGGAACTTTTCCACGTAATCACTTTTAGGCACCAAACACTTCTGTGCCTATAATAAGAATTAACGTTTGTTAACATGCACATATATCGGTAAGTATTAAGAACCGCTTCGGTTAATTCAAAAATAGAAATACTACATACAAAAAAGTACAAGTGCCGTACTGCTTATATCATTAAATAGTGAAATTTTTTTAATTATATAAAGCGCTAATAGACTTTTTGATGATGATATTAGATTAAAAAGAAGGTTAATGGAGTAGAGTTTTTAGTAGTCTTATGGCAGCCCATGCTGCTAGTGCGCTGGTTTTAGGGTTGTCGGGGTGAGGTTGGTTGGAGAAACGCAGGAACATATCGCCATATTTCCATTTAGCAGTAATTTCGTGAGTAGTTCTCACAACGTTTGGGTCAGCTATGACTTGCACATTTACTTTAGAAGGCTTAACGGTTATGGCTAGGGTGGCAGCTACGTTCATTTCTCGGGGGAATTTGCGTGCAGCATCTTCAGCGTCTCCCTCATACATAACTTTGGGTACTTTGGTTTCTATGTCGAATGCTTTTGGGGTTTTGCGTGATGTTAAAGTGACTTCTATCGCTCCAGTTAGGGCAGCGCTCGCGATTGCATCCAATCCGCCTATTGCACCTGAAGGTACATGCACCTTACTCATATCAACATCTAAGTCTAGCAGAGCACCAGTACTCATGACGATTAATTCGATATCCGCAGCAACGATTTTAGGAACATAATCTTTGGCTGCCTGCTGTGAAGCGGCTTCAACAATAACCGCGGGACGCAATTTAATTAATTCATCTACTCCTGAAACAATGGTTGTGGGAAATTTGAGCATCTTCTTTAGTTGCTCAGCCCGCGAGCCATCGAAATCGTAGACGATTAGTTCATCGCAAACTACGATTTTACGTTCGATAGCGTCTGCGAGAACAGTACCTATAGCACCGCATCCAATCAAACCTACCTTCCGCATCTGTTTTTTACTTGTTTTTACCATAGTTATTACCTTCTTAGTACTCAGTTACTATATGCACATTTGGAAATTGTGCAAGTTCTCTGCCAGTACCTTTCTCAGCGCAAACTTCAAGGTTAACGATTTTACAGGTTCCCGAGATATCAACGCTACCGGCTTTAATGACATTAACGCTTGCTTGGTCACCTGCATAGATGACTAATTTCTTGATAGGTGCGTTGAGGGCAAGTTTCTTTTCGGCTTTTTCTCTACGGATTTCGCCAATGATTGCTATGATAAGATCACCGTCTTTCTCTGAGGTTTCATTGACCAAGGTAGAGTTGTACTTTGGCCAGGATGAGAGTTGTATGCTCTTGTAGCCTTTAGTTTCTGCGTATATAGCTTGATATAGCTCTTCAGTTAAGTGTGGGACGACAGGTGCCATGAGTTGCAAGACTCGGAACATGACTTCATATAGGGTGTATTGGGCTGCTATCTTTTTAGCTTCGCCATAGACATCACCTCGGTAAAGACGATCTTTGGCGGCTTCAATGTAACAGTCACAGAACACGTGCCAGGCAAAGTTGCGGATTTCTTCCACAGCTATGTTCCATTGGTATTTCTCCATGGCTTCAGTTACTTTCTTTATAGCTTGTTCAGTTTTGCTAAGGATCCATTTGTCTAAAGGTTGAAGTTCAAGAGTTGAAGAATCTTTGAGAGGTTGGTAACCATCAAGGAGTTTGATTGCAAAGCTTGAAACGTTCCACATTTTTACTAGAAAACGCCTACCGTACTCGACGTCTTGGACGCGGTAGGGGATGTCTGAGCCTGTTGCGCCTCCGCCTGCTGCCCATTGTCGAACGGCATCTGCGCCATATTTGTCGAGTGCTTCAGGTGCTGCTGCATAATTTTTGAGCGATTTACTCATTTTCCGTCCATCTTGCCCCAAAACCATGCCGTTGATTAGCACGCTATCGTAAGGTCGCTGATTGAATAGTGCGAGATGGCGAACCATTAGATAGTATGCCCAAGTTCGAATAATGTCTGTGCCGGAGGGGTGAACACTTGCTGGGTATTGGTTTTTCCAGTCTTTGCGGTCAGGCCAGCCAGCGTGCACAGCGCAAGTAATCGAGGAGTCCATCCAAGTGTCAAGGACATCACGTTCACCGCGGAATTCTTTGCCTCCACATTTGGGACATTTTTCGATACGTGGACCTTCAAGTTTAGGATCAATCGGAACCCATTCAGGTTCTGATATGATAAGTTCACCGCAGCTCTTACAGTACCAGACAGGAATCGGGGTAGCAAAGAGGCGCTGACGACTAACCACCCAGTCCCAGTCGAGTGCTTTAGCCCAGTCGACAAGACGATTCTTCATATAATCTGGATACCAAGCTATCTCGTTAGCATTTTTCTCAACCGCATCAGTTAATTCCATGGTCTTCATGAACCACTGCTTCTGCTCAAGAATTTCCACATGGGTCTTGCAACGATCACAGACACCAACTTCCTGCATTATCTTTTCAGTTTTCTCAAGCAGTCCAGCAGCTTTCAAATCCTCAACTATTGCGGCGCGGGCTTGGTTTACATATAATCCTGCGTATTTGCCACCGGCTTCGCTGATTTTGCCGCTTTCGGTAAGGAGCCTTATGACTGGGAGTTTGTGTTTTATTACTGTTTTGACATCGTCTTTATCACCGTATGTGCAGATTTGAACTACGCCTGTGCCGAATTTGGGATCAACGTTCTCTTCAGGTATAATTGTAACCGAGCGGTTCATGAGAGGGACAGCGATTTTTTGTCCAATGAACTTGGCGTAGCGTTCGTCTGTTGGGTTGACTTCTACGGCGACGCATGCAGGGATGAATTCCGGGCGCGAGGTTGCGATAAGTAGGTATTCACTACTGTTCTCTAAGGGAAAGTGAATGTAGTGTAGTATGCCTTCCTTTTTGACATGGTCAACTTCGGCGTCAGCTATTGCGGTCTCATCGCGGGGACACCAGTTAACCGGGTGAGTGCCTTGGTACATGCAGCCTTTCTTTTGTAGTAATATGAAGCTAAGTTGGGTCCGTCTCCAGTAGTCTGGATCCATAGTACGGTATTCGGTAGCCCAGTCAATGCTGGCTCCGAGCTTAAGGATACCTTCTTTCATCATGCTGATGTATTTATCGACTAGTTCACAGCACCATTGTCGGAATTGGTCTGGGGGAACGTCGCGTTTGCGTATGTTGCGGGCTTTTTCAACCTGAATTTCAATGCCTAATCCATGGCAGTCCCAACCTTGGGGGAAAAGCACGTTATAACCGCACATGCGTTTGTAGCGGGCGACTATATCAAAGTAGGTCCAGTTCAGAACGTTACCCATGTGAAGCTCACCTGATGGGTAAGGAGGTGGAGTATCTATGCTAAAACGCGGGCGCGAATTGTCATTCCAGTCATAGTGGTGAATGCCCATTTCTTCCCATTTACTTTGCCATTTGCGCTCAAGTTCAATAAAGTTATACTCTTTCGGCAGAGGCTGCATGATGTCTCATCCTTTGATTAGTATTGACTTTAGCAAGACTAAAATACGACCTAAAAACATTATCCCCTCAAGGTAACCAAGGGGAGCTGGGAAATGACCCGGCTGAGAGGACAGTTAGCTACTGTCGACCCAAAGAACCTGAACCAGATAATACTGGCGGAGGGAAAACAAGTAAACAAACTATTTAAATCAAAAAAATCAAATCAACCTATTTTAGACCTATAAATAAACATACCCATAGATTTTCTACCAAGATAATAGCAGAAATAATCCATATTAGTGGCCCTGGGAACAGCTTTAGCACCATTGCATAGCTATATCGTTATGCCCCAAGGTGGCTCAATAACGGCGGGCATGGTTCCAATTCTTCTGGCTTGCACTCCGAAGGGGACTGAAAATAGGTCATATTCGCTGCAATACTTTACGGCAATGTGCATTTGGCATTCGACCGTTCATAGTATATCCTATACAATTACTGCTGGATTATCCGCTTGCCTTTGGCGTTCTCGGGTCTTGCAGGTTTTTTCCAAAAATACGTCCATTAGTAGGTGGCGTAGGAATTACAGGTCGTTTTATAATGCCACACATTGCAGGCATAATTTATTTTCCTGATTATGCACCAGAAGGAATGAACCCCATTACCTATTCAGCAATATATAATGCGACCTACCTCATACCAAGTGCAATAGTCTGCGCAATCCTAATTTATATGCTACTAAAAACAAAAATGCTAAACATCTATAGGTAAAGCTACAAAAAACTGCTTTTTCTTTACTAAAACCTAAGCTTATACTATGATTCTTTCTGGCACTGTGTAGATATTCATGCGTTTTTCGCGTATAAACCCAATTAACGTCAGGTTTGTTTGTTCAGCTAAGGTTATTCCAGAGTCTAAGGCAGCGCCAAAAGAGGCAATTATGGGTAATCCGACCTTAGCTACTTTGAAAACTACATCACTGGGGAGCCGACCGCTGAAAGCTAAGAAGCATTCGGCAAAGTTGATTTTATTTAAGGCGGCAAGACCTACGACTTTGTCAACCGCGTTGTGTCTTCCAATGTCTTCGGCAAGGGCAATAGTTGTGCCATCGGATTTACAAATAGCTGCTACGTGAACGCCCCCGGTTTTTTTGTAAAGATCAGCTTTGGAGTTAAGTTGGGTAACAGCATCAAATATTACTTGAGCTTTAACGACCAGGTTAGATGTGACTCTGGCAGGCTTGCGCGCATACTGATAGGGAACGGAACTGCTACAAGCAGAGCAGATGACGCGGGTATGAAGACGAGAAAGCCGAACACGCTCTTTAGCGTTTATATCGCTTTTAAGTTGAATAAGACAAGAATTTTCTGACTCTTTTAAGTTGGCTTCTTCGATTTCGTCAATTGATTTTAGTATACCTTCGGCCAGCAAATGTCCTACAGCTAGCTCTTTGAGATTAGAAGGCGAACAGAGGATCATAGCCCAGAAAGTTTTGTTTATAAATATGTAGAGAGGAACCTCTTCGGCTACGTAGTCGACTACTTTTTGGCTTTTGCCGGTGGATAGGTCAAGTTTGGTTATGTCGACTTGACGTACCACGTTTTCACCTCTATTTTTTAAGTTCTGAAAGCATGAACTTTACGATTTCTTCGGCGATGTTTACTTTTGTGACTACTTGCAAGCCTTTCCATCCAGGTTGACTGTTTACGTCGCATATTTTGGGTCCGTCTGGTCCTTCGAGGATGTCGACGCCTGAGATTTTGCATCCGACTGCTTGGGAGGCTTTTATGGCGAGTTCTTCGAAGTCTTTGCTTAGGGTGGTTGGTGTGGGTCTTGCGCCTTGGCTGTAGTTGGTTTTCCATCCTGTTGCGACTCTGCGCATTGCGGCTACGACGCGATCGTGGATTACGAAGGCGCGGATGTCTGAGGTGCCATGGTCTACGTATTCTTGTAGGTATAGTACGCCATGCTGGAAGGTGATTGCTTTGAAGACTGTTAGGGCGATTTCGGGGTCGGTGACTCGTGTTGCGCCAACTCCTCTGCTACCGAATAGTGGTTTGACCACTACGTTGCCGCCTAGCTCTTCGAATGCTTTGACTGCTTCGTTTGCGCTTTCGGTGACGAAGGTGCGTGGAACAGGTACTCCTTTGTCTTCTAGCATCGAAAGTATATCATATTTGTCGACGCAGTGTTCAATGGCTTCGGCAGGGTTTATGATGTAGAAGCCTTCGCGTTCAAGTTTGTAGAGCATATCCATACGGAAAACAAGCTCTTCAAGACTACCGCGGCCAATGGGACGGATAACTAATGCGTCTACGTCTTCTAGCAAATTTACGTCTTGCAAGTTAACATCTTTAACTTTAAAGTAGGGTTTGCGTCCTAGTTGAGCGACAAGTTTGGGAAAAGTAAAACATACATAAGGGATATCATGTCGGGTTAGGGCTTCTCTGACTTGGGTACTGCTCCAAGCTTCCATGTTACGGGTTGCTATTGCGATTTTCAAGTGTGACCCTTCTATGTTAATATTCTGCCAAAGATGCTACTAAACAAACCTCTTAAAGTTTACCTAAAACAAGTATTTACTAATCATAACTAAGCTTATTCAAAGATCTATTGTGCGGGATCTATTATCTCTAATTCGAGTTTACTTGCTAAACGTCTAAAAATACCATCATGGGAAACTATCTTTTGTATTTTCTCCAAATTCAGAGTTGCTAATATTGTAGCATCTCTGCCACCTAATCCATCGGAGTATGAGTAACTCAACAAACTTTCCAATGTCTGGGATAGCATTTGACCATTAAAATCTATTATTTTGATGTTGCTCAGGTTAACGAAATAATCTATTTTCTTTCGCGCAGTTTTTTCCTGGAAGTTCCGAACAAGATAATGGGCTACCTCCATGACTATTATGGTGTTGCAGGCAATTTCTTGTGTTTTGATGAGTTCACGCATAATATCTCGAACGCGTTCATGCTCTGGAAGGCGCTGATCAAAATAGTAACACCACATATTAGAGTCTATGAATATCATCTACTTCTTCGCTTCTTTTTTTCTTTCGGTGCCCACATTTCCTTAAGCTTTAGAGGATCAATAGCTGGAGTTCCAGTTTTGATACACCCTTCCATTTCTTGGATGAATTCCTCAGGGGAAATTGGAGGTATAATAACTATCGATTCTTTCTCTACCTTGACCCGAGCTTTACTTCCAAGCTTCAAACCAACCTTGTCACGCATCGCCTTTGGTATCAGAATCCTGCCTTTATCGTCAACGAGTATCTCTTCTTCAGCAGTCATTTTCCCACAATAATATTCCCACCGTGGGAAAATATAAGGCTTACGAAAAACACAACTAATCAAGATACAAACAGTCATAATCAGACAAATAAATCAAAGAATAAAAAATGATTCTGCATAGCGGATAACTAAAATTTATGGATATACGGAAGTAGCTGATTTGCGGTATCAAATTTTTCTGCAAGAGGCACGTTCAGGTAAGCGCCGGTTGTGTTGGAGTATGGTTGTCCTTTTCTGGAAAATAGGGTTAGAATCTTCCCTAGATGATTAATTTTGTAGCCTTCGGGAGCGGCTTCATGCCCGCGAATGAGGATTTTTGCATCTAATCTTCTGAGGATTTCCTCAGTAACTGTTCTCCCGAATACGAGACCAGCACCTCTTGAGGAGGGATAAAAGCCATCGGCCATATCGTCGGGATCGCTCCAGAGGATTTCTTCAAGAAGAGATTTTTCTGGATGAACCTGATCCGCCAGGGCTAGGTCTTGGAGGTTGCGAGTTGATGGGGGTAAACCGCCATGAACCATTAGATATCGATCTTCAACATAAACCGCGTTATAAAGGCTTGCGAAAAGTTTTAACAGTTTTGCGTAGGCGATGATTCCTTTGTCTTTGAGTTTGCTCTGAAGTTGATAAGGTAAATCGTGAGGAGATGCCATCAAGTCTATAGGACCTTCATGGTTTCCTCGCATAAGCACAACTTGCTCAGGAAACCTAGCTTTAAGACTTAATACCGTGAAATATAGTTCAGTTTGACTTAAACCGCGATCGCCATAGTCGCCTAGAAAAACCATTATGGCATTATTGGCCGCGTTCATTTTGTTGATAAAATCGCTCTTTTCTATTATAGTAATTAGGCTTTCTAAATCCCCATGCAAATCACCGATAACTAGAACTTCGCCAACTGGTTCAAGTTTAGCGAGTCTACCGCTTATGATTATGTTTCCGTTTTGGCCTTCTTCGTTAGACATTTGATAAGTAATACGTTCCACTAGGTCGATAAAGTCATCTGCTCTAACATTTTTTGCTTGTTTAAGTATTGAAGAAAACTCGTTCAGAGGGGTTTCCCTTCGGGTTAGGTGATTTGGATTTGTTTACCTAAAAAGTTTTGAACATTTGTTTCGATTGTTTTTTTGTGATTTCGCATTTTCTCATTAACTTCATTGGCGGCAGCTGTTTTTAGGGCCTCGTCGCTTTGAAGGTTAGCTTTGCGGGCTCTTAGTTTTTCGAGTTCTATTTGAAGTTGAGAAAGACCATGTTTTGCGTTCTCAAGTTCAGGAGAAGCACAAAGTTGCTTTTTCCTAATCGCCGTTTGGAGACATTTCATATGAAAACCAGCTAAAATATCTCGGTTAAGAATATCTTCTACCGTTTGTTCAGCTTTGCGCTGTTTATCAGGTTTAAGCTTTAGCTTATCTTGACTTAGTAAGTCTGAAAGTTTCTGCAAAATTTCCTTTAACATTTGGGTGTCGTTTTCTTCAGTAACCACGGCTTCGAATGGATTTTCCATGTATTGAATAAGTTTGCGCAGTTCATCTGGGGTTATGCCGCCACCTCCTCCTGAAGTGGCTAAGGCCTGCATTTTTATAAAGGGCTTTTGGAGGTGGCGCAACTCATTTTTAAGCTCGTTGTTGAGTGTTTCCTGCTCGATTTCAACATGGCTTAGTTGGTCAATCACAGAGTTGCTTTTCAATCCCGTTGTTTGCTGTTCAACTTTAGAAATTTCGTTTTCAATTGTTAATCGTTCATTTCTTAGGTTAGTTTTTTGGTTTTCGATTTCAACTAATTGGGTCTGTAAGGTGTTTAATTCGTTAAGGAGTTGGAAGGTTTTTTCCTGGGTTTTTGTTTTGACGTATTCTTTTGTTACATAATCGTTAAGGTTATTTATCGTGATTTTGGTTTTTTCGAATATTGGTTGAAATTTACGACGATCCATGATAAAGAAAGGGCTAATGTGAGGGAACCAATTTCTAATGTCAAGGTCGGTAACAGCCATTATTTTTTGGGCTTCACTGGCAAATGGGCTTAGATTATCGTATGAAACTTGATTGGGAACATCAAGTTTCTTTAAGCGTTCTACAAACATGTTAGCAAGTTTGTTTAAGGCGCGGGCTCGGTTGTAGACTTTCATGTTTCGCTTTTCGATTTCCTTTTGGCTATTGTCTACAAGCATTTTACTAGCTTCAGTTAGATTCTGCAAAGCGATGCGGGTTTCTTCAAGACGCTTCTGAGCCTGGGCCTGAACAGGAGTGAGCACTGACCCAGTCTCTTTTTGAAGCCAGGCTCGTAATTCACTTATCGAGAATTTTGCGGGTTCTGGCAATAGGTCTCACTTTAAAGAGAATTATAAACAACCCGTATTTATCGACTTCCCAAATCACTCCTTATCTCGCGATGATTTCTCAAGTGGGTTAACTTTTTTGGGTAGCTACTCTTAAATAATTAAAGGCTTAGATTAAAACGACTGCTATGAATACTAAGAAGCTAACATTAACAATAGTTTTTGGTGCTTTAACTGTAGCTTTAAATCCAGCCATATCAGGAATTGGAGTTCCAGCGCCCTATTTGCCCTTTCTCATTTATGGTCTTTGGGAAATACCTATCGTGGTAGCTTTTCTCCTCATAGGACCCAAGTCAGGAGCGGCAGTGATGATAATAAACGCACTAATGCTTTTTGCTTTCTTCCAAGGAGCGTTACCTATGGGACCATTCTATAACCTCGCCGCAATAGCAACAATGCTACTAGGAGTAGGTATAGCTCAAAAGCTCGCCAAATCCAGCGCCCTGAAGATAAAGCATATAGCACTAGTTGTTATTGTTGGCACAGCTGTTGGAATTATTTTTAGAATAATAGCTATGTCACTCGTGAATTATGCTACTTTACCCTTGGACAGCCCATTTGGCTTTGGCTCGCCTTTATCATATGTACTTAGCATCCTTCCGTTACTTGCCTTATTCAACGGCACCGTTGTACTTTACACAGTACCCATAGCTTACACAATAGTCAAAACCGTCCAAAGAATCACGCACCTAAAACTTGACTAAAAGTAAATCAGAAAATTTTTTTCTTTTTTCATCTATTTCTAAAATTCAACTTAGCAAAAGCATCTGTCGCTCAGAATGAATTTTTATTGAAAAATTAAAGAAAGGAAAGAAAGGGTTTAGAATCCCAGGGATTCTGATAGAACCTTGGGGTTGATTTGGCCCGCTTTGAGGGTTTTGCCTGTTTTCTTGTTGTTAATCATAAGCATTGCAGGGGCGAAGAGTTTGGTGTCTATTTTGTAGAAGTCTTTGTCGGCTTCGCGGAAGATTTCTAGGAATGGTTTGCCGTAGTTGTTTGCTGCGCACGAGGGTGCTTGTGCGAGTATGGATTGCAGTTTTGCGTCATCTTCGTAGTCAACTATGTAATGAACGACTCCGCCGTATAGTAGGACGTCGTTTGTTCGTGCCATAGCTATTTCGAAGTCTGCGCATAGTGCGGGGAGGGGTGCGTATCCTGAGGCGTATTGGATTTCTTTGGGGTCGAGTCCGCAGTTGTGGAGTTTGTGGATACCTGTTTCGACGATTCTGCCGACGACTTGAACTAAGCCAGCAACGCTTGCGGTTGGAGCAACCAATATCATTATGTTTTCGGGTTTTACGTTGCATCCAGCTGCAATTTTCTCTACGACTACATCAGAGGGCATAATATTACTTTCAATGACGATGACTGCTTTGTCGGAAACGTCTTTAAAGTTGAGTTCTGCGTAGAGGTCCTTTGGCTTTAGTGCGAGAGCTCTTGCGGGTCCGGAGCATATGGCGATGTTTTCGCCGTCTTTTATTCTCCAGCCAGCAAATTGTGATCCGAGCGCTGCGACTGCAGGAAAGTCAGTGGTTATTACGACTGAGGGGACTTCGTAGTCGCCATAGCGTTTGAAGTCGATTTTTGCTTGTCCTGCGCCGCCCATGCAGATTTCAGTCAGGGCAAGGCCTGCTTGGTATCCGCCGGGAGCGTTTATGCCCGCGTCGATTACGGTTGCGCCTGCGGTTGTTTTGCAGACTTTAACACCGTAGTATTCTTGGTTGTTGATGAGGTTTTCTGCAAGTTTCCAAGCTAATTTGTTTACACTAATAGTTTTAACGTCCATTTTTTTCACCTTAGAGGTATTTTTCGTATGTGCTTAGTTGGGGGTTAGCGGCTTTGTTTATGAAGAGTTTGCCGCGTGTTTTTTCGGTTAGGTCACCTGTGAAAACATAGAAGGGCCCTGTGGCTTGCTGTGTGTCGTCTACTTTGACTTTGGGTTTGACGCTGTCGATTGAGAAGTTTGGAAGCACTGATTCAGCTGCGCCGCCTACAATTATTTTGCCACCAGACATGAAGGCCCCAGCTCTTCCACCGATGTTCTTTTCTACGTAAATTGCGCCTTCTGTCATGCGATAACCTAAGAAGTTCCCAGCGCTACCCATAATTTTGAGGATGCCCCCCTTTATTCCGGCTGCTACATCGTGACCAACGTTACCATGTACTATTATGAGTCCACCTTTCATTCCTGCTTCTGCTGCGCGGAATGGTGAAGCGAAATAGTCGCCGCCGTTGCCAAAGATTTCGATTGTGCCACCTTTCATTTCTGCACCTGTCCAGCCTGATGCGTTACCTTTGACTGTAATTTTACCGCCTTTCATTTCCATTCCCAGATGCATGCCAGCATTGCCATTGATTACAATTTCGCCTTCTTTCATTCGTTTGCCGATTCTGCGAACTTTGTCTGCATCACCGTTGATGACTATGCTTGGAGTGGCCGCGTCGTCTTGTTCTATTTTGAATATGTCGCAGAGAGTTTTTTCCATATTTCCTTCATAGATCGGAAGTACGGCTATTTCTTCTAGTTTTTTACCTTGGAATTCTGCGGGGGTTATACATTCTGCGATTATAGGCAGCTCAAATTGTTTAAGGGGTGTTAAGATTATGGTCATTTTTTTACACCTTCGCCTGAACTGGTACTGGACTTGAATGCTTGAGATAACTTGTGTCCATACCATAGTTTTCATATTCTACTGAGTAATAGTCTTTGAATTTCTGGCGTACTTCATCGGTGATTTTCAGTGGATTATTCATCTTTACATCTGCCCAGATGGTCTTTCCGTCCACATGCTGTAGAACTTCTCCATCTTTTGCGATGATTTCGCCTGCTTTTATTGTGTAGGCTGCATGTGCGAATGCTCTGCGTGCGGTTCTGAACTTTTGGGCAATGTCGAGTTTTTCAGGATTAATGTTGAATATTGCAACATCTGCATCTGCGCCAATACCTAAGTGTCCTTTATTCTTTAGGTTCAAAGCTTTTGCTGGACCTGCTCGGGTCATGATAGCTAACTCGTAGAGGCTTAGTTCGCGGTTAATTGAGGCGATGATGCTCTTCTTTTTGGATTTGGCGTTGCATTTCTTTTGGGTCGCGTCGCGTGCTTTCTTGCTGTATAGCCATGCAAGAACCTTCGGGTAGGCTGTGAATGGCCCGCCGTTGGGATGGTCAGTGGTCATGAAAATCTTCCAGGGGTCTTTGATTAGAAGGGCGATTTCTAGGCCGTTTGCCCATTGGATGGCGTTCACGTAGTTGCTTTTGCGGTATGTGAATGGTACTATTCCACCGCTTGTTTCAGCTTCGACGTCGCTATTTACCCATTTATGTCCACTTAATTGAGAGAGTATTAGTTGGAATGGTCCGTCAGCGGTCATTGTTGTAGCGTCTGGAGAATACGATTTGACCCATGTCCATGGTTATATGAGTGTGGTTATTCATGTAATGGGAAATTTCTTCTGATGCTCCGGTTAGATCCATCCAGCCACTGCCTTTCAGAGCGCTGTAGTGTATGTGGGTAATGTGGGCAACTGGTTTGCCGTCTGTTGATAAATCTTCCATTGCCTTCATCGTGTTTAAAGTGTTAATGTAGTTTCCTGGTTTGCCTAGGTTGTTGGTGTGCAGATGGATTGTGTGAGGCATATTTAGCATCTTGTTGACTTTAACTAGACCTCTGATAATATCGCGAGGAGTTAGAGAGTAACCAGGGACTTCGTCGTCCACATCACGTACGTTTTTGCCATAACCCCAAGCTTCTAAGACCACCAGGGTTTACGATTTTTATTGCGTATCCTTTGACTGCGTCCATCATCCAAGCGATGTATTGTGCGCATTCTTCAAGATCGCCTTTTTGAAGCGCATCAAGGCTAAACCACCAGTCGCCTAGCAATGGGTAGGTGCCTTTGTCTAGACCAGGCATTTCATTCATTTCTTCGTGTGCATGTTTTGCTTTGAAGGCAGCCATTGAGGGATTCATCACAGTGGTGTAACCCATTCGTGAATAACGATAACCCGTAGTGAATACTGAAGGTACAGTGTGACCTACACCTGAGCGGGTAACAGCGGTTTTGCGTTCGAAGTCCTTGTAGTGGTCTTCCGGACGTAGGGTTCTTGCCATGTTTACTTCGGCTCCTGCAATGTGGCTATGAAGGTCCACACCGCCAGCCATGACGGTCATGCCGGAAGCATCAATAATCTTGGCGTTTGCCTCATTGACACTTTGGACGATTTTACCGTCTTTTATGGCTATGTCCATTTTTTGGCAGTTAATTCCGTTTATTGGGTCGACTACGAAGCCGTTCTTAATGAGTAACTCCATGTTTATGCAGCTCCTGATTTTTTGGCTTTAATTTCTTTTATCTTTGCGAGAATCATTTTCAGAATTTCCTCATCTGTTTTAATGCCTGCTGGCGGGTCTACTACTTTCTTTAGCATTATTGGTGTGTTGTCCATTCTGTAGGCGGTGCCGCCTTCTTCCATACCGACGAATGCTGATGGAATAAGTATGTCAGCCATCTGTGAAGTAGCGTTGAAGTGTGGATCAATGACGATTAACGGGTTTTTAACCATGTGCTCTGCGGCCTTGTGAGGGAAGTTTGAAACTGGATCTGCACCTAATACTAAGCTTACGTCGATTTCTTTTCGGAGTAAAGCATCGATAATTGTGGTTTCTCCAGGGTTAGATCTTGGGTAACCCATCGCGAAGTCAACAGCTGTTGGGTAGCCAGCAAATGCTGTTGATACTGCGTTAGTTGCGCCGGTGATGTTGAAGTGACCTCGCATGGGCATTTCGGAGAATTTGGTCTTTAAGTTTAAGTCACGAACCAAATTCAAAGCAGCATCGCAGGTTATGGTGTTTGCCTGCACTGCCTAGTTAGACCTAAGCCGTGGAAGACAATACCGAAGTTACAGCTGACCAGCACGTCTGCGAGGTCTTCAAGTTGTTCGGTGGGTATTCCGCCTACACTATCAACGTCAAGTTCCATCCCGTTAACCAACATTCTCAGGGCTTCGAAGACTTCGAAGTCCTTGTTAGGTTCAATCTGTACAAAATAATCAGCTAGCTCTGCGGTTCTGGTCTTGCGGATATCTACAACTATCATTTTGCGCCCGGTTCTTGGAATAGTAGAATCACTTGTGGGTACGCCTTTCTGTTCAGGAACTTTCCATTGTGCGAGTTCTTCAGCTATTTCGGCTAAGGTTTGCTTCTTTGCGTTTGGGTCGCGTCCTTTAGCTATACGTTCGTTCCAGTCTGATTTGATGAATCTACCTTCTGAACCTACGGTATAGCGTTGAAGGTGACGTGGGTGAGAGTTCATTGGGTCACAGCCCCAGTACAGAATTAGGTCTGCGCGGTGACGGATTTGTCCTAAGGTACCTGTTGGCAAGCCTGCGGCTTGTACGCCGTAAACTGATGGACCATGGCATTGTGTAGCACAGTTGTCAAGGATGGCGCCGACCTCTTCAGCTATGGCAACGCCAACACGTTGGGCTTCACAATTAGTCGATCCCCAACCATAGAGTGTTGGATATTTTGCGTTTGCTAGAAGTTCGGCTGCTTTGTTAATTGCCTCATCCATCGATACGGTCACTAGCTCGCCGTTTTTACGCATCATCGGTGTCTTGATGCGGTGTTCACTATTGTATTTTAGGAATTTCATCGCGGAAACTGCGCATGCGTTCTTTGCCCTAATGATTTTGCCATCTTCGACGGTGCATTCAATGTCATCACATAGGCAGCCGCATACTGGACAAGTTACTGGTTTAATTATTACTGGTGGCATTCTACTCCCTTCTTTCCGAATTCAAGTTGGAATAATTGCATTAGGTTCAAGATGGGTTTTTCTGGAGTTGCTTCTACTTCAGCATTTGTGCCTTTGCAGGTGGGCATTCCAGTTGTTGTTGTATCGTCACTATTAATCACATTTGCCCAAGGACCATAGGGTAGATATATCATTCCAAGCAGGGGGCCTTTTGTATATTTTGCGGCTTTAAGAACCACCGATCCTGAACTTGATGATACAGTTATGTGGGTACCGTCTGTTACCCCAATTTTTGCCATGTCTTGTGGGTCCATAAAACATGTGGTCACGGTTTCAAAATATTCTTTTGATCCTTTCCCGCGTTGGTTGTTTACCCCTTGTTCTAAAGAACGGCCGGTAATCAACAATACGGGTAACTTTTGAGTCACCATAATGCTCCAACCTTTACCAATTTAGATTAAAGGGTTGTATTTAAAATTAGGTTTAAAAATCAATAAAATTTAAGTGTCAAAAAGCCCCAGAACAAGATGCAAAAGATACAATAAAAAATCTCATTTATAATTATCTGCCAATAAATAATAAGAATTCTAATAATTATGATTTGAAAAAGCATCGTATGAACGAAGCCGAGTGACTTAGCAGATTTGAACGAAATTTCCAATTTTTTCCGAAAAATCATGCGGGAGCAAACAGGTAAAAAATAAGCAATCATCTAAGCCAAGCAGACATTAGAAATTTAAACTGTCAGTTATTAAATAAAGAAATATAGAATTTTGACTATTTGAGTTTACCGTGTTTTGCTCTAAAAGACGCGTTATAGGTTCGTTTTCCAGCTTCATTAAGTGTATAGGATACTTTTTGAGAAAATGTAACCCCGGATAGGCGTCTTAAGTCTTTAGTGGTATCCTCTTCGGTGTCGTCAAACCAGCAAAGTATGTACTTGTCCGTTAAACCCTCTTCAGTAGATACATAGTCTATATCACCCATCAGAGCAAAGAAGTCTTTGATGCTACCCATCAATTCTGTGTCATCAGTGCGAATAAGGGCTATCTGTTTAGCTTTCAGTACTGCAAAAGGCTCAGTCTCCGTCTTAGGATACCGCTCACGATAGATGGTTATAACAGGTTTTTTCCAAACTAACTCCGACAAAACAATCGCCTCTAAAAGAAATTGTAATCTCATCTTATTATAAAACATTAAGGTTTAAAAGACAAGAGAAAAAATATCCAAGACTACGGGTTCTGAGCAGGGAAAACCCAAAAAGCTGAGGCTTTAGTTATGGTCTGTATCCACTGAGTGTGCAAAGTGATATTGTCGCGGCGGTTATATCGGCTGTTGTGCCAGGGTTGTAGTTATTGCCAGATTCACGCAGCTTCTTATCAAGTAACATGGTTAGTTCTTTACCTTGGGGTGTAGCTACACCATTTTCTTTAAGAATATTTTTTGCGTCCAAGGAGATTCTACGCGCATTTTCAACTCCAACTTTGCGGGCTATGAAAGTGTCAGGATGCTCTGCGAGAATTTTCAAGAATGTATTAACGATGGCGGTAGTCATACCTTTGCTTAAAAGTAGTTCCATAAGGTAAGGGAAAGCCATATCGAAGGTTATCGGGTAGTTGTTAACAAACTCGGAACAGACATCATCATAACTGGCGGCGATTTTAAAGACCTGAAATAGCGAAACGTTTTCTTTGAGTAGACGCTTTTTGGATTTAACGTCCTTTACGTCTAGGTCGGGGGCGCCGTTAAGTCCGCTGGGTTTTGCGATGCCAATTGATTCATAAACATGAATCGCATCCTGCGCTGTAGTTGCCTCAGTAACTAGCTTGAGGTTTTTCCTTAATTGCGGTATATCAAGTTCGTCATAGTCTTTGTTCTCTTTGAAGGGGGTCATACCGGCGGCGACTGCTATTGGAATAAAAAGCATTACGGTTCCTATGAGGGTGTTTCCTCCTTTTTGCCAGGCATCGATGTCTGCTACGCAATCCCGTATTAGTTGACCTACACCAACTTTATCTATGGACAGTTTTCCATTTCCAACCGCGATGCCTCTTCTAGCGGCTTCTTCAAAAGATGGCGCAGCTGCTACTGCGGAAGCTAAGAAATGTTCTACCCGTGTTCCTTCAAAACCTACTACAAAATTTACGTTGCCAGGTTTGTGTGTACTTACCTCAAGCAATATAGCTAATTCTAGGCATTTAGAGATATGTTTTGCCTTTTCACAATTAGCCATTTTTGAAGACACCCCTAAGATGATAGTGAGTTCGAAAAAAGGTTTATTAAGCTTATGTAAAAAACTACAAACACTTGAACTACACTACACTTACTCGACTCAGAGGTGTTGATAATGCGTGCTCGCGAAGGAGATCTAATAAAAACGGATGATAACATCATCTTTGACGTTAAAGGATTAGTTCACCCTCCAAATAGAATTGTTGCGTTCCCAAGATATATCCCCTCGACGCATGGAAATCGGGGGCAGGGGAATAATCTTTATGGTAAAGTGTATAATCTGGCCGAACGATTTCAATTTCTGCAACAAAAAGCGCCTCAGTTGATTGTTGCTGATCCGGTTTTTGGCGAAACGTTATGCGAAGTCCCCAAGGAAACAGTTGTGAAACATTATGATCCTATTGAGAAGCTAAGCATGTTGCGGAAATCCAATAATTTGCAGGATTTGGAGCACAAAGTTGTGCAATTAACTGAGACCCTTAAAGAAGAAGCGAATATTCCGTGGAGATGTTTGGGGATTTCGGGTTCAGTAATGGCAGGTTTGTTCACGGCGCAATCAGATATTGACCCCGTTGTATATGGTATTAATAATTGTTGTAATGCTTATGCTGCCTTGGAGAATCTGCTGAGAGATGAATCGTCACATTTTAAACCCTATAATCAAGAGGAGCTGGGGGCTCTTTTTGATTTTCGTTCAAAAGACACCATCATGAGCTTTGAGGACTTTGCAACTACCGAATCACGAAAAGCCTTCCAAGGCAAATACCAAGGAATAGATTACTTCATACGGTTTGTAAAAGATTGGAACGAAGTTTCAGAAGTATATGGAGATGTCTATTTTGAGGACAGCGGTTATGCAAGACTCTCAGCTAGTGTTATTGATGATGCAGAGGCATTGTTTACTCCCTGCACTTATCAAGTTGATGATGTTGAAATCCTCCACGGCACAAATCTTGAGCCCATAATGGAGATTGTATCTTTTAGGGGTAGATTCTGTAAACAAGCTAAATTAGGCGAAAAAATCGTTGTACAAGGGAAAATTGAACAGGTAATAGATAAAAAGCAAGGAAGGCGCTATTACCGAGTCCTAATCGGTAATAAACCTGCTGATTTCATGACACTCTCAAAGTTTTAGATTAGCAACTTTTAGAACCTGATCATAATACTTCTGACCATAGGTTAGGACTATTTGGCAAAAGCTACCTTCGGGGGTAGTCACTTCTTCTAGGTTACCGTTCACTATTATTGTTTCGTCACGTTTTACTTGTAGACGAAATTCTTCCATAAAAGAAATTATCCGAGTGGCTTCGAGGGCTTTTTTTGAGCCTTTGACTACTTCTAAAGGCTGAATACCATAAATAGAAGGTATGTATGGACCATCGGTGTCTGCAGTTATTCGCGCTTTGATTTCTACCCAGCCTTTGCGATCAATTTTAGTTTCAGGATTATATTCATTGGCGATTTCGCTCCAGTCTTTGACTGGTTCGAATTCGGCTTTTATGGTTCGTCCGCTTTCTCGGTCGTCGTCATATAGACCGTAGATTAGTTTGCGTTTTTGGTGCCATACGAATTCTTTCGGAGCGAGATTTTTGAATCGCCATTTCTTTCCTCTAATCGGGGCATCCGTTGCGAATTCGTTTCTAAAACCTGAAAGACCATCAGAGTATAAATCGTTTAGAACCTCGCGCATCTTGGTGATTTGTGGAATCCCATAAACAAGCAAATCAATATCAGAGTATTCGGGGTGATGGAATCCATAAAGCATAGAGCCAAAGACTCCGAAATCTCTGGTTTGGAGACCAGAATGTTTCTGGGCAGTATCTAATACTCGAAGCATTGCAGCGTGGAGTTTGTCGGCAGGTTTGCCTTTTGTAAGTGCTTGGAGACACTTTTGGGGTTGGTGAATTTCAGTTGTGTCGGTTTTCTTTATACCTACAACATTTACGTTGAGCATTTTGTGAGGGATAGTGTACTTTGGGTAGCTGTTGAAGACGAATTTGTAGCCTTCGTCGTCGTAGAATTTGTAGAAGACTTTGCCACTCCCCCCGCCGTTTCTTAAGGCGCGTGGGTCTTTGGAGTTAAATATGTTAGCTGAGCCATATTCTGCGTCGCAGAAGTAAGCACTTCGTGGGTGGCTGTAGCCGAAGACTCGAAATATTATACCTTCTTTAGTGATTATGCCGTCGCGGTCTCGTAGTTTTACATTGGCCATATTTGTTCTTCCTCAGTAGTAGCAGTGCCTACAACGACCTGATAGGAAATTTCGCCAGTCTTAGTTGAGATGACTTGTTCTAGGGTCCCAGTAACTTTGATGCAATCTCCTTTACGTGCCACATTACGGTAACAGCCAATATTGGAGACTATACAATTTGGTAGTTTGTCTTTTGGTAGCTCCGACTTCGCATCTAATGCTTTATAGTCAGTAATGTGGTAAATTGCGGGTCTAAAGATGGCTTCTGCATCGTCACTTACTGTGCATTGAAAATGCAAAGGAGCAACTGGGGTAAAGTGGTAAGCGCCATATTTGGCGGGAAAATCTTCAGGTTTGCGGGCAGCAGTATACATCCATATCTTATCTAAGTACTTACCCTTGAACCTTCTTGCTCTATCTAAGCGATTGCCAAAAATGTAGCGCAAAGTGCCTTTGTTTACAAGACGATCTATAGTCGCTTCGACAATGCGGAAGTTACCTGTACCATAAACAACGAAGTCTATGTCACTTTTCTCGCTGTGCATGTCCAAAGCTATGGAGCCATGAATTCCAAAATCTTCTAAGCTGATACCTGATTCTTTGCTTAATAATTCGACAAGGTCTAGCGCCATTTTTTGGATGCGATCAGGATTAGATAGTTTTCGCATAGCAACGAGGCGTTCTTGGGGTACGAAGACTTTTTCGATGCGATTTATGGGGGCGCTGATTAGTTCTTTTTTTCTGAAGGGACAAAAATATAGATAGTCGGGGAAGTTTTTGCGGAAGGCTTCGATGAAGATTTTGTAGTTTTCAGCTGTGTAGAGTTTTTCGGCGCGGAAGAGTTTTTTATCGCCATAGGTCCATGTGCGGTCTAGCATTTCGACGTTGAAATGTTTCTGGTATTCGGAGGGGATGTATTTTAGGAATGCGAACACTCGGTTTTCTGGATGTTCGTAACCAAGCGTGTTGAATATGAAGCCCTCTTTGGTAACAAAAGTGTCACCGTCAGAAGGTACCCAATTAGCTGTTGAAGACGTGTTAAAGCACCGCGATATGAAAGCAAACTAATTATTAAAAAAGCTATTGCACACACATAAAGAGGTAAATCTTGTCAAATACTCAATCAAAAAGTCTAAAGAAAGCAAAAACACTAAGTATAATCACGAATTAATGTAAAGTGATGCTTTATGAAAATCTCAAAAGTAGCAAATGTTACCACATTCCAAAATGCTCATGGCGTAGAAGCGAAAAAACTTTGCGATATGCCCCAAACCTCAGTGATTTTTATGAATCTCACACAAGGACAATCGTTAAAGAAGCATACCACACCTGTTGATGTATTCTTCTATATTCTTGAAGGCAAAGGAATCGTAGAAATCGGAAACGAATCTCAAGAAGTAGAAAAAGATATGCTTATTGAAAGCCCAAAAGATATCCCACACCTGCTACGCAACACCGGTGAAAGCGCATTCAAGTTTCTGGTAGTCAAACTCCTAAAATAGCAATCACCGCTATTTTTTGAAATCTGCTTCTTTGTTGTTTGGTTTCGCGTAAGCCATAAAAGGCGCCGTTTTCACACTCACAAGTATGGTAACCCAAACTAAATCTAAAAACGAAAACTCCATTCGCGCTCATGGCTACGCGGCTAGAAAAGCAAAAGGTAAGTTTGCGCCATTCTCGTTTGAGCGACGTAGTGTCGGAGCGAAAGATATTCTTATTAAGATTTTGTATTGTGGGATTTGCCATTCAGATATTCATCAGGTGAATAATGACTGGGGTGGTTCGGTTTTTCCAATGGTGCCGGGCCATGAAATTGTGGGTAAAGTCGTTCAAGTGGGTTCCGCAGTGAAAAAGTTTAGTATTGGTGATCGCGCGGGTGTGGGTTGCATGGTAGATTCCTGCAGCACCTGCGAACCTTGCGAACATGGGGAAGAGCAATACTGCGATAAAGGACCAATATGGACCTACAACTGCACTGACAAAACCGGAAAAATAACCTACGGTGGCTATAGCAACAACATAGTAGTTAAAGAGAAGTTTGCTCTAAAAATTTCTCCAAAACTGGACCTAGCTGCTACAGCTCCGTTGCTATGTGCAGGAATAACAACCTACTCACCATTGCGACACTGGAAAGTTGGACCCGGACAAAAAGTAGGCATCGTCGGCTTAGGTGGGCTAGGTCACATGGGGCTTAAGTTTGCACGGAGCTTCGGTGCGCATGTTGTTCAATTTACGACTTCACCGGGTAAAGTTCAAGATGCCATCCGCCTGGGCGCTCATGAAGTGGTCCTCTCAACCGATGCAGAAGCAATGAAAGCTCACGCTAACAGCTTTGACTTTATCCTCGACACAGTCTCTTCCCTACACGACATAAACACACTGCTTTCACTACTAAAAGTGGATGGCTCGCTGGTTTTGGTCGGGTTACCAGGAAAACCTAGCTCAATCCAATCTGACACACTAGTCCTAGGCCGCCGTGCATTCGCAGGCTCACTCATAGGCGGGATCAAACAAACCCAAGAAATGCTCGACTACTGCGCCCAGCACAACATCACCTCAGACATAGAACTCATCCCCATCCAAAAAATCAACGAAGCCTACCAACGCACCATAAAAGCCGACGTAAAATACCGATTCGTCATAGACATATCAACAATCAAAAAATAAAATCAACCCATTGGCCAGGGTTTTGCGAGTTATTGGTAATTTTTCTCCATGTAAAAACCAATGGATAGCTGAACCAATCTAACAAGTATTATTGATATTTATTGTAGGTGCAGAAGCATTATATTTTTTATTTACAATCAGAATGCGAAGGATCAGCAAAATATGAAGACCCAAGCAGACAACGACAAACCTAAAAACCAAATTGCAATTCGCTCCGATGTCAACTTCCAAATCGAACTAGACTATAACAACGTCAAAGAAACCTTCGACAAAGCAATGTCAAGTAAATGGTTTGACGGCAAAACAATGAGAGTAACTACCATCTCGGAGATCCTTGACTTTATAGCCCAAGTACGCAACGTACCTAGAGAAGCACTAGATGCGGAGCTTAAAAGTATAGGTCTTTTTGCCTTCGCGGGAAAATATCGCTTCATCAAAACCAAAGATGGCTACTGCAAAGCCTTCACTTAACCAACACCCACCTCAGATTTAGATAAAAGAAATTAGTCTACTTTATGGATAAAGTAACTTGCTAAGAGTTTTTTTCACTTTTGCCCGACTCTCTCTCCTCTGCTTGGACGGGTCGTTTGAGGTATACCTTAAAAACGAAAGAGAGCGAATTGGTTAGTTCCCCACAGAAGGAGGTAAAGAATTGCTACAAAACGCTTTAATTAAAACGATTTCGCCTCAGATGCTATTATCGTTGAATGTTCGTAATGTCAATGAGCTGTTTCCGGGCTTTTCGATAGGTGATTTTGCGGTCGTGCATGGTTCAGCTTCGGTTAGTTTTTTGACTTCTCTTTTGTGTGTTAGAGCCCAGTTCCCGCCTCAGGTAGGCGGTTTAGGCAGCAGCGTAGTTTTCATTGATGGCGGAAACACTTTCAGACTTTATCGGGTAGCTCGCCTTGCCCAGCTTCACCAGCTTGACCCGCAACGGGCGCTGGAACGCATTTACATTTCCAGAGCATTCACAGCATACCAAATGACCGACCTGATAACAGAAAAACTCAAAGCAATAATCAAAAAATCCAATGCAAAACTGGTAATAATATCCGACTTAGCAGGAATGTTTTTAGACAAAAACATCCAAGACGAAGAAGCCCGCTCGATCTATCGACAAGTCACGACTTATCTTTCCAATTTTGCTAAAGAAAACCAACTCGTACTAATCGCCACCTGCCCACCTCATCAGGACATACCCAGAAATGACCTGCTCCAAGCAACAACCTACCAAAAGGCAAATGTGATAATCGCTCTTAAACAATCAAAGCACAAACGCGAGTTCATTTTAGAAAAACATCACAATCTACCACTAGGCGCAGTAGAGTTTCCTTCGGAGAATCTAACTTTAGCAGATTTTACGGCGGCATAAACTATGGGAAGAACAGTAGAATCATATCGAATGGCGTTGGAAGAGGAAATTCGCCGATGGAGCGGATTTGCCAAAGCCCTACGCATCGATGACAAAGAAGCCTACGATGCGCTAATGGATGCTTGCCGAAGTTATGCCTCAGCAGGAAGCAACGCAACCCAGCCCATACTCTTTGAACCTATGCTCATGTCAATAGCTCTTGCCCAGCAGAAAAAAATCCAAAAAATCGAGAAGGAACTAGATGCCCTCAAACAAAAACTCAACTCCGCCCAACTCGGTTAGAGGATGGATACTTGATGTGTACCCGTCTGCTTTCGGAGAAGTTGCGGTTTGGGTTGTAGCTGAAAACGGAAAAAGGATTCGACTGACCGATAAGTTCCAGCCAAAAATATACCTTTCAGGAAAAGAAGAAGACCTATCAATTCTTGCCAGCCAATTCTCATGCAATACCACCGTTGCGTCATGGAGCTTTGTTTACAAATATGCTCATCCGACAGATACCGAAAAAACCAAAGTCATAGAGATAGCACTTCGAGACTGCAGAAAAACCTCAGCCTTCACTAAAGAGATTCTAAAGTTAGGCAACTACCAGAAATATGAAGCCCATAACTGTGATCTTAATGGAGACCGCGCCTACTTTTTTGATCATGACATATTTCCTTTAGCTTTTGTAGAAATCCATCTTGACAGCGCAGGTTTGAGGTATAGACTTTGGGATACGGTGGAGAGCGTAAACTACAGCGTGCCCCCGTTGCGTGTTCTGAATCTAAGCGTAGACATAGCTAAAAAAGGCAAAATAGCAAACCTAAACGACCCCATCAACAAAGTAACACTGATCCAAACAGACCAACAGACAGTTATTGACGGGGGTAACGAAAAAAATAAGCTTCTACAACTTGTTAAAGCCATAAACGCATTTGACCCCGACGTAATTTTGACAAAGGGAGGCGATTCGTTTCTTCTTTCTTACCTCACGCAAAGAGCAATAGAAAACAAAATCTTAGATGAATTCATACTGGGCAGAGACAAAATCCCGCTTGTTTCTAAAAACAGAGAAGGTAACACATTCTTTTCGTATGGACGCACCTTCTATAAAGCTCCAACGATTAGGCTCTATGGAAGAATCCACATAGACCAAACCAACACATTCGTTATGAAAGAAGGCGGGTTTGAGGGGTTATTTGAAATAGCCCGAATCTGCCGAATGCCCCTGCACACTGCCGCTCGAGCCTCCATAGGCACAAGCATGTCCTCAATTCAATTTTATCAAGCCATCAAAAACGACATCCTTATCCCGCGTAAAAAAAGCATCCCTGAAGCCTTCAAATCCGCCTATGAATTATTGGTCGGAGACCGCGGAGGCTTCGTCTACGAACCCATCGTGGGACTACATGAAGGCGTTGGTGAAGTTGATTTTTCCTCTATGTACCCCTGTTTGATGATTAACAACAACATATCCGCCGAGACGGTACTGTGCAAATGCTGCCCCAACTCGAAACGGCGCATCCCAGAACTCAACTACCACATATGCGAAAAACGAGACGGCATAGTCCCCCAGGCGCTAAGACTTGTAGTTGGGAAACGATTTTTATATAAACGACTTAAAGAAGAAGCAAAAACCCCCGCACTAAAAGAAACCTACGATAAAAGACAAGCGGCTCTGAAGTGGATTTTAGTAACATGTTTTGGCTATCTGGGCTACAAAAACGCCAAGTTCGGCACAGTAGATGGCCACATAGGGGTTTGCGCTTTTGGCAGAGAAGCATTTCTTAAAGCCGCCCGCATGGCTGAAGCAAGAGGATTTACGGTGATCCATGGAATTGTCGATTCAATGTGGCTAAAAAAGAAAGACACCCCCCTGCAAGAGTACATTGATTTGTGTAGAGCCATAAGCGCGGAGGTGGGGGTTACTTTGCATTTTGAGGGAACCTACAAATGGATCGCCTTTCTGCCCTCAAAGATGCACCCCAACATCGGCGTACTAAACAGATACTACGGCGTCATGGAAAACGGCAAAATCAAAGTACGCGGCATAGAAGTCCGCAAACGAGACACCCCAAAATTTGTCTACAACACCCAAATGGAAATGATACAAACCCTTGCCTTGGCAAACAATACTGCAGAATTCTATGAGAAAATCCCCCAAGCCATCCAAGCACTCAAAGCCTCAAGACAAAAGCTGCTTAACGGTGAAGTGCCCGTGTGGGATTTAATGATAACAAAGCACCTATCCAAAAACCCACAAAAATACAAACAACACGTTAGCCAATTAATAGCCGCCGAACAATCCATTAAAGAAGGCGCAGAAGTGCACGCAGGAGAAAACATCCGATTCGTATTCACCGACGCTGACAACAAAAAACATGACCGAAGAGTAAAAGCAGAAGCGCTAATCGAAAAAAACGTCAATGTGGACACAGAGAAATATTTGCAACTGTTATATGACTCAGCCGCGGGGTTACTCAGCTTTGCAGGCTACACCACTAAATCAATACAAGACATCGTAATAGGACACAACTGTAAAAACCTTACACATTACAAGTAGCCAGATCGTGCCATAAATTGTTCATATCCTTTATCGAAGCCGATATTATCTAAAAGACTACTTAGGACTATGCATGTTTTTTATTTCCTTCTTTCCTTTCCTTCTTTATTTTACGAAGATTCTATTTTTTGATTTTTGATTTGGCTAATTATTAACTTTTAGCAAACGCTTAGATTATAAAACCAAGAAGAATCTATTACACACTTGTCGATTTATTTTAAATAAAATCAGATATATTTTCATAAAAATAACCATAATGCTTATCAATTAGTCACATAATTAAGTTATTATTAAAAATATGTGTAGGATGAGATAAAATGGATAATTGTGAATATTGTGGTGAAATAGAAAAAGCTGAATACGAGCTTGATGGTAGAAGGTTATGTTTTGAATGCTATGTTGCAGAGAAGAGGTTAGCATGTGCTGAGTTGAGAGTAAAATAATTAAAAAACTCTAAAATCTAATTTGGTTCGCGATACACCATATTTCTTTTTAATTTCCTTCCTTCTAAGAAATTTTTGATTTGTGTGTATTATTATTTTATTGTATTTTGAAAGAAGAAGAACAGAGAAAAAAAATTTGCTGTTCTTCTTCCAAGTTAAACCTCGAATATGAACCTGCGATTATGACTTTGGAATTGTTGATATTCCAATAGAAGAATTTAGGATAAACTATAGGAATATGCAAAAGAGAGAAGAGAGAAAGATTAGATTTTAATCCCTGTCTATAGAAAAATATAAGACCAGAAAACTTGCCAATTAATCGAATAGCATGAAAAACAGCAGAAAAACGAAGATAATCTTAGCTATTTTAGTTTCAATAGCGATGGTCATATCGGTTTATAGCATTTCTGCCTATTATGTAGCTTCTCATGTTCATGAATATGGAGGAACTCTCATTTGGCCAACTCCAGGATACACTTTTCTTCCTTGGCCAAAAATACCAACAGGACTTGTAGTTTTAATAATTGTTCCAGTAAGCCAGACGGATATACAATATTACCGATACATTATCCAGTCTGGATTATTAATTGTGCTTACATTTTTGTCGTGGATTAGTGTTTTTTGGAAGGCTCACCAGCTTAAGAAATTAGATCCACCGTCGGAGGGTTCCTGAACCCCGTTTTAGTCTGCGTAGCAGTTGAGAGAGGGGATTAATTTTTGTTCCCGCACATATTTTTTTAATATTTAGGGCGAATGCACATAAGCTTCGAATCTGTCCTTATTGGAAATGCAACCTAATCCTACGCGTAGCCAAATCAAGCCAGGCACCCACGTGAGCATCGTCCAAAAGCAGCACCAGCGCAGCGGAACATTAACCGAAGGCATAGTCAAAGATATCCTCACCAGTAGCCCCACTCATCCCCACGGAATCAAAGTACGCTTCACAGACGGCAAAATAGGTAGAGTACAAACAATAACAAAACAACAATAACAAACATCTGTTGGGCTATAAGTCAAGTTTTTTTATCCTTCGCCCAGTGCCTAAGGATTTGTGGTGCTTTGAAACTGAGACTATTCTTCTGCTTGCGAAAACTCGAACACAAACTAAACTAAATAAAAGGATCAAAAAAACAGAATCCAAACTTAATTCGATGTGAATAGCAAACAATAAAATCCTCTATATATTAACTGAAGAATAGTGGAGCTATTGAAAAAACAATCCACGCTTTTCCCAGAAGATGAGGTCCCCTTACTGGCAGAACTCGATTTGAAAGAAGCTGAAAGAATCGCAGACCAAATCAAGACTGCAGTGTACGCTTACTGTGAGAGGATAGAAGTTGCTGGAAGCATCAGGCGACAAAAAGCTAAGGTGCATGATATTGATTTTGTTGTAGCTACCAAAGGCGATGCTGGGTGGCGCAGTATTGGTGAGGAACTCAAACGCTTAAAGGCAAAGCCTAACAACTGCTCAGGTAGTAGTGTTATAAAAGCACTTTTGCCCTGCCAAAATGGCTTGTTCCAAGTAGATTTCTATCGGGCAAAGCCGTCAACTTTTGGTATTTACCTACTTGTCCGTACTGGCTCGGCAAATCATAACGTGTGGCTTGCAGGCTACGCTATCTCAAAAGGCATGAAAATCAAATACAGTGAAGGTCTAATCAAAGATGGCAATGTAATCGCAGGGGCAGATGAAAAAGAATTGTTCACGGCTCTAGACCTACCTTACCTGTTACCTTCTGAGCGAGAAGTGTCGGAAAACAAACCCATTTGGATGTCAAAATATAGAAATAATACACCTTAACAACTGTCGGCTAAACTTGACATTATTTCAAGCAGATAAGATAGCTAAGCGCACATTTTCAGTTAATCTTTTATTTAGCAGACTCTGAAAAAGTTTTCATGGAGCATGGATATAATAATTAAGACAACAATCGCCGAAAGGACACCTCAACTGCCGCAATTTTTAAATTGTAATCATGTGATGTCTCAACAGGGATAACTGGTTTGAACGATAATTTACAACCTTATGTAGTATTCCTTCCTTCAGAAGAAAAAAATAAGGTTCTTAGCGCCATTTTTGGCTCCAAAGCAGCCGTAGATGTATTACATTTCTCCTTAGAGCAGGGTGTGCAGAAAAATATCTACCAGCAAGACTTAGTCAAGAAGCTAAACTTTTCAAATAAAACCATCATAGAGAACCTTAAAACCCTCACCAAACTCGGCGTGCTCGACGAAGCTATGGAGAAAAATGAGAAGGAAGGCAGAATAATATGGGTCAAAGCTTACCAACTTACAAACCTAGGCAAATGGTTTGCTTTACTGCTCGCTGGAGAAGAGGAACTCACAGAGCAAGAAAAAGCGGAAATCATGCAAACTCTTTTCCGCATATATGTGAAAGTCGTTAAGGATTTAGCTGAAAAACTTCATGTAGATAAAAAGATGCTTGAAGAAATCTTCACCCAAGAAATGAAAGAATCCCCCAAGTGACCTGTATGTTGATAGTAGCGGTAGTGGGACACAAAAAGTCAGGTAAAACAACCACCACAGAGAACCTGATCCGTGAACTAACTAAACGAGGCTACAAAGTTGCCGCCATAAAACATGTCCATGAGCCAAACTTTACCATAGATACTCCAAAAAAAGACACCTACCGATACGCTCAATCGGGAGCTAAAACAATTCTTGCTATATCAGCCACCGAAATCGCCACAATAGAAAAAACCCAAACCAACGATTTGCCACTGGAAACGTTTCTGCACAAATGTAAAGGCAACGATATTGTCTTCATTGAAGGATTAAAAGAGCAAGTCGCCAAAAAATCGAATATACTTAAAATTTCAGTTAATAAAAACCAAGACGAAGCCACCAGCGCACAGCAAACCTACAAACCAATTCTAGTTTTTAGTGGACCTTACAACACTGAAAAATTAAAAACGAAAATACCCTACATAGACGCACTAACAAACGCAGGAAGTCTAGCTGATCTTATTGAGCAAAAACTTGACAAATAGAGTTTTTTTGGGTTGTGTGTGGGGTTTGGAGATATTTTGGGGGGAGAAGGGAGAGCGAGCAAAAAGTATGAGGTTCTCCAAACCTGTCCACCTAACCCGTTTTCAGTTTTGTTGTGTTGTCCCTCCGCTCTTATAGCGCCTTGAAGGCTTCAAACCATCTGTTATATAGCGCTAGCATGTCCATTGAAACGCTTGGTTTTCTTGTGTCGAATATCTGCCGGAAATCAACCATGGTTAAAGGTCGTGGTTTTGCTTGTTTGTCTGTTGCTTTGCCTGACTCAAAGAACTCACCTATCAGGGATAGCTGAGCCGACTGGCAGACATCTCGTATATCGCTGCCCGAGAAACCTTCGCTAAGCCGTGCCAATTCATGCAAGTCAACATCGCCAGAGATTTCTAGGTTTCCGGTGTAGTGTTTTAGCATGTTTAAGCGTGTGTTATGGTCAGGAAGAGGAACCATTATGCGTTTTTGGAATCTGCGTATGAAAGCCCAGTCTAAGTCCCAAGGTTTGTTGGTTGCGCCTATGACATAGACATGTAAGGCTTTGCCTTTGTCCATGATACCGTCCATTTCTTTAAGAAACTGGTTTTTAACCCTGATTTCTCCGCCAACTTCGTTAGAATGAGCACCCATCAGCGAGTCTAACTCGTCTACGAAGACTATGGCGGCTCTACCGTCATTTGCGGATTTTCTTGCTGAATTGAAGAGTTTAGCCACATTCTGCTCTGCTTCACCTAACCATTTGGACATAATCGATGCTGCATCTATTTGATAGAAGTTAGCATCAATTTCAGTAGCTACTGCTGCAGCAAGTAAAGTTTTACCGCAACCAGGAGGACCAAAGAGCAGAATACCGCGTGGCCAACCTAACGGAAACAAATCAGGCCTCTGAACGGGGTAAACTATAGCCTCTTTAATCGCCTTTTTACCAGTATCTAAACCTACAACATCTTCCCAGCTAACATTCGGCTTCTCTTGAACTACAAGCTCTTCTTCGTTAGTTTTTCCTTCAGGTGTGGCCCTTTCGACTCCTCCGCTTTCCTCTGCCTCGCGCTCCATTTCCAATCGGACATCGGTGGGCGAAACCGAACCCTGAAGGGCTTTGATTCGTTCTTGATAAGCAATTGCTCTTTGCACATAGACCTTATTCAGACCATACTCTGGATACAACTGAACAAGAGTAAGCAAACTATCAATTGCTTTCTGGTACAGAGTAATAGCTCTGCCCTTGTTACCTTGCTTATCCATTTTCACAGCGTCTAATGCATAAGATGTTGCTGATTTCTCTAGTTCATGTGATGCACTCATAGTTTTCCCCTTTCAATTCATTTTTTTATTCAGGTGATTTTAGCTCGATTTTTATTCTTCCTTTGTTGCCTAAGCTTTCAAGCGCTTTCTCTATTTCCTGATTTGAGGTTTTTAATTCACTTGAACAGCGGGTAAGGTCTATTTCACCATTACTTTTCCGGACATATTCTAGGAGCATATCTTCAATTGATGGCTTCTCGACTGTTAGAGAAATTTCTTCGGATTTCTTATAGGAAAATACCGTCTGGGTAGGCTCACGTTTAGGTTCTTCAACTGATCGGCGCCCAACTACATGAGAACTTGAAGTACCTAAGGCGACAAGCTCTCGAAGAGGCGGAGCTTTTCGTTTTAACTCAATATTTGGAGCCCCAATTGGCGGCTCAGGTAAAGTCTCGGCAACTTTTTGTTGAAGGTAAGTAGAGACTTCTTTGATAATTTCGTCACCGCCTTCAGTCCTCCTGCCAATACTAATTACGGTATCAGGTTCTGAAGTGAGCTTTGTAGCGCCCAAGGTATCGTTTATGGTGCTGTTAACCTCATTGAGCTCTGCAGAAACGTCAGGCAAAACTTGGATTAATTCTTGCGAAACTCCCTGCAAAAGCTTCAATGCAGGTTTTAAATCAATGACAATTTCGCTAAATTCCCGAAGGGTTTCAAGTCTTAGCACTACGCGTTCAATAGCTAAATTTACACTACATAAGAATTTGAGAAGCTTGCGAACTTCAGCAAGCTCATTAGCGCAAATGGAAGCGCGATCTTTATTGTTCTTTTTTATCGAACCTATACAATTTTCATAAAGAATGCGGTCACGCTCTTTCAGGCGACAGCTTGCTTGATCTAATTTTCTTTGTTGTTCTTTGAGCGTGTAAATCGATTTAGTGGCGATTTCTTTAAGTTGGGGAGGGGGCGAGTTGTTTAGTCCTTTAATTTTTTTTCCCTCCGCCCCACTACCTTACTAGTCCTGGTTAGATTCCGGCTTTTCCTACTTCTTTTACATAAACTACAACAGGGGGTTCTGGGAGTTCAGTTGTATCATTAACTACTGGCGCCACGTAGGTTGAGACCTTCTTCTCAATTGGCATTGTAACTACTGGTGAATCGCCTGTAAGAATGTTCGATAGTCTATTTCTTGTATTTTCCAGGTCATTTTTCTCGTTAGTAGTTCGTTTGAGATTTTCTTGAAGTACTGCGAATGCTGAACGATATGCATCGTCGTTGATTTTTCCTATTTCGTGTTCAAGTTCAAGATGAAGAATACCGTAGCTTAATACAGATAATTCCTCTTCACAACGAGTAATCCCTTGAGCAGTTTCGTCTAGCAAAATTTGCGCATCTTTTCGTAGTTGACCTAGAATAGTGCCGAAATTGTTGTGGAGTTCTTGGTAAAGATCTGAACTGATTTTCTTTTTATCATTTAAATCTTTGAGTGCTTGATCTTTGCGCCAGATGAACGGGATTTGGTCGCAGAAGACTCCAGCTTTGGATTTAATTTTGGATAAGAGTGTTATTTCAGCGCCATTGAAGGTTAGGTTTTCTATGGGCTGTTTTGTAAATCTGCCATCGGTTAATTCAATAAATGCAGAGTCGAATTTTCCGTTTGGGATTGTAGCGAAAGAAATTATTCTACCAACTGAACGACCATATTCGTCTTTCACTGGTTTGCCAATGGAAAGAAAAAGATTGGAGGGTGTTTGTGACATTTTTTACACTCCCTCTTAGAATCCTTGGGTTGATTTTTCTGTTTGAGCAGATGCTGATGATGGCATGCCTTGTGGCAAGTCGGGGAACTTCTCTTTGATTCTTTGCTCTGCAACTGTTGCTGCTTCGTTTAGTATGTTGCTTGCATCCTCGTTGACTGTGTCGAAGTTTAATGTCATACCTGAGCCTTGACCTGCTTCGATCATGATTCCGCTTAGCATGTTACCAATTTCGCCAAGTTCGTTTTCTGCTTCTGGGAATACGCTGACTAGACCAGATTTAACAGAGCGTAGAACACCGACTGCTGGACCTAAGGTGGAAACTACGTCGCCTAATTCTGATACAGTTCGTAATCGTAAGGTTATTTGTTCAAGAGCAAGCTTAGCGTTTATGATTAATCGTGACATTTTGCGAACTTCGGCAAGTTCGTTTGCGAATACGTTTGCGCGTGCGGTGTCGTGTTTGGTATAGGCGTCAACTATTCTTGCGAAGATTGCTTTGTCTCTTTGGCTAAATCTGTCAGTTGCTTGGTCAAGCTTCTGTACTTGAAGCTCTATTCTTCTGACGGCGAAGTCAAGGCGTGGCTTTAGTGGGCCTGGTGGCTTAACTGCGTCTTTGATGCGGTTGCTAAATGGTGCATCTTCCCGTTTACTATCCCATTTTTTAGTGAACCTTTCGGACAATTCTGATTCCTCTAACAACACTGCATGCGCAGAATAATCTTATACATTGTTAATATGCGCTCAATATGGGGGTATATATGTAGGGCTATACATGCCTTAAAAATGGGTTTGGGGCTTTAATTATTGGAGTATAAGATGCCTAACACCGTTTCTATGTTATAGACATAAAAGTGTAAGTTAGACTAAAAAGAAGCAT
Organism: Candidatus Bathyarchaeota archaeon; assembly: GCA_963701765.1. GTDB lineage: Archaea > Thermoproteota > Bathyarchaeia > Bathyarchaeales > Bathycorpusculaceae > JADGNF01. The sequence continues at coordinate 318,003 of CAVPBD010000010.1, forward strand.
AGCTTAATTGCTACTTAAAGGTGAAAAATAATGGGTGATAGAATTAAAGTATTTGCTGTTGTCGCGCTCTTAGGATTCATGGCGGGAGTATTCGCCCAACTATTTGCAGACTATGCTCTTCCTTGGCTTATGACAGTTCTACCTGCAATCATCGAAGCAAAATTCCTGATTTCAGGAGTCAGCGGTGCTGTGCTCACAGTTGCCATGGTAAGCGTTTGGGCGTACTTTACTGGATCCAGAGACAGATAAAAGGTCCAGTAAATATCCTTCTTTCTTCAAGAGAAAACTTTTGAAGCAAAAACATATCTCATTCTTTCTATCTAAATGAAAAAATTTTGCGTTGTTTTTGTGTGGACTCAGCAGCGGAAAAAGACTTCACAAGCCTCCAGCATAATTTCCCCGCCTTCAGCCTCATCGTACCTCGATATCTTCATCGTCCAAACTCTTCAGTGATATCGTCCAACTTATTTACGTTTCCTGAAGATTTTAACCGATTCGACCATTATCTATCATCTCAATCACGTAATCAAAGCTTACTTGAACCAGCTCTATTGCTTCTTGCACTGTCTTAGCTACCTTTACAATCCATTCTTCATTAATGTCTGATTGGAAGATTACTTTTTCGTAGTAGATGTATTTTGATGTGCATTTCATATCTTGTCGTGCATACAGTTAAACCACGAATGGGTCTTTGACTTAATGGCATACATCGTTATTGCCCAGTGACGGAAGTTGTATGAGCGTATTTTTAGAAGTCTGGGGTTGTTAAAGCTGTAGAATAGTCGTCTTCGGGTGGTTATCAGAGTGTTTGTTAAGGTTAATATTAATCCCGTTATGGGTTTTGAAGATATTTGGAAGTTGAAGAGTCAATATATAAAGCAAGAGATGAGATTTGCAAGGTTTTTTAAATCAATCAGTTGATAAATAAGCTCAGTGACTAAAATATGATTTCAGCGAAGAATATTATTGAATTATTACAAAAAGAAAAATTCTTAGTGTACTTTGTACTCCTTTGGGCGGGATCGTTCTTTTTCTGGAACTTAAGCTCTTTAAGCTACTATGCTTTCCACTTATACTCTGCGTCATCTGTATTGGCGCTGCTTAGTAATTTGCTAGAGTTTTTAGCTGGAATTATGCTTGGCTTGCTTGGATTCGCACTTCTGGGAATGAATGTCCTTAAGACAATCACCAAGGAAAAGCTACTGGCTTTCTTTTTGCTTTTCTGGGCAGGATCCTTCCTCTTATGGGGAATCTACGAAATAATCGACTTTGGACCAATGTCTGCAGAAGCTGTTTTAAGACTCCTAGGCGCACTTTGCGATTTGGGAGCTGGCGCAGTATTAGCACTCTTTAGCTGGAAACTATTAGGCGCTAAAGAGCAACCTCTTCCCCCACCCCCAGTATAATCTGAGGGAAGATCTCCCCTTTTTATTCTAATTAATGCCTTGTTTCTATAAAATGGGGACAGCCTCAATTGAATTGAGTTAGGCATATAACTTAAGACTAAGCTATAAAACAGCATGCAGATTCGTTCAGGCGCAACGATACTTTTTCAAGGAGATAGCGTTACTAACGCAGAAAGAAATTATTGGAAACCAGATGATTAAGGATCAGGCTATGCGAATATGGTGGCAGACATACTTTGATTGCGGAATCTATGGCGCGGCAGTGTAGAATCCTTCTGAAGATTAGTTAAACAATTTTCGCAACATATTATGTTGTTTTGGGTCTTGCGAAGTAGCATTAACTAAGCAGTAAATCAGAGTTCTCAAGAAGTCTTATTTTATTATACAAGCATCTCTTTTTGAGGTTGGGACAGTGTATAGAAAGAACAGAAAATTCTTACTCTTAATTTTTCCAGGTGTGGCATTAGCGTGGTTTCTTGCATGGTGCGTATGCTGGGTTAGTTCGAGAGAAACACCCCGAAGAATAAGAAGTTAATCCGATAAGCACAGTCCAAAATAACAGCCACTTACGCATGTTTATGAACCTCTTAGCTTTTTGAAAAACGATGTTTCCGAGAACAGCACCTCTTCTAAGCTGAATAAAGAAATTTAGAAAAGGGGAAAAATAGTAAAAACAACTAAGTTTTCTTAGTAATTATTTTTTTCATTATAATTGTCGCAAATAAGGTACAAACTACAAGCAAGGGAAGTATGAAGAAGCCAGAAAATTCTGGGATAACACCGTTTTCATCGGTTTTTATTATCCAGACATCTTGATTTGTGCTTGAAGAATTGGTAAAACCGGCTAAGACATACTCGTTGTTGGTAACCTGAATTATAGAGTATAACACACTTTCAGCTGATCCCCCGTAGGTTTGATTCCAAAGCATATTGCCCACTGAGTCCGTTTTGACTAGCCAAGCATTACCTAGCCCATCACTTGTTACGGTAACACCTGTTAAAGCATAACCACCATCAGCAGTTTGAATCCCGGAAAAAGCTTCATCAATGTTTGATTCTCCATAGGTTTGGTTCCATTCCATAGTGCCTAAGGAGTTGGTTTTTATCAACAGATAATCGTCGCTGGTTGTGTTTGAGTAGGTAGAATAACCAACTAAAGCGTAGCCGCCATCTGCAGTTTGAACTAAAGAGTTGAGCATATCGAAGTTTGAAGTGCCGTAGGTTTGGTTCCATTGTATATTTCCCGATGAGTTTGTTCTGATCAGCCAGAAATCTTCATCACCAGCTCCGGCAGCAGTCGTATAACCGGCCAAGGTATAACCACCGTCGCTATTCTGAATCACTACGTATAACTCGTTGTCACCTGAGGTGCCATACTCTTGTCTCCAAGTTAGGTTTCCATCAGCATCAGTTTTGGCTAACCAAGCAGAAACTAGTTCTTCACTGTGGGTAACATAACCAACTAGGGCATAACCACCATCAGCTGTCTGGACTAAATTGAAGATAAGACTTCCCAATTCAGGGTAAGTCTTGTTCCACTGCAAGTTTCCAACATCATCAGTTTTTGCAAACCAAGGATAAAGTGAACCCGTATTTGCTAAGTCATAACTATAACCTACCAGAGCATAACCATCATCATTAGTTTGGATAAAAGCGCAAGGATAAGTCGCACCTAACCCGCCATAGGTTTGATTCCACAACAATTCACCGTCAGCATCAGTTGCTAAAAGCAATGCATTCACATATCCAGTAGTACTATAGGAAAGAGTGGTACCAACTATGGAGTAGCCACCATCACTATTCTGGATTATGGAGAAAGCGCGGTCATTATCTGAACCACCATATGTTTTACTCCAGTTTGTAGATGATGAAGCATTAACAAAGGGCACAAATACTAACGAAATTGTTAAGATTACAAGAATCATGCAGGGAATTAGGTTTACTTTAGACATTATCGGTCTTGCTCAAGTAGTATTTACTGAATATAAGTTTACGCCAGAATTAGAGGCACTTGCAATAGTAGACCACAAAAGTTAAGCAAACCAAAAATAAATAAGCGATAACCTAACAATTGAAGGTAGGGAATTTCTATGACAATTTGGTTTTACGTTAAAACAAAAGACTCACCGAAGGCTGCAGGAGAAATTGTTTGCGCCTTCAATATTTTCCAAGATGCTCATCCTAAAGGCAAGTACAGTTGGATAATGGAGCAGGGAAAAGGCGAAGAAGAGTACTGGCAAATAAGAGGCAAATACGAAGATCTAAAAGACCTAACCAACATAGCCCTCGTTTACAGAACTGGCGACGCGATAGTTTTTGGAGAAGTAGAAGACAATTTTATCCCAAACTTCCTTGACCCCTTAATAGAAAAATACGGATTCGACAACATAAAATGGATAACAACCACTCCAACACAATAACAAATCAAACAACCCAGCCGCAAAACCAAATATTAACCCCTAGTTTTTTGTGTTTTACCGCTAAGGTTTTAATTGATTCTGCATTAGAGAACCCCTTGTGGTTAGATGGAAGAGCAGGAGCAGCCAAATCAGCTTAAGCAATCCTTAGGCTTGTGGGATGCGGTCTCGATTAATGTTGGCGCAATCATAGGCGGCGGAATCTTTGTTGTCACCGGCATAATTGCGGGATTAGCTGGCTCTGCGCTAGTTGTTTCCATGGCCTTAGCTGCAGTAATAGCGCTTTTCACGGCGCTAAGTTTTGCTGAGCTAACAGCTTGGCACCCCGTAGAAGGCGCCGTCTACGAGTATACTCGACGATTAGTTTCGCCTCTGGCAGGTTTCCTAACGGGTTGGATGTGGATAATCGCTAACACCTTCGGCGGAGCCGCGGTCTCACTTGGATTTGGATACTACCTTGCCGCGGCCATTCCAGGGTTACCTGCAAACGTAATTGCCTCAGTTGTTTGTTTGGGATTTACCGCGCTGAACTTTGTGGGGGTGCGGCAATCAGCTATTCTTAACAATGTGCTGGTTGTGGTAAAATTGGCGGTTCTGGGATTTTTTGTAGCATTTGGCTTACTCTTTGTTAAGGGCTCTAATTTCTTGCCCTTTGAACCCCTAAACGGTGGCATGTTCTATGGCATGGGCTTAATTTTCTTCGCCTATGGCGGCTTTCCAAGAATCGCGGTGATGGCAGAAGAAGTTAAGGACCCAAAAAAAAACGTTCCACGCGCAGTGCTATTGTCCCTGCTGATTTCCGCAGTCATCTACGTTGTGGTCGGAGCAGTCGCGGTCGGATTGGTCGGATCAGCTAGCCTTGCAGCCTCAAACGCACCACTAACTATAGCCATAGGAGCATCACAAAACCTAGCCGCCATACAAACCTTAGCTATTGGCGGGGCAGTTGCAACAGCAAGCGTACTATTAGCGGCGGTTTTAGGCGTTTCAAGGATGACATTTTCCATGGCACGCAGACAAGACCTCCCCCTAGCTCTGGGAAAAATCCACAGGCAGATTTGGCACACCATACATCGCTATATGGATAGTAGGCATAGTCATGTCCATCATCGTGCTATTCGCGGACCTAACAGGCACAATAGCAGTGAGCACCTTCGGACTGGTCTTCGGTTACATATTCGCCAACCTCTCAGCTTTAAAACTTAAAATCCAAAAACGCCTATACCCAAAAATCATACCCACAATCGGATTAGCCACAAGCGCCCTGATAATGATTTTTATCCTCCTAGCAACGCCCACCGCAGCACTAACAGCAACAACCTTCCTAATCACAGGCATAACCATCTACTACATCCAAAAAACCCACCACAGAAAAAACCAACAAAAACCCTAACAACACACCCCACAACCAAACAACCAAAACCAACATCAAAACACCCACAACCAAACAAAAACAAACCCCAAAACAAACCCCAAACCCAAAAACCAACCCAAAACACACCCCCCAAAGAAGTCAAAAAACCCAAACACCCACACCCACAACCAACAAAAAAAACAAAACACCAAACTTTATGGATTAGTAAACAGTAAATCATAAAAGCCTGCAAGGTTAATCCCAATTAGGAAGAGGGTTCATGCCTACTCGCGGTCTTTATGTCGGAAGATTCCAGCCTTTTCATTTAGGACACATTGAATCAATCAAGAACATTTTACATGAAGTGGAAGAGCTGATTATAGTCATAGGAAGCGCTCAATATAGTCACAACATTGAAAATCCATTCACTTCGGGCGAAAGACTAGTAATGATACGTAACTCCCTGCAAGAAGCAAAAATAGATAGCTCTCTGGTCTGGATTGTCCCAGTGCCCGACGTGCACCTGCACATGATGTGGGTTTCTGAATTAGAAGGGTATACACCAAAATTCCAAATAGTTTATTCCAACGAGCCACTAACCCGAAGATTATTCATCGAGGCAGGCTATAAAGTCAAAAGCTTACCTTTTTACGAAAGACAATTCTATTCCTCAACTGTGATAAGGCAAAAAATGCTCGAACAAGACGACAGCTGGCACACGCTAGTCCCAAAAACCGTCGCTGACTTCATAATTGAAATAGACGGTGTCAACCGACTGCGCGACCTTAACCAAACCGACAAAGCATAAATGGCAAAGTATACAAAAGGCTAATTTGTGATTTAGAAACCTGCAGCTATTAGGTCTTTAGGTTTCATTATTTCTCTAAGAAGTACTGTAGCATAAGAGCCTCGAGAGAGCATAAACTCTAAACTTGCCTTTAGAGTAGAAGATGACTCTGATTCGGGTTCAAAAGATTTCGCCTTAAAATTCTTAACCGGAGCTACTATTGCACGAAGCTCACCTCTCCCGTTAATTTCAGGAAAAGCTTCCACCCTAAAATTACTCAATTCTATACTCTCGGTCTCTAAAAGACGACGTTGAAGTTCTCCGGCTTCACCTTGCGAAAGTCTTTGGCTAAAACCGACAATCGGCAGAGCAACCCGCATTTTCCCTGCTTTAATTAATCTATTAATCTCTTCAAGCTTGGTTTGATCAACGATTTTCCCAATTCGAATCATAGGCAACCCGGAACGCTCAACATTCACGACAAAATCTCCTACCTCCGCTTTGTTAAGCGAAAAGCCTCGTTTAATACGTTCACTTAGAAAACGATTAAACAGCAAAGACTGATATGCTTGCACAAAAAGCATCCGAAGCTTAAGGGGTAAACATCTAAAAGCACCCACAAAATCTCCAGGTACTTCAGCTAAATGAGTAAGCATGAGTCGCTCATAACGAAGTTGAGATGGAAAAGCCCCAAGAGCTCGCTTAAAATCCTGACTTTCCTGCAGCTCCTTACGAGCCACCATTGATGTTGGGTGCTCATCAGGACTAGGTTTAGCTAAGAAAAGCATCGCTGCCTCCTCGATATTTCCCTGAACAAGTGCCTTACCCACAAGATGAGTAATCGGACGGGTGGTTCCAAAGCGTTGGTGCCCATAAAAATTTGGGATCCCACCAACAGCAGCCACTTCCTCAATGGTCTGGGTTATTTGTGCCTCAACTATTGCTAATGGTTGGCTTATGGCTCTTATGTTTATGTTAAAATTATTTCCTAGCAAGTAAAATGCTGATAATGGTTCGCGGAAATACCCTAAAGGACGCAATTCAATTTCTTTATACCTAACTTTCGCCGCGTCCTCGATTAATACCCCATCCAGTGTAATATACTGAGCAGTAATGGCTTTAGCATCTTTTATGCCCGCAATTTGAATCCGTCCCTGATCAATTCCAAGTTCTCGCGCTACATTTTTGACAGCCATTAACATGTCCCAATTACGTTTTACTAAAACAGACAACAAAAATCGCTGCTGCTTTGCTGTAGCGCCCAAAGCAAGTTTAATTGAGGCTTCTATTTTTATTGTAGCTTTAGAGCCATCTAAAAGAACTTCTTCAACTATGAAGTCATCAATAGTTTTACGAATAATCCCGCCTATTCCAGCGGTTTTAGTCAAGTAAACTTCAAGACCCAATTGCTGATCGATTACTGGAACAGACAAACCTAAAGCCTTCTTCATATTATAGCAATTGAAGACTTCTTGTTAGACGATCTATTTTATCAGCAGGTGCAGGACCGATACCTAAGCAGGTAACTGTACCTTCAGGAATCTCGGTTAAACCCGCATCTACAATTAATGCATGGGGTAAGCCTAATTCTTCAGCTGTTTCTTCAAGTTCATGAAGTTCTTTTTCACTGGGAACTTTAACCGCGATTTTACGTTGACCTTCAAAGAACCAACCCTCCCACCACTTCTTATTAGTTGTATAAGCAGCTTGAGCTGCGGAAACTGCCGCATGCCCCGCCTGAGCAGCGATTTTACCTTTGCTTAATTGTAAATCTTTGCGGAAGACCAAAACCTGCTTGAAATCAAATTCGCGCATAGATACCGTCTCTAATTGGTACCAAGGTTGTTTTCGTTTGTTTTAAGCATTTGTAGACAAATATAACCAAAGAAAATATACTAAAGCCGCATATGTCGTAGGTTTCTTGAGCATAGTGATAAGAGTGCGCCCTTGAAAATCAATTTCATCAATATCCCGCAGATCTCCATCCAAACCAATTCGATTGGCAAAACGCAAAGCTCGGTTAAACTGCAAATCCGAAATCGAATTTATCATCCGCCTAGCCCAAAGCATAACGTTTGCATCGAAGCCTAAACGTTTTTCACAGTATTTCTGGTATGTTTGCAGAACCTCGTTTGAAAAATTATTCTGCTTGATTGCTTCGTTGGCAGCTTTTGCAGCGAATTGGGCGCAGGTTAGGCTAAAAATTACGCCTCCACCAGTTGTAGATTTAACCTGAGAAGCACAATCTCCTACCGCCAAAAAACCATTAGAATAGGATTTTGTAACTAGACCACCTAAAGTTATAGAATGAAATGCCTTCTTAGTTATCTTGGCACCTTTTAGTTGTTTAGAAGCTATAGGATGCTTTCGTAAAAATCGGTCCAAAAAGTCTTGTGGATTTCCGCTGTTTGTGGCAAGCCCAACCTTCGCAGTACCATCTAGCCTAGGAATTAACCACGCATAGAAGCCCGGAGCATAATCTTTCCCAACATAAACCTCGACCGCATGTTCCTCAACATCTTGTACATTATTTACTTCAATCTCCGCAGCATAGACTAGCCCTTCGCGCCTAAAGGTGACCAAACCTGCTTGACGCATAAATCTTGAAGAGATACCCTCAGCATCTATAACTAAACTAGCAGGAATATGCTCTTCCAAACCATCTTGATCTAATGTTACACCTTTTACAAAACCTTGTTCTAAAGTCCAGAGACTTAACTCGAGAGTTTAGATAGTATTTTGCGCCAACAATTTGAGCTCGCTCAGCCAAATAGCTATCAAACAGAGACCGATTGATAGCACAAGTTACAGGTTGATTTAGGTGAACAGAGAATTTTGTGCCATCAGGGGAGTAAAAATTCGCTGCAGAAAACTCATTCTCCACAATACCTAAAGGAAGCGGATACAGACCCAAATTTTTTAAACTTCGGATACTAATGTGCCCAGCACAATGAGAGGGAATCCCTACTTGGGAATGCTCCTCAAAAACCTTAACAGGTACACCACGCTTGGCAAGTTCAAAAGCAGAAAAAGAGCCAGCAGGACCTCCACCGATAATAACGACGGAGTTGCCAGCATTTTTTGTCGGCACGGTTTACGCCGCAGTATTAAATATATTACTGAACAAGTTCGACGCGTTTTTTACCGCGAGACAATGAAGTAGTGCGGATTTTGCCTGCAACTTCAAGCTTTAGTAGCAATTCGTTGAAGTCTTTGTAGCCTAGGTCTTCAAATTCGTCGTGGAAAGCATTGAAGAGATCATTTTCCGCTAAGTCACCTTTCTTGGTAAGTATCTCCAGAAGCACGAAATGTGCGGGTCGGGTTTTCCAAGTTTTTATTGGAAGTGGCATGTTTTTCATTCCCTCCTTTATGCAACCGGCATTTGCGGTTTTTGCACCTGACGAACTTGTTGCATGAAACTCTTGTACCACTTCTCCATATCAGGTGAGACAGATGGACCAACCTCTTTAAGTGCATCTTGGAAATCTTTCATTGTGACTTCGCCAGCGGCAATATCTCGACGTAGAGCATGCATTGCAGCTTCACGGCAAATGTTCTCAAGGTCAGCACCAGAGTAATACCTAGTCGCGGTAGCAACTTGGTTTAGGTCTACATCTTTATTCAGTGGCATGTTGGTTGTGTAGAGTTTAAGAATTTGTAGTCTGCTTTTGTCGTCGGGTTCAGGTACATAGATTAATCTGTCAAATCTACCAGGGCGAAGTACAGCTGGGTCTATTAAGTTTGGTCTGTTGGTTGCTGCAATTACTACAATGTCTTGCAAAGATAGAATTCCATCCATCTCGGTAAGCAATTGACTTATAACTCGCTCAGATACGCCGCTATCGCTACCACCTCCACCTCGTTGAGGAGTAAGCGAATCCATCTCATCAAAGAATATTACTGCGGGAGCTGCCATACGAGCTTTTCGGAATACTTCGCGGATTGCTTTCTCTGATTCGCCAACCCATTTAGAGAAGACCTCGGGTCCTTTAATCGAGATGAAATTAGCTTCACTCTCGGTTGCTACTGCGCGAGCTAGCAGAGTCTTGCCGCAACCTGGCGGGCCATACATGAGAATGCCTTTTGGCGGTTTAATTCCTAAACGTTTGAAAATTTCAGGCTGCTTCATAGGCCATTCGACAGCCTCTATCAAGTGCTGCTTAACAGTATCTAAACCACCGATGTCAGCCCAATGTACAGTAGCGACTTCGATGTAGACTTCACGCATAGCGGTAGGAGTAACTTCTTTGTAGGCATTGATGAAGTCATCCATGTTGACTTCCATTTTCTCTAAAACTGCAGGTGGAATGCGTTCTTCTTCAAGATTAATCTGCGGTAGGTATCGGCGGAGTGCTTTCATTGCTGTCTCTCGACCTAAAGCGGATAAGTCTGCTCCAGTGTATCCGTGGGTCATATCGGAAAGCTTCTTTAGATCTACATCTGGAGCTAAAGGCATGCCTCGGGTATGAATTTGTATAACCTCGTTTCTACCTTTCTTATCAGGAACGCCGATTTCGATTTCACGGTCAAATCTGCCGGGTCTACGAAGTGCTTGGTCTAATGCACCAGGACGGTTAGTAGCACCTATAACTATAACGTTTCCTCTTCCTGACAACCCATCCATCAAGGCAAGTAATTGGGCAACAACACGTCGCTCTACTTCACCAGTAACTTCTTCACGTTTGGGTGCTATAGCATCAAGTTCGTCAATGAAGATTATGCTAGGGGCGTTTTGTTGGGCTTGCTGGAAAATCTCTCGCAACCGAGCCTCGGATTCACCGTAGAATTTGCTCATGATTTCGGGGCCGTTAATAGAATAAAAGTTCGCTTCAGACTCGTTAGCGACCGCTCGAGCTAACAGAGTTTTTCCGCAACCAGGTGGACCATGAAGCAATACACCCTTAGGAGGTTCAATTCCTAAGCGTTGGAACAATTCAGGGTGTCTTAGTGGAAGTTCAACCATTTCTCGAACACGCTGAATCTCTTCATGCAGACCACCTATATCCTCATAAGTTGTCCTCGGCAAACCCTTAGCTTCAGGGGCAGGCTCGTTAAGAATGGTCAGTCTTGATTCTGCGGTAACTTTAACTATACCATGAGGACGAGTTTTGGAAACCGTGAATGGTATTGCATGACCTAACATCATAACCAGAGTAGTGTCGCCTTCAACTAGGGTGCGCTCCATTAGACGATTTTTTACAAAGTTGGTAAAATCATCATCAACATTAAGTCGCATGTCTACAGGAGCTAAAGTAATGCTCATGGCAGTTTTTACTTTTGCGGGTCGAACAATAACATACTCATTAATGGCAACCCCTGCGTTTTTCCGAGTAAAACCGTCAATTCGTATAATGTCGCGGTTTTGATCCTCACTATAAGCAGGCCATGCTATAGCAGATGTTGTTCGCTTGGCGGCTATTTCAATGACATCGCCTGCGCTTATGCCTAATTTTTGCATAGTTCGCTGATCTATGCGGGCTATGCCTCTTCCAACATCACGTTGACGGGCATCTCCTGCACGCAGTTGAACTTCATGAACTTCACTCATTAAGAATCCATCCTGTGACAGTATTTAGCTTGCTCAAACAAGCTTTTAAGACTATATAAACATTTGAGATTAAAAATAAATGTTTGTGTGTGAAGCAGTAGTTACCGACTGCTTCGGCGTACTTGCAGAGTTTGAACCTGACTAACGCCTTTTATTTGACCAAGAGAGGTTTCAACTTCGTCAACGATACCTGTCTGGTCTTCCGGGAATTTTATTTGAACAAGAAGGGCGACGAGGCCAAATGCTACGGGTTCTTCTCCATACCCCATAATTTCAGCTGAAGATGGAACCTTAGCTTTAATTTCATTTTTCATTGGAGTAAAGTCTGCAACTATGTCTTCAGGGAAGATTTTGTAGGCAACTATCACACTACCCATTTAATCTCGCCTCTCTCTTTATGGTCCAGTGAAGCCGCATTTTGGACATTTGTATGGACGTCCGAACTTGCGACATTTGCCGTCACGTTTTATTTGGATTTCTCCGCAGTTAGGGCAGAGGAACTTTGTAGCTTCAGAGCCTGGGGCGATTGGTTTGCCGCAGCTGGTACAAGTAACTAAAGATAATGCTGGTGATTTTTCAGCCATAACTCTTCAACTCTATAGCGCGTTCAGTAATTGTAAGACCTCCTTATAACTGCTATGCTTAAAATCTTCAAGATTGTAACGGTTATACCTTGAAAGAGGATTTAATTAAACAACCTAATTGTGGGTTTAGCTAAAACTGAAGCAGAAAAACTAAGTATACTTACACCTTAAAACAACGTAGATTACAATCAACACTAAAATAAACAAGGGCAGAATTATCCAAAACGGATATTCCGAAGAACCCCGATAACCTACGGGCGTGTATAGTTCGTTAACTGTTGTCAGAGATGTAAACCAGCCTGTCAAGCCTCCAATCGCATATATTCGATCATCTAATACGGCTACACCAAAGCGACAACGAGTAGTCGGCATAGGAGTGCCTAAACCCCAACTATTAGTATCAGGATCATAGATTTGGGTGAAATTTACTGTATCAAGCACTTGTCTTCCACCCAAAACGTAGACTTGTTTATAGGCCATAATACCAGTGGTTGCGGCTGCAGCTGCATAGGTTACAGGTTCGGGAAGTTCAGCACCAAAAGTCCAGATATCTGCAACAGGATCATAGATTTGGGTTAAATTGCAGTCATACCCAGAAGTTTCTGAATAAACCCGACCTGCAAATACATAGATTTTATCGTTGATAACTCCTGAAGCATAACTCATAACACCGGTCGGCATTGATGCTTTTGTAGTCCAAGTATCAGTTGTGGGATCATAGACTTCAGTTAGGTTTAAGCAATACGGTCCTATGTAGTCGAATCCGCCGATTAAGTAAATTTTTCCATTCACAACGTTTGCTGTTAAATCATACCTGGCGGTAGGCATCGAGGCTCTGGTTTCCCAGCTGTCGGTCGCTGGATCATAGACCTCAGTGATACCAGTGGGCAAGGGTTGATTAGTACCAACATCTCCACCGATGCAGAAAATCTTGCCTGCATACACGGCTATTCCAAAGTTAGATCTCGCAGTAGGCATCGAAGACTTAGTCGCCCAAGAATCAGCAACAGGATCATACTGAAAAGTAGAATTAACAACCCAAACATCATAATTAGAACCACCAATCACGTAGATTTTCCTATTAACTACTGCAACACCATGACCAACAACAGCCTCAGGCATAGCAGCTTTAGCAACCCAAAAATCGTCTAAAGTAGCTACTACAGGAGGAGCAATAAATAATGGTAATGCGAGAACTAACGCAACGAGCAAAACAACAATAAACCCGTTAACTGAAAGCCTCATAGCTATACTTCTCACAAATTCAAAATAGCCATTTTCATATTTAATTCTATTCAGAAAATTTTAGGTTGACATACTTAAAATCGGAAGAAACAAACAGATTGTTCCACTAAAAGAGCAGTATTTTCGTAAATTTATTAAATAGGTTTTTTGCCATAGATACTTTGTGTGATGTATTTTGGGCGTAGACCTGAAGGATTTGATCCCGAAAACTCCAGTCAAACTAGAAGATTTGAATGGTAAATCAATAGCTATAGATGCTTACAACGCATTGTATCAATTTCTTTCGATTATTCGTCAGCCTGATGGTACTCCTTTGAAGGATTCTTCAGGCAAGGTCACAAGCCATCTAAGTGGACTGCTGTATAGAACGAGTAATTTGGTAGAGAGAGGCATCAAACCTGTTTACGTATTCGACGGTGTCCCTCCAGTGCTAAAAGCTGCGGAAATTGAACGACGCAAGCAAGTGAAAGCTGAAGCAACTATAAGATATGAAAAAGCGATAGCGGAAGGTAAAACTTCTGAGGCCCGCATGTATGCACAAGCCACAACTAGCATGAAAGACTACATGGAAGAAGATAGTATACGATTACTGGAACTAATGGGTTTGCCTTGGGTTCAGGCACCTAGCGAGGGAGAAGCCCAAGCAGCTCACATGACCAAACATGGCGACGCCGATTATTGTGGTAGTCAAGATTATGATAGCTTACTCTTTGGAGCCACTACGCTAATCAGAAACATAACTATCTCTGGAAAGAGAAAACTACCCAGTAAAAACATCTATATCGATATCGTACCCGAGGTTATGACTTTAGAAAAAGTTCTCAAAGAATGTGAAATAACATACGAGCAATTAATCGATATGGGTATTTTAATTGGAACCGACTTCAACCCTGACGGCATAAAGGGTTTAGGACCTAAAACCGCTCTTAAACTCATAAAACAACATGGAACAATAGAAAATGCACTACAGCACATAAAAAACGCCTCGTTTCCAGCTGAACCACAAAAGATACGGGAGATTTTTCTACATCCAAAAGTTACCGATAATTATAAACTGGAGTGGAAAGAAGCAAACATTGAAGGCATAATAGATTTCTTAGTTCGAGAAAAAGACTTCTCTGAAGACCGCGTTCGTAAAGCCCTAGAAAGAATGCAGGAAGGTAGTAAGAAAGCCAAAAGCAAAACTACACTAGAAAAATGGTTTGGCTAAGAGTGCGCAAATTGGTGACCGTACTCACCAGTTAATGGAACAAACGCTACGCCTCCAAGATTTTCCTGGATAATCTTCCCATTTGAATCCTTTGTGAGCTTTAGAAGACTCTGAAGCATAAACGCGGTACCCACAGGTATTACTAGTATACCCCCAGTTTTTAATTGGTCAACAAGTGGTTTGGGTACTTTTGGAGCAGCGGCAGTAACTAGAACTCTGTCATAGGGGGCTTTTTCGGAGTAACCTTTTGAGCCATCCCCTGAAATTATGGTTACGCGATCACCGTAGCCTGCATTCATTATATTTTTTCGCGCATTTTCAGCTAAATTTTGAACAATTTCTATGGTGTAAATGTGCCCCCATTCACTTCTAGGCACCTCTTTGGGGGCAATTACTTCTGCAATTGTAGCAGAGTGCCAACCTGAACCTGCCCCTACTTCAAGGACTTTATTGCCTACTTTTAGGTTAAGAGCTTCATTCATTATCGAAACCATATGAGGCGCGGAAATTGTTTGCCCAAAACCGATTGGGAGAGGTGTATCTGCAGTAGTATAATTTACCATATTGGAGGGCAAAAACTTGGTTCTAGGCACAGCCCGCATGGCCTTAATGACTGAGGGCGAATGCAAGATGCCTTGTTTAATTAGACTGTCAACAAGTTTTCCCCAGTCTATTTTCTCCAAAACAGAACACCAATAATAATATGATACTCTTAGGCTTTTTAACGTATATGGATTTAAAATATTAAATTAAAAAAAGAAGAGATTATTTGACTGTAACTGACTTTGCTAAGTTTCTTGGTGTGTCAGGATTATAGCCTCGTTCAACAGCCATGTAATATGCAAAGAGCTGTAGTGGAATTATAAAGGGTATAGGCGAGAGGACTTCAGGGATTCCTTTGGGAACTTCGATATAGTCATCGGATAGCTTTTTGATTTCTTCATCATCATCTTCTAGAACTGAAATTATAGAGGCTCCGCGAGCTTTCATCTCCATAATATTGCTCACTAATGTCTTGTGTGTAGCACCATCTTTGGAGCAAATGAATACAACTGGGAATCCTGGTTCGATTAAGCTAATTGGGCCATGTTTGCTTTCTCCCGCAGGAAATGCGATGGCAGGAATGTAAGCGATTTCCATAAGTTTAAGACGAGCTTCGTATGCTGTGGCGGTGTTTATGCCTCGACCTAGGAAGAAGAAGATTTTTGCATCTTTGTATTTTTTGGCAATTTGTTTGACTTTTTCTTCTTGAGTTATGATGATTGATTCAACTATTGCAGGTAAGACTTCGAGTTTTTCAGCTAAACAATCCATTTCGTCTTGAGATACCTTTCCACGTTTGGTTGATAATTTAAGTGCCAACTGTGCCAAGACGGAAAGTTGAGAGGTAAAGGTCTTGGTAGCTGCAACCCCGATTTCTGGACCAGATTGTTGGCCGATATATACTCTTGAAACTCGGGTCAATGTTGAACCTACTGTATTGGTTAGACCTAGGATAGTTGCAGCGCGTTGTTGAGAGCAGGTAACTGCGCCTAAAGTATCAGCGGTTTCACCTGACTGGCTTACAGCTAAAATTGTGCTGTCTATGTTTACTGATTTGCCATGTTGCTCTACAAATTCTGATGCGTACACTGGGTAGGTTGGGAGGAATGCGAGTTTAGAGAACATATATGATGCCGCTAAGCAGGCATGGTAGGAAGTTCCGCATGCTACAAGGAAAACTTCGGTTGCGCGATCAAGGAATGTTGATATTAGTTCAAGGTAGTGCCCTTGAGCGCGAAGTGTATTACGAAGTGTTTGAGGTTGTTCATGTATCTCTTTTATCATAAAGTGTGGATAACCTTGTTTTACTGCCATTTCAGGTGACCAGTCAATGAGCTTTGGTTCACGTGCAATGTTACTACCGTCTTGAAGCCGCTTTATCTCATATGATGTGGGTGTTAAAATTACCAGTTCGCCATCGTTGATAAGAACTGCTTTGTTAGTCATGGGTAGAAAAGCGGTTAAGTCAGATGCACAATAGACAGCGTTTTTTCCTACCCCAATAACAAGAGGACTTTCATTTCGAGCACAAATTATTTTGTCGGGTTCTTTTGTAGAAATTATAGCAAGAGCATAAGACCCTTCAAGCTGTTTTACTACGCCTTGTACTGCTTCTGTTAGGGTTAATGAGGGATTTTTCTTAAAAGCTTCTTCTATGAGGTGGGGAATAACCTCAGTGTCAGTTTTGGACACAAATGTGTGACCGTGGTTTTCAAGATCCATCTTCAATTCTGCGTAGTTCTCGATAATTCCATTGTGAACTGCGACTATTTGCCCAGTGCAATCGACATGGGGGTGAGAATTAACTTTGAGTGGAGCACCATGTGTAGCCCAACGCGTATGTCCTATTCCTATAGTTCCGGGCAAATCGTCAAGATTATGGGCTTTATGTACTTCATCAATTTTTCCTTGATCCTTCTTAATATGAACTACGCCATCGCTTAAGGTGGCTATACCTACGGAGTCGTATCCGCGGTATTCTAATCTCTTAAGTGAAGCATGTATAATTGGAGCAACATTATCATTTTCTGTTATGCAACCGAAAATTCCACACATATTAAACTCGTCTTCTTTCTGGGTCTTTAATTTGAAAAAATACACTGAAGTCTGCTAATAAGCCTTTTTAGGATAATTGTTTACACTTACAAAACAATTTATAGTAGTGTACCAATCGAAAGGGCATTTTTAACCATTCTTTTAATATTTTTACCTTCTGCACCTTCTTGAAAACCCGAACTATAACAAAATTTTTTATAATAGTCCAACTGATGTATGACCGGAGAAAACAATGGAAAAGAAGTTACTACTCCAAGAAGAAAGCCACATCCAAAAAGTCAAAGAAATCAGCATCATGCAAAATTCTCAAGAGCTCAAAATGATACTTGGCGCATTAAGCTGGAAAATCCTTGCATTATTAAATGAAAAATCCATGTATCCACTGGAAATTGCAAGACATCTAGGCCTTCATGAGCAAAAAGTGTACTATCATATAAGAAAACTAGAGCAAGCAGGTGCAATAGTAGTTGAAAAGGAAGAAAAAAAGAAAGGCCCAAAAGCCAAGTATTACCGAACTATTTCGCCAGCATTTGGAATAGAGTTTCCTGAAGGATACAAAATAATGCAACGCCCCTCATTTTTAGCTGCTAGCGAGCAAATTCATAACTTTTTTAAAGACTTCATTAACGAAAACGGTGCTTTCGACGGGAAAATTGTTGTCGGTAGCCCTACCCCTCATGGTCCATTTAAGACCAGTGCCCGCGATGGACATTACGCTGCCCACCTTACTTTCTTTCTAGGACAGTTTATCAAAATGCCTGAAGAATTTGCTATAAAACTTGATGTAGATGTGAAAGTCGAAAAAGAGGAAAAAAATAATCTAATCCTAGTGGGAGGACCCGGTACAAACCTGCTAGCTCAGGAATTGAACGATTACTTGCCTATACAGTTTAGAATGGAGTCTTCCAAGCAAGGCTTTTTACTAGGCGGACTTGTTTCTCAGAAATCAAAACACACCTACACTGCAGACGTAGCAGGACTAGTCGCAAAGATACCCAATCCATGGGATAATAGTAAAAGAATCATAGTATTGGCGGGTAACAAAGCAGTGGGAACTAAAGCGTGTGTTTTAGCGTTAACGAATTTCTGGCAAAAAACCCTACAAAAATATCACAACGAGGACACCTTTGCAGCCGTCATTCAGGGTTTTGACATGGATGGTGACGGAAAAGTAGATGCGATAGAGGTATCAGAGTAAAATTGGCACCACATGAAGTTCGAGAAGTTGTTTTTGGATATGGACATGAGAATGTTCAAGCTACACATCACTCAACTCTTGAATTTACCAAAGACACCCACCTATCAAAGAACGGGGACTGCATACTTATAGTAGCAACAGACAAATGTATACTTGACTTCGGCAATGAATTCAAAGAAGCGCTCTGCCATTTAGGAGCCAAACTAATAATCCAAATTGAAGTTGGAAATATTATTGAAGAGGTTCATGCCCAAGGAACAGAACAATTGATTCTAAATCACCCTTCAGAGATGGTAATTCGCAAGAGCAACCACATTTCTAACCGCACTCTCGCTATTCACGCAGACAAAGCTGCAAAAGATCTATCCCGAGAACTAGTAGAGAAACTTAGAAACCCTAACCAAAAAGCAAAAATCACATTAATAGTAAAGAATTAGAGCACTTTAGCATCCAAAACAACTTGCCACTCGTAAGGCGCAGTAGCCCTAACAGTATTCACATAATCAAATTTCTCTACCCGTCTACCTGTTTTGGCAACTTCTTCTGAGAAAAATTGCTGGAAATTCTCTATCGTATCAGGCATACGGACAAACCCATAGAAGTGAATTATACCGCCGGAGGGTTTTACAGCTTTACAGGCTACATCAATAAATTCGTTTGCAGTTTCAGGCAAGTTCATTATAACTCTATCTGCAATACCCTGCAACGTATCTTTAACAACTTTGCGAGCATCACCCACAATCGGAAACACTTGACTATCAACTTTATTGAGGCGAATATTTTTTTTCAGATACGCTATTGCCTCAGGATTTATATCAATAGCATGGATTTTAGCTAATTTGTTGCTTTTAGCAATCGGAATGGCAAAAGGACCAACACCCGCGAACAAATCCACAACCAACTCACTGCTCTTTACTAGAGAAGCGACGCGCCAGTGCTCATGGGATAATCTGGGACTAAAGTAAGCTTTAGCAACATCAACATAGTAGCTACAGCCGTACTCTTTATGCAGAGTAGTTGTTTTGTGCTCTCCAGCGATGAATTCAAATTCCCGCAGACGATAAATCCCGCTTATTGCTCCAACCTTAGCAAGCACTGTTCGCAAATTACGATGCGTTTTTAGAATCGCTGCACCCAAGGTGGTTTTATGACCTTCTAGTTCAGAGGGAACCTCCATGATAGCTATATCACCAATAACGTCAAGTGCACGAGGCAGACTATTTAGTAGCTCAGAGGGTAACTGGTTTTGGAGAATTTCAGAAAGCGTCTTTTCTGGGCGTGATTTCAGTACGAAAGATTTCTTTTCTAACTCAAGCAGGGGTACTTCTCCAGTCAGAAGGGATAATTCTTTCATATCGGGTGCGCGTATAATGGGAATAAAGAGAGAGTCTGCTGAAGCGTCTTTTTGAATTGCAAGGCTTTTATCGCTTAAATCCAGTTTGCTAGCTAAAATTAGTGTTTTTTCCCCATCTTTTTTGCTCACTTTGAGGCAGAACGACTCTTTAGACATGCACATTCAGCTATTGAGCTAACTTTTCTACCCTATAAAGGGCACCGACTTTTTCTATTCTAAATCGAACGTTTAACATTTTTTCTGTTAGCCAAATGTTGGTTTCCAGGTGATCTGAAATAGTATGTATCAAATAAGCTGATGATTCCCGAGTCAAAGCCATAAATGGAATAAGCATGTCGGCTAAATGCACATCTACGGTAGAAGAGGTTACGAGTTCAGCGGAAAGTTTTTCTGCAGCTTCCTTGCCGACCGCTTCACTTGTCTTCTTCAATTCACCTATTGCATCAGCACCTAAGATTACGCCGGTGTCTGTTTTGGCCCATAAAACTATAGAACTACCTTTCTGGATTGGATTTGAGGTATCATTTACAATTTGTATTTTAGCAGAGTACCCTTTTCTGGTTAGAGTTTCGGTTGCGGTTTGGGCTTGACGCTCTGCGACTCTTTGGTTTGCAAGAAAAGTGCAAACGGAGACTCCGCCCACTTGGGCTAGATTTCCAAAGTTTTCTAAATTAATAGGTTTCAGATTTAGAGTTGGTTGTATGGTCAGGATTACTTCGCCCATTCCTTTCGGGTAATAGCCATACCGTTTTATGATAATTTGAGCATCAATATTCATCTTTTTTAGAGTCGGTAAAAGTATGTTTTGGAGATAGTTTATAGTTGGGGCCTGAATTGTGTCAGTTCCGCCCTTGCATACTTGAAGTTGCACGGGGGTTTTTGCATAAATACAGATGGGTAAGATGGTCATGAGGAGCATCGGGATATTACCAGCAGTTCCAATTTCCGCTTGAAACGTTCCTCCAGTTATTTGTTGGGGTTTGAACCAGAGTTCGCGGCTACCCAGAGTCGCTCCTTGCATTTGGGCTTTGCAGAGTTTTCCTGCGGTTAATACTGCTTCTAGGTGTTGGGGTTTTAGACCCGGCTGGGGTCTATTATGACGAATATTGCAAATGTGTAGAGGTTGTCCTGTGATGGCAGCTAAGGCTACGGAAAGACGTAGAATTGTGCCGCTTCCGCTTTTTTGGCTTCCGTCAATTTCAAACAAACCTATACACATCCAAATGGATACTAACTGGTGAGGGTGATGGTAAGTTTCAAATAATTAATAAGCGCCTTAAGTACTTTAGAGTTCAAGTGAGCGGTTGTTGATGAGTGCTGATAAAGAGAAACTAAACCAGCTTGTCGAAAGAATTGACGAAATCCTTATAGTGTTAAAAGATGTTGCGGAGGATCTCAGAACTGTTTCCGCTAGTATAAAATCGTTAGCGGTCGGACAAATAACCACTAAACCTGCAACAAATGCACCTGTATCCAGAACCCCTACGACAACGCCAGCACCAAAACCCCCAGTTCCAGCACCACGAGCTGCACCAGCAACAGCCCCCAGCAGCGGATTACAATCCATAGAGGATGTCCGCATGATGTTTCCCGAGGATTTAGACAACATGCTAAGTTTTGAAGAGAAACCCGACTACGTTATAATCAAGCCAAAACAATTCTTAGGCTCGGAGAACTTTGCAAAAATCGCCTCAACCGTACGTGGTCTAGGCGGCGAATACATCAGCGCAGGAAGAGACTCCCACTTTAGAGTCTACAAGAAAAAAGCCTAATGAAATAAAAGCTAAATGAAGCGAAAATACGCTTCATCTTAAGTTTTTTCCAAGTTCAAACGCTTTATTGAGTGTTTGAGTCTGATTTTTTACTTCAGCGCGTTCAGAGGCGGTCGGCAAAATTTTGCTCGCTATTTCCATTTCAAGGTATTTGAATGAAAGCTCAAACATGCCAACTAAGAGATTGCAGGCATCAACACCTTCCTCGGAGGGGATAACAAGGATGGCTCTTTTGTTAGTTAGTTTCTTGGAACTTATGAATGGGCGAAGACGATCGATTACAAGTTTCATTGGTGCAGTAGGGCCGTACCAGTATAGAGGGGTGCCGAATACAATTATGTCAGCATTTTCGAGTTTTGGGTAAAGTTTTTGCATTTCGTCGTGAATTGCGCATTGGTAGTTACCTTTTTTGCAGGCACGACAATCAACACAGGGAGAAATATTTAATCCATAAAGGTACAGTTTTTCGATTAAGTGATTTGACGTTTTTGCGCCTTCAAGTATCTGACTAACAAGCAAATCTGTATTGCTGTCTTTTCGTGGACTTCCGACTAAGCCAAGAACCCGCATATAATCGTCTCTAATAGAATTAGGAGCCTGTTTGATTTAATCTTTTGAAAAAAGTGATTAGAAGTACTAAAAATGGAACTTGTTTAAGTGTAGATTAGTGTGTTATTTGGAAATCTTGGTATTCTCCAGTATAGGTCTCCCAAGTTAAGTCAACATCCTCCACCAGAGCACCTTTTGGTCCGTAATTACAAAAAGCTAAGGCGTCTTTGACATGTTCTTCTTCGCCTTCAAAGACGGCTTCAACTCGTTCGTCAGGTAGATTACGGACCCACCCTTTTAGATCTAAACTGTCAGCTTTGCGTTTAGTATTGACTCGGAAATAGACTCCTTGGACTCTGCCTGTTATAATCACATGTGCTCGAACCTTCATTG
This sequence comes from Candidatus Bathyarchaeota archaeon, assembly GCA_963701765.1. Lineage (GTDB taxonomy): Archaea > Thermoproteota > Bathyarchaeia > Bathyarchaeales > Bathycorpusculaceae > JADGNF01. Next base: position 340,418 of record CAVPBD010000010.1, read on the forward strand.
TTTCACCTTAAGTTTAGAAAGACATTATGTAAACCCATTTAAGCTAATAATATTCGATTAAAAAAATATACCCCTTTAATAGACTCTACAAAACCTAGCTACTAACTAGACGTGATTGCCCATTTTAACTCATCTCTCTCCGATGTGCATGAAAGTCGGTGACGCACGCGTCTTAAAAGCCTTCAAAGCATCTTCAGATTATTTGTGGGTTATATGCTTAAAAATGATACCGGCAAATTGATTATTTATGGCTCATCAGCGTCTTCGCATGACCAACGCTTACTTTCCGTTAAGACAGCAGCTGAAAAGCTAGCGCAACAATTGAACTTAGATTTTGAAATAGCTGAGCAGACAAAAGGTATCAATCAAATATACGTATACTACGAGAATGGAAACGATGACCCGATTCCACTTTACTGTAATGAAGGCAAATGCGATGATAAAGAAGAGATTTGCGAAAAACTAAGAAATATGATATTTGTGTTGTCATTTCACCCAAAGCATACAGCACTTAAACAAGTACGCAACACAATTATGCAGCTTTCTTGAGGCAGTAACATATTATAAGAAAGAAATCTGGTAGACCTGCATTAATTAAGCTATTTTGCTAAGAAAAACAGAAAATGTTCCTGAATTCTAAAATTTACAAAATAAGGTTAAGGAGGTGGTTAGATTTTGGTAAATTTTATGCCTTGACCACCGAGGGTAACTTCGTAGACTTGGTTGACGTCAAAATTTACGCCTATGCTGTCGTATTCACTTTCAGTGAGGAACAGGATTATTTTTGGGAATGCCATCTGTTGCCGTGCCTGTAATATTGGCAATTGCTGTTGCATCGCTTGCATTACGTCTTGTACGACTTTTGCTTCGTCGGTTTGAGGGCGCATTACAAAATTGGAGATTTCGCGTTCTTCAACAAGTTCAATTCGTTTTCCTAAGTTTCCATCTAAGTCGCGGCTCGATTCGATTTTGTTAACTCTAACTCGGAACATATCATTCACGCTATCGTAGAAATAGTACTGGTTCAAGGATTTAACTTATACCTTAAATTAATAATTGAAAGTACTGCTGAGAATTCCTATTTTAGACGTAAATGCAGTCTGATTGTTTGGTTAATCTTTTATATTTGCCACATGTATATACACATAACATAGTGGGGAAATAAGATGAAACTTGTAACAGTATTATTACCAGAAGCATACCTTGAAGGCTTAGATGAACTTGTACGAGCAAATATGTACCCAAGCAGAAGCTCAGTTATCAGATCAGCAGTTAGAGACCTGTTAAAGAAGGAACTTTGGGAAAACAAAGGCTCCGGACGAGGCAGATAGCCAAACCAAGAACTTTTCTATTTGTACTTCTATTTTTTAAAAATTATTTTTTATAAAAAGTAATTGATTTTTATTCTTTCAACATTTAAAAAATGATTTTTTCGTGTTTAAGTTCCGAATTTTGAGAGTTTTTGAGCTTCTTGTTCTGGATTCTGTGCTTGGATTATTTCGCGGCCAACAATCAAGTAGCGTGCGCCAGCTTTCAGGGCTTCTTTAGCACCTCCGCCTTGAGCGCCCACGCCAGGCGAGTAAATTGGTACTTCCTTCCCGAGAACATTGTAGATTTCGCTTATTTTTTCTGGCACGGTAGCACCTACGACTACGCCATCTGCTTTCCATGAAAGAGCTTTTTGTGTAAAGGATAGGTACTGTTTTGTTTTTGTAGCTGTTTGGTTATCGAGTATTGTCTGTCCATAGCCTTCGATTGCTCCTTTGTGACTCATATATGCAAGAAGTATAACTCCACGATTCTGTTTGACAGCTACTTCAAATATAGGTTTTAGACCTTCTTCCCAGCCTACAAAAGGATTAGCTATTAGTGCATCGAAGCCTGCATCAAAGTAATATTCTGCTATAGTTTGATTGGTTGCGCCTATATCATTGATTTTCCCATCCATAATCGTCAACAATCCTGCTTCGTGCGCTTGGTTTATGATTTTTTCGACTCCGTCGAATGTGCCCAAAGGTAAGATGAGGTGATGATTGATTTTTACAGCGCACACATAGGGACTAACCGCGCTAAGAATATCTTGAGCTTTGACTAAGAGAGCGTCACGGTTTTCTTTGTTTTGGTAAGGAAAATCGAGAGCTAAAATAATGCGGGATCGTCTGGTTTTTGAAGCTTGTTCGATTTTCTGTTTGAAAGACACTTGCAGGCACCTTGCTCATAATTCGGCAGGAGTGTATGATAACTTTTGCTGTTTAAAACCTCGTGAAGAGTGAACAATTCATATATCCTTGTTTAATAGGAGCCCCTTAAAGGAGAAAGACTGTGAGCGCTGTGATAGTAGGGCAATTAGCAGGAGTAGTTGCTGCGATTTGCTGGGCAGTTGCTCCTATAATCTATCGACGCGCTATGTTTAACACATCACCCATTGCCGCAAATACTGTACGATGTGTCAGTACTGCAGTGGTCATGTTTTTTGTCTTATTGATTTTGGGTAAGGGAGGTGTTTTGACGAGTCTACCTCTAGATGTAGTTGTTATAACAGTTGTAAGTGGCATTTTTGGCTTGATTGTTGGTGATACATTTTACATGCTCGGTATACGTTCAGCGGGAGTCTCTGTAGCCGGACCATTGGCATCCACTTACCCGTTGTTCAGTATGATATGGGCTACTTTGTTTCTGGGACAAACGGTAACAGCAACTGCGATTGTGGGTTCATTGGTAATTGTAGCGGGAATTTGGCTACTAAGCTATGGAAGAAATAAAAACGCAACTGCAAAAAAGGGTAGATTTGTATTAACAGGAGTTGCAGCATCTATGGCAACATCTTTTGTATGGTCCTTTAGTATTTTATTGATGGATATTGCCATGGGTATGCCAGGCGTAGAGACACTGGATGCTAACTATGCGCTTCTGGTGGCAAGAATCCTTGCTATGGCACTAATTATGCTCATGTTAACGCCCTTAGCTGACCGCAAGGGGTTATTTCTAAAAATGAAACGCCGAACCGTGCTTGAATTATGCGTTGCAGGGTTAGTAGCCAATGGAATAGGTTGGTTACTCATGAATTATAGTCTTATGGTTTTGGATTCACAGGCAATTATAATATCCTCTACAACACCACTTTTTAGTACAGTAGCAGCTTTCATATTGTTCCACGAAAAAGCAACTTGGAATAAGATCGCAGGAGCCATTATAGTAGTATTAGGAGTTACCTTAATTTTCATAGTATAATTCGCTCCTTAGGTTCTGATTTAGCAATAATGTTTTATACCTCTTAGATACAGTGACAAGTTCAGCTTGAGGCTTCGTTATGTCGGTATCACCTAGCATTAGAGAGGTTCTAGCACGTCGGATCGCAGGAGAGATTATTCTGTCTAGTAAACCGGGTGCAACTATGCGTAGGTGGCGTGAACTCTTTGCCGCCTCCCAAATCAGCCTTAGCGAAAAAATGCTTCTGTCAGCAAGTGTAATAAGTGACTACGAAAGTGGCAGACGCAAAAGCCCAGGTGCTAAATTCATCCGTCGCTTCGTCCTTGCTTTGCTACAAATCGATGAAGAAAAAGGCAGCCGCTTTATTAGAGAATTTACCAAATTGACAAGTTCACCAAGCATGGCAATTATGGATTTAAGAGAATTTCCAATACCGGTTCGGGTTGAATATCTTTGCCGAGCCATAGAAGGCGAATTAGTCGCATCAATGGACAAATACGTAAAAGAAGTCAACGGCTACACTGTAATAGATAGCAAAAAAGCAGTAGAGGCACTTAGTGGATTGGAATACTCCCAATTGTTTGGAGCTACCACAGAACGCGCCTTAGTATTTACAAATTTAGAAGACACAAGTCTAGTAATGATGATTGTGCGAGTAAGTCATCTCAAACCAAAGGTTGTTGTCTTTCACCGGACCAAACCTAACGAGACAGCAATTAAATTAGCAGAATATGAACAGATACCAATCATCTACAGCACATCACCTAGCGTCGAACAACTCATAAAATCTCTTAGAAAATTATACCGCATAGCTCTGCGCATAAAATTAGGCAGACGCTTAAAACCACCACCAAAAACTAGCGCATAACTTCCCAAATAACAGAAGCATAAAATTTGAATAAACTTGTTTAAAGAAAAGAATTGAAGGCTATTTTTGCCTTCTATCGCATCTATTTTTTAAGTGCTTTTTGGAGTTCAGCTATTTTGTCGGTCTTTTCCCATGGAACATCTATATCTTCGCGTCCCATGTGTCCGAATGCAGCAGTCTTACGGTATATTGGTCGGATAAGCTGTAGTTGATCTATGATACCTTTGGGTCGCATGTCAAAGGTTTTCTTAACTATTTCAAGGATAGCCTCATCTGAGCATTTGCCTGTTCCAAAGGTGTTTACAAGCACGCTTATAGGTTCTGCAACACCGATTGCGTAACTGATTTGGATTTCACATTGGTCTGCTAAGCCTGCAGCTACAATGTTTTTGGCGATGTATCGTGCCATGTAAGCACCACTTCGATCAACTTTTGAGGGGTCTTTGCCGCTAAAGCAACCGCCGCCGTGACTTCCAACTCCGCCGTATGTGTCTACGATGATTTTTCTGCCTGTTAAACCTGAATCGGCTAGTGTTCCGCCGATGACGAATCTGCCTGTGCCATTTATTACGTACTTTGTTTCGGGACAGAGCATCGAGGCGGGAATGACGTTGTTAATTACTTGTTCACAAATGTCTTTCTTGAGTTTGGCATCATCAATAGTTCCGTTATTTTGTGCAGCGATTACAACCGCTAATACGCGTTTTGGTTTGCCATTTTCGTATTCAATTGTTACTTGTGATTTGCAGTCGGGACGTAGGTAAGGTAGTATTTTTTGGTGTCGGCAATCGGCTAATCTCTTTACCAGTTTGTGTGCAAGCATAATTGGTAAAGGCATCAGCTCTTTTGTTTCATTAGTAGCGTAGCCAAAAACCATGCCTTGGTCGCCAGCACCTTGTTCTCGATCTTTAGTCTCGATTACACCCATAGCGATGTCTGGAGACTGTTCAGTGATTGAAACCAGAATACCACAAGTCGACCAGTCTAGACCGTCTTTTGCATTATCCAGCCCGATTTCTTTTACTGTTTGGCGAGCAATGTTAGGTATATTCACGTAACAATTAGTAGTGATTTGACCAGTTATCATTATCGTTCCTTGCATAACAAGAGTTTCGCAGTCAACTCTCGCTTTAGGATCATTGCGTAAAATCGCATCTAAAACGCTGTCGGATATTTGGTCAGCCACTTTATCGGGGTGACCCTCGCCGACTGATTCGGAAGTAAACAAGTATATACCGTCTTTTTTCATAGTAATAACCTTAGCCCTGTCAGTTAGAGTTCAATAACTCCAGCTTTTTCTTAAAAGGCTTTCTCCCTAAATCGAAAACACCATCAATTGAAACTCAAAGCTTATCATCTGCAATTGACAAAGCTAACTTTGGTTTTCCGACATGAATGCTGATGAGGCTGCAAAAAACGCTCTACAATGTGTCTTAGAAGCAAAGAAAGGCGAAAGTATAACAATCTTTTGCGATGATGTTAAAGCGGCAATAGGAGAAGCTTTTGAAAAAGGCGCCCAAGCACTCCAGCTAGATACCAAACTCATTTTACTTGAGACAAATCCTAAAAATATCCGCAAAGAAATCCCCACAGAACTTACAAAGTATCTTACAACCCAACGAGCAAATATATACATCAATCTCCTGCAAGGCGGCAGAGAAGAGACCCCCTTCAGAATAAAACTTATTCACAACGAAACAAAGGACAAACAATCTCGACTTGGACACTGCCCAGGCGTAACAATAGACATGCTAACTCAAGGCGCACTTGCCCTAGACATTGAAGAACATAATCAAATGCAAGCCTTTGCAAAAGAACTTATGAAAAAACTCAAAAAAGCCGTTAAAATTGAGATATCAACACCTGCGGGAACACAACTAAGTTTGAGTGTTAAGGGAAGACCCTTTTTTACAGATACGATGCTGGATTGGAAGTTAATGAAGTGGATGAATTTACCAACTGGAGAAGTTATAGTAGCACCAGTGGAGGATTCTCTTGAAGGTACACTAGTCTGTGATGTTGCAATTGGAGGCATCGGACCAATAAGTGCACCAGTCATAATCAAAGTAAGAAAAGGTAAAGTTGATGCCGTAACTTCAGAAGATCCTGAAATTTTAAAAAGGGTGCAAGATTCGTTGCATATAGATGCTATGGCGAAGGTTGTCGGGGAATTTGCTTTTGGGATAAACCCCAAAGCTAGGTTAATTAAAGAATTCCTTGAAACAGAAAAAATACTCGGAACAGTACATATCGCGTTTGGCGACAACACTGATATGCCGGGAGGCGAGAACAACTCCGCAAATCACATGGACTTTATGATGAATAGACCCACTGTCAAAGCCACAGCAGAAAATGGCTCAGTAAGCGAGATACTTGTTGAAGGTGATTTTTCTCCAAACAAACAAAAATCAAAGCAAAAGGACACTGTAGAAGAGAAGTTACCCATAAGTGAATTCTATAAAGTTGTTGATTACGTCACAATATACAAAACCAACCTCTGGTGGGAAGCGATAGTAATTTTTGAAAGCTACGGAAAGCGCCAAATAGGCATGTATTTGTGGCAAAAAAGAAAAGACCAATGGAAACGCAAAAACAAATTTGGAATTCGAACCTCAGACGAATGGAATAACATTAAAAATGCAGTAGACCAACTCGCACCTCGATTCAGCGAAAAATAATCACCAAGAACATAATTAATTTCATTTACTGCTCTCTCTTAACCAAGCCGTAAGTTAATTATAATAAGTCATTATATGATAAACTGAGACTAATCATGACTACCACACTTAAAGATTTTATAAATGGAATTGCAGGAACAAAAGCACCTGGCCCATCTGCGACATTTACCGTATTTCATTTATTTTTCGCTATAGAGCTTATGTCTCAGACAACTATGGGACGTAATAAGCTAGCTGAGAGATTGAATGTTGGCGAAGGAGCAATACGAACCATGATTAGTCGACTCATCGATTCAGGATTGATGGTGACCTCAAAAGAGGGATGCAGTCTTACCGAAAAAGGCTTAAGTGTATGGAAACAGTTTGAAGAAGTTTTTCCTAAAAGAGTTGAAGTCCCACAAACTGAGTTGACTACTTCAGACTACAATTATGCTTTTCTGGTAAAAAATCGCGCGGATAAAGTCAAATCAGGTATTGATCAGAGAGATGCAGCAATTGTTGCGGGCGCAAGAAGAGCTGTTGTTATTGTTGCTCAAAAAGGGCATTTGCGAATTGAATCTGTTAGCGAAAATGTTGATGAGGAATTCCCAAAAGCTACAAGTAAATTACTTGAAAATTTTAAGCCCGAAAATAATGATGTGATAGTGATTGCTGGTGGTGATACTGCTTTGAAAGCTAAGCGCGGTGCTTTTGCGGCTGCATGGTCATTGCTTGATGGCGAAAAGAAAATGCGTTAAGTTGTGTATTTTTCACCTTGCATTAAAAGACGTTCAAGTATGGTGTTTATTGCAATTAAGCCTTCGTTGGTTTTAGAAGAGACAGGTGTTAAATGGAATTGCATACCCAATTGGGTAATGGCACGCATCATATTGTGACTGAATATGCGTTTAGTATCTTCAAGTTTGGCATCTATAGCATCTTCTAGAGCACGAGGATTTCCTGACCATTCAACGATTTTTGATACATCTTTTTTTGGTAATAAATCTATTTTGCTTAGCAGATGCAGTTGAGGCTGGAAGAAACGATTGTAGACGGCCGCAGAAAGAAACATGTTAGACACATAATTGAAGGGATTAATACTGAATACGGCATCAAACAGGTAAATTAACGCTTTAGGCTCCTTTGTTAGTTCATTAACTATGTAAGGTCCAGAAGCGCGAAAAGCAAAGAGCTCCATTTGACCTGGAGTGTCTACGAGAACAATATCAGCATGTGCTTCGTCGATATCGCGAGTGATATTTTCTACTTCATCAGCAATCAAATCGGCCGCCATAATTGCGGCTCCGTTAGGTCCTAAGCCATATTTTTCCATAATATCACTAGCGTTCACATAGTTACGGACATCAACATCGGGTGAGTAAGGAAGCTTTAAAACACCTGGATCTAAATTCACCACTGCCGCATCTTGTTTGTTCATTTTAAGCCATTCACTAAATGCTGCAGTGAACAATGATTTACCTGAGCCTGCAGTTCCAATTATAAACACAACGGGCATTCTATTATCTCCTAAGAACGGCTTGTGTCACCTGAACGCTATTAACCTTGCCATTTGTAATTAGGAAGAACCATCGGGGGAGCTACTGTAGCTGCTTATTTGTGGTAGAGAATTAATTTGGAAGACTATTCTGGTGGAGGAGGTGTGGTGTTGGTTTGGTTAAGATCAGCCGGATTAGGGACATCTGCATTTGGCTCAGAAATAGGGGCTTCTGGGATTTGTTTTTTCTTATTTCTTCTGACTAAGGCAGAAGCAGTCAAGCTTATTGAAATGACAATTATGGTGAGTACTATTAGCGTTAAAATATAGAATGGCATAATTATGGTGCTTTTTGCTTCACTTGTGGTTCCTGCATATTGAATGTTACCAGACCAGCTTGCGCGTACATCAAGCTTACCAGTACCGTTGGATTTCCAAGAGTAAGTAAAACTTCCATCAGAGTGTGTTAAAATAGTGCATAGAACTTGCCAGGGAGCACCATTTATGCTATGATATAGAGTTACGTTCTGGTTTGTTACAGCGGGTGATACTTGGCCTTTCACTGTGATAGCGATAGTTTCAGTAACCAAAAATGGCGAGATATTTAAAGACAGAGTGGTTGGGTCTAGTTTTCTAAAACTAGCTGAGACCTGCCCAGGTGCAATCGCACTGCTTGCTTCGAGGGGGATTATTACAGCTGGAGCATCTTTCAGATCTTCAGGACATTCACCTACTCGCCAACCTTCTTGCCAGTTTGTGCTAGTGCTTTCAGCGATATAGTAGGTGACGCCATTACTTTTTACGGAGTATACTGATAATCGTGCGTCTTGGGGTTCTGTGCTAAGGTGAACCCCAATGTTCATGTGCTCCTCAGATTCATAATGTAAAAGCACCACATCTAAACCACCTGCTTTGAGGATTGAGGCTGCCAACACCGAGAACAAATCACAATCGCCTGTATTCTTTACCATTGTTTCAACCGGGTAATAGACTGGTGTTACTGCATTGTATGGTATTTGATGAATTATAGTGAGTACCTGATTTGTAAAGTCCTCATCATCAGGATATATTGTTCTTAAACAATCTGCAATTGGTTTTAGAGCATATGGTGTTACAAATTTTGCGAAGTCGCCACTGGAAGCAGAAATATGACTAAGACCTTGATAATACTCATTCAGAGAATCCGGAATTACCACATTAATCGTGTACGAGAATGTTCCATCGGACAGGTTTACTAATTGATATGAGACTGTAATATCTTCTTGTGCTGCACTTGGCGGGATTGTTGAAAAAGGCAGGATCAGAATTAGACTAATTATGGATATAGGTAATAGGAGCCGATTTTTCATTTCGCGGTGCACAACTCTTAATTTCTATTTATGTAAACCTCTTTAAGGGTATTATGTATCGAAAATAAATAAAATATCAACTCATGTGCTACTATCTACCTTTGTTATTTTCCCGCCTGATTTCTCAATTAAAGTGGACAGTTCATCTGCAGCTTTGTTTAAGCGTTCATTTGGTTTTTCTTCGGGTTTACCTGAGGTAGAAAAGTGAAGCTCTATGTGGGGTTTGCCTTCTTTTCCTTTTGGATGGGATTTTATATAAATAAGAGGGTTATTATTCATGACGATATCGATTAATGGTGCCACAACTGACTCCATAATATAATTCGCATAAATACTTAATTCGTAGAAACCAACATCACCAGTAGCTTTCCTCAACATAGGGGCAACCGATTCTTTAAAAATAGCTTCCATTTCTGATGGTACGCCCGGTAAGACAACTATGATTGTCGGGTTAATTTCTGCTTTGATTCCAGGCGCGGTTCCTATTGGATTTTTAATAGGTAAAGTTCCTTGTGGAATGGTTGCCATCTTAATTCTGGGCGGAGTCATTTCGCATTCGGGTACGTTTTTAACCTGGGCATAGGCAGCATATTTATTTTTTACCATTTGGAGAGCTTCTTGGTTGACTTCAAGGGAACGACCCAATGCTTTCGCTATACCTTGTAGAGTTTTGTCATCAAAAGTTGGTCCTAATCCGCCAGTGGTTATTATAAAATCTGGTTTTCGAGAGAGCACCTCACAGAACGCGGTTGCCATCTCTTCCACGTTATCTGCGACAATTGTTATTCTTTTAACATTTAAACCAAGTGAAGTAGCATGTTTGCCAAGCCAACTGGCATTAGTATTGACTACTTTTCCGATTAATAATTCGTTGCCTACACAAACTATCTCAATATCAACGACCAAACATATTCACTTTCTAACTGCGATGTGACTAAAAGTAAGCAAATTGTTCTTTTATATTCTTTGATGCAAAAGTACCTATAACAATTCTGAGACATAGCCGTAGCTAATAAAAAGTTTGACACTTTTTTGGGCAGAGGTTATTTCTTGCTTAGCCACCATTTTAGGTATTCTTTTCTACGAGCTTCTTTTGGATCATCATCGTCGAATCGTTGATTTTTTTCTTTGTTTTCAACGAGATCCTGTTGGGTTACGGTTAAGCCACAGCATTGGCAGATGTAGTTTTTGGTGGTATATTTCAGATCTCCGCCGCATTCTGGACAATATGGCATATCGGTTCACAGTTTTGCTTTATATGCCATTTTATTTTGATTTGGGTAGATATTAGTCTTCGCATCTTTACTCAAATAACCTATTGGAAAACTAAAGTTTAGAAATGCCAAAGAATAGAATTGGATTAGATATGAGCGTAGACACGATCGTTGGTGTATTGACCAGTGTTCATTTCGTTTTCTATTTCGCGCAGCAGTAATATTCGTTTAAATGTTGGTGGATGTGTAGAGAATAGGTTGTTTAATTGAGTCCAAGTTGATTTGGATTCTTTTTCCATAGCTTGAGTTAATTCTCGTTCGTCCAATACACCGTCACGGTCTAAGTCATATTGATCTTTTTTCTGCATAATGGATGAGATTTCTTGTTTTGCCATTGTGGGGTCTTCGATGTAAAAGCTTCTAGCGGTAGTGTTTGAATTTGGTGCGATAGATAGGCCATAAGTGATTTTCGATAAGGCACTTTGTAAACCTCGGGGATTTTGGGTAAGATATGCACTAAAAGAGTCAGCGTAGTGTTCTCGAAGTCTGCTTAAGCGCATTACTGCAAGGTTAGAAATTATGTAGACTATGAACGAAACTATACCTATAATTATCAATGCAGCACCTGCGTTGCCTTCGTTTTTTCCTCTACGCGAGGTAGTACCGCTAAATCGAGCTGATCTCATAGCGATTTGTGCAACCCAGTAAGAAATAAGAGGTAAAGCTGAAAGAATTGTCATAACAATGTAATCTTTGTGTTTTATGTGACCAAGTTCATGGGCTATTACTGCTGCAACTTCATCTTTGTTGAGGCTTTGTAGTAAGCCTTCATGAACCCCTAAAACGGCGCTGCTAGTGCTTCTGCCAAAGGTAAACGCGTTTGGGGTATTGCTTGGCACTATTGCTAGCTTAGGCATCGGAAGGCCACTTTTAGCTGCAAGATCTTTAACAGTGTTTTCCAACCAAGGGCTCCCACCGGGTTTTACATATTTTAAGTGCGTGGTAGCGCTAACTATTGCTGGACCTACAGCGTATTGGAATAATATGAAAAGTATAGTGCCACCAACTGCGAGAAGGAGTCCAGTTAATACATCGAATCCGAGTACATATGATTGTATAAGAAAAATACTCGCTAGTAAGAATAGCCCGAAAATGAAGCTAGCTATGAATATACTAGTTCCCATTGCAAATTTGAGTTCGGATAACCTAGCCAAACGTATTTACTCCTATTGTCAATGACCAGCAATTGCAGAATTAAGTCTTTTCCCTAAACTAAAAGAACTTTAGATTTAATCTTTAAAGTAAAAAAGAAATAAGAAGAAAAAAATTTAAATTGGGTAGGCTCCGCAGATTTTGCAGAACGAAATTTTGGTTTTTAGGTGTCCTTTGCAGTAGGGGCATTCTATTGCGCCGATTTGGCTGCTGTATACGTCAGCTGGTCTGCCGAAGTGTTTGCGGAATGCCTGATAGTAGATTAATTGTTCTTTGTCTTGGATTTTGACGTTATCTTCAGCTAGGATTTGTTTCTTTAGTTCTTCAAATTCTTTGTCGGTGAATTGATTGTTAAAGTGCGTGCGTAGTATGTCGGTGCCTGTGCCTGCTTCTAAAGGCGCTTTTGGTCTCCAGACGACTTCTTTAGGCCAGTCGTTTTCGTATGCTTTGCGTAGAATCCATTTACCGAATTTTACGCCATTTTCCATGTTTACTTTCAGTTTGAGGGGTAGTTTCTTTGAGTATTCCATAAATTCGGGGTCGAGAAATGGTGGCTTAATGTCAATGCCAACTGCTTTGCCCATTGGTATTGATGAGAAAGTCATTTCTGCCCACATAGCTTCGAGCCGCTTTTGTAGTTCTTCATCTGAGAGGTGGAATAGCCATGGGTAGCCGTAGAGTTCGTCAACGCCATCACCAGTGAATAAACTCTTTACGCCTTTCTTCTTCATCAAAGTTAAGCCTATGTATACAGGTAGGCTGTTGCGTACTTCCATGGGGTCAAAAGTTTTTAGCGCTGCGACAACTTTAGGGGCTGCTTGGAGTGCTTCTTCAGTGTCGAAAATATGTGTTTCATGGTTTAGTTTGAGAAAGTCCACCATGGTTTTGATATATTGGGTATCTTTCGAGACCCCGTGTTTGAAGGCTAGGGACATGGCGACTAATTTAGGGTTGAGTTTTATCGCTTCGTAGGCGATTATGGAGGTGTCGGTTCCAGCTGAGAAGAGGATACCTTCAGCCATGTTCCTTTTAACAACATCTTTTATGATTGATCGGAGTTCGGGTATAACGTTAACATATTCTTCTTTGGTGAGCGTCATATTTTTTCCCCGTAATACTTGAGGTTGTCGTATTCGAACTATTTAAGGTTATCCACATGCATACAAAACCTGAGAAATAATAAACACATGTGAGAAAACTGAACAAAACAATGAACATACGCATCAAAGGATACAGAAAAATATTTTACAGTTACCTTTAAAAGTCCTAAAACACCGTCCTATATAACACTCAAAATAATTTATATAACATATAGCATCAAAATTAATGACCAGGGTGTAGCCTTTGAAAGTAAGCCTCATTCACCTAAGAATACGCAGCAACCTAAACGACAATCTCAAAGCAGCCAAAGAAGGCATTCGCAAAGCAGCAAAACAAAATCCTCAATTCATTGCCCTTCCCGAATACTTCTCGATCCCCAACTCCATGGCAGAATTCACTGATGCTGCAAAAATCAGTAGTGAAACTTGCCAGGCGACCCTTGACATGCTCGCTACAGCATCTAAAGAACTCCCCGAAGTTTACATATTGGGCGGCACTTTGCTTGAAGAGGAAAATAGCAAATATTACAACACCAGTACCTTATGGCGCAACGGTAAGCTAATCGGTAAATACCACAAAAGAAATCCCATCGCTGTCGAACTTCAAGCAGGAATAAGCCGAGGCGATAAACCTGTTGTCTTCACTACCGAATACTGCAAAGTCGGCATGTTAGTATGTGCCGATATGTTCGATCCCCCAACCATAAAAGCCGTCGTAGATTTAGGTGCAGAACTTGTGTTTTTACCGGTCGCCGCAATGGGCACCCACCCCAGCGTCAAAGGCCATCCCCTAACTGAGAAGCTGGCAACCCAAAACGGCATATACGTAGTAAAAGTTGGTAATGTTAGCAGTAGTGCAAGAGGAGGCCGAAGCGCCTTCATCACCCCTTGGGGCATAAACGAAGAAGTGACCGACGCTATCGAAGATTCAGTTATAACTACGGATTTTGACATACAAAAACTCAGAGAATACCGTAAAACCATAAAAAAATAAACCCAAAATTCTCATTTTAGTCCAAAACCTACCTTTTTGAACCCTTATTTCGCTATAGCCCTGTGGTTTCAGCTGACCACAATTGTAATATGTTTCATGCGTCTCTCGTAAATTCAGGAGATAGTCTGATTGAGGCAGTTTCTAATTACGCCATCTGCAGGTAAGCGGTTAATCGCTAAGGCATTAGTCCTTCACCCTGCAGTGCAAAATGTGCTACGAAATGGCACCTTAGTCGTTATTGCGGGAACAACTAATGGTTATGTAGCGGAGGAAATTCTTAAAAGTCTAGAAATCTCCGGCTTTTCAAAGGAGCACTTTTTCAGGGGAATTGTTCTTCCACCTATCAAACCAGTAACTTTAGAGGGACGAATGCAGGATGAGAGCAAATTTCCTGGAGACGTAGTAATAGTAAATGGTAGTTGGCAGAGAGGTAAAACAATAGCCGATGTGGTTGATTCACTCAAAGATGGCGATGTCATCATCAAAGGTGCAAACGCCCTCAATTTGGAGCGAAACCAGGCAGCAGTTCTTGTTGGTCATCCAAAAGCAGGAACTATTGGACTCATACTGCCAGCTGTCGCAGGACGCAGAGTCAAATTATTAATAGCAGTAGGTTTAGAAAAACGGGTAAACGGCGACCTGTATGCCTTAGCTCAAGAACTAAGCGAGCCAGGCTCAAGTGGTTATCGTCTGGTGCCAATTATAGGTGAGGTTTTCTCAGAATTAGATGCCATAAAAATCTTAACTAAAGCAGATGCAAAGTTACTTTCCGCTGGTGGAGTATTTGGCGCCGAAGGCTCCTATCTCCTACTTGTTACAGGAACAAAAGAACAAGAAGCTACAGCTCAGAAAATAATTGACTCAGTAGCTAATGAACCGGCATTTGGAAACTGAATCCAAAAGGCACAAGTAAAATACTGTTAAAACTGGGTAAATCAATTAGAGAGGTTAGTAGGTTTTTGCCCAGTTTTCGACTATTCGATTCATTTCTATAAATTCGTTTTTGTTGAGCCAGTCGCGATATTCTTGGTTATGCACAGCGTAACGTGCGATTTGGCGTGCGTTTTCAGAGTCATGCACTAAGAACAAAACACCCATCAGGTCATGTCTACTAAGATAAGCTACAGTTTTTAGTAGGGCATCAGTTTTTTCGTCGTTAAGCATTTCCCCGCTAAGTTCCACAACTACTGGTTTTTTAAGAATTTTGAGGAAATCTCGCGTAAGTAGGTCAACCCAGTAGTTCGTTAAATAGTCTCGTGAAGAAAGGGGTACATGGAAGTAATCGACTAATTCGGCGATGGCATCAAAGTCTATGCCAAAACGTTCTTTGGCTAAAAGTGGATCAGGGAACATTTCTACCGCGAATATACCTTTGACTAAGGTTTTAGCTTTTTTAAGAAAGTTCGTTATCGCTAGGGCTCGCCAGTCAATCCAGTTCAGACCGCTTTTTTGCCATTGCTCTTTGCATCGGGGGCAGGTGCAGAATTCTTGCTCAGGGAAATGGTACAAGTTGAGTGTTACGCCTTCGATGTTCTCTTTGTTGAGGCTTTTGATGTATTCGAATAGTTTTTCTTGATACTCGGGGTTGGTAGCGCAGATATAATCAAAGGGTGAGTTAAATCTGCGGTTTTTCCTTAATGCAGGACCATAACTAGAGACAGCTACCAAGCTTGGATCTTCACGTAGGGTCTTGGCATCAACAAAGCAGGTGACATCGTTCTGCATTCCTTTAGCTGGCGGAAATACCTGACCGTCCGCCCATTTAGAGTAATATACGTGAATGTCATAACCTTCGACTTTTTCTGGAGCATATGTAACTAGCCCGATTTTCATGTGTGTTTTCAGCCTTCGCGCAACAAATATATTCATGGCACTTATTTAATTGTTGACTTGTTGGCTTACATGGACAAACAGAAAGCACGCATATCAATTGATTATGCTAAATGTGCGCCTTGTTCCGCAGCAACTTGTATGGGAGTATGCCCTGAGGGTATTTTAGAACCTGACTTAAATAAAAAACCAAAAGTCAGCGACGGGGCACAATGCACTATATGCGGAGTCTGTGCAGATTTATGTCCAACTAAAGCTATCACCTTAACTCAAAAAAAATCAACTAAATAAGCAAATAATAGACTCCGTTGGTGACTATGTTGAAGCAAACCAAACTGGGCAATGGCATAAAATTTGTCCAAGAAGAAAATATTATTGCAGTAGTTTCCCAAAAACCACTCACAACAATTAGTTCCGCTATTCATAATGGGGGTTATATAAAAACTAAGGTCATAGTCAACGCTCAAGTCACCGACGAATATGGCAATGTTAACCTGCATAACGATCCGGAATCATTTATTGTAAAAACCTACAAAAAGTTGGGTCTAGAAGAAGAATTTGTAGGCATGATTACTTATGCAGTGGTAAAAGACAACGAGCTTTTTTCTAAAAGCGATAAAGAAGCTACTGTTACTGTAATCGCTACAGCTGGATGTACCCACGCAGAATCAGCAGGTGAAGCAATAGAATTTAAACCAGTTGAAGGTACCATCAACATTATCGTTTTAATCGAGGGTAACCCAACAGATAGCTGCCTAGCTAGCACCATAATCACCACTACTGAGGCGAAAACTGCGGCGCTTCGGGAACTGGATCTTCGCAGCAAATGGTCAGGCGATGAAGCCACAGGAACTATAACAGACGCCATAGTGGTCGCAAAAACAGGTGAAGGCCCAACTATAATCTATGGTGGTCCGGCATCTCCACTGGGACAAATGATTGGTTACTGCACACGAAAAGCTATAAAAGAAGCTGTTACGAAAGCCAAAGTCGGCGGATTCCCCCCTAACAGACCAATACTAAGTAGGCTCCAGGAAAGACAGCTACCAATAACAAAGCTAGCTACAGAACTCTCTAAAGTTAAAAGTTTAAACGCCAACGAAAAAACCATAACCAAACACCTAACGGAGCTTTTTGAAGATCCTTCAAAAGCCGCCATAATTCTTGCCGCGGCCAAACTTGACGAAGATATTGCTAAAGGACTTATTCCCCCTCAGTTCAAAGACGTGGAGCAGACAAGTAAGGAATTCGCTGAGAGGATAACTGTGCATGATTGTGAAAACAAAAAAGGATCAACTAAGAAGACTATTGCAGCAGAGACAGCGCAGGTTAATTTGCCACCTTTTCTTAAAAAAACTCTGCTGAGTTTGCTCTATAGTCATCTTTTTGGAGTAAAAACTGAAAACCTTAAATAACCTGCAAAATCATTTTCGTAGCATTAAGGACATATAAATGGTGAATACTTTGAAATTCGGAGTCTTCTTATATCAACCAGAACCGGTTGAAGGTGTTGATTATAACTTCTACCGTTTGAAATCAGAATCAGGAATTGTTGGTAAAGTAAATCCAAAAATGTACACCAACATCGCAATCTTTGGCGATAACTTTATGGCTGAAAAACGTCCAGACTGGGTCTCCACTTCCAGCAAAGGACCAGCACTGCGCACCAACACACGCTATAACCTGCGCTGGGACGTCGTATGCATGACCAACCCCGAAGCTAGAGAATACAACCTAAAAATCATCGCTGAAGCCGCGAAAAAGACCCCAGGTCTGAGCATCAGCAGCCAACACTTCGCAGACGAAGGTTTCTGTACCTGCCCAAGATGCATCGAACAACAACGCAAAAGCGGCCTAAGCTGGGTTGACTGGAGAGCACAAACCGTTACTGAATTCCTAAGCGAAGTTAAAGAAGTAGTCCAAGGCAAACCCCTATTCGTAAACCTCCTACCAGACCCATTACTCGGATACACTAGATTTGGCTACGACTTCGAAGCCATGGCAGATTACGCAGACTACTTTGTCATACCCATGTTCAGCAAAGCCTATCCAACTCCATGGTACTGGGAAACAATCGCAAGAGGCTTCAAGAAAATCCTCGATAAACCAGTCTTCGTGAACTTCTACGTCCGCGGCCCCAACGAAACCTGGGACACAGTATCACCAGCAAACCAGATAATGACAGTTGCAACACGCGTAGCCCGACAAGGAGTAGACGGCATAATCTTCTTAGCAGAAAAAGCCGAATACATCACCGAATTCCAGAAACGTGCAGTAGCAGACAAGAAAACACGCGAATCCCTCAAAGGCCACGACGGTGACGAAGTTCTCGAACTTTTTAACCGTTGGGAAAAGATGCTAAAAGCATAAGCATCCCACATCCTTTCCTTTCTTTAAAAAAAATTGTTTTAATAACATTACATCATTTTGATTAGACTAAAAGAACAACAACACGTGATTTTTTCCAGTTGTTGTTCTTTTAATGAGTAGTGATGGTTTTTGAATTGGAATTTGAAGGATAAGTTTGAAAACTTGTTCCTTGTTTAATGTTTGAGTTCTGGGCTTAGATTTTTTTAGAAAACTATATAATGTTTCTGTACGTAGGAATGAACCTGCAGAAGGGCACATTTCCTATGAAAGTTACTTTAGTTAATCCTCCTTATCCACCAAGCGCGCATGCTCACCCGCCGTTCATCCCGTTGGGTTTAGCGTATTTGGGTGCTATTGCTGAACGCAATGGGCATCAGGTTACGGTAATCGATTGTCAAGCTGAAAGATTAAGTTATGACAACTTCCGCAGTCGCATCAGCCAGATTCCATCCGATGTAATTGGAGTAACCTCCACTACTCTTCTGTATAACTCTGCAAAACAAATCCTCACCATAGCTAAAGAAACCCACCCAAACGCCATCACCATGATCGGCGGAAGCCATGTTAGCTTCTGGGACGAAAACGCCCTCAATGAATGTCCCGCAATAGACCTGATTGTACGTCGTGAAGGCGAAGTCACATTCAGCGAACTTCTCCAGCGTATAGAAGCAAAAAAGAACTTCAACGATGTTCTAGGCATAACCTTCCGCGGCGAAGAAGGAAAAATCGTGCGAAACGAAGATAGACCATTCATTCACGATTTAGATTCACTACCCAGCCCAGCATATCACCTATTGCCCGTTGACGCGTTTCATCGAATGGGAAAAACCATCTTCCCGCTCGTCACAAGCAGAGGTTGCGTGCAATGGTGTGACTTCTGCAGCACCGTACGCATGTTCGGCAGAGGCTATCGAAGCAGGAATCCCAAACGCGTCGTAGACGAAATAGAAATGTTGCATAACAAATACGGCGAGAG
This sequence comes from Candidatus Bathyarchaeota archaeon, assembly GCA_963701765.1. Classification (GTDB taxonomy): domain Archaea; phylum Thermoproteota; class Bathyarchaeia; order Bathyarchaeales; family Bathycorpusculaceae; genus JADGNF01. Next base: position 359,693 of record CAVPBD010000010.1, read on the forward strand.
CCAATTCACATTCTACGACGACGCATTCACCATAAACCGCAAAAACACACTCGAATTGTGCGCGGACATCAAAGCTCGAAAATTAAAAATTGAATGGGACTGCGAAACACGTGTTGACGCAGTAGATAAAGAACTACTTGAAAAGATGCACGACGCAGGATGCATAACCGTATGGTTTGGTGTAGAATCAGGCTCAGAAAAAATCCTCGGAGCCATGCACAAGAAGATTAATCGCGAACAGGTGCGTGAAGCATTCAAAGCCGCCCAAAAAGCTGGCTTGATGACGATTGCTAGTGCTGTTATCGGCTTCCCAGGTGAAACCGAAGAAACCGCATGGGAAACTATCAACTTTATCAACTCACTAAATCCAGATGATATTGGCTGTTACATCGCCACACCTTATCCAGGTACACCAATGTACGAAGAAGTGGTTAAAAACGGCTGGCTCAAAGTAACAGACTTCAACAAATATGACACCGCAACCCCAACCTTCGAAACACCATACCTCACAATGGAAAGACTACGAGAAATTAAATACAAAGCGCACCAAAAATTCTACCTACGCCCAGGTTACGTACTGAAGATGATTCGACGCGGCGGGACCTATGGCAAATCAGGACTAAAAACCTCCGCAGCATATGCGCTTAGAGCCATGCACATAAAACTCTCCTAAACTTTTCCCTCTTCTGATTAAGATCATTTTAAGAAAGCATTATATTTAATCCAACATTAAAAGTCCCACTGGTAAGGACGTACTGAAATGAAAATTACCCTAGTTAATCCTCCCTATCCTTTAAGCGTCCATTCACATCCACCCTTTATCCCACTAGGCATTGCCTATTTGGGGGCGGTTGCAGAAAAAGCAGGTCACCAAGTTAAAGTCATAGACTGCCAAGCAGAAAAACTTACTTACGAAACTTTTCGTGACCGTATCGCACAGACCCCATCCGATGTAATTGGGGTAACTGCAACAACCTTACTTTACAAGTCTGCAATGAAATTAATCACTATAGCCAAAGAGGTTCAGCCGCAAACGGTTACAATGCTTGGTGGTTCTCATGGAACGTTTTGGGATGAAAATGCTCTTAAAGAGTATCCCAGCTTAGACATCGTGGTTCGAAAAGAAGGCGAACAAACCCTAATCGAACTGCTCGACAAACTCGAAAATCAAAGTGACCTCAGTAAAGTGTTGGGCATCACATACCGAGATGGAGACATAATTGTCCGTAACGAAGACCGACCCTTCATAGAAGATCTGGATTCGCTCCCCTTCCCAGCCCATCACCTACTACCACTTGAAAACTTAAAGCATAACGGCAAAATACTCTTTCCCCTGGTCACCAGCCGGGGATGTGTCTACTGGTGTGACTTCTGCAGCACCGTACGTATGTTCGGCAGAGGCTATCGCATGCGTAGCCCAAAAAACGTGGTAGACGAAATGCAGATGGTGCACGACAAATATGGCATAGATCAGGTAACATTTTATGATGATGCATTTTCGGTTGACAGAAACCGAGTGGTGAAGATATGCGAGGAATTGCACACCCGGAAACTGAAGATAAGTTGGGACTGCGGCACTCGCGTAGACATGGTGGATCGGGAGCTAATGAAAACGATGAAGGATGCGGGTTGTATCGCCGTCTGGCTCGGAGTGGAGTCTGGCTCTGAAGCTATGCTAGGCGCCATGAATAAGCGTATTAAACTGGACCAGACCAGGTTAGCATATAAAACTGCACAGCAGGTCGGCTTGATAACGATCGCTAACGTTGTTCTGGGTTTTCCAGGCGAAACGGAGCAGACAGCAAAAGAAACCGTCCGCTTCCTCCAACAATTAAACCCTGACGATGTAGGTTTCTATATAGCAACACCCTACCCAGGAACACCGATGTATGAGCAGGTAATCAAAAACGGTTGGCTGCGAGTAACCGACTTTGACAAATACGATACAGCAGGACCAACCTTCGAAACACCCTGGTTAAGCATGGAAAAGCTAGCCAAAATCCGTTACAAAGCCTACCAAGATTTCTATTTGCGGCCAACCTACGTTTTCAAGATGATGCGTAAAGGTGGAACCTATGGCAAATCAGCAGTTAAAACCTCAGCGGCATATGCATTAAGAGCTATGCATATAAAACTCTCCTAAACAAATTTTTTCTTTGTAATCTAAGTTAAAAAATCCCTAATAATTCTAATTAAGAATTTAATTGCGCAGGGTTTTTTATATTGAGCTTGCGCAGATTTATGTTTAGCAGATTCATCTTTTTTAGAAATACCAAGACTGCTAAGATTACTACGATGCTACTGAGCGTACCTGTTATTGATGTTATGTTGATGCCGATAGGGGATAATCCTAGGAATAGCCCAGATATGCCTGCAATACTAAAGCTTAATGCAACAGAAAGAACCACAATCTCAACAAAGTCGAGTTTGCCTTCGGGAAATATGAGACTAATAAGACAGTAACCGGGAATAAAAGCTACGAAAGTAAAACCGAAAAATCCGCTTAAAACAACCATTACCGAATCATGTGGAGTAAAGTAGGCAAAAAGTAGAGTTATTACTGTATAAAGTATTATCGCTATTAACCATTTAGCGGGTTTCAACGCTTTTTTATCCTTTAAGCTCTCAAATTTAAACAAAAAATGAAATAGGGGGATTTAAAGGAACATTCTGAAAATCGGAGCGTCTTCAGTTAGCGGCTTTATGTCTAGGTCTGCCATTGCGGATGAGATGTATGTATCAACTACTGCAACTGCTGGGAATACGTAATCAGATTGCTCTGCTGGACCGAACATTAACCAGTTTGCGCCTTGAACTTGCATGATTGAGTTGGTGGCAGTTACGGTTCCTTTGCGGAATTCTTTTGCAACATGTGCTTTAACCCAGCCCATTGTTGTGACAACGTTTCCTGTGCCTAAGCCTGTGGGGTAGCCAAATTTCTCTTTGATTGCAGGTATTGCTCTAACTGTAATTCCCATGTCTGGTGCAAATGCTGGAATTGCGCAGTCAATAAGTATTTGTTCAATGCCGGCTCTCTTGGCCATGTCTAAGGCTTCGTCGAGAACGGACATTTTTCCTTGGAAGCTGCCGTCTTTTGGGTTATCAGCGAGTACAATAGAGGTTTTTATGCCGAGTTCTTTGATTTTTTGGAGTTCGGCTTCTTGGACACCTTTGTAAATTGAGTTGTAGATTGTTTTATCTTGTAGACCTATTTCTTTTACGAATTGTGCAGATTCCATACGAACTTTGGGACTCATTGCATCAGTAAGGAATGGGGCTTCACTGTGGTCAGCAACAAAAGAGACGTATTTTTTGAAGGCTTCGGTTGTTGTTCCGACTATGTCCAAAATGAAGGGAACGCCTGACTCATCACTTAAAGTTTGCATCTTGTTGATGATGTTTTCGGCTTCTTTGGGGTCGAAAACACCCTTGTTTGCATCTTGAACCATTTTCTGGCCTAGCCAGAAGATAGAGCCTATAAGGACAGTGGGCGTTTCTCCAGGTTGACCGCCGATGTGAACTCGACCGATTTTATATACGTGTTGGAGGGAATTGAATTTTTGCATGCTAGTCCATCCGACTTAGCGTTTATTTTCCTAGTGCTTTCTTTGCAATTTCCGGAGCTTCTTCTTTGTTCTTGCCAAAGAATGCACCAATTGCATCAGCGTCTTCTTTCTTAACCGCTGCACCGCCCATGATTATCTTTACATTTGCTAATCCAGCATCCTTTAGTGCTTGGACAAGCTTTGGAAGATTATTCTTAGCGGGTACAGTGTTTACTGAGAGCGCCACTATGTTGGCGTTGTTCTCTTTTACTTTTTGAACGAAGACGTCGACTGGTGCGCTTTTGCCTGCATCGATTGTCTTGAATCCTGCTCTTTTCAGAGACTTGCGGACTGCCTCTTTTGCTGTGTCGTGCATGTCGGGTTCAATGTTGCCAATGACAACTGTGCCGATTGGGTTCGTTGGTTCTGGTGGTTCCTTTTCCATCATAGATTTAAGCCATGACATATTCAAACACACCTATCTTTAGGTTTGTAACTGTCGGTCTTATATTGGAATACATATTTAAACTTTAACTTAGAACTAAATATTCATATTCAATTAAGTCTGGATTTTTTCCGGATTTAAATAATTACGGGGTTACGTCATTTACTCTAAATATTGTAACTTCTTTATTTGCAAAAACTAGGCTAAATAGCGGATCGTTTCTAAACCGAGCTACTGCTTCGGCATCACGAAGCACAACATAAGAGATGTGATAGTTAGAAAGGAAATCTTGGTAGCTAAAAACATCAAGAGGCATGTCTGTAATGTGCTCTGTATAGAATTTGGTATTGTTTAAAAACAGATTTGACAGATATTCTGTTTGAATTTCGATATCTGAGTAACTATAAGGTATTTGAAATACGCCAATGAACATTTCGATTTTCGCGTTAGAATTGCCTTCTATATTATAAAACAGCTCTAAAGAGCCAGGATTCTCTTCCGTGATAAGATTGGTTTCGGGTTGTTTTTCTGTGAAAATCAATTGAGCACCTATATTCGATTGTGTGTCAATAAATCCATAGTAGTTATCTTCTTTGAACTGTTGAGCGTATTTTGTGTGCAAAATGTATCTAATCCAATCTATGTTTAATTCTTCAATGTTAGATTCTATAGTTAGTGACATGTTAGCAAATCCAATGCCTCGGTAGACCGTTGTTATTTGAGTAATATTGAAAAACTGATTGATTCGGGTAATAATAATAGATGAATTGTTTTCTGTTTTTTCAAGATACATATCTTTTATAGATAACTCAGATAAACTAAAATTGTAAAGAACATTATTTTTTCTGCCGAAAATTGTTATTTCATCATTATTGAAATGGAAGAAGCCAGAGGGAAAATAAGAATTGTTAAGTTTAGCTAAAAACAAGGGATTATGTCTTGCAATGTAGCCACCATCTTCTCTGACTTGAATCAAACCGTTATCTATGATAAAATTCGTATCGAGTAGGTTCTTGACATTTTTTGCTGGTTCATACTCACGAGAAAGCATAAGGTACTGGGGTTCTTGGCCACTTAGTGTTTGCCTTTGTGCAAACCCCGAAATCCACCAGCCATAAACTGAGTCGGCAGCGATAATTGAATCGGGTGAAGTATAATTTTTAATCCATTGTACTGCATCGTATGACGGAGAATCCATAACTTGATAAAAACTCTGCATTTCAATACCCCTAGAAGGCGCTAAGAACATTGAGACTGACAACAAGCAATATAATAACAATACAGTAACAAAGAGAATATAGAGGGGTTTACGAGAAAAAACTGGACGCAGGTAAAGAAGAATTTTACGTACACTCCGTCTAAGTTTGGGCAATCCTTCAGCTTTACATAAACCCAGATCGATTATCTTAGCAAAGAAACCTGAAGCATAATCAAACACAAACCCAAATAGGATGATAATTGGCAGATATACGAAATATCTGAATCTGTTGTAGTCGGTATAAAATCCCACAATGTGGCTTTGGGTGCCTAATGCAGGAATTATAATCCATAAGGATAAGAGAAAAGCAGGAATAGTGAAGAATTTGCCATGATATTTTCTTGAGAATAGAAAGATGAGGATAATATAAAGAATTAAAGGAAAAATAAAGTCTACAGCAACACTTTGGGTCGAGAGCGTTGCAAGTCTTACTCCTGTGGCATCACCAACAAGGTTCTCCTGATTCGCGACTAAAAACGCAGGCACTGCTTGAACTAAAAAGGGTGATATGAGGAAAGCACCTATAATAATAGGTAAAATCCAGAGGAACGGATTTGCTCTTTTAATCGCAAATCGGTTGGAAAAAATTGTTACTAATAAGAATGTAGAAAAGGTTATGGCAACAAATATGACCGCACTGAGATTGTGCGTTAGAAATATTGCACTCGATATAATTGAAGTAACAGTGAGAAAACCGAATAGGGAAAACTTTGATTGTTGCAAGAATAAATAAAACACTAAAGGAACTAGCATTAACGCTACAACGTTTGGGTAACCACCCCACATCAACATTTCTATATCAAAACGTGAAAAAGCTACCAGAAACGCAACAATTAATGCCGCTGGTACAGTCCATACTTTTCGGGTTATCAGAAACGCTACTAGTACAATAAGCGAGGAGAAAAGAGAAGCAACAAATGCATGCGCCAAATAATCAGGCATTCCAGTTAGCAGGATGATGTAGGATACAAAAATATGATACCCTGGAAAAGTTAGAGATACTCCTTCACCCATATGATAATTGTTCCAAAGAAAATCCGTATTACCCGCCTGAGTAATCGAATAAATGACACTGTTATGCAATCCAATATCAGCACTGGGAGGAAAAGATTCACGAAGCATCAGAAGAAGCCTATAAATGAAGGCAAAAACAGTGATAAGAGACAGCAGCAAGTAACTTTTTGAGAGTTTATACATTGAGTGTCTTCCTTAGCTATTGCATTAAGTCTCTCTTCAGAGAGACCTGATTAAAAGAACCGAACTTAAATATTTTTCCAGTTAAGAGGGATTTCAACTTTATCAAGTTTAGATATTAATCGTTAACGGGTAGCATACTAAGTTAAAGAAAAGCACAGGTTGTTAAATCTAAATAAATATATAATTAGGCTGTGTACTCTTGTTCAAGCTATTTCAGAGCCCAACTATTAGTTGCGTAGTGATCAAGATACATGAACGAATACATGTTGGCTATACTCAGCAAGCATTATCTTACAAGGTTTGCAAATTTAGAAACTAATGGTCTGTTAAGATACTTGTTGATGTGAGTGGCTTGAAAGTTGCAATTTTAACCGAATTTTTTTACCCACATGTTGGGGGATGCGAGACAAGATATTTGGAGATTGGGCGTCGGTTAGCTGCTAAAGGCCATGAAATACATGTTTTTACAGTTCAATATGATTTAAATTTGCCCAAGGAAGAACAAATTGAGGGCATACATGTTCATCGGTATGCTTATTCTAAAAATTATATTTCAGAAGATGGCTTTCGTTCACTTAGTGGAATCTTAAAGTTTGCATTAGCATCTTTTAGAAGAGCAAAAAAGTCTGATTTTGACATATATTATTTTAATCAATGGCCATTCCTGCACTCAGTGTTTCTAAAGCATGCAATTAAACCTCTTGTTCAAGAATGGTGTGAAGTCTGGGATAACCTTCCACAGGCGATTCTGATGCAAAAACTACTAAAACAAGTAAGTAGCTACAATGTTGCAGTATCAGAATTTACCCAACAAAGATTAGTAAACATCCTAAAAATCAATCCTAAAAAAACATTTATGATTCAAAATGGAGTTAGTGGAGCCAGATTTTACAATTCTAATGAGAAAGTTCGTGGAAGGATAATCTATGCTGGAAGAATCGTGCCTCACAAACATGTCGATTTATTAGTTGAAGCGTTCCGTGAAGTTAAAAAGAAGATACCCAAAGCAGAGCTGCACATTATAGGTTCAGGAATTAGTCTCGAATCGATAAAAAACAGAGCCTCAGACATTAAAGATTGTTTTGTTTATGGCTTTCTTCCAGAAGAAAAAATGGTCGAGTTGCTAAAGAGCTCTTGGCTTTTTGTTTTACCAAGCGAAAGGGAAGGTTCAGGCATCGCAGCTATGGAAGCTATGGCCGCGGGAGTACCCTTTGTTACAGTTGATTACCCGAATAATGCCTCCAAGGAGCTCTGCCGATTCAACTGTGGCATGGTAGTAGAACCAACTGAAAGCGCAATCGCTTCAGCTATAATTCAAATCTATAACAACGAAACCCTATGGAAGGAATTAAGCGAAAACGCTTTAAACGTCGCTAAAAAATATGATTGGGACAGGATAACGAATCAAATGGAAGCCTTCTTTAGGATGGTTGCAAAAAATTCTGGAAAATAAACGCTTAAAGTTCTGGCTTCCCTTACTGCTAATTTCAATTATATTTGTAGTGACTTTTACCGTCAACTTATCTATGCTAAATAATTACACTGCCCCACCAGGCGCCGATTATGGCAACTATCTTACTCAAGTCAACATATTGAACGGCAACGATTTAAGAGGTTGGGGACTACGCCATCAACCACTATACTTCGTTTTACTTGATGGGTTAACGGGGGTATTTGACGCATTTACTGCATTAAAAGTTGGAGCAGCACTAGTCTTTTCGATAATTGTATTTCCTTTCTTCTTTCTAGCAAAAAAACTTGCAGGTGATAATAATATTACTGCAGCGATTGCTACAGGACTCTTTGCTTTTTTCATAAGTAACAGCGAAATGATTACTTGGGGAGGAAATCCAAATTTCTTGGCTTTCTCCTTCTTGCTTTTAGCTTTATTCTTTATTGTTGATTTGGCTGACAAACCCTCAAAGAAGAGCATAATATGCGCAGGCTTTTTCCTAAGCCTAGTAATAGGAACACATATTCTTGTTGCCATCTTTACGTTCGGCGTCCTATCGCTTTTCGCCCTTTTACGATTCATTTTTATTGAGAAACGTAAAGACCAAATCAAAAGCAACATCAAAATCATTATCTATTTACTTTTAACGGTCATAATTTTTAGTTTGCCATACGTTTCGTTTTATCTTACTTTCCTTAAGAATTCTGCTGGCGAAATGGCTGGATTTCGACTTATCGAGATACAATTTGGCGCAATATCATTTACTGACACATGGATTCTGATATCTAAATTTATCACAGTATTAGCAATAGGATTAACGGGCACATATTGGCTAATATTCAAATATTTAAAAGAAAATAAGCCTAACGCACTTCTTCTTCTAAGCGTTTTCATAACCCCTCTTACACTATTTTTGATTACATCTCAACCGCTTCGTTGGCTCTACTTCTTACCAATTCCATTTCTGCTATGCTTTAGCATTTACCTAAAGAAGTTATCTACAGACGTTAAACAGGTAAAAAAAATCACCATTAGTCTGTTTACTGTTTTATTTACTATTGCTATTGTCATGCAGGGACTAACTTTAGCAGGGGAGCATCTTAGTGAAGCAGCAGAGTTCTACCAGTTCGCTGGAGAAAACGAGATTAAAGCGCTTAATTGGATTAAGGTAAATACGGCCCCAGATGCAGTATTTGCAACCTCGGGACACTCAAATAATGTAGGAGGCGGCGGCAACTCCTATGCATGGTGGGTTGAAGGCTACGCGAATAGAATTTGCATGTTCACAGGAGATTTAGAATTCTATTCATTTCAATTCGAAAGAAATGAAGTTAAAACTACCAATCGCATCTTCGCCGGAACATACGTTATTGATAACGGAAAAATCGAGATAGCAGATTCTTTTCCAACAGGTGTAGATAATCCTCAGATTTTGGCATTAATTGAAGGTGAGTACGAAAAAATGTTCACCATAAATGATGCACAAAATCAAGTATACTATTCGCCAACTGATGATGAACAAAATATGACCATAGCATGGGGCTATGCTGAAAATGGCATTTCAAGTGTCAATTACGATAACTCTACAGCGACAATTACAATCACTTATGAACAAAACGGATTCGATTTAACTAGAAGCCTGATTCTCCACAAAGGTGAATCATATGTAGATGTGGTTTATCAAATAACACCTAAAAATACGACTCTAAAAGAGTTCAGAATTAATGTTTGGTCTTCTTTTGAAACATCGCTTCAAGACTGTAATATAAACAAAGACTCGGTTGCTACAATAACTCAAGGCCCCTCAGGAGTAGCAGATTCGCAAATACAAGTAGTAGAAACTAGCGGTAAACTAGTAGGTGCCAGTGTTATTTTCCAAGGTCCAATAGAAAATTCGAGACCCGTGGTTAATTATGTACTTGAACCCGAACAAAATGACTTATACGCTCATTTAAGAGTCACAATAAATACACCCGTATCTGAAACTGATAACAACCGAGAAATCAACTTCTACGATGCATACACCCAGCTCAAAGACCTCGATGTTGACTATATTTTACTTAATAAATATCGAACCGAAGAATATCAAAGATTTCTAGCTGACAGTAGCCACTTTAAAGTTGAATACCAAAACGCCGTCGTAATTATTTTCAAAGTAATATATTAAACACAAAAAAACGACTAAGGGACATGTTTTTTAGTTTTTTTAGAATAGAGGCAAAGGATCAAGATATCGTACGTAGATCTCGAAGGAAGCTACATTTTCAGGCACGGCAAACGCTGCTTTAAAGTTTGATTCTTCACCGCTTATTAAACTGATTTGATAACAGCCACGGAATGGATTTCCTCGATTAAGAGTACTTATAAAATTCCCCTGATAATCATAGAGGATTATTTCTAAACCAATAGTGCAACTGCTTACACCTTCTTTAGCTAACGCGACAATTTCTGATCCAGTATAATCGTTTCTAATCGTCCCGTTTACCATAAAAAAAGACATACCGTCTGGAACATCAAATTCGATATCAGCATCCAATTTTTCGTTAGAGTACCCATACCAAAGTGCAGCTGTTTCAAGAAAAATTTTGGTTATCTTATAACTATTATTTGGAAAATTTGGTGGCGAGGTCAAATAATATGAACCGACTGCTGTAATGGCTGATGCGGGAGGATTAACAGATTGACTGACTTCGTTAGTCGTTGCACTATTCACACCGCTTGCGGAAAAAGCAATAGTTACGCTAACACTTAGCATGATAATTGCAACTGCAATATAGATATGTTTTCTCAAGCCTAATCCTCAGCAACAGTATAGCTAACAACCATTTAGCCCTAAAAAACATTACCAAAAAGACTATTTAGATTAGTAGAAATTCTAGCATATTTCTGGGATTACGCATTATCGCAAACTTTTTTCTTGTCATCAATTATTTTTGATTAAAACACGGTACTCTATTAAATATTTAATTTAGCTCTCTGTTTATTAATAATGGCGAATCATATTTTTATCATTAAATAATGGACAAGGGGACCCCACAGGCTTGGTTGGCTTCGGTAGCAGTGAGAAAAACTTCGAAGTAGCTTTCCTATTAGTCTTCTCGGCATTAACATTTGTACTATTCTTTTCGCTTATAGGCGCCAACGGCCTGATAGTAGGTAATGACTCTGCAACTCTTATGACAAAAGCTCTTTCGTATTTGTCAACAGGTAAAATTACGATTAGCGATGTAGGAAGTTATCCTCCATTTTACCACCTTTTACTTGACACATTTATGGCATTTACAGGAATAACAGCTGCGCCTCAGCTACTCATATTGGCAAAAGCCATAACCGCTTTGATTGATTTGTTCCTAATTTTATCAATCTATTTAGTTGCTGCAAAATTCTTCAGCAAAAAAACAGCAACCCTCGCTGCTGGACTCCTACTAGTTTGTTTCCCAATTTATGAAATCAATGCTTACGGCGGATACGCAAGCTTACTCTCTATTGTGTTTATGATGCTAACATTCTTGTATCTATCTTCACCAGCCAAAGGTACCGGTTACACCATAATAGCGTTTATTTTCGCTTTTTCACTTGTACTATCACATCAACTTACTACTTTCTTAGCTGTTTTCATCCTACCACCTTTCATAATTGTAGTACTCTTTAGGTCCAAGGGACATATTCCTAAAGCTTTGATAGCAGCACTAATTGCAGGAGCAATAGCCATTGGGATTTACTATTTAATACCCATGCTACCATTCATGAACGATATACTCTTCGCTCTCTTCCAAATGTCACTTTTCCAGTCTCAAATCTCAGCTGTTTCAGCACCGATGTTTATTGTCAACTTTGGCTTTGTATTTCTGTTTGCCCTTGCGGGGTTGATTATTGGATTTTTTGAGTTACGTAAAAAGAAAGCTTTGAACTTCTATCTACTCCTGTTAACAGCATTTCTTATGCCGTTATTCTTCTCTCAAGTTTATCTTGTAGGGATATTTTTACCATTTCAGCGATTCTTATATTACCTGTTACCGCCAATGGCAATTTTTGCAGGAATAACAGTATCTTTTCTAATCGATAGGAGTCTTCTAGGATTCTTCAATAACCAAAAAGGTTCGCGAAGACACTTTTTAAAGATACTCTCCATTGCCATAATTTGCAGTTTAGCTGCAGTAACGGTGATACGATTTGATACGCTTTCCGGAAGAATTAGTGAAAGCGTAGTCTTTTACTCAACTTCGGATTCAGATTCATACCAAGCGGCAATGTGGCTTAGAGAAAATTATGCTGATCAAAACGTTAAGGTTGTTGTTTCGGAAAAACCAGGAACTTGGTTTGGCATATATGCAGAAAAACCTGTAATAGCCCAAACTGACCATGCTGTAGACTGGATTGTTAATGCTGAATCAGTTTTAGATTTGTCTTATGAGCTACTGCAACCAGTGACTATGCTAAGGGTATACGAATCAGCAGGCAACATCACTGAAGAAAACTATATTTACGCTAACATGATTTGGACACCTGTTTCATATTTTGCTGCAGACTCAGCAAGGATTACTTTCCGCGACTCTCAGACTAATTATTACTCTTATGCTCTTTCTGATTTAAAACAAACCACCACAACAAATATCGCAAGTTACCCTTTGAGCATCAGCAGGGAGTATAAGGGTGAAGAGTTCACTTTAATCCAAAAAACATCAGCGTCAAACAACAGCTACCCAATGACTGTAAGATGGCAATTTACAGCGTTAAATAAAGAATTAAATAATGTAGTACTTTCGCTTAATTACAATTTTGAGCCTTCCTTCGTATTTAACAACACCTATGTGCCCAGAGTCTTGAACTGGGAGAATCCATGGGAAAACTATTCAAGAAGTGAAAATGGGTGGGCAATAGCATCTTTTTCAGAAGCGGACCTATCCGAAGATAATTGCGTTAGTGTTTATGCTGAGGAAAATCAAACTGCATTTGGCATTAAGTTTGATGATTTGCCTACTTCTGGAAACGTAGGTGTACTATCAAGTGGAAAAGTTGACGCCTTTAGGTTCGAATATCAAATCCCACAAGTCAAGGCTGGAAGTACAATAGCAAGAACATATCGGGTACTTACTTTCTCACAAACAAGCATAAATGAACTTACAAATTTAGCTGAAATGAACACATTATTTGATTACACAACCACAGAAGGGATGGAAGTGAAGTACCGAGACTTTGCCTCTATTATCCGAGATAACAAAATTGGTTTTGTGGTCTATGACAGGCAACAATTTAACCCTAACATTCTTAATTCCCAATGGCTTCAACTGGTCTACTCCAACGACAAATTCATAATATGCAAAATTAATCCAAAAGCATAAACTCGCATAGCATAGAGATGGGCATTCTAAGAGGATTATTGGTTATAGATTTGAAGAAATGCAACAATTTAGACTCTTTGAACATATAATGTAGACATCTAGAAACTTTTGCGAGAAACCACTTTGTCATTAATGCACTCTATTTTTTACGATTATCTGGGATGGATTATTTTTCCATTTATTATAGTCATTTCGATAGCTATATCTTGAATTTTATTGGGGGGTACATCAAAAGGACTTTGTGATAGGACTGTAAAGTCGGCTAGTTTGCCTTCTTCTATTGTGCCTTTGGTATTTTCCTCGTGGTTTGCGTATGCGGCGTTTGTGGTGTACATTTGGAGGGCTTCCTCGACAGATATTTGTTCTTCAGGGTAGGTTTGTCGGTTCACAGCAGATTGAATTGCTAGCAGTGGATTAAGTGGCTCCATGGGACAGTCGCTTCCACTGCAAACACAGATTCCTTTGTTGAAAAGCGTTTTAAGGGGGTAAAGCCACCGTGCCCGATCCTCACCTAAGTGCTCAATTGCGGAGTAAACGGTGAATTCTGAAGCAGCCACTAAAGGCTGCACTGATACGATTACCTTAGAAGTCTTGATACGCTGGATTAATTCTTCGTTAAGCAGGGCTGCCTGATCTATTCGGGGCCGATTCTTTTTAGGTAACTTCTTAATTGCCGTTAAAGCGGCATCTATGGCTTTATCGCCCATAGCATGAATAATTATCTGAAAACCATCCTTGGTTATTCTACTCGCAGATGTACCAATGTCTTTGGGGGTACAGAGTAGTTTCCCGTTAGCAGCCTGCGCCTCTCTGTAAGGTTGGAAAAGAGCTGCGGTCTTGGAGGCTAAATAGCCGTCTGCAAGGATTTCGACGCCACCTATTTTGGCGAATTCTCCGTCGAGCTCTTCTTTTAAGGCTGAATCTGCAAGCAAATGTTCAGGAACAACCATGAAGACACGCAGAGGTAATTTGCCTGAAGCCTGAAGTTTTTTAAGTATAGCTACATCAGCCTGTGACTCGGCTAACCAATGTACTCCAGTAATTCCGGCTTCAACGATTTTTTCGCATGCAAGGGCAGTAACTTCAGCAAGTTCGTCTATACTAGATTCGGAAATTTTTCTCCAAACCAAATCTGTAGCGGTCTCCCGCAAAACACCTGTAGGTACACCTGTTTCGGGGTCTTTTTCGATTATGCCTCCCGTGGGGGAAAGGGTTTCGTAAGTGATTCCGGCTAGTTCAAGGGCTTTACTATTAACTACACAAACCAATCCTGCCGCATGATAGAAAAGCACTGGATTATTGGGCGAGACAACATCTAGATCATAGCGTGTTGGCATTCTTCGTTCCAAGAAGCGATTTTCGTCCCAGCCTCTGCCAACTACCCATTTGCCTGGAGAGGTACGATCAAGACGTTGCGCCAATAAGTTAAGCATCTGTATAATTGAATTGGAGCCGGTAAGATTGAGCCACATAAGGAATCGGGCAAAGTCTGCCACATGAATATGGGTATCAACAAAGCCGGGTAAAACGGCGCGATAGCCTAAATAAACGATTTTGGTTTCCTTGCCAATTAGGCAACTGATTTCCTCAGTTGTTCCTACCTTCAGAATGTGATTATCCTTTACTGCGATGGCTTCTGCATAGGGCTGCGCCTTGTTCATGGTTAAGATTTTTCCGTCTATTAGAGCCAAATCAGCCGACGTTTTAGAGTGCCACCTTTAGAGCGGGGTATGGTATAGTTCAGGGGTTTGCGTGCTTTAAAAAACATTCTACGTTAATACTTCAGAATCGTAGTCAGCTCTTTAGATAAGAGCATTTGCAAAACACATAATAGCGTGTGGTACATGAAAAATCACACATTAACCTTTATGGGGAACTGTTGTGAAGGCGAAGGTCGCTCTTATTAATCCACATTACCCGCGTGGTGCTCCAAAGTCTATTTTCCTTCCTCTAGGGCTTAGTTACTTGGCGGCGGTTTTAGAAGAAAACCAGTACGAAGTTGATGTATTGGATCTCCAAATGTCAGACCCGACTAGCCAACAAATTGAAGCTGATTTATCAAAAACTAATGCAGACATAGTGGGGGTAACCACATCAACCCTCACTTATTGGCCAGCGATAGAAGTAATGAAGGCCGCTAAAAAAGTTCTCCCCGAAGCACTTACTCTGTTAGGTGGACCCCATGTTACCGCTTTACCTGAACAGACTCTTAATGAATCGTCCGAGGTTGATGTTGTGGTTCGAGGCGAAGGCGAGAGAACAATGCTAGAACTTGCAAACCTTGCCAGCAAAGCGGACTTACAGAACCTTAGTAAAATTGATGGAGTAAGCTATAGGAAAAATGGTCAAATCGTTCATACAAATAATCGTGCTTTTATAGAAAACCTTGACGAGTTGCCCCATCCAGCTTTCAAGCATTTCCAACTGGAAAAGTACCGCATGGAAGGCAAAAACTACTTGCCCATAATCACAAGCCGAGGTTGCCCCTTCGAATGTACCTTCTGCCTCGCCTCCAGCATGTGTGGTACACGATTCCGGACTCGTAGCCCCAAAAAGGTCCTTGACGAATTAGAATGGATGCGTGATGTCCATCATGCTGACATCTTTGCACTCTATGATGACACCTTTACCTTCGATAAGAAACGTGCTAACGCTATCTGTGATGAGATGAAAGCCCGCAAGTTTGACCTGCCTTGGGATTGCCGTACTCGAGTAGATCAAATCACTACTGAAATCCTAACTAAGCTGAGAAACGCTAATTGCCAACTTGTCCATTTCGGTGTTGAATCAGGCAGCCAAAAAATGCTAGATGCGATGAAAAAGCACACAACAGTTGAAAAGAACGCATGGGCAATAAAACTCTCTAAGGAAGTCGGAATATCGGTAGCGATCTCAGTAGTTGTCGGGTATCCAGGTGAAACCCCAGAGATGCTCAAAGAAACCTTTGACTTCGCAAAGAAGACTAAACCCGATTTCGTCTACGTTTGCCAAGCCATACCGTATCCAGGCACAGAATTGTTGGAAATACTTAGGAACCTGAACTGGGAGGTCTCCACTGATTGGAATAAATTTGACGAACAATCACCTGTCTTCAAAAACCCGCTATTATCATCTCAGCAGATAGATAAGATGCGTGGAGAATTCTACGATGATTTCCTCTCCCCAACCTATTTCATCCAAAAGTCTCGAAAAAAGGACTTTTATAGTAAAATTATGGCAAGAACCGCGCGTAACCATCTATTATGGCGCATGAAAGTACCTAAAGTCCTCGCTGTAACTAGACGTCTATCAGGATCAAATAAGAATAAAACAAAACCAAATTAACTCGGTACTATTTCCATCGCTTCACGATAGACGGCTAACATTTTTTTTGCACAAACAGCCCAAGAAAGTTCACGAATAACAAACTCTCGACCTAGGGTACCCATTTTCTCTCTTAGAGAAGCGTCAGATAATAGTTTCAAGATAGCGTTAGCTAGCTCGGTAGAATTAGGAGTAACTAGTAAGCCAGTTTCTTTGTTGCGTACAGCTTCGGTGATTCCACTTATGTTAAATGCCACAACGGGTTTGGCAGATGCCTGAGCCTCCAATAGGACTATGCCTTGTCCTTCTTGAATGGAGGGAAAAGCAAACACATCTGCACAGCGATAAATCTGGGGTAAATCTTCCTCACTAACATCACCTAGAAAGACAAAATGCTGCTTTAAACCAGCAGATATAACATTAGAAAGCAGTTGATTTCTCAGAGGACCATTACCAACCAGCACAAAAAGAGTATCTTTACGCTCTTTTATGACTTGCTTAGCAGCTTCAACCAGATAACTTACACCCTTTCGCGGTATTAAGCGCCCCACAAAAAGCACCATTTGCCGATTACCTAACTTGATTCGCTGTTTGATTTTTTCACAATCACCAATAGGAGTAAACCTTTCAGTATCAACACCATTGGGTGCAAGTCGAATTTTTGAGGAGTCAACATCGTAGTGTTGAAGTATCTTTTTTTGCGAATACTTGCTAATAGTCACAATTAACGTGGCGTTTTTTGCAGATTCCTCTTCATGCTTAGCAAGTTTCCACATCAGAAGATTAGCAAGTTTTTGCCTAACCGTCAATCCCCCACGTAAAACAGCTTGAGCATATTCATCGGCTAAAACCCCATGAATAATCTGCACTGAAGCTTTATTGATACCTCGCTTTTTAAAAGCGTTTAAGAGAGCATAAGCGCTGGCAGTATGCACTTCATATACGTCAGCTCGAAAGTCATCGAAGTTTCGAGAAAGGGTCTGATTAAAGGTCCAATTATCTAGCGGAAAAATTTTATCGGTACTAAAGCAAGGAACTATTGTTAATCCATTAAGAGTTACAGTTTTGGATAAGCCAGCTTTGGTTCCACTATAAACAGTTGTGTCGACTTGGTTTTGGAGATACTTAGCCATTTCCAGTATGCGACGTTCGACGCCACCAAGGAATAATGGAGGTTGAGTATTAAATACGGCTAAGTGCAGCTTCTTCATGAATCAAATCAACTTGCCCTCAGATGAATAAGTCTGTATGTTTCTGATGTGTCCTTTAATGTTCTATAAAACTCTTGTCCAATCACTTCATTTTCAAACATTACCTTACAACTCAGGTTTCTATCTTTAAAAGAAGAAGAAATAGTAAAAAAAATCTTCTATTCTTCTTTTAGTTATCCTTTAGTTGTTTGTTCACTTATTATTTTTTAGGCCATACCCGAACGATTTCTGTCTCTTTACTTTTGGAAAATACTCAGGGTTGATTTTTGCTTACTTTGCCAGTTTTAATATTTTTAATATATACTGATCCGGTAACTGCGATTAATCCGATAAGTATAGCGATTAGGGCTATGTATATGTAGGTAAGGGGTACGCCGCCTAATGTTTGTTGGTCCCAAGGTATGGGAGTTGGTGTAGGTGAGGGAGTTGGGGTGGGTGAAGTCTCTGGTGAAGGTGTAGGGGAAGGAGTAGGTGTGGGTGGAACATTTACGTTTATTATTGCAGGTTCGCTTACTGATGATGTATAGTAGCTTTTATCTACAATCCACTGAGCAGCTACTGTCCAGTTACCCTCTATTTCGGGGTTGAATGTAAAACTGTATTCGCCTTTTTCTGAAGTGACCACTTGTGTTTTAGTTGAAGTCCCGTGAGGGTTAGTTAAAGTCAGAGTTAAGGTAGCATTGCTTATTCCTGGTGTAAGTTGTCCATATCCAGTAACTAGTTCACCTGATAGTACCTGAGAAGCAGATAATGCTAAGGTGAGATTGCTATCTAATGCGGGATATTGGGCAAAGCAATACACGTTCCAGTCGTTGTTTCCTACGTATACTCTGCCTTCATAGATGGTTGGGGAAGACCAGCTGTTGGAGTTGAAGGTGAAAAAGGAAAGTTTTGCACCATTAGAGGCATTAAGGACATACAGGTGACGTTGGTCTGTGGCTATGTAGAGTTTCCCGTCAGCATAAGTTGGAGAAACGTAAAGTTCATCACCGATGAAAGAGCCCCAAAGCGTATTTCCAGTCTTAGCTTCTAGAGCAATTATGGAGAACTTGTTGATAATAAATAAAACGCCGTCTTTGTAGATGGTTGAGCAAATTATGAATTCTTCAGAAGAAGGATCTCTAACAGTCCAGACTATTTTGCCAGTGGTCGCGTTTATTCCATAGTAAGCGGAGGTTGAAGATGAGGCAAAAACCATGCCGTCAGCAACAGTAGGAGAACCATGCATGTCAAATCCCCCCATGAAAGTTGGATAATACGGAAGGAGTTGTTTCCAAATTTGATCACCAGTGCTGGCGTTGAGACTATAAAGAGCACCAGAGCCTGGTTCTTGCGAAGTAACATATACAACACCATCGACGATTGCCGGGGAGGAGGTTATGTATCCAGAGGTATTAAAAGACCAACTAATAACCCCGGTTTCGGCGTTTATGCAGTATGTTTTGTTATCGAGCGCCCCCACATACACGTATCCATTGATAATCATGGGGGAAGAACGCAACATCACTGAAGCAGCAAGATTAGCGTGTACGTACCCTCCCGTAAAAGCGGTCCAGAGAACCGTGCCATTATAAGCATTAAGGCAGTAGATGTTGCCATCGTCTGTTCCAGTGTAAACTTTGCCATTGACTACTGCAGGAGAAGAACCTATACGTGCTTGGGTTGGAAATTTCCAAACCAGACTTCCATCCTGCGCGTTAACTGCATAAATGTATTTATCCTGAGAACCAAAATAGGCAATTCCGTCTGCTACACTTGGTGAAGATATAACTGATCCGCTAGTTTTGAAACTCCAACGTAAAGTTAGATTTTGGGGACCCGACTGACCAACCGCGGTGTGGGCCGCATCATGACGATACATAGACCAAGGGTTCGTTTGCATAGCCCAGATTTGATTGACCGTTGAATATTCGTTTCCAGATATTGTGTCAACCGATTCGGTTACATCGCCAGGAATAAGATACAACGTTCCGTATGCGATAGCAACAGACTCGCGAGGAGCAAACGCTTCGATTGGGAGATTCCATATAACTTGTCCTGTAAAAGCGTCAAGACAAGCAAACTCGGAAGACCCCTCTATACCCCCATAGGCAGCTTCCTGACCAGTTGTAGCATAAATTTTTCCATCTGCAACGGTAGGTGTACCTGGGAACATCAAAGAGCCTGGTCCGGTGTACTTCCATACGACTTCGCCTGTATCTTGGTCTAAAGCATAGAGAGCTCCATCTTTGTTGAGTGCATAAACCATACCATAAGCTGCAGCTGTTCCGCTACACCAGTAGCCGTCAGAAGTTTGTGGATTAAAAGTCCACAGAGTTTTTCCAGTATCTGCATCAAAAGCATAAAAAACGTTATCGTGGGTACCACCCCTGAAGAACCTTCCATTTACATATGTACCAGAGAAGAGCATTGGTCCAGTAGTTTCTGTATCCCAAATGACTTGCACCAGTTCGGGCGTTAAGTGCCATTTGATGGGACTCAAAAGCGCCCGGGAATATTTTTCCAGCCCCATATTGGATTCCAGATCCAGTTTTTCCGCCACCTGAAATGTAGGTTATCCAAACTGAAGTCGGCAATTGAGAAGGATTAGAGAAGTCCCAAGCTTGTATGTAAGAACCATCTTTGGTATAGAACATTTTTTCCTCTGGGCTGTAGACGTTAAAAGTGAAAAGAGGCTGAGAGGTAGCTGCAAAAACGTCACTGGTCCATATGATTTCGCCAGTTTCAGGATTAAGACAGCTACTTCCGATAACTAAGTGTGCAGCATCAATTTTGTAAACTGAAGGCCAAGCACCAGGTTTAGGAATTAGAGTGCTCCAAAGGATTTTACCCGAACTTTGTTGCAGGGCGTAAAGGGTTGTACGTGTAGAGACAAAAACTTTGCCGTTGAAGGCTGAGATATGACTTTGAATACCGGTAATGTTTGTTTTCCAGAGAATATCAGGAGCCTCGGGGGCAGGTCCAGCAGAGAAACGAGTACTTGCTGAGTCACCTGATATTTGAGTCCACTCATATTGAGATAAATCAACAGAAACGGAAGCAGCGTAGTTGTTAGCAATTGTTGTAATCGCTTTACTTGTTGAATCTGAACTAAGGTCTGTTGTTGCTTGTGTAAAGTTGATAATTACAGCCAAGCTGGAGACTATAAGCAAAAAAACCAAAACGGTTACCACTAAAGGAACCGAACTTTTCATCTTATTTCCTAAGAATGGGTTATGGTAGGTCACGCTGCATCCCCTTCCCTTTATGTGAAGTACCATAGGTTTCAACATAAACCTTTTGCCAAAACCAAAATTGGGCAATACTATAGAGGGCAGAAGGGAATATGCTGCAGCAATTATTTAATCAACCCAGTAAGTGAAGTAACGCATAATCTTTTTTAGGTTGTCATTCGTGTTGGTAAACATCGAAGAAATTCAGGACATTTAAGGGGATTTTCTGTTTGGCAGATACTGATACCAATAAGGGTCCGTTGTTGATGACTTCATGGCGCTCGACAGGTGCCTGTAATGCACGATGTAAATATTGTAACGTAGATGCAACTGGTGCAAAAGCGCCCAGAGAACTAACCACCCAAGAAGCATTCCATCTGGTAGATGAAGTGCACAAGTTTGGTGTTCGCTGGTTTGGAATAAAAGGTGGCGAACCATTAATGCGACCCGACATCTTTGAGATTGTCACCTACGCCAAAAGTAAAGGTCTTAACGTCTGTCTACTAACCAACGGGGTCTTCGTAGATGGCGCAATTTATGATAACTTAGTTAAGAATCAAGTCTGGACCAGTGTTAGCATAGATGGCCCTGAAGAAATCAATGACCAACTCCGAGGAAAAGGCTCCTACCAAAAAGCTATAGCGGCTATCAAAAAATTATCCGAGGGAAAAATCCTCAACGGCCTAGCCTGTGCAATAACAATAATTAACTACCAACATTTAGATCATGTCTGCGAGCTGGCAGAAAAGTACCATGCGAACTTTGTCTGGTTTAATCATCTTGTGCCCAGTGGCAGAGCCAAAGAAATGGTTGATCTTTCACCTTCACCAGAACAGCTAGAGGAGGCTCTAAACCACATCTGGGATTTAACTGTAAAATATGAAGGCAAATTCGAAATCCACGTTCACTGCCCCCACTTCGCCCGCGTTGTCAAACAACGCAACATCCCCAACTACGACGACTGGTATGAGCACAAATTTCATGGTAAATGCACCTACTTTGCCTTCGGCGGCTATGTGAGCGTAACCGAAAACGGCGACCTTATTCCTTGTTTCTACACTGACCTCTCACCAGCTGAGCCGATGCTACTAGGCAATATACGCAATAAAGAACTACCATCAGCATGGGCAGATATCAAGAAATCAGCTTTCTACAGTAGCTTCCAAGACCGAAATGTCCTTAAAGGTAAATGCCACGTCTGCGAATTCCGAGAACTTTGTGGCGGATGTAGAAACAGAGCCTACGCTTATACAGGTGATATGTATGCAGCAGACCAAGCATGCCCCTACATCCCAGAAAAGCTACGTAAAAAACAAAAATAATTAATCCATCCCTTTTACTTTCAAATCTTCCATTTTAAAAAATCAAATAATCAATTCGTTAATTGAATATTCCGGAAAGACTTTTTACTATAAATGCTTCTATGAGCAAGTTATGAGTAAGATTAACGCTAAAGGTGCTCTAAGTGTTTTTCTGGCGATTCTTCTCATTGTTTCGTTTTTTGTAGCCATCGCCATAAGCACCTACCCTAACAGTAAAACCACTACAACTGGCACCGTGGATGTTTATGTAGGTGTTGATGCGGCCTTTGGAACCGTGGAAGAAATGATAAGCATCATCGACGAAGTCAAATCGTATACAAACTTGTTTATAGTTGGCAGCACAGCAATGACAAACGACTTGGATAACATTACCCAGGTCTGTCAGTATCTTAATGACAGCGGATTGTATTTTATGACTTTCGCTCACCCCGCGGTTAATCTTGATTTCTCTCAAGTGGAATGGTTTAAAGCTGCAAAACAAAACTGGAATACTAGTTTTTTAGGATTATATGCTTATGATGAACCCGGTGGTCACCAAGTTGATCGGGATAAGTATATTGTAATAACTCAGGCGGATAATTATACTGATGCAGCCGAAAAGTACGTCAAGAATTTAACGCTTTTCTTGAGTGGCATTAAGGATGGTTGGGAAATTGGTGATTTCCCTCTTTACACATCAGAATATGCTCTTCACGAGTATGATTATCGGGCAGGATATAGCGCAATTTTTACTGAATTTGCTTGGAATCACAGCAGAACGCTAAGTATCGCATTATGCAGAGGTGCAGCTACTGTACACAACAAAGAGTGGGGCATGATGATAACTAGAAGCCACAATAACTCCGAACCTGAATCAGGACAAAAAATGTATGAAGATATGGTATTAGCCTATCAGAATGGCGCCAAATACATCCTTCTCTTTGACTACCCTACTTTTGCAGACGGAATTCTAAACCAGGAACATTTTGATGCACTAAAACAATTTTGGCAATACATCCAAACGCACCCTCGCAAAGACAACACTTCAGAAAAGAGAGTTGCATACGTTCTCCCAACAAGCTATGGCTATGGATTTCGAGGAGCAAACGATAAAATCTGGGGTTTATGGGAAGCCGACGAATTATCTGCACAAATCTGGAACGACGCAAACAACCTATCACAACGCTATCAGACCGAGCTGGACATAATCTACGAAGATACAATCAACCTCAGCACTACACCCTATAGGCAACTTATATTCTGGAACGGTACAGTTCAAACTAGATAAAAAGTCAAACAACTCCGAAAAAATTAAAAGTTTTTATTTTCTCCAGCTTGAGATGAAGGGTTTCTTGAGCCCCGGTTAGGGGAAAAATCAGGATAGATAGAAATCGTTGTAAATGTGTGAAACAGTTACTAGAGAACTCTTTTAGCCTAATCTTTTGCTAAAATTCTAAATAAGTAGAGCTCAAAAAAAAGAAAAAGGAAATGTTGTTTGGTTTTTGTTTTGTTGTTTATTTGCGTTTTCTTAGTACGAGTGCTGCTGCGATGACTGCTATGATGATGACGACTGCTGCGCCTGCGATGAGTAGGGTTTCAGTGGATACGCCTGTGCCTGGTGTTGGAGCTACGGTTGGGGAGGCTGAGACTGTGGCTGATGGGGTAGATGTTGGGGCTACAGTTTGGGTTGGGGTTGAAGTTGGAGCTGCGGATGCTGCTGGGCCTACAACCATGTAAGTGGTTGAGAATGAGCTGCCGTATGAATTAGAACCATCAAAGGATGCTACGATTTGGTATGTGCCTTCTGCTATTGGAGTCCAGGAGAATCCGAAGTTACCTGCCATGTCGCTGGTTGCTGTGCCTAGATCAGTGTAAGCATTGGTGTTGCAGTCAATTGCAGCGATTTTTACTGGGACACCTGTTGCGTTTGATGGGATGGTCTTAGTCATGTGTAGGTATTCCATCCATGCACTCATGCTGGCATCGGAGATTGCTGGTGTGCCTTTGTTTGCTGGAGTCTGGTCTGTGACTGTGCCAGTGATCATTACTGTTGTTCCTTTAGGTACTGCAGTTTGTGGTGCTGAGACTGTGGTTGCGCTTGGACCTTTGCCGAATGCGTATACTTGGCCATCGTAGGAGTTTATAGCGATTAGTACACCGTCTGCAATAACTGGGTGACGATACATGCCGTTGACTTTGAAGGCTAATTGTCCAGTTTCTATGTCAATTGCCCATAGTGATGAACCTCTCCACAAGACACCGTCTGAAGAATGTTCATCAGATGTAGTGTAGACTTTGCCGTCTGCGATAGCGAAGCCTGCGTATTCTGGATAGCCGCCGTATGCGTTTTCAAAACCTGCACTGCCTTTGTTATATGACCAGAGGAGGTTGCCATTTGTGATGTCGTAGGCTCTAATTATGCCGTCGAAGCCACTTGTGATAAGTTTGTTGTAGGCGAATTCATAGTTTCTTGCAAATAGTGCCCAGGCGTTGTTGATTGGGTTGGTCTTCCAGAGTTGTGTGCCAGTTTGCATGCTGAATGCGTAGTAGACTTCTTCGCCTTCATCGTAGCGTATGTACATGCCGTATTTGATGTGGTTGCTGATACGGTCGTGGATGTCGTGGATCATGGTGCGGTTTGCTGCGAATGTGTGTGCAAGCGTGGTGGGATATTTACCGTCTAATCCTCTCTTCATTTGACCAATGTTGTAGCCAACGTCAGAGTATACGTATGGGAAGGGTAAGCTGTCCGTTGCGGTTGCTAGTAGCCAGCCTTCTTCAACGTTGACTTCGCGGACGGTCTGTGTTACACCATCTACGTCTGGTAGGGTAACGTTCCATTCAATACCAACATATGGCGAGTTGCTTACTGATTCCCAGTAGGCTACTTCAGCTGATGTGGCAGCGTTTGGTGCTTCGGTTACTTTGCGGGAAGCGTTTATGGTTCCGGATGGGCTCCAGACGTCAATTCCTGAGAAGCGAACACCTAAGACTGCTTTGGATGCGTTAAAGCATGTCATGTATCTGTGGGTTGCGTTACCTGCGATTCTGTAGCTGAGGATTTCACCGTTTGGACCAAACACTGTTGTACCAGTAAGTCCAGTCATTCCTGAGAGGGTAAACTGGAGGCTTGGTGCACGTTGCATATCAGGGAGTATTTCGTAGAAGTCCCAACTATCACCGCGTGAAACTACTATGTAGGTTAAGACACCGTGCTCGTTAGGTGTGTCTACGTTGAGTTTCTGTGCAAACTGGATGCCTGTGGCATTCATGTACATTAACGGATAATCTTCGCCGGTCTTGAGATCAAAGAATCTGGTTCCTATAGTGTTGCCTGAGGTTGTTGCGCCGTGTTCACTGTAGATGACTACGCCGTTAAGTACCATGGCTTCGAAATATTGCTCATAGGATACACCGGTGTAGTAGGATATGTCCCCGAATTTGCCGCCAGCAATACCGCCTAGAACTATTGGTTTGCTGTACAGAATGTGCGCGCTATCTGGTGCAGATGTGTATGGTGCAAATGCTGGTGTTCCTGCGAAACTGCGGCTTGTTTTGTCATATCCGCGCATTAGCCAGTCATCAGCTACTTGCCACCAACCCTTATTTTCAGCGTTTATTGGGCGTGCCCAATAATCAGTTGGTAACGGCGGAGAATTAGTGTAACCTTGTACTGGGTCTTGCTGTACGATTAGTGGGATTTTTTCGCTCATGTCAGCTTTATAGGTGTAGAGGTCTTGGTTTGTAGTACCGTTAATCCAGTATTGTTGTTGTGGGAAATTCATCTGGAAGTAGTAGGTACCGACAACAGTGGGTGTGTATAAAAGCCATCCTGAGCTGGTTGAGTCAAGAGTAATTGGGCCTTTAGTTTCGGTTGTTCCGTCTGGTCGGGTAATTATCACGGTTGTTCCGTTTGCCTAGAACCGGATCTTACGGATGCGCCTGCTAAGGGCTGGTCAATTCGGAATGTGACTATAGCCTGTTGGCCAACTCCGATTGGGCTTGGGTTCGCACTGATATATGCGAATGTGTCGTATGGTGTTCTGATCCTAACTGCTGCATCTGCAGATGGTAGAGCTACAAGAAATATGGAAACAGCGAGAGTCAAAAGAAGCAGCGTAGAACCTAACTTACGTTTATTAATGTTTGTCAAACAATTTTTCTCCTTAAAGTGGTAGCGGACTCTTTCTTGGAGTTTTTAATATATATAGCTTTGCAAATAAGAGGCGCTTTTTTAGATTTCCAAGCTATAATAAAGGACCTTAATATGAACAACTACCGCTAATTTTAGGGCTATGCAATCAGCCATCAAATTATTTGCCCTTTCATTTACCTTTACTGGTTTGTACTTCTTGATTTACTTTGTAAATTTTTTCATCGCTTCTGCATTAACGAGTAACCTCAAATCAGTGAGGTTAATGGAGATATGGGTTACATGTCTTTTTGGCTTAGGCTTAAGTATGCTCTATTACAATTCAAAACAAAAAAGGTATAGATTAGGTAATGTAACTTGCCATGTATGTGTACCTTGCATTCTTAAGTATTAACAGTAATTATGTATTTAGCTGAATGCACACATCAAAATGTTTTAAACCAGATGCTAAAGCTCTTTCCAATGATTTTATGGAAGAGATATTGTTATTGGATAACAATTTCCCGTAATTGTTTGGATAACTAATTCAATATTCATACCAGAATTCCAAGTAGAGCCACTAGGAAGGCAAATGTTTCCAGTTATAGTTTCTTTAGGTTGTATAATTGCCGATTCAAAGCTATAAACTATGCCCAGATTGTTGTTAAAATAGCTAAGCGCTTGTTCATTTATAAAAATGACTTCTATTGTGGCAGCAGTAATACCAGTATTATACAGATTCAGTGTTATATTGAAGAACTGCCCAGTCATATTGACAGAAGTATTTATGAATTGTAATAATTCAGAATTGGATAATAATCCGTTGCTATTGTTATTTGATATTATGTTACCTTCAGCGAATACATAATTTTGAAGCTGATGCACTATAGATAAAAGATTTGTATTGCTTGTCTGAAGTTCGTTTACTTGAGTGGTAAGACAAGAAACCTGATAAAAGCCATAAAATATTATAGCTCCAATTAGAAGCCCAGCGATTAGGATAATGAAATACTGTTTTTTAAGTATCATCCGTGGAGACTACCTTACCAATTCTTAATATATATCTAATTAATAGTTTTTTTGTCATCGTACTAGTACCTTCAAAAGCTAAATCTGCAATAAGACAGACTTTGTTGCGCGCGCCAGAATAGAATAATAAAACGGTCTAAGTTCTAGAAAATATGAGTCTTGTTGTTTAATAAAATTGAATCTAATTTGATTTTGATCCAAAACCAGTATATAAAATTTTCCAGCTCACAATCTTTAGTTAAGGTGAAATTTTGAAAATAGTTAAAAAGCGAAACAAGTTTTTATCAAAAATACCATTAGAATGTACGACGATTATTTTATAATTGGCTGCGAGCAAAAAAAAGAAAGAGATGTTGTTTAATTACGTTTTCGAGCAAATAGTAGTACTACGGCTGCGTTGATTGCGATTATTGCTATGGCGGCAATTATTATGTAGGTTTCAGTTGACATCGTTGATTCTGCTTCGACAACTGGTGAGGGAGTAGGAGTAGGAGTTGCTAATTCTGGATTAACACTTAACACAGTTCCTGCATCTGAAGGGAAGTATGATTCATCTCCAGTAAAAGAGGCGCTTATAGAGTATATGCCAGATACTGATGGAGTCCAATTAATTGCATAATTACCGTAGCCATCTGTTGTAGTAGTTCCTACGGTTATCAGTTGACCGTCTGCTGTTGAGGCGTATATAGTAACTGGGACACCTATGTTCATTGGTTTTGGTCTTTGCATATGCAGGAATTCCATTTGTTGAGTCATGGATTCTTTAGATACACATGGAGTATCTTTTTGACCAGGAGATTGATCTGTTACCATACCTGTTATTGATACTGTAGATCCGCTGACTACTATTTGGTTTGAGACTGCTATTGTTGTAGCTGTTTGTCCTCTTCCAAAAGCAAAGACTTTACCTGTGTTCTCGTGATAGGCAAATAACATACTGTCAGCAATAGATTTTCCGCCCCATGAACCGCTAATGCGCCATATTTCTTGTCCATTATCGTTATTTATACAGTATAGATTGTTGCCTCTTTTTTGTGGATTAGTAGCGCTATGTTCGCCTGTGGCTGCGTATACTTTATGGTCAGCTACTGCAACACCTGCCCACCATGAGTATGTCCCGTATGGGGTTTCACCTGTATCGCTGCTGTAGAATTTCCAAACTAGCGAGCCATCGTTTGTATTATAAGCATAGACATAACCATCGTAAGATACTGTGTAGACTTTACCTTCACCAACACCCATCTGGTAAGCTGTGAATGCACCATATGGATACTCGCGTGGTTCACTAAACCAAGCTAAATCGCCTGTGTATAAATCAACTGCTATTGTACGCCTTAAAACTGCAGCTTGCAAGAAGAATTTGCCTTCGCCAACACAACTAGAACCTTCTGTGTATCCACCGTTTGAAGCTGTCCTAGGTATCGCTTCCCCTGTAATAATGTATGAATCATTTCTATTCCACATTATTTTTCCAGTTGTTAAGTTCCAGCCTGTTTGACCATTAGAAGATATGCCTATGTCTTGCCAGAATAAGCCAGGTGCAGATGCGCCCGCGGGTATGGGTACTTTATATGCTGTTTTGTTAAGTGGCTCTTTTGTTGTGAACCATTGATTTGTTGCGTTCAAGAGGCCAGGGTTGTTAGGGTGCCATTTCAATAGGTTTCCTCCAGAGACGAAGTATGCCCATCCGTTGTGAAGGGTAGTGATTCCAACACCTGAGTCAGTTATTGATTCTCCAGCAAAGCTTCCACCAGCAAAAACATTTCCGGTTAAGCCATCGTAGAATGTAACTTTACCAGTAGTCCGTTCATAGATTATTGCATTGAAACCTCTGTCATATCCCACTGGGGCATCTGTGATACTGCCAGGTTGAATATCGAACAATACGGGTCCAGAGAAAGTTTTTCTCCAAAGTTCTTGTCCTGTGTAGATATTAACAGCTCTGATGGTGTTAGTGCGTGGGAGTTCTTCGTAAAGAATGCCCATCATTACTATTGGTCCGCCGTTTTTACCTGCAGCGTAAGCATCTGCTATTGAAAGATCGCCGTAGTATCCTCCGATTACACCTCCGTTCCACGAGTTGTATGTCCACAGTACGTGAGAAGTTGTTGGTGCTTTAGCGTTGGGGCTATAATAGCTGTTGCCTGCATCGTAGCCTGGTCTTACCCAGTTTGATAGATAACCCTGTGCACCGATGCCTCTAATGTCACCGGCTACTGGTCTTGTCCAATACTGTGTTGGTATTGGAATATCAGCTGCAGGCTGCAGAGGGGATTCTCCGGATATTACTTCAAATTCAAATGCTGGACTAGTTGAACTTGCATATACTGCGTCTCCTCCCCAAGTAAATTGGATTTTGTATTTACCAACAACAGTAGGAGTATAACCCATAAAGAATGACCCATCTTGATAGGATTTGCCTAAAGGTTGACTTGCCAAAGGATTTTTTGTTTCTGTGGTACCATCGGGTTTAGTTATTGTTATAGTATAGCCTGATTTAAACGGATCAGAAGTGCCAAGTGAAGTAGTTAAAGGAGCACCGGTTGAACCAGGGATTGGCGAAGTCCAACCAGTAATTAGCATAAATTCGTTGACTTTTTCTATTTTTGGTACAACAGCAATGTAGGCATAAGAACCTAGTTTTGTTTGAGCAAAAGCAACAGGTATTATAGACAGCATTAGCATCACAATCAAAGTAATAGAGATAAAAGAAGCTACTTTAGTATAATTTTTATTATAAGTAATTTATTTATTCCTCCATTAAGTATTTTTATTGGCTTTAGTTCGTATTTAAAACTTTGCAATTACTCTAGCGTGTGCTAAAACAAAATAAATTAATCACCACAGAAGTAAAAATACGCTTATTAGACTAATGCACGCGTTTTAAAAATTTTAAAAAAGCAATCATAATGAACAACCTGAATTATGTATGCAAAAATAATTACTATTGCACTAGAAGATTTGCTTTAATAATCTTACAAAGAGATATTTTTGGTGTTACCAAAATAAATAAAGGGGGACATAATATCAAAGTACATTTTACTGTACCAGTATGCTTTTAGGGGAATCCGCCACAAATGCGCATAAATCTAATTTTTCCACCTCGCATTCAACCTAAGCAGTGGGGTGAACCTTGTGTTTATCAGCCCTTGGAACTAGCCTATGTAGCAGCCGTGCTTGAAAAAAAACATAATGTAGAAGTTATTGATGCACCAACTGAAGGCCGCAAGCAAATAAGCGACTTTAATAAATTAAACTATAGATATGGTTTAACAAATGAAGACATAAACGCTAGACTTAGATCCTATTCCCCAGATATTGTTGCTATTTCTATTCCGTCTTCTGGTTGGTGTACCACTACTTTTACTATTGCCCAAATTACAAAAAACATTGACAAAAATATAAATGTAATTTTATTCGGAATGCACCCTTCAGTAAGACCAAACGAATGTTTAATGGATAAAAATATTGATTATGTAATTATAGGTAAGCCAGAATATACTATAGTAGAATTAGTAGATACAATCGAAACGGGTAACGTAAATCCTGAAAACATTATGGGCATAGGGTTTATTCGAAACGGAAAAATAATTATTACACCCCCAAGGCCTCTAATTAGAGATTTAGATGCGCTACCTTTCCCAGCTAAACATTTACTTCCAATGAACGAATATTTTGCTGCAGTTAAGGAAAATCCCCTACGAGGAGAAGTCAATAAACGTTATGCAAATATTATTACTAGTAGAGGTTGTGTTAACCATTGTGTTTTTTGCTCTGTTCACATAATGACAGGGCGCAGTTGGCGAGCACGAAGTCCTAAAAATGTAGTTGATGAAATTGAACATCTAATTCGAACCTATCACATAAAGCAAATTGATTTTGAAGATAACAATATGGCACTTAATAAAAAGCGAGTAGAAGCAATTTGTGATCTTATTATTGAAAGAAAACTAAATTTTGAGTGGTCTGTTCCTAATGGAATCAGATCTGATTCTCTTGATACGAATCTTTTAGAAAAAATGCGTAAAGCGGGCTGCAAAAAAATCATCATTGCTCCAGAATCAGGATCACAACATGTTGTTGGCAAAATTATTAAAAAGAACATAAATTTGGAAACAGTAGAGCAAGCTGTTGTTCTGACTAGAAAAGCAGGAATCAGGGTAGGCTGTTTTTTGTTGTAGGACTTATTGGTGAAACAAAAGCAGATATGGAACAATCGATAAGATTTGCTCACAAACTTAAGTTGAAAGGAGCGGATCATTTCTATTTTAGTATCGCTCAACCATTATATGGAACAGAATTATATGAGCAGGCAATAAAAGGAGGGTTTTTAAAGAAACAGATTTCTGATGATGAATTATGCGGAGGCGGATCTCTAATTGAAACACCCGAATTCACAGTAGACGATTTATGCCATTTTTGTGCTCGAGGTAATGCTTTGAATCCAACCTTTACATTCAGAAAATTTCGTGAGGGAATTCAGGATCCAACTAAGGTTATAAAGTTTATACTCTGTAAAATAGAATCAAAGAAAAAAGCTAAACAGTTACAAGCTAATAATTCAACGAAATAATTTTGAAACCAATACTTCTATTTGGAAACAAGTCTTATCTTTTAAGATTTGCTCAATCTTATAAACAATCGTAATATTAAATTTATCAGCCGTTAGCTACCGATAATATTTCAAGCGTGCCATCGTCTTCTGATTTTTTAGACATATGCCTATTTAACTTTCATGGAGACTTCAAACGTCATTGTTAAACTGATTTTGCCCAACCCTTATAAACAAGTTTAATATCAAAAAGTTGTTAATTGCTATATTTGTGTAGCGTTCCACAATCCAATGATTACTTCGAAGTTGGAAGGAAATATGAATAAAACCAATAATACAGCTAAAGTAGCATTAATAAATACACCGCTTCCAGAGGGGGAATATCACCACCCGTATCTTCCGCCCCTTGGTTTAGCATACCTAGCAGCTGTACTTGAACGTGAAGGTATCGAAATAAAGGTACTAGATTGCCCAATTTGTAATATTAACCATGATAAATTGAAGACTGAAATAGCCTCGTTTAAACCGACATTAGTAGGAATATCCTCGATGACGCCGACAATTCAATCAGCTTTCAAAACTGCACGTGTTTCTAAGGAAGTGTGTCCTGACGCCAAAGTTATCCTCGGAGGACCTCATGCTACTTTCATGGATAAACAAATCTTAACTGAAGAATCGGCAATCGATATAATAGTGCGAGGAGAAGGCGAAGAAACCCTATTAGATATTGTACGTAACTCATCAAGTTCAGAAGATTTGGATAATATTAAAGGAATAACTTTTAGAAAGAATAATCAAATAGTCCAGATACCCAACAGACCATTTATTCAAGATTTAGATAATTTACCGTTTCCAGCCTATAAATACCTGCAGATAGATAAATACAGAATTTATGGCAAAAGGTTCTTCCCTATTATGAGCAGCAGGGGATGCCCATTTCAATGTAGTTTCTGCGTTGCTTCTCAAATGTTCGGAGCTAAATTTAGGGCGAGAAGTGCTAAAAATGTAGTAGATGAGTTAGAATGGCTAAAGAACACATACAATGCTGAAGGTATATCATTCAACGATGATACGTTATCATTTGATAAAAAAAGAATGATGGATATCTGTGACGAGATTATAAAACGAAAGATAGAACTCCCGTGGGGTTGTCAAACAAGAGTAGATACAGTGTCGAAAGAAATTTTAACTAAAATGAGACAAGCTCACTGTAACGAAGTTTCGTTTGGTGTAGAATCTGGATGCCAAAGAATTCTGGACGCAGTACATAAAAAGATTACAATTGAGCAAGCCGAAAAGGCAATTAAATTGGCAAAAAATGAGGGATTATTTGTAACTGTCTCAACAATTATTGGATATCCAGGAGAAACAAAAGATACAATGATGCAGACTCTTGATTCATCAAACGGGTAAAGCCCGACGATGCATGGATATGCACAGCAACCCCATACCCAGGCACTGA
This sequence comes from Candidatus Bathyarchaeota archaeon, assembly GCA_963701765.1. Lineage (GTDB taxonomy): Archaea > Thermoproteota > Bathyarchaeia > Bathyarchaeales > Bathycorpusculaceae > JADGNF01. Next base: position 393,135 of record CAVPBD010000010.1, read on the forward strand.
ACTCCGTACAATAATAAAAACAACGGGTGGAAAATATCAAACGACTGGAACACCTATAATACAATGATAAAGCCAGTCTTTGAAAACCCTCTCATACCAGCCGAAGAAATAAGCAAAGTAAGAGATTTATTTTATAATAGACTATATACTCCTCATTAGTTTTTCGACAATTCAAAAAAGGTTATTTGAAAGACAATTTCTACAGTAAAATGATGACTCGTGCAGCTGTAAAATATTTACTCTGGAGGATAAGAGCAAGTTTTAAAAGCTAAGAACGAAAACTTCAAAAGTATTGTAATCGTTTTTATTTTGTATTGTTAATTATTTCCTTTTAACCTTGATTTGACCTATTATGCGTGCTGTAGGTTAATCGCTATTATTTTTCGATTCCTAATCTTGATATGCTTAAAGAAAAAGCTTAGTTTAGAGTTCGCTTTCCCCTCATATACCATGCTATAGTAAGGGTTACAATAACCATAATTACTACTACAGAAATGCCTATAACAAAGGCACCGTTGAACTGCGAGCGGATATTTTCTACTACTTCTAACTGGCTTTCGCCATAGGCAGAAGAGTAATATCCTTTATCCGATTTCCAATTGACCAATATAGTCCAGTTGCCGACAACATCAAGTGTCTAATTGCAACTATAAACACCCTTTTCAAGCGCTTTGACTTCGATATTGTCCATAGTACAGTCAGGTTTAACGAAAGTTAATATTAGTGAAGCATTCGGTATGCCTGGAGCGAGTTTTCCGGAAACTATTACTGAACTACCTAAAGCAACTTGTGGCTTATTCAATTCAACGCTAACTCTACTTACTATTACAGGGTAATCAGAAAAGCAGTAAACTTTCCAGTCATTGGTCCCCATATACATTTTTCCCTCATATATAGTTGGAGAAGACCAACTGTTGGATTGGGCGGTAAAGTGACCGAGTTTCTCACCATTTGTAGCGTTAAGAACATATATAAAACGTTGATCAGTTACAACATATAACTTGCCGTCAGCATATGATGGCGAAATATAAAGTTCTGCGCCTAAAAAAGTACTCCAGTCTACGCTGCCGTTTTTCGCATTAATGCATACTATTGAGAAGTGATCGACCAGAAAGAGTCTGTCATCGTTATAAATTGGTCTTTCAAATTATGAACTGACCAGCAGTATAGTCCCCATATGTCCAAATGGTTTCACCATTTGTTTCATTTAGCCCATAGTATATTTTTGTATTAGAAGAGGTAAAGATCATACCTCCAGCTATTGTTGGAGATGAATGCATATCAATGCCGCCACCTAACGTCGATCGATAGGGGAGTTCTTTAGTCCAAATAATCTCCCCATTATCGGCGTTCAATTTGTAAAGAAGACCGGAAGAAGGTTCTTGAGAAGTCACATAAACTGCATTATCGTTGACTGCTGGAGAAGAAGTAATGTATCCTCCTGTTTTATACTTCCACATAATCTTACCATTATTGGCGTCTAAACAGTACAGGTCAGTGTTGAGAGAGCCTACATAGACTTTGTTGCCAACTACAATCCCAAGGCGGGGCATTACAACAGAAGCTAAATCGGCTGAGATGATTCCGCCCGCATTAGTTTCCCATATGAGATTGCCGCTTAAGCTTCTCGGCAGTATACATAGCCGTCATCGGACCCAGTATATACTTTGCCAGCTGCAACTGCAGGAGAAGAAAAGATGCGTTCTTTTGTCGGGAATTTCCAGATGAGATTGCCATCAGACGCACTTATAGCGTAGATATTTCTATCAAATGAACCGAAGTAGGCTATTCCATTTGCGATGCTGGGAGAAGAGGCTCCAGAGCCTTCAGTGGTAAATTCCCATCGTAAACTCAAGTTCGTTGGCCCAGATTGTCCACTTGCAGAGTGGGTAGAATTATAACTACCGCTCGCCACATTGGCCAATCTGTTGTACCAATAGCCAAAACTTGGTTAGCTGTTGAATATTCTGCCCCGAGATTGTATCAACTGCGTTTGTTACATTAGCTGGAATCAAATACAAATTACCATATGCAATGGCAACAGATTCTCTTGGAGCAAATGCTTCGATAGGTAACTTCCAAATCAGAATTCCCGTGTAAGCGTCAAGGCAGGCAAATTCGGAAACGCCATACTCATCACCAAACGATGCATCTTGACCTGTAGTAGCGTATACTTTTCCTTCAGCAACTGAGGGATTTCCCGGGAACATCATTGTACCAGGACCCTTATACATCCATACTAAGGCGCCTGTGTCAGCATCAAGAGCATAAAGATGCCCATCTTTGTTTAAAGCATAAACCATGCCGTAGGCAGTCGCTGTACCGCTACAGAAATATCCCCCTTCAGTACCGGGATTATAAGTCCATAGTATTCTGCCGTTTTCCGCGTCAAATGCGTAGAGCCTGTTATCATGTGCTCCTCCTCGAAAGAATTTACCTTCATAATAAGTACCTGAGAAAATCATAGCGCCCATTGTATTTGTATCCCACAAGACTGCTCCTGTCTTAGCATCCAATGCTACTTGATGGGCTGCAAAGGAACCTGGAAAAATCTTGCCAGCGCCATATTGTATTCCTGAACCAACCAAACCGCTACCTGAAACGAATATTGTCTCCCAAACTAATTTTGGCTGCTGTTGAGGGTTAGAAAGTTCCATGCCTGGATGTCAGGAATTAGCCTTAATATAGAACATTTTTTCCTCCGTACTGTAAACATTTATCATTAAAAAGTGGAGATGCTGAAGCGGAAAACTCTGTACTAGTCCAAATTATATCACCAGTTTCAGGATTAAGACAAGTGTTTCCAGCAACCATATGTGTATTATCAATTTTGTAGACAGCTGGCCATCGTCCGATCTCGGGTACAATAGTGTTCCAGATAATAGCACCTGTTTTTTCATCTAGCGCAAAAACTTCTTTCTGTTGTCGTTACATAAATTTTGCTATTGATGCAGAAAGGTAGCTCTGAATGCCCGTAATGTTTGTTTTCCATAGAATATCAGGTGCATCTGAGACAAGTCAGATCGAAAAATGAGTGAAGGAGGAATCACCCATAAATTGTGGCCACTCTTGCTGAAGCATTTTTTCTTGGTTTTCTTCTGAGTCAACAACTTTTGGAACAACTGTTGAAATTATTGTAGGCCTTACGATATTTAAGGAAGTGACTAATGTCGAAAAAATAAGAATCAAAGACAATACAACTATAGTAGAAACGTGCGAACTCTCACTTTTCATATTTGTTCCTCCAAGAAAGTATTCTAATCAACACTTTGACATTTATTCCCCAGCACCTGAATCTTTAACTTTACATATAATATAATTGTCATCAAAATAAATTAATTGCAGTTGCCTTGAAGAAAGCAGGCTCTTTTCAAATTTTGAATCATATACGATAAATTTGATATTTAATTCTTTGACATAGTCAATCCAACTACGACATGTAACATTAAAAGTAGAGACACGTGTATCGTTAAAAAAATTCTTCAATTCACTTAGTTGCTTAAAATCTATATAAGAATCTTGGGAAAAAACTATAGAACTATAGGTAAAAGAAGTCACTTGATTGACTTTGACACCGGCCGAGTAAAATTGTGAAACGTATGACATAAATCTTCTTGTCGCCCAAGGCGCCAATATTTCCTCCATCAGGTAAACTTTCAAATTCAATTCCACAAGCTATTCGGTTATCTTCATCATAAAGTGCAATAAAGTTGGTTGCATTTTCGTTTGAAAAATTAGCTATCGCCCATAGATTGTTTTCCATTAACACTGGTTGTATGATCCCACGGACTTTCCCAGTTGAGAATACCCGGAAGGTAAGCCTTTTCAAAGGAGAAACTTAAATCAAGATAATAACTAATGCATAAGGTAACATAGTTAAGGTCGCATAGTGCTTGTAAATTCCAAATAATGGTTGTTGGATAAGTATTATTGTAAACAAGAACTTTTTCAGTCAAGATAAGGTACAAAAAGCACTAGAGTATTTAACCAATATTTCCTTGGGATTTGCCTGCTCATTAAATGATATATTTTTATTCCATATTATTTAAATAATTAATACTTAAAGGACCATTTCCTTTGTTAAAAGATAGATAAGTTTTATCTTCAGGTAAGAATAAAGCTCGTTCCCATACACCACCTAATAAAATATCTTGCTCGTAAGAAATATGGTTCTTTGATTCAAATACTCTGGTCAGAGTTAATGGATGCTCTATCTCATAAGCCAAATCTAAAACACACTCAGCAGTAACGTCTCTGTTGACCTCAGGTTTTGTCTGAGCAATTACATGTTTGCCTGAAAACACACCAAACCAGGAACCAGGTTTCTCAGTAACTACGGTCTCTTGGGCCCAGGAAAATTGTTCCTGAGCCAAACTCCAGCATTATATGCTGCCATATCTGATGTTGAATAGTATTGAATGGATTCACTAATTTTTTCGGCAACTGTGTTAAGATGAAAGCCCGCCGCCAATACTAAGATAGGAACCATAACTACTATAAAGGCTCTGATGAAAAGGCGCTTCAGATCACTCATCTTACTAAATGAGTTAAAAGGATAGCGTGCGTGCTTAATAATGAAAAATAAAGGTATTGCACAAGAATTACTAAAGGAGGCATCAAATAATAAACAAACATATGATATGGCAAATACAAACCAATTATATAGGACTGAGATAAAATCAATGGAATAAGAAGGCTCATTAGTAATAGAAGGAAAGCAACAATTTTGCTTTTTAGTTTAATATATGCTAAGAATAAACCGGGTACAGCAAAAGCTAAGATAAATCCAAAATTCATGAGTAGGGCGTTCGCGCTCACTGATGGAATTTGATATACGTTTGTTTTAATTTGAAAGAAAACATGTCCTATTAAAATGTCTATATACGGAAGTATTCCTTGTAAATAATAAATAAAAAACGCCGCCAATCCGCCTAAAATTAGGAAAATCCATGCTTTTAAATAATGCCCTTTTAAAGTAGCCAATACAAAAATGAAAATTGGCGATAAGACAATAAACGCAATAAAGGCAGTAAGCTGATAGAGATAAGACCAAGGAAAAAGCAAAGGTAAAAGCCAAAAATGAATGTGTAGCACTATTTTTTGTTGGAATCAGATACAAAGAGAGCAGCAGCATAAATGCTATACTAATGACGATGGGGTAACCACCAAAGAAGTTTAATTCGTACAAAGGGAAGCAAAATAGCAATAGTATTGAAGCTAAAATACCAATTTTTTTACCCAAAAATTTAGCGGCAAACAGATGAATCAAAGAAAAAGTAGACAATTAAATAGCGCAGTGATGATTTTAATTAGAATAAGCATCTGTTCAACATTCGTTATACCCGTGAAAGCTATAAATGCCGCCAATATTATGTGATAAAGAGGGGGATACCAGGCTATATCACCTAAAGGAATTTGGCCTGTTTCAAGAATCATGTTTGTCCTTAGCAGATGAACAGCAGGATCATTTCCTACTACTAAACCATTAGCGCCGGTAAGGAGAAAGAATAAAATAAAAACCACTAGCGAAAGAATCAATATAAAAAATGTTTCCAAATTATTTTGAATAGATTTCACTGAGCTACCAGCCATTATTCAGCTCGCTATTTCTTTTTTCAAATAAGCTCAGCTTGGTTTTTTTGCGCCTTTCCAACAAGAATCGAGCAGCCCTTGCAGGATCCTTTACTGCCTTCATGAACATAGTTCCCAAAGAAGGCAAATTTATCAAATTAGCCTTTGCCGCCATATGATACAAATCATCTACCGTAAATTCAGGAGTCTCAAATCAAAGCAGTGCCCCCAGCTAAAGATTCTTCACCAAAGTCTTTTAAAAACCCATCATGTTTTGCTTGTTCATATAGCTCTGTTCCGTATAAAGGTTGAGCAATCTGAACAAAAACTATCCGCGCCTAAATGCTTTAGCTTATATGCAAACTTGATAGTTTCAACCATATTATTTTTTGTCTCACCAATAAGCCCAAACATAAAAAAACAACCTACCTTAATACCTGCCTTTCGAGATAAAATGACAGCTTGCTCAACTTTTTTCAAATCCATGTTCTTATGCATAATATTATTAACCACATCTTGAACTCCAGACTCAGGAGCAACCATTATCCTCTTGCAACCGCTCTTTTGCATCCTTCCCAAAAGAATCATCAAGAGCATCAGCTCTAACACCAGTAGGAGTAAACCATTCAAAATCTAAATCCCGCTCGACAATCAAATCACAAATAGCAACCATTCTTTTCTTATCTAAAGTTAAATTATTATCTTCAAAATCAATCTGCTTAACCTTATAATCGTTAACCAAAATTTCTTAGCTTCATCAACAACATTCTTTGGGCTACGAGCGCACCAACCTCGACCCATAAGAATATGATTAGTACAGTAAATACACCTATGCACACAACCTCTGCCTAGTAATAACTGCAGCCCAAGGTTTGCGTACTTCTCCACGCAAAGGATTTTTCTTAACAGCTGAAAAATACTCTTTCATTGGAAGCAAATGCCTCGAAGGAAAAGGCAAAGAATCCAAATCACGAATCAAAGGTCGCGCGCCTGTAATTATTTGTTTTCCATTATAGACATAACTAATGCCTAGCACCTGCAATAGGCTAGCCAGATTGCCTTTTTCTAATGCATCTACAACTTCTAGCGCGGTGACTTCGAGCTAGCCAATAATCACTAAATCAACTAAAGGATGCTTGACCAAGTCAATCCATTGGTCTTACAGAAGGATGCAACCCTATCAATACAGTCACTATGTTTTTATTAATTTGTTTTGTTAAAGAAGCAACGTCAAACGCGGTGTTGCACCAACCAAAAGATGGAATATTAATAAAAACAACATCAGGTGACCACCGTCAGAGTTTACCTAATATTTCTTCTTTTCTTAAGCCTAGCTGATAATGCGTTTCATCAATAGACTCTGAAAACGCCAACCTTCTGTTGGAACATCAATAATTTGTACATCATGACGTATTTCTAAGAAGAGCTGCCACGTAGGCCAAATCCAAAGCCTGATATACACATGGCGGACCCCAAGACTTTTGGCTGAACACGAGGCGGATTAATCAAACACACACGCAATTATTACATCACTTCTAATACAGTAAGTAAAGATAGGTTTGCTGGGACTCTGAACGTGCGAACATAGGAGAGAAAAAATGAAAACCCTTTTAGTCCTGCTACTAGCTTTAGGATTATAACCGTCAAAGTCCACTCAGCCCAGTTTTTTTTGTTTTCGCATTATTTTCCTAAACAAAAAAAGGAAAAAGGATGTTTATTTTCGTCTTCTTATTATGAACAAGTTGACGAAACCAATTGCAATTGCTATGGCTATGCCTACTATGAAGATTATTGTAGTTGTTGCGGGTTCAGCAACAGTTAATGGCTGATTTGAGAGCTGCGTGCGTATTTCCTGTGCGATTTGAGCTGCGTTCAGTTTGCTTGGTAGGCTTGCTACCACTTTTTGTGTTACTTCATCAGCAGAAATACCACTTGGTAGGATCATCTACTATTAGTGCAGAGATTTCGTTTGCAGTTGGTACATTTGGGTAGCTTGGAAGACATTCGATTACTTTTTGAGCTATTGCCTCAGCAGTCAAAGTCACTGGGGCCGGTGTTGGTGTTATTGTAGGTAAGTTAAATCTACTTGTTTATCACCATAGCAACTAACTGCCCAATCTTGACTGCCAATGAACATCAAACCGTCCCATAGCGCTGGAGAAGACCATGATTGTGCTGGTGGTTCGTAGAACGAAAGCTTCTTACCATTCCGTTGATCGAAGGTGTATATTGATTTAGCTTCGCAAGCAGCATATAATATCCCAGGATCGCTAACAGCAAAACCGAAAGTCTCACGGCCAACGAACTGGCGCCATAGCTCTTTTCCATCAGTAGCATTTAAGCAAAGCACGCGATAGAACAAATCGTTACACAGCACAACATCCTGCTTCTGCAATATAGACTTAGAGAGATCTAAGTTTCTGTTTTCATAGCTGATAACTACTCCATCTGGTCCTGTTAGGTTTTTTGGTTGAGTGCTAACGAATATTGGTAAACCTTCGTAGTAGATCATGGGTGCATAGCCAATCACGGTGTCGCTTGTCCAATATGTTAGTGCGTTCCAAATTATTGTACCTGTTGTTGCATTAATTTTGTAAAGTCCACCTGCGCTAGCATTAGGGTTGCCGCCGTCCCATGCTTGGTAGATTGCACCTTTTTGTACAACTGGAGCTGCTGAAATATCTCCACCCCCTGGACCTGTAAAGCGCGAAGTTTGAGTACGCAAATAAGGCATATTTAACGTCCAAATAACTGTTCCAGTATTTGAGTTTAGCTTGTAGAAGGTTGCGTTTGGTCCCATCTTGTTAGCATAGAAATATACCGCTCCATCAACGATAGCTGGACTGGCAAGTATTTGACCTTTTGCATCAAAAGTCCAAACTTTAGACCCAGTGTTAGCATCAAGACAGTAGAAGTTATTGTCAATTGAGCCAACATACACTCTGTTGTCAATTACTTTTGGCGAAGAACGAGTCTGCGGACCATTATTTAGAGACATATAAGTTATCTTGTTTGTAACCGCAGTCTTCCAAACTTGGTTACCTGTTGCTGCATCAAGACAGTACGCATTGCCATCATCAATACCTGTGTATACTCTCCCATTTACTACTGCTACTGAAGATTTAACTTGATAGCCAGTTGCGAATTCCCATTTTTTAGCACCAGTAATTGCATCAAAAGCATAGATCTTATAGTCATATGAACCAACATAAACTACTCCGTTTACAATTGTTGGAGAAGCAGTCACTGCACCGCCTGTATAAACTCGCCATTTAAGATTAAGAGTTCTAGGACCACTGCCAATAAAGCTATTTGAAGGGTCTGCACCATACATAGCCCAGTCTTTAGATATAGAAGAAATACACCAAACCTCGCCTGGATTTGCACCTGAATGACCATGGAAACTTGTTGGAGACTGATTCTGTTGACTTAGAGCGAAATATAAGTTACCAAAAGCTGAAGCGGCTTGTCCTGTTTCGATATCCATACTCCAGTAGACTTTGCCTGTAAATGCGTCAAGACATACGTTTTCATCCCAGCCACGTTCACCAGTTGCGGGATCACGGTAGTTAGCTGTGCCAATTTGGCAATAAACTTTACCATCAGCAACGGTTGGTCCTGCTGGATAGAAGTGTCCTGGACCCTTATATCTCCATATCAAATCACCAGTTGTTGCGTTTATTGCATATAGATAGCCGTCAAAGTTTTGTTCATAGTAAATGCCATAAGCTGCAGCTGGCCAACTAGCCCAAAAGTCCCAATAACCGCCCGGATGGTACGTCCATAGTTCTTTGCCTGTTGCGCCGTCTAAAGCAATTACGTCACCGCTTAAAGAGCCTGCAATGAATTTACCTTGGTGATAAAGTGCCTGATACATTATTGTACCTTTAGTGTTGTGTCTCCAAAGCAACTGTCCAGTAAATTCGTCATAGCATTGAACTTCAATACCAGGTAGCTTTAGGTATACCCGGCCATCACCAATAACTGCATAGTCACGGTAGGTAATCCAGCCATCATGCAATACACTTTGGTTCCAAAGTAACGTTGGAGGTTGTGAGGGATTTTTGAAAGACCACATAGTATTACCTGCTACCCACATCAGTTTATTGACATCATCATAAGCCATTGACATGCCTACACCGTAAACGGTACTCCATGTACTATCGGACCAAACTGTAGTTCCATCAGCAATCCGACACATTGTATTGCCAACAAGCATGTATGTATCATCAATCTTATTCATCATTCCAGTAACCCCGCGCATACTATATTTTACAATGCCAGTATCAGGGTCTAGAGCAAATGTGCCAGAGCTGTTAGAGACATAGACATAACCACTAAAAGCCGCTCTAAATGACGCACCAGGGCTTATCCATTTCCAAGCTACGTTAAATGCATCTGGAGCTGGACCAGCACCAAAATTATCCATTTCTGGACCGTTACCACCGCCGCTACCCGAATACCATTCATAAGTATTTTTAGGACCGTATGTGAATGTTGTTGCCGCACTAACATTTGTATCAACGTCTGAAGAAGCCACAAACGCAAACATTGAAAGAGTTATTATGACTGCAAAAAAAGCAGTAGTTGTTTTATTCTTATTCATATTTTTTTCTTTTCCTCCATTCATTATATTTAGATTATTTTAATTAATACAAAAGGTTTGTTTTTAAAACTTTGGTTTTTTCAGGGTGAACAGAAAATAAAACAACCAACCCTTTTCCATACATACAAAAGACTACAGCCGATGTATTCCAAGCTCTGCTTATTGAATCTACATTAAAGGAAAATTATAAGATTTTATTATTTCTGGAGAATAAACTTGGCTATCTTGAATAATAGAACCAAAAAAAGCAAGTAACATTTGATCCAATATAATCAAAAAATGGACCCCTAAAATAAAAACAGTTCAAAAAGTCCTTATACTCAGTGTGAGCAGCGCATCATTAACTTAATAGACTACATCTTGCCTTTTGAAGATACCCAGCGGGACTATAATTAAAGATATAAAAATCAAAGAGAAAAATAAAAATCCCAATAGCGGGTCAATAATATTTTTTGGTATTGTATTTGCAAAGTTGCTTAAGATTATTAAAGTTAAAACACTTTTTATCTTATGCTGAAAAATGACATATGTTATTTTTATATAAGCAAAGAAGTGTACTATTAATTAGTTGTTCAGATTCACTTTCTTAGTAGTAAGCGTCAAGAAAAAAATAATTAGAGTTAAAAAATAAGTAAACTTGCTTAGTTAGGCTCAAATAAGTTATTCTCAAGATAAGGATTTATTGATATATCATAAATTCTAATTAATGAGCTCCCTGAATCATAAGAGTAATCTCCGCTACCTACCCATCCTGCTGCAAGGGTATTTACGAAACCAGTCCAAAGATTATCCCACATACTAAATTGTGTATCAAACATTTCAGTGATATCAGTCCAATTGCCCGATGAAAACGTCCATGCTTCTTGTTTAGTATAATTGAAAACATAAGTTGTATTATCTGTGGAGCCAACGAATTCGACACGCATTATAAAATCATTTGTTCTTGCATTCTTACCATAAAAAGTATATGATGATTGTATTGTGTCATTTTTGATTATGCTCACAGCGAACTTTAGACTATCTGCATTTAAAATTTTTGAGGTTAATGGATTTGGGTAAGTTGAAACTAGCGGGGTTGCTGTAGTCAAATTAGAATCTTGCAAAGTAGCCGAGTTTTGAATAGATAAGTAGTATAAACCGCTGCCAATAGCCAAAGCAGCCACCAAAGCTACAACAATAATCATTTTTGAAATAGCAGCCACATCATTTTTTAGATTTTGTAGCATATTTTTCGCCCACCATCAATTATACATTAATAAATAAAAAATTTTCGTTAAGCGCATATTAAGAGGATACAATTAACTTTTGATTTTTTATTTCCTATCAGTTAATCTTTGTTTTTCTTGAAAAATATAATTGGTATGCATATCAAGGGTAACGAAGTCATCCATAAATCAGGGTTATGCAAAATAGAGAAAGTAGGCAAAACGGTTAGCGCATCGCCTGCATTGGGGAATAGAAACCATAATATTAAAAGTAAATCAAAATTACACCAAACGCGAGTATTATTAGACCAGCTTTACGTAGATTCAACTTTTTTGGTTCATCAATCCCTGACGAGTTTCTTGCATAGATTTCTGAATATATTGTAAGAGACAGCAGACCGCCGACTGTTAATGCGAATTCGAATGTGTATAGTCGCGAATGCCAGATAAAATCTAACGCCTGTTACAAATATTTCACTCCACCATTGAGAGCAGTATAGTTAAAGCGCGCGCATTTCCCGCTCTCCAGCTCAAAGCGTGAACTATCTTTTTTACATGCATGCTAAAAATATTTATTTATAAAACCCGTATTTAATGTCAATGAAAAAGACGAAATTGCCATATATTGCCGTATTGATTGCTGTTTTTCTCATACAAAACTAGTTATTTAAATAAATATACTATAACTGAGTCAGCAGATATTCCTTTTTTTGGAGTATCTTTTGGCTTGGACACTGCTGAGCAGGCAAAAGTTCTAATAGACAAAGTTAAAACATGCACTAATCTTTTATTGATAAATTCTTGGGAAATAAGCACTAATGAAACTGCGCTCAACGACGTATGCGACTATGCTGTTGAGGCAGGATTATATTTTATTGTATTTTTTGATTACATATCAATTCCAGATATTCAGCGTTATTCGTGGCACGTACCATGGATAAATACTGCCAAAGAAAGATGGGGAGAGAAGTTCTTAGGTATTTATATTTATGATGAACCTGGAGGAAAACAAATCGATACTGGTTTATTCGATGAAATTCACAACCGCGATATCTTTAAAAACGTTTCAAGTTATAACGAAGCCGCAAATATTTTTACGCATAATTTAAAAACTGCTTGGAGCTTTAATTATCTAAGTAACTGCAGCATACCGAAGTTTTCATCTGATTATGCACTGTATTGGTTTGATTATTCAGCAGGATATGACACAATTTTTGTTGAATTAGGATGGAATCACGATTCGATAAAACATATAGGCTTATGTAGAGGAGCTGCTAAAGCACACGATAAAGAGTGGGGTGCAATTATTGTATGGAAAAACTTGAATCCTCCAGCATTTAAGAACGGAGAAGAGATGCTTGACAGATTTTCTTATAGCTTACAACGCAGGAGCAAAATATATAATTGTGTTTAATTATCCGACTAATCCTGAAAATAACCCATATGGTATCTTAACAGAAGATCACTTTTCATCCATAAACCAATTCTGGTTACATATTAACACAAACCAATTCAACAGGAAGACTGGAGAAGAGTCGGTAGCTTTTGTGCTACCAAAAAGTTACGGTTGGGGTATGCGAAATATCGAGGATAGAATATGGGGACTTTGGCCAGCTGATGATTACTCTACAATAATTTGGGAAAAAATAGAGAAACTAATAGATAAGTATGGTTTAGAACTTGACATTATATATGAAGATGCACCCAACTTTAACAAATATTCTAGACTATATTTCTGGAATGCCACAGATGATTAAATTGTTTTTACTAAACTCTCTATTTTAAACTTAATTACATACACGAAGCAGGCATTCTCGCTGACTAAGAAATAGTGTTAACGCTAATTAATTTTAATCAAGCTTTTATGTAGAAATAAATAATATATAGATCGGGAAGTATCAAAGGTGGGCATAATTTTATTCAGTGTCAAATTTTGGGCGACTGTTTGTCTATTTTCTTTACTGTTTTGGATTGTTGATAGATTTATTCCCACTATGGAAAATTTCTATAATGTACTTTTTGGTTTGCCTGATCCCCGCAGTGGCGTGGCATTTTGGTTCTTAGCAGCAAATTTTGGGCTAATTGCGCGCTTTGCAGGAGTTATTTTACTATTAATTGCTCTCATTCTAATTTGGAGTAGAAAAAAGAACTTTATTGTAATCAAAAATTTTTTTGTATTAGTTATCATACTAGAAATTACATATTTTATTTTATTAATTCCTTCTTCTTATGGTCTATTAACTTACTTTAGCGCACGAAATTTTCTTAGCGCACCATATCTTGGAGTTGCTTATCTTCTTCAAGTAATCTTCACAGTACCACTCTTAACGATTTTGGCTATAAAAATTAGAAGTTATGATAAAACACCTAAAAGAGAGCTTTGTAAATGGATTGGCATGGTATGCGTAGGTTATGTTGCAGCGTTGTGGATAAATTCAGTATCTATGATGGTTTGATTGGTTGTTTACAGACGCTTTTGGATTAGTTTTCAATATTAAAGCTGTTGGCTTTTTCAACGCATTTATTTTTATGACGTTAGCATTAGCTTTTGCTATTATCGGAGCTTTTTATATATTTAAACAAAACATGCGTTTATCAAAGCAATGGTTTGGTTTGGCACTAATAACAATTGGATTACATTATATTATTTACTTAGCATATTCATATGTCGTCGGTTCACTTGCTGCGGTAAGATTAGTTGATATTTGGACAATTCCCATGTTCAGTTTAGGTTTGACAATTATAATTAAAAAGTCCCATATTGAGGTCATAACCTAATTTTATTAGTTTATAAAAATTATAGAGATGTGCACAATTAATTTTTTATTCTTTGCCCGCCTAAGTTATCTCTAAGCAGGTCTTGGCTAGCACCCGTGTACACCATTGGTTTGGTGTCTTCGAGGGCAGCATAACTATCTATTAATGGGTCAAGCCCAGTACTTACTCATGCTCTTGAGACTTTGTTCGCCAGCAATAAGTGACCTAATAGCCTCAGCATCATAACTTATCAAGCCAGCAGTAACCATCGCCGCTTTCTTAAGCTAAGCCTCTTGGCCTAATCCAACACTCATCCAAAACGTTGCCCTTGACATGCCCATTGACTTGTTCAACAACATAGCGCTTTTTTCTTAGAAGCTCGCTTGGCTCAATTTTGCGGTTTTTTCCTTTTTTCCTTGGGTTATCAGCGATGACTGGTACCGCGCCAATGGCTCTGACAGCTTTAATGTTTTCTTTTAGAGCAGTAGCCTGCATCAGCTAAAACGAAATCAGCCTCCAAATCTTCAATTAGTTTTGGCAGAAATGGCGAATCATAACAGTTGCCTGGCGTAACTAATGCTCGCAGTGGTAGACCAAGCTGATTGACGGCGACATGAAGCTTAAATCCTCTGAACTTTCCCTTGTCTGCACGCCCCCATCGGGCTTCCATATCGTATAGATCTACTAGCGGTGTACTGTCAACGATGACTGCCTTTGCTGGCTCTATTAGTTGAAGCATGTCTGCGATGTTTATGAAACTCCTCTCAGAGGTTTAGGTAGCGTCTCCACCATCTGCCAACAGTGGTTCTATCAGGCGCAGTGTCAAGCCAAGGTTTTAGATGGCCATGAGTGCTTTTTTAGATGCTCAATTATGCGTGTGTCGTTACCTAGTCCTTTCAATTTAGCGTAGCGAAAATTCGGAGTGTTTTGACTCTTCCATAACCTGGATTGCCAGGTCTTTTGGGTTCGGCTGGAGCGATTGCTTTGTTGACGAAAAGCCTGATAACCTCACAGGCTTCCATAAAGACAAAAAGGCGCTAACTAGATTTAAAATTATGCACACCCCCATATATTAAAAAAAAGAAAAACAGTGAGAAAATGGGCAAGTTTTTCTTTATCAATTTCGGACTCCACTATATTATTTACCTGATTTATTCGTCCTTCATTCGTTACACTAAGCTCCAGTTGGCTATTTGATATTTGGACAATTCCTCTATTGGGCTTGGGATTAATAATACTAACAGTTAATGCAAAAGCAATTAATCAAGCGCGCGCTATGATTATGTCTGAAAATGAAGACTAAACCCAATCTGAAAGTTTTTTTATATGGCATAAATTCACACTTCAATAATTTCCTATATTTATTCAATTACCGCGAATCCAAATTAGATAATATGCTTATATTTTTAAGGAGCTAACCTGTATTAGCGCGCATCAAATAGATTATAGGGGTATGCGAGATTCTCGGTCGGGTAATTGCTAAAAATAGGCGAATAAGTTATCTAAGAATGCTTGTTCAGCTAATATTTTTAATTATAATATTTTACTTAGCCATTCTAGCCTTAAGAAAAGGGCTCCTTTTAGTCTTAATTTTTGGAACTACTTTGATATTAGGCAGATTATTCTGTGGTTGGATTTGTCCATTTGGCTTATATATGGATTTGATAACTTTGATTCGTAAGACGCTAAAAATTAGTCACTGGACGCTTCCTAAGAAAATAAACGATGGTTGTAATGCACTAAGATACCTTATTGCACTCATAATTCTAGTATTAGTCATAATGCCCTTTCTAATGGGCACAATATCATCATTTAATTTTTAGATTTAAACAGTTTAGGGGACCTTATAGACCCTTAAGCGTTCTACTTGCGCCATTAGAGACTTTAATTATTCCCTGGGTACCGCCCTTCGGGGCTCTTGTTGAATTTGGCGGAAAAAGTATTAGCTTTCCGTACGTTGGAGAAATAATGGCGCTAACTGGGGGAAAAGGGTTTGCATTACCTATAGCAGCCTCTTATATCACACTTACTATTGCAGCATCGGTTAAGGTGAGACGTTTTTGGTGCCGATTTTGCCCTACAGGAATATCAATAGCAATAATAAACTGGTTTCGACAATTCAGACTTGTCCCGTTTCTTCGCTTGAGCAAGGAAAAAGGAAAATGTACTAAATGCGGTATTTGTAAAAGGGTTTGCCCAGTACAAGTTACCGACGTATACGAAAAAAAGAGCGGAGATATAATAACATCTAAGTGTATACTTTGCTTTAGATGTGTAGAGATGTGCCCACATATCGACTGCTTGAAGGTAAAAATAGGAGGGAAAACTTTATTAAAATCATGCAACTGGCTAGAATAACTGAATGCCTGTTTTTCTTCTCTACAATATTGCACGATAGATTTTAAAATAAAGTAAAAGCAGTATTATAGTAAAAAACGGCATCTTAACATAAAAACTTAAATTCACAAGTAGCTAGTCTTCTAAAGATAATTGCTTGTGCTTTAAATAGATTAAATATATTAAGCCAACGAAGCTGCTTAAATTCTGCACACCTCTATAATATTAATAAACTATCAACCCAGAGGACATCAAGCAATGAATAAATTCAGAATAGTAATATTTATTCTCGTTTTTTTTACCATTTGTCTTACTGTACTGTAGCTTGTTAGTAAAGCTGAAAAGACTGAAACAGTAGTAGTAAATACTATGCAAGAATCCGTTATTGTAATCAACAACCTAAGCGAAGGTTGTAAGTTTCGGGCTCTCTTTCAGTAAGCGGAGGTTCACCTAACGATGTTAATTTTTATATTAGTGACTCTGAAGGGCATACTATACTTAATTATGGTAGGGTTAAACAAGCTGGGTTCGTTTGGATTTACTGCATATAAAACTGGAGCTTACATATTACACTTGGGTAATGAGTTTTCAGGGTTTTCTCAAATAGTTGTAACCGTTACTTATGAGCTTGAAACAGAAGACATTTTAATTTCAAATATAAAATTTTGGCTTGCAGTAGGTGCTGGAGTATCTGCGGTGTTACTTCTGACTATTGGTGTAGGACTTTTCTTATATGATAAAAGAAGAAAAGTTATTCTATCATAGCAGAGCGCGCTTGCCATCAAAGAGGAAAGGGCATCTGCAAGGTGTTGTGGCCATTTCGGGCTAGCTAAACAGTGCACTAAATTTTTTAGACTTTCCATCACTAAATACGGTTAAAATGCGTTCATCAAAAAAGTCCATTACAAGCTTGAAAAAGAAAAATCATGGTTATAACCATTTTTAACCACAAATAGAGACAAGCGCACGTTTAAAAAAGCTCTTTAATATAAAAAAATTAATTCACAATTAGCTTGATTTTCAAAGTTAATCGCTTGCACTTTACATACACTAAAACATATAACTTAGGAAGCAAAAACATAAGGGGATAGGAAGGGCAAAACATAGCTAAAGTGGTATTAATTAATCCGCCGATTCCAACAGGTGTTTTTCATCACCAACCATACTTACCAATAGGTCTAGCTTACATTGCAGCAGTTCTAGAAAAGAATGCTCACGAAGTCAAAGTGATTGATTGCCCTACTTTTGGAATAAAAAGCGCTCAATTAAAGCCTCTAATAGAAAAATTTGATCCCCGACATAGTCGGCATAACGTCAATGACAACTGCGATCGAATCAGCTTTCAGGGTAGCTCAAGAAGTTAAAAAAGCTAAACCGACAACCATTGTAGTGATCGGTGGCCCCCACGTAACATTCATTGATGACGAAATATTACTAAATGAAACTAATATTGATATTATTGTAAGAGGCGAAGGCGAACAAACAATAATTGAAATAGCACAAAAAGTGACTAATAATGAAACTTTATACAATATCACTGGCACAACTGTCAGAAAAGATAATAGAATTATCCGAAATCCAGACAGAGATTTAATTGAAAATCTCGATGAATTGCCATTCCCTTCTCTTGACCATTTTCAACTTGATCGATATCGGATTTTTGGAAGAAGAATGTTTCCAGTAATAACAAGTCGAGGATGCCCATTTCAATGCTCTTTCTGCATAACAAGCAGAGTATTTGGCAAAAAAACAAGGATGCGAACCCCTGAAAGTGTTGTTAATGAACTGGAATGGCTAAAAAATAAGTACAGTGCTGATGCTTACACGTTCTTTGATGATACCTTTACCCTGATAGAAATCGAGCTATCAAGATTTGTGACGAAATAATCAGTAGAAAAATCGATTTACCATGGGATTGTCAAACTAGAGTTGATCAGATTTACCCCTGAAATCTTAGATAGATGAAAAAAGCAGGATGCAAGATGATTACTTTTGGAATAGAATCCGGATGCCAAAACATGCTCGATGCAATGAACAAGAAAACTACAGTTGAGCAAAACAAACTTGGAATAAAAATGATTAAAGACGGGATAACTGTTGTTACATCTGTAATAATTGGGTTCCCAGATGAAAGTGTTGAAATGACAAAACAAACCTTAGGCTTTATTCAAAAGTTGAAACCCGATAACGCTTTCGTGTGTGTTGCTGACACACCATACCTCGGTACGGATCTCATTAAAGTTATTAAAGAAAAAGGATGGAAAATGTCAACAGACTGGAGCAAATATGATACGTTGGATCCAGTGTTCGAAAATTCGTTAATACCTGACGAAAAACTCCTGGATTGTTGAAAAAATTTTATGATGACTTTTATTCTCCGACCTATGTTTTACGACAAATAATGAAACGGAACTTTTATAATACCATATTAGCTCGAACTGCCCTAAATCACCTGATCTGGCGTATAAAAGCAGCTTTATAATTCTGCTAAATTATGCAATACTGACAATAATTTACATTAACCAATATGTATTCCTATTTGAGCATAAGCTCACACTATTTATAATTTTTTAACGGGTGACAATATAAAGCAAAAAGATTAAACACGTGTAAAATTGTATGTAATAAATGCCAAAGCAAAAGAATCCGCAAGAGACTTAGAGTAAGAAAGGACACAAACAAGCAGAATGATGTTGCAAGAAAATACTTTTCCGAGTTTGAAGATTTGGTAACTAAATCAAAAACCCTTACGAATACGCTAAGGGAGATCTTTGACTCATTATATAATCGTTTTTTGCCTAAGATTACTGGTCAATTAACAAGTTCTGTGATGTAAAGTTTTTATCCACTCAAAATTGAGAACCCTGCAAATACATTGTTAGAGGCAATTGGTTCTTAAAACAAGTCCTATCGTGAATTTTGTCTGTTCATGAACGATTTTGAGACTATTTTGGAAATTTACAATAACCATCTAAAGAATCTTGAAGATTTTGTGCATTAAATCCAATCTAATCCTAACGAATCCATACCAAAAGGAGTCGAAGATGCATACAATGCGTTTAGAGAAGACTACAACCATTTCTTACGCAGAATTAATGAATTTTCTCATAGAAAAAAAAAACAAAGAAATAGGAAATTACAGATTTCCAGAACACCTTGAACTTTTAAAGAAATGGTAGTTGCGAAAAAGTAAGCGTATATTAGTTTTCGACTATACTTATCCTATATTGACTTATTTTTCTAATAATAGGGGCTATTACCTAAAAATTGGTTGGTTGGATTAAAATTTTGTTAGTCCCTGTCCATTTTTATTCATTGAGCTAAAGTATAACTAGCGACAAACTCAAATAAATCTAATCTGAGCAAAAGAGAAGAGATTTCCAAAGAAAATAATGCCAAAGAAGAAAATACGCCGTTTTTTAACTCACTTAACGTCGCAATCTCAGAATTGTAAAGCTTAATTATCAAACCATTTTTCATCGTACTATTGACAGATGATGTTATTTCCTCAATCATAATAGTTTGATCTAATAATTGTCTATCAATAGAATTCATAATAAAATTAGGGTCTTTGAGAGCATTAATTGAACTGATCACCTTGACACACTTGTTTTGCAGACCTAAAACTTCATTGAAGAGGCTTATTCTCACCTGAAAAGGTAAACTAGCTTCAGTTATATTTTTTCGTATATTTTCCAAAACTCCATAGCTTTCTCTGATTTTCTCCAAACCATCCAATACTATCGCGCTTCGCACATCGATATCCTGTATAAAAATGTTTAGATTAGCATTTATTACTCCTACTAATTGATAGTTTGTTGCGGAGTTCGTCATAAAATCATTAATTAAACATTTTGAGTTATTGTTCAATTTCCCGATTATGGCAATAGCATCATCAAAAGCTACCTCATCAAATAAATTTGAATTATTTTCGGAGATGACAGGATTTTCAATTTCCGCATAAGGATAGCTGGTTATGGTTTCTTTCTCACCAGTTAACGCAAAATAAATCGAGTTAATAAAAAATCTTTGAGATACTGCCAGAATTTCTGGGTGGACCGAGGACAAAATAATTTTACCTTTATTATATTCGCCTGAGACTATAGCTGGTGTACCCCAAGCTCTATTTATTGAATCTATGTTGAGACTGAAATTGTAGGATTTAATTATTTCAGGTGAGTATATTTTGCTATCTTCAGTTGTAGAATTAAAAAGTGCAACGGCTTTAACATTGGATCCAATATAATCAAAGAATGGTCCTTTAAAGTAAACGCTATCTAAAAAATCACTATAACCTGAAGCCAATGAACTACCGCCTATTACTTTTAGTTTTAAGGGTCCATAGATATCAGCAAACTCCGAGTATTGAGGATATAATTCTCCATCCATCATGTGTACTTACTAGTAAGCCTATATCAATAGCAAAGGCGGCACCACTGCAAGTTCCTACAAAACCACCGCCTTTTGATACAAAAGATTTAACATCAATAATAGCTTGATTATCAAGGTAGTCCCTATAATCTGCTCCGCCAGGAAAAGTTATAACATTAACTTTTTCCAGATTTTGTTCGTTCACTTCGCTAGAATTAATGAGTTTAATATCGAAATCAGCTTTTTCTAAAGGAATTAAATGCTCCAGCACACCTCCAGTTACCCCATTTCCACTATAAATTGCGCCACCGGCTTCTTCAAAGGAAAAGCAGCAACCTTAAAATTGAAATAAATCTGCGTTACTGAAACATTGGTTTCTTGTGATAGTTTCTTTATAATATCATACAAAAAGTCTTGTGAGGAAGAAAAAAAGGTATGGGATTGCGGAGGAATGATGAAGTCACCTGATTTCAAGGTAAGCTGTTGATTATTATTTACATGAATTTCTTCGCCAATTAAGAATACTTTAAAGTCATTTCGTAGAAGCTGGTTTACAAACCTAAATGTATTTATTGCATTTTGAATACCCATATTATCCTCAACAGAAATTAAGTAAGCCACATCTTGTTTTTCTTTATAGCAATAAAGCGAGAATACGAATGAAGATACAATAAGCAAAAAGAAAATCAATGCCCCTAATAGCTTTGTATATATCCTAAGCATTTTGCTCGCAGAGTTACTTTGATTTAATTTAGTAATAAAGATTTTCACGCAATAGAATAAGCGTACACGGAAATTGTATTTACATTTATCTACACCGTGCGCTGATATGCTCGAACTTTGCCCAAGTAAATTTAAATACCAAAAGTCTTCCCGATATTTCAGGCATAACTTTTAGAAATAATGGTCAAATAACCCGCACAAGTCCCCGACCGTTCATAGAAGATCTTGATGCACTGCCACGTCCAGCGTACAAATTTTTCCCGATGGATAAATACCGAATAACAGGAAAAGTTCACCTCCCAATTATGAGCAGTAGAGGATGCCCATTTCAATGCAGCTTCTGTGTAGCAAGCCAAATGTTCGGTGCACCCTTCAGAGCTAGAAGCCCTAAGAATGTAGTAGACGAACTCATTTGGCTCCGAGATGAATACGGCGCTGAAGGTATATCCTTCCATGACGATACATTGACATTAGACAAGAAACGCATAATCGATATTTGTGACGAAATGATTAGCCGTAAAGCTGTAATCCCATGGGGTTGCCAAACTCGTGTGGATACAGTCTCAAAGGAAATCTTGGCTAAAATGAAGAAAGCTGGTTGCAACGAAGTCTCCTTCGGGGTAGAATCAGGCTGCCAGAGAATCCTTGATGCTGTCCATAAGAAAGTTCAAATTAGTCAAGCAGAACAGGCAATCAAATGGGCAAAAGAAGAAGGCCTATTCGTTGCTGTATCCACTATAATCGGTTACCCAGGGGAGACAAAAGAATCCATGCAGCAAACAGCTGATCTCATGCGTAGAATAGAACCAGACGATGCTTGGCTATGTATCGCAACACCATACCCCGGCACTGAACTTCGCGACTTTAGTAGAGAAGAATGGCTGGAAAATGACCAATGATTGGACCAAATATAATACAATGAACGCAATTTTCGATAATCCCACGATTAAGTTCAGAAGAGTATGGCAAAATGAGAAGAAAATTCTACAACAGCTTCTATACACCAAAGTATGTACTGCGCCAAATATCAAAAGGCTACTTCCATGGCAACTTCTATAGCAAAATCATGGCACGCACTGCAGCCAATTATATTCTCTGGCGCATAATGTCTAGAGGACGTAACTAAATTCTATTATCTATTTCTTAAATAGCCTAACTTTTTTGATACTTTAGAGAAAACAGTAAAGGCAACCCTATCAGAGGTAAAGAGGCCATCCAGAGATCAGCATTATGTTCAACAGCAAATGTTGGCCATACAGTTAACGCATTGCCTGCATCGGGAACCAGAACCCAAAGAAGCAAAATTAAATCAAAGTAGACGCCAAATGCAGTTATTATTGCACCAGCTTTTCGCAAGTCGAGTTTTGCTATTGAATCAACCATTAGGGATTCTTTAGCATAGATTGCAGTATACAATGCTATCAGCAAAAGGCCACCGACAGTGAGAGCAAACTCGAAAGTATATAATCTAGATTGAATAAGAAAATCTAATCCACTGATGAAAATTTCACTCCACCACTGTGCAGTATAGTTAAACCAAAAAACCAGAAGGTACGCAACAGCCGCTATTAAAGACCATTTGATGATTTCTTTCGGAGCTTTTTTTGTTTGGAGCTTAAAAAACAGAATTGCGAACATAATTGGGATAACGATGGCAGCTACTGTGCAGGGCAATCCTGCTTCTATAATAAAGAATACGTGAGAGTATAATATGGTGCTATATTGAAAACCCCATATACCAGAGGGGAGAAACAAAAGCCAGTATATGGCTTCAAACAGAATAACTAACTTGATAGAGAAGGATGCGTTTGCAGAGGAAAAACTCCTATTTCTCAAGAAGCGAATAGAAACGACTAGGGCAATTATACTCGCAGCTATTCTAAAACCTAATCCGAAAGTTGCCGGTAAGTCTGTGAAGGGAACAAATATGCCATAAAGAATAATGGTGCTAAGCTTATATAACGTTAAAATGAACCAAAAAAAGGTTACAAGGAACAAGCCAATCTTGAATGCCCACCAAGACTTGTTCTCCATTTATCTGCACCTGCAAGAATGAAATGGTTTCTGGTTAAGTAATACTTAAGCTTATTCAATAGACACCGAAAAGCTAAAGAAAAAAATGAAGGGATTGTTTATTAGGGTATTTTTCGGGTTTTAGTATTTTTTACGGAAACTTTATTATGTTTACAATCGTTTTCAAGTCGTAACGCTTTGAGGGGTCAATATCGTGAAAAAATCTGTTTCCAATCAGGACAAAACTGAAGCGTATGGGCAACGAGCTAACTGGCCGCCCTATACTTACAGGGATTATCCAGACATTAAACCTGAAACTTACAAGTCATTTATGGAATTTTTGAATACCGAGAACACAACCGGCAGACTTATGGAACTTCAGCCATGGATTTCGGTATGTGACTCGAAATGTGCTTTCTGCTATTTCCCAACTACCGCTAGCGCTAAAGTCCAGATTGAACCTTATCTTGATTTGCTCAAAAAAGAATTAGCTATGTACGCTAAAACAAAATATGTAAAGACAAGCGTTTTTGATGAAATTGTCCTCGGCGGCGGAACTCCTAGTGTTCTTTCAGCTGAACAGATGATTGATCTTTTTGATTTCTGCAAAGCAAATTTCACAACCAGCAAAGAGTACTTTATCAAAGTTACTGGCTCTTCGAAAACTTTGGCACTTAGTAAAATGGATAAACTTGCAAAGTATGGCGTTTACCAAATGGATATGGGTGCCCAAACATTCGATAATAAACTCAGAAAAGCCATGTGCTTACCAGACTCTGCAGCTGATGTTGAGAAAGCTATCAAATACGCAAGAAAACTTGGCTTTGTCGTATGTGTTGATCTTATGTATAACTTCCCGGGGCAAACCATGGAAAGCTGGATTAGCACCCTCAAAAAGGCAATTGAGCTAGATGTAGAAATCGACGCTTACTCGTTACATGTTGATCCAGGTACTCCTCTTGAAAAGATGATCAAGACAGGAGTTTCGCCACCACAGGGAGATGCAGAGTTCGAAAAACAGATGTACATTGCAGCGTACAAACTCCTAACCGAAGCAGGCTATAAAGCAGTCGGACACGACCGCTACAGCCGAGTAGAATGGCACACACGCGAAAACTGCCTCAACGGCTGGCCTTGGGGAGGCATCCTCACAACCGGCGCAGGCTGCTTCATGGGGTACATGCAACGCTTCTCATACAGCAACGTCGAAGACGTAAACGACTATATGAAAATCGTTAAAACAGGCAAACTACCTATCCAAAGACTCTCCGAATCCACAGACGATGACATGATGCGACGCGAAATGAGCCGACTCTACCTACGTCTAGCCGTGAGTAAAAAAGAGTTCATGGAGAAATTCAGCAAACTCCCCGAAGACGTATTCCCTCAGCAACTTAAGAATCTAAAAGAAAAAGGCTTAATCGAAATCGACGACAAAGAAATTCGCATAACTAAACAAGGCGAAGTCTGGAAAGGTAACATAGCATGGGAATTCGCCCCTAAACCAGCCAGCAACTAAAACAGTCACTATTTTCTTTTCTCCTTCCCTTTTTAAGTAATTTTTCAATTTTTTCGTAGGTTATAACTGGTAATATTAAGTTTCTGTTTTCCTTTTTTCTGATTATAGTTATAGAGTAGTTACTAAACATGACTTCTTCTAAGGCTCTGTGTTACAGATTTTTTTTTCGACTACCTATATTAGCTTTTTGTGTTTTTGGTTGTGCACATAGTTACAGGGGCCTATACTTATCGGCTGCTATTAAATTGCATCGATTTATAGAAGTCTCTTCAGTAGAATACTCTAGATAAATTGAATGAAGAAAGTGTACGTATTTAAAAAAAAGAATAGGAAGAAGGTTGTTGCTTAGTATTGTTTCCTCGGCGAGAGACCATACCATGTCATTACTTTAGCAATAACTGGACCAATCACACCGAGAATAATCATCGGCAGCATTGTTTTGAAGAGTGCATCGAAGGGGGCACCTTGTGTCATCCATGCAGCGCCTGAAATTGTGTAGTTGAAGACGAATTGTAGTACACCGACTAGTATTGAAGCTGTTAGACCTGCACCTAGCATACGTTTGAAGTTTGAAGATCCATTGACTAGTGAGCCTCCGATGTAGCCAATTAATATGCCGCATACAATGTAGTTGCCTATGAAGCTGGGATCTGCATAAAGGTTTGGAGTCATACTCTTAGCCGATTCTACGGCTGCTGCAATATTATTCGGATCATTGTGGACTGTACTGATAACGTAGGGAAGGAAGTTAATTGCATTTGTTGCCATGTTGTAGCCAGCGAAAGCGACGTAGTACAATGTGCCCATGATGAAGCCTGCAGCACCACCAGCCCACTTATTCCAAAGCATTCCAAGAAGAAGCGGGATTGCAAAGACAACCATCAGAGAAAAGCCCTGTGTAAATATTACAGTAATAAATGCCCAGTCTGAACCAGCGGCGCCGGTTACCATGTCTGGCGGAGGGAAGAAACCGTCAAGCGCAGGTCTTAAAATAGCGGGAAAAGCAACGATTAGCAAGCCGACGAGGAGAGGAACTATTAAACCATAGAGAAGGTCTTTTAGCTTAAATTTTTCTGCTTCCATTGTTATTCACTCTTTGTTTCATTTATTACATTTGGGCGTGTTTATAAATTTAATCCTCAAATTCGGAATGTAGAGCACTACTCTACGTAAATCACAAAAAATCATTGCTGAACAGGTGTATATTAGTCATTACACGCAAGAAAACGTCACATTTTTACATCTGAGACAAAAGTTAATAGATATTTTTAAAAGACTTTTCATTTAAAATAAAAAACCCATATTTATCATCAATAATCAGCAAACTTTGCATGAATATAAAACAGCATAATAAAAAAGCGAAAAGGCTTCAAAGATTTTCTTTATAAAATCAATCTTCAGATAATGAGTACAAAAAAGAAATAAAGGCACATGGAAAAACCATGTGTAAAGATTTTCGATTGGTCAGGCTTAGTGATGATTTATTGTTTAGACGCAACGATGGTACTGGCTAATGGTAGTCTGCAGGGGCAAACGTATGAGCAAGTTCCACATCCAATGCAGTCGTTCATGTAGAGTTTTTCTGCTTTGCCAAAGTTTCCTTTTGTGATAGCATCGTATATCAGGACAGGGTGTAGGCGTACTGGGCAGGAGGAGATGCAGTTGGAGCAGTGTATGCAGGCTGTTGATGGTTGGTCGGGTTTGCTTTTCTTGGAGAATACGATTATGCTTGAGGTTCTCTTGTTTATTGGCGTTTCAAGTGTAGGTACTGCGTGGCCCATCATTACTCCAGCGACGACAACCTTTCTGATATCATTTGTACCGATATTGTTTTGGCTGAGTATATTGCTTAGTGGGGTGCCGATTTTTACGAGTAGGTTTTTTGGTTCTGCAATATCGCCGTTTAGTGTAGTTACTCTAGATATGAGGGGTTCGCCTTCGAAGATAGCATTTGCGATTGCGTTGATAGTAGAGACGTTTTGAACGATGGTTCCCATTTCGTACGAGCGTTTTCCGGGTGCTGTTTCATAGCCCAGGATCGCTTTTTGTAGTAGACTTGCGTCGCCTTGCTGGTAGGTGAAGTGGCCGACAACGATTTCTGTTTCAGGTTCTTTTCCGAAGACTTCTTGGATTTTGGGTATAGCTGCGACTTTGCTATCTTTGGTTGCGACGATAACTTTGGGATTGCCTAGAATCTTGCGTATAACTTTAACGCCTCTTAGTAGGTTAGCTGTTTTTTCGATTAGGAGTCGTTCGTCTGCGCAGTCGTAGGGTTCGCCTTCAGTGGCGTTAACGATGAGGTGTTTTATTGGGCTGGTTGCTGGAGGGGAGAGTTTTACATGTGTTGGGAAGCCTGCGCCGCCTAAGCCTATTATGCCTGCTTCTCGTATTTTCTTGATAAGAACGTCGTTAGAAGTGCTTGCTAATTCAGATTCAGATATCGGAGTTAGTGCTTTGTCTTTGGTTTTCTTTCCGTCATTTTCAATCCATATAGCTTGAGAGGTGGTGTCGTTGCAGCTGTTGAATATGTCAGCGATTTTTACTACTTTTCCGCAGATTGGGCTGTGGACTGGTGCGCTTACTCGTTCTTTGGAATCAGCGATTTTCTGTCCGATGGTTACGCTATCGCCAACAGAAACTAAGGGACTATTTGGCGCGCCGGCGTGTTGATAGGTTAAGACTATTGCAGTTTTCGGATCAGGGAAGATTTCTATAGGTGCGATTCGTGCTTTTTCTTTAATTTCGGGTATTTTGACTAAGTTTGCCATTTTGTTCATCTCCCAAAGGATTTGTGGATACCCACACGATCAAGCAGAGGTACCGTCAGGTTCATAATTAACAATGCCACGAGTGAGCCTCCGAAGAAGTTCATATAGGTCTGTATCAGAACGGTTATTACTGCTAAGCCTATTCCGAAGATTATTTGCCCTGTACCTGTATATGGTGTTGTTGCAGGATCAGTTGCCATGAAGAAGCCTAAGAATATTGAGCTACCGATGAATAGTGTGAATATGAGTCTTACTAGTAGGTCAGCGTCACCGTAAACTGAGGACATGATTATTGACATTACTGCTGCACCGATGAAGTATGAAGCTGTGATTCTCCATTTGAAATACTTGCGAGCGATTGCGAACAAAGCAATACCTACGATGATAACGGCAAGACTTGAAGCTCCGCCGATCCATCCGTGATATTTGTCAAGTACCATCATAGAGAATAGGTTTTGGATAGTTGGATCTGGAGGAACAGTTAGGGGGTTAGCGAAACAGCCTGTCATATATGTAGCAAATGAAGCCAATCCGTTTGTGCCTACAGGTGATAATCCGGCGCCTAATGGACCTGCTAAAGATGGTACACCTAGCATGCCTAGTTGGAAGGTGCTCGATGGCTAGAAATGATCCACCTAGGATTGGGAGTAAGACAAGGAATTTTGCTGCAGCTGCAGGATTGACAAATTTTCTTCCAGCAAGTCCCTGTAGTTTCTTGAATACGACTAGGCCTATAAGCGATATCAGAGCGACAAAGATGAAAGCGGCAGGTGCCTCAACTGGTGGCCCAATTGACATGTTCATTGTAGGTAAGCCCAAGGTGTATGAATCAGTTACAATAAGACCAAAGACCGCAGCGGACCAAATGTTTAGTTCACTATCAGAGACAAGTTTATGGAATAAGAAGTCTGTACCAACGGCAACACCGACTGCAATAAGAGCACAAATAACGACGGTTAAGCCGAGGTTCCATCCTGTTGCTCCTGACATCATATTTGTTACTGTGACTTGTGACCATAGAGCAGCCGAGACAGCGGTAATTATGGCGAGAGCGACGAAGGTGAGTTGCATCATACGGTTCTTTGACATTGGACCCCATATGTGTGGTGCGGAATTTACAACTAGTTCACTAGAGGATTCGTTACTCATAATTGAAACCTTCTCAAATGAAGATTTGTATTTAAGTTCTGGGCTATTAAACTCTTTCGGAATATAGCTTTTTCCGATTTTTCTTTCCGAATTTTGTCGCTTTTTACTGATTTTGCAGCATAAAAGCGAATTCAACAACAAAAATCCAAAATGTAATCAAATCTAAGCTTTTCAAATCTGGTTCTTTTAAAAGATAACAGAAAACAACTATCAATAAGGAAATCAATCAATCATAATATGAAGGAGAATTTTACAAAGAAAAGAAAGGGGTGTATTATTGTTCTTCTTCGCGAAGAACTTTGGGGATGTAGTTACAGGCAGGGTCTGATTCAAACAAATCGCCAGTATAGTATTGTGCTCGTGTCCTGCATCCGCCACAGATTTCTCGGTATTCGCAAACACCGCATCTTCCTTTGAGATTGCTTTTATCTCGTAGCTTAAGGTGGAGGTCACTGTTCTGAAGTTCATTCCACACTTCAGTTAATTTCTTGTCTTTGACGTTTCCGAGGCGATATTCTTCATGGAAACCACATGGACGATAGTCGCCATTTTCGGTAACGCTTACGTAGTTGCCGCCGATTGTGCATTTTCCTAGGAAGCCATTTTCAAACCAGTCCCAGAAGTCCACTGGATTTCGTTGACGTACAATTCTTGCATAGAATGGCGCATAGACGTTAACTTTTACTTTGTTGAGGTATTTTACTTGCAGGTCATAGATTTCGTTAAAGGCTGTCTCGTATTGGTCTGCAGTTGGGGCTAAGTCAAGCATGTTTGGTCCTGCTCTACCAACTGGTACGGTGTTGTGGTATACGACCATTCTTGCATTGTATTCAGCAGCTAGCTCGGTTGGGTGAATCATGTCGTGAATGTTATATTTGGTCATCGTTGTAACTAAGCAATCTAGGATATTGTGCTCAGACAATTTTTTCATTGCGAATAGTGCTTTGTCGTAGCTACCTTTACCTCTGATGCGATCGTTTGATTCTCTGTTGCCATCTATGCTGACTGCAGTGTGAACATTAAGACGAGCAAGCTCGTTAAGACGTCTTTCGTCAAAAGCAAAGCCACTTGTGATTAGGCTTGTTTCCATGCCATAAGTTTTTTGTGCATATTCGATTACTTCGAATATATCTTTACGTACAAGAGGTTCTCCACCGCTAATACCAAACCATTTTGAACCAAAATTATGAATTTCGTCAACAATTTTTTTTGCGGTTTTAGTATCTACTTCGGTGTCCTTAGCATATTCGGGTATGTAGCTGCAGTATAAGCAACTGCCGACACATCGTCTGGTACATCTCCAAGTTACCATGAACAATGGAGATTTAGGGGGCATTGCGTTAGCCATCAAACTCACAACGCAAATAGACGAATCTTTACGATATAAAATTTCCGCTAGATATGTTGTTTTTCTATCTAACAATTAAAAAGAAGCTTCAAAATACCATAAAAACAATTAATAAAAATTATCACATAAGAATCAAGATATAACAAATATGTAAAAAATCAGTGACAAAAGACTAAATTTTACTTTTTTGGGTTTTCGCGAATTCTTTTTCGGCTGTTTGCAACTCTTGAACGGTATTTATGTTTATTGCCACTTCAGGTAAATCAATTACATAGACCGCCTGATCCAGTTCTTCCTCGTCAATTCTTGTACCATCATTAACGTTAATTCCTGCAGGAACGACACATTTGCCTTCGAATTCAAACGAGTAGCTTAAGCTCATGCACAATTTTTCCTTGATTTGAATTGGAACTGCAACCGCTAAAGCAGGCTTGCTATACCTAAAATATTGCTCGATAACATCATCAATGATTTTACCCGTAAGCAACGGCATATCAGATGGAATTGTTATAATTGTCTGCAACTTTAAAGTCTTAACAGCAAAGGCCATGTCAGAAACATATTCTTTCCCAGGCGTTTTGATAACCGTTACTGGAAATGTTTTAAGGTATTTGGCAGTTTTGGGTGTGTAATCACTTACTGCAACTACGATTGAATCCACTTTTTTAGCATCACTTAGCGCGTTTATTACATGTTCAATTACAGGTTTTCCACCGACAAGCAGAAGAGGCTTCTCCCCAGAGAGAACCATACGTGAACCTTTACCGCCTGCCATAACAAGTGCTGTGATAGTCATTATATCATCGCCAACAAAACAACTACACAAACCATTCTGGTAATCTCATTAGATGCACCTAAAACATCGCCCGTGACTCCACCAAAGTGCCTATGCGCAATTGCCACCATTAAAAGACCAGAAAACAGCGCAGCTAGCACTACTATAAAACCTGCAAAAGGAAAACCAGAAACCCACAGCAAAGGTACCGCAATCGCTAACGATAACAGGGATGCAGCCACTAATCGTAAAGTACCATTTTTACCATGCATAGCATCCATGAAGGGCGAATTCATACCTTTATGTACAGCTTTTCCCGCCCAAGTACCCACAACCATCGACAACTTCGCGCAAATCTCAATCACGATTAGACTTTGAATTATTAGATCTTTATTAAATTGGCCTATGGCTAAAGCAGTGATTATGTAGGTCATTATGCCAAGCCCTAAAGCGCCTGCACCGGTTAACTGGTCATGCATTATTTCGATTTTACGTTCAGTTGTTCCATGATACATTACAGCATCGCCAAAATCTAACAATCCATCAGTATGATGAAGCCCAGTTAACAATAGCAACATCCCAAATGCTAGTGCCCCGACGACTAATGTTGGAAGAAAAATAGAGATTGCCCAACCAAAAATCCCCGCAATTAACCCTAGTAACGCACCAATAAGAGGAAATAGGAACATGTACTTAGCAGAATCAGTTAAGCAATCCATGTCCATACGCACGGGTAAAACAGTAAGAAAAGCTAAGAGGTTTTTGAGTTGCTTTAGCATACAGTGCACCAGTCATTCAATTCAGCTAGGATAATATGTTTAAGTTGACATTGGTGTATAAAAAATCATAGGGGTTACCTGTGTTTTTTAGGGGTAATCGTGAATTCTTTGACATCCATATGACCAAAACCATTCTGAGAAGACTTCGTAATTTTAATTAGGTTGATGCGGTTTTTGAAATTTGGCCCATCAGTAACTATTGTGTGATATTCTCCGCCTTCACCACATGGATCAACTAGGGGAAGCTTACGAATGTCCTCTAGAAATTGCGTATCAAGTTCTCTTCCTAGCCATTCCTCACTTAAGAGACTAAGTTTAGTTTTTACTACGGTTGCTTTGAAACCGGATTTGATGAAATCTTTGAAAATCTGGGTAGTGTCACCTTGCCAAAGAGGTCGAATAGGTTTTAATCCTATTTCTTTACAGACGCGTTCAAGCCAACCTTTCTCATGCATGGCAACTTCATAGATATCGCCCGTAACAAATCCCTCAACACCTTTGTCCTTAAATCCCAACAATGCTTCTTTGAATTGTTGCTCATACAAATTTGGTAAGGTTACACGTTTAGCTAAAGGCAAATTTAGTGCATTTGCCTGTGCATCCAAAAGCGCAGTTTTTATCTTATGAAAATTTGAAGCCTCTTCACTTTGCATAAAAGTCAAAAGACTAACAACATCTAAGCCTTCTTTTGCAGCTTTGTGGCATGCAAAGCAACTGTCTTTTCCTCCGCTCCATGAAGCAACAACTTTCACATTCATTTCTCCTAATTTTGTTTCTAATTTCGGTTATTTTTTCTGATGTTCTATTTGGGGTTTTCTTCGGGTTTGAGATGCTCAACAACTGAAGCACAAGTTTCTCCTGCTGCCTTTGCTTTTTCCTCAGACACATTAAGCATATGTAGAAGCTCGTTCTGGTCATCGACAAATATTGCACCCAGCTTCTTCAACTCGCCAAACAGGGTTTTTGCCTTACCATGGGTGAAGTCCTTGATTTCAATTGGAATCTCATCAATGACATATGTGGGTATGCCCATCTTCAAAGCCTCGATTGCAGCTTCGATGTTCTGCAGGTTACCTGAACCAAACGGAACAGATGTTAACACAACTAAATTGGATTTCTTTATCATAGCCAAATTCGCTTTTTGCGCTTCCACAGTTACTGGAGAAAACGGTGACTCAGTGGTTACAGGCACTTTGAGGTACTGGGCAGTCTGGAAGTCAGTATCCAACACGGTCAATACCCCAGCAGTTATACTGTATCCGGAATCAACCAAGATTTTCATCAACGTGCTACCTGTTCCTGCACCGCAAATCAGGTGAACGGACAGGTTTTTCTGTTGCTGGTCTTTAGGTTTAGAAATTGGAATAACGTATGGCAAACCTGTGACCGGGTGCTTGTTAACGATTGCATCTATTTCAAAAACAGCCTTGATGTTCTCGCATGTTAAAATCTCTGAAGCTTTACCTGCAGCTACTATTTTACCGCTTTTCAGCAGGATAATAGAGTCACAGTAGCGTGCAGCCAAATTAAAATCATGAAAAACACCTACAATCAACAACTTCTTTTCTACACATAACTGCTTGAGGATATCCATGATTTCAATCTGATTACTGACATCCAAGTGGCTTGTTGGCTCATCAAGTAATAAAATTTTTGGCTGCTGAGTTAAAGCGCGTGCAATGATTACACGTTGCCTTTCACCACCGCTTAACTCCGTAACTAATCTCTGAGCAAGATGTAGTGTTCCAGTGTATTCCATTGCTTTTTTCGCGATATTTATGTCCTTTAAGCTTTCTGTTTGAAGCCTCGAAAGGTGAGGTGCACGACCCATGAGAACAATTTGAAGTGCGGTGAAACTGAACGAGATCGAACTATCCTGAGGAACAACAGCCATGTTTTTGGCAACTTCGGTCGTTTTCATTTTGTAAATGTTAGCATCGTCTAGAAGAATTGCCCCTTTTTGGGGCTTAAGCACTCTGCTTATACTTTTAAGCAACGTTGTTTTTCCAGAGCCGTTAGGACCAAGAATGCCAAGAAAAGTACCAGTGCTAACAGAAAAACGGATATTCTCCAAGACTTTTGCTGAGTCATAGAAGCAATCGACATCTTCAATCACTAAATCAACCATATTTTCTTTCCTCAAAGAGCATCTATTCTTTTCTTTTTTCGTAAAAGGAATAAAAAGAATACAACCCCGCTTACAGCGGTTATCACTCCAACCGGAATTTCTTGGGGGGATGCCGCAGATGTTAGCATTCTTGTTAATCCATCGCAGAGAACCAGGAAAGAGGCACCAAGAAAAACGGATGAGGGTATCAAAATTCGATGGTCAGGACCCACCAAGAGCCTCGCTAAGTGTGGAACCATCAATCCTATGAAGCCTATTGCTCCGCTTATGGCAACTGCGGCTCCGGCCAGAAGGGCTCCTACGAGCATCAGAATCAATTTTACCCGCTCTAAATTGACGCCTAAGTGTTGCGCTTGGTCCTCGCCTAGTGTAAGCAAGTTCAAGTCGCGTGAATACAGATAAGTTACTATTATACCGAAAACGATGAAAGGAAGAATACTCAACAGACCCATCCATGTTGTACGTGTTGAGCTTAAACTTCCTATCAGCCAGAACGTTAAGGGGCCAAGTCTGTCGCCTGCGATTGTCTGCAAATATGATATTAGTGCTAACTCAAAAATGCTCATAGCTATTCCTGAGAGTAATAAAGTTGTTATTGGAACCCGGGAGCCTACTCTTGAAATGAAGTAGACCACAAGCACAGAGGTCATGCAGCCGACAAAAGCGAAGATCGGGATAGTGAGAAGCCCAAATATTGAGACACCTACTCCGAGGACTATCGCAAGTGCAGCTCCTAGAGAGGCACCTGACGAAGCGCTGGTAGTGTAAGGATCGGCCATTGGATTCCTGAACAATCCTTGGAATATCGTACCTGAAGCAGCTAATGCTGCTCCAACCAGAGCTCCACACAAGATTCTTGGAAACCTGACTAGCATAATTATGGGTTCCTTGTCTATCTGGAATTGTGTGAGATTCACAGAATCTCCAATAAATGGTATATTTTTTAGTAGTATCTGAAACGTGTCTTGAAGAGGTATTTGGGAAAATCCCATGTTAAGTGACAAAAAGACAGTAACTAGGAGAAGCAGGACAAGTAAAACAAAGTAAGTTTTCCAATGGGAAGTTCGTTCCAAACCAGGTTTTTTGTGTCTATCCTCCAAAGATGCTTTCTCCGTTAAAGAAAATAAAGAAAGGATGGTGATATTTATGATGTATCGTTGTAGGTTCCAAAGATTTCAGGGTGAAGTATCTTTGCTAGAATCTCGAGTGAATCGACTTGGCGTGGACCTGGTTCGTCAATTATGTCTCCAAGAACAGTGTACATTTTATTGTTTGCTACGGCGCTTATGCTGTTCCAGCCTGGTCTGCTTGCAACTGTAGAGTAGTTGCCCCAGAAGGATTCTACGCCCATTTGAGTGGGGAACACCATTATGTCAGGATTTTCTGTGATTATAGCTTCTGAGCTTACAACGGGGTAAGCGTCAGTTGCGTTTTCGAAGATATTTTGTCCCCCAGCGAGCCTTATCACTTCGTCAACAAATGTCCCTTTGCCAACGCTCATGTATGGATCGCTCCAGATTTCGTGGTAAACTTTAGGTCTAGTTGTGGCGTTCAAAACTCCGTTAACAACTACATCTATTCTCTGCTGCATGCTAGCTACTGCGCTTTCAGCTTGAGCTTCATGTCCTGTTGCTTTGCCCACCGTGAGCATATTTTGCATTATTCCAGTTAAGCCTGTTGGATTTAAAGTCAAAACGTTGTATCCAAGACCTCTAAGCTGGTCTGCTGCATCAAAGCTACCTAGGGAAGCAATAATCAGGTCGGGATGAAGAGCAACTATTGGTTCAATTGGAGGCTGATAGTAGTTGCCAATACTGGTCATGTTGCCGGCTTCAATCCATGCTGAGAAGTTGTAGGGGTATTTATCATAGTCTGTTACGCCCACAACTTGGTTTCCTGCACCGACAGCGAAAATAACTTGTGTGTTAGCGGGAGCTAGCGAAACTATGCGTTGGGGATAGGCATTGAGAGTCACGGTATTATTATAGTCGTCAATGAGCGTTACTGGAAAAACAGATGGACTTACGGTCGGCGACGAACTAGGGGTAGAAGTAGGCGTGGCAGTGGGTGATGGACTGGGTGTAGGATTGTTCTGTCCTTGGTAATATAAGACAGTCCCAGCTGAAGCCACTATAATGATTGCGATTACGGATATGGCAATTAGGTATAGTCTTTTCAATTCTTTTTCCACTCTCTTTTAGGTTAGCTGGATTATCCATCCGATGCTTAATAATATAAACCTTCCCCAAAAAGAAAGGTGGAAAAATGAAGTCTCTTTTTACAGCGCAAAGAAATAATCTATATTTTTCCTTTGCTTTGTTTTTCAGTGTTAGCTTTTTTGAAGGCTGAGAAGACACCGTGACAGTCACAAGAGGTTCCAACTACGAATTTACTCTTGGTTTTTGCCCAGTCGAAAAACTCTTGCAGTTCTGTGCCTTTGAGCGCACCCATACCCGGGGACATTGAATGACTTAAAAGGATGAAAGCGTCTGGACTTGCGAATTTCATTAGCTTGGTCATTGTACAAGGTTTTTTTATTCCTGATGACGGACAGGTTTCAGGCATTGCACAGTCATCTACGCAATTGTGGTCTCGATTGAAACTTAGAATCAGCTTTCCTTTTCCCGAAAGCAGAACAACTGCTTGAGGCAGTTTTGGCAATAAATTGACTATCGCTTCCGTCCATGGTTTAAGTTCGAATTTGATTTCCACCATATCGGCAGCTATATGAACTGGCGCTGTTGGAAAAACGTATTCAGGGTTTAGTTCGTCAATGAGTGTTATGACAGTCGAAAGATCTCCGTGTAAAAAATGTTCGCCCTTTTTGGGGGTATCCTTGGGGGTTTTGAGTTTGAATCGTTTGACGGCTTGGCAGTTTGGGTCAGTATCCACGATCACAAAGCCTTTGTTTTGTTGTCTGAGAAAATCGATTGCTTTGCAGCCATATTTTCCGCCGCCAATGATTATATCCATTTTTTTCCGTCTCGTGGGCTATATTTTGGGTCGATGGATAGTTCATCCAATAAGCAAAGTATTAAGGTTTCCTGCAAAAGCCGCCCGCCCAATATTATATAATCTACTGCAAGAAATAAGAGAATCTTCAAGTTTACTCAATATGACCAAGCTAAAGCGTAGAGCTCATAAAACCTACTATTAATATTCATGGCGCTGATTCATTTGGTGATTTTTTAGAAAATCTTATATAGATAGTTGGATTATCCAACCAACTTACGGAGCGAAGAACATCAACACCAAAAAAATAATCACAATATTTTTAATTTTAATTATTATCTTGGGAATTGGTGCTTACATAGTTTTTCAGCAACAAGCTCAAAATACCCAGCAGTCGAATGTGGACTGGTCACCGACATTCCATCATGACTTAGCACACACAGGCCACTCAACTTCAACAGGACCATTCACAAATCAAACGCTATGGAGTTACTTAACCCAAAATGATATAGAGTATCCTTCTCCCGCGGTTGTTAATGACATAGTTTATTTTGGCTCAAATGATTACAAAGTTCATGCCGTGAACGCGTCAACGGGCAGCAAAATATGGAGCTACCTGACCGGTAGTCCAGTGGAGTCTTCCTGTACAGTTGCAGACAGCATTGTCTATTTTGGCTCAGACGACAACAATGTGTATGCTCTAGATGCAGCAACCGGAAGCAAAATATGGAATTTCACCACTAAAGGTGACGTGTATTCTACTCCGGCTGTGGTCGATGGCGTAGTATATGTTGGCTCAACCGACCACAACATATACGCTTTAGACGCTGCAACGGGTAACAAAATATGGAGCTACAAAACTAGTAATTCGGTGTATTCTTCTCCGGCGGTGGTTAACGGGGTAATTTACGTTAACTCGTATGATACTGCTTACGCTTTAGACGCTGCAACAGGAAATAAAATATGGAACTTCTCAACTTGGGGTTTGATGTATTCTTCTTCCGCTGTTGTTAACGGCAGAGTTTACTTTGGTTCAGATTATAAAGTCTATGCTTTGGATGCTGCAAGTGGTAAAAATATATGGAATTACACGACTGGGGGTACTGTGGAGTCTTCTCCAGCAGTTGTCAATAATATGGTGTACATCGGTTCAAATGACCACAACATGTATGCTCTCGACGCTGTAAACGGTAACAAAGCATGGAACTATACAACAGGTAAAGATGTGAATGGGAGTCCTACCGTTGCTAACGGCGTAGTTTACTTTGGCTCAAAGGACAACAACGTCTACGCTTTAGACGCCTCAATAGGCAACAAGATATGGAGCTATTTAACTGGAAGCCCAATAGAATCAACCCCTTCTGTAGCTAACGGTATACTCTACATTGGCTCAAACGACGACAAAGTGTACGCCTTTGGTTCGATTTCAACTCCTTAGCCAGCGCAAACTTATATTTTCTACTTTCTTATCGCATATGTTCCTTTAATGTAAAAAGTTGCCTTTCTTATTTTAAGGCTAACATCAAAACGTGGGTTCTGAGAATAAACCTAATTTATAGTAGAGAACAAGAAAACGAGTTATGACCAATTTTGATCAATTTCTATACACCGGCACCAGAACAGGTACTAAGTAGGTGTTTCTCATCTAAGAACCGGAC
This sequence comes from Candidatus Bathyarchaeota archaeon, assembly GCA_963701765.1. Taxonomy (GTDB): domain Archaea; phylum Thermoproteota; class Bathyarchaeia; order Bathyarchaeales; family Bathycorpusculaceae; genus JADGNF01. The sequence goes on from CAVPBD010000010.1 coordinate 431,794, forward strand.
AAGTTGGAGAACCGTGGGTTTTCCACGCAAAACTTAAGAATCTCTCTTTATATGGAATGCGTTGGTAACTATGAACGTTCAAACTGAGCTGCCTTTATTGAAATTTCTAAGAAAAAGGGCATTACGTTGATGGATCTTGTGGATACTGCGCTTGAGTTTTATGTTCCTCATCCGGGGGTGGAGACAAAAGAGAAAGCTACTGCGATACTTACGAATGAACTTTTAGACTCTCTGCAAGACCCTAACATCGCCACGTTAGAGTATGCAGCTTTCAAGCTCCAAGAGGACGCTGAAGCTGGGCTCATCCCAGGATTAACACAAGAAGTGTTCCGCGGCAGACCAGGATTAGTAGCTGACGAATTAATCGGATTAGCAATCGCCACATACATTGCAGGTGCAAGGGGCGTTTTTGAATTCACACGATTTGACCAAGTAAAACCAGGAATTCTAAAGAATCTGGGGGCCATCACCAATGACGCGATTGGCGGATTAATTGCAGGCGTTTCCTCTAATATGTACACACAAGCAACAAGAAATGCAAACATAAAATAAATTTTTACGAACGTTAAAGCATAGAATATTTTTCTTTAAAAAAACTTTAGCGTCAAAAAACATCTAAAACAACAGAAAATATGCTAAAAAACTTTTGAGTAGTCATAAGTGCTACCAGAAGGTTATAATAGGTTATTAAGTGAGGAGAATTAAGCAGTGGGGAAACAATGAATCAAAAGAAGCTATGCATTGTGACACATACTTTTCTTCCCCACGTAGGCGGCATTGAAAGGGTTGTTTATGAACAAAGCAAAAGACTTCTTAAGCGACAACAATATGAACCCACTATTTTAACTCATAAAAATTATTTTCCCAGCCAATATATTTACCAAGGTATTAAAGTCCAATGCTACCCTTCATTAAATATCGGATTTAGATTAGGAATACCTTACCCAATACCAAATGTTACAAGTTATAAAACATTCTTAGAATATATCAAAGATAGTGCAATAATCCATGCGCATGGACATCCATATCTGTCGTCTCTGATAGCTGCAAGACTTGCAGAAAAATACTCAAAACCCTTCATACTTACGCAGCATAATACCTTCATAGAATACAACGGTATTTGGGATCACGTTGAGATATTAAATGATCTTTTTATTGGAAAACGAACGCTTAGAAAAGCAAAAAAAATAATCACTGTAAGCAATGCAACTAAAAACTATGTCTTAAGTTTAGGAGCCGATCCTGAAAAGGTAGAAACCATTTACAACGGTGTTGATTTGGATCGGTTCAAAATTATGCCTAAATCAAGAACCGAAATTAGGAAAAAACTTGGAATTCCACAAGAGGCGACAGTTGCCACAACCGTAAGAAGGCTCGTTTATAAAAACGGCATAGACACCTTATTGGAAAGTGCAAAGATAACTGCACAAAAGAATCCACAAATTATCTATCTGGTTGTGGGTGAAGGCCCTGACTTTGAGGAAATAAAAACAAGAGTGAATAAATTAGGGATAGGAAAAAAATTTTTGCTAACAGGCTTTATTTCTGATGAAGAATTGCCGTCTTTTTATAACGCTGCAGATTTTTCCATCTTGCCCAGCAAGTCTGGCGAGGGTCTACCTCTGGTGGGTTTAGAGGCAATGGCCTGTGGATTACCGCTGATATCCACGGATGTAGGGGGAATAAGAGAAGTTATGATAGATAATTGTGGAAAAATAATACCGCCTAATAATCCAGAAGTCATGGCGCAAACAACACTTGACTTCGCTAATATTGAGGTATCAAAGCTTAAAGAGAAACTCAGGCAAGTCATGGTCGAAAGGTTTAGTTGGGAGAAGAACGTTAATAGACTTACGGAAATATATCAGGAAATTATTTAAACCTAATATAAATTATAATATCGTTTAATATGAGGGTCGCTGCTCGATGACAACTAAAGTAGATATGGTGTCGGTGGTAATTCCAACACTAAATGAAGCGGGGAACATACGTGAAGCTCTTGATACAATAGAGAATAAATTGGCTTACCCAAAAGAAATCATCATTGTTGACGGTAACTCTACTGATGGAACATTAGAAATTGTCAAAGACTCAAAATGTAGACTCATAATTGAACCTCGCCGTGGTTACGGTTTAGCCCTTCGCACTGGAATGAAACATGCAAAAGGCGATGTTGTTGTAATGGTTGACGGCGATGGCACCTATGAAATAGAACAGATCAATAGCCTTATAGAAAAAATGACTGAAACCGACGCGGAAATGTGCATGGCTACACGAATGTACGATCCAAATAAAGCCATGGGATTCATGAATTTTGTCGGCAATAAATTAATCACTTTCTGCTTTAATATGCTTTATAAGCAGAATCTTAGCGATAGTCAATCAGGTTTCCGAGCAATCAGTTTATCAGCCATAGAAAAAGTTGACTTCCATGAAACGGATATGCCCTTTGCTACTGAAATGCTGATAAAGTTTGCTAAAAAAGGATTCAAAATGGTGGAAGTCCCCACATCATATAGAGCTAGAAAATACGGGAAAACCAAGCTCAAACCATTCAATGCAGGTATTGAAATATTAGCCACTATGCTTAAGGGTTTACGGGCGTGAGAACATCTCAAGCGCCATGCGAAGAATTAGGCTGAACTTACAAACATCAAATGGCGGATATGTAATTTCCGTGACTATCGCATTACTGATAGCCTCTATTCTTCTTGGTTACTACTATATTGCCCTCAGACCCATAAACGAAGGCTACATGAGCATTAGTCTGCTTGATTCTCAGAAAAAAGCCACAAACTACCCAGAATTCCTTGTTAACGGAATGAATAGTACTTTTAGCGTTTATGTTGAAGTTGAAAATCATATGGAAAAGACTTTAAACGCTCAAATTCTGGTAAAAGTTGCTGAAAACGCAAGCGCCTCCGTTCCCATATATTCTGTTAGCCCAATTGAAGTATATAATAGGACAATGGATACTAAAGCGACTTGGGAGGAGATAGCAACCGTTTCATTAGATAAACCCGGAAACTACTTGGTGTTTTTTGAGCTTTGGACTTCCGATCAAAACACAGACATCTTTGAATTCTCAAATAATTATTGTGTTTTAAACATCAAAGTAGTATAAAATTAGGGGAGTTATTGCCCCTTTGTTGCATATTGTGCTTCGGTACCTATACGGTGGATATTGTTATAGGCACAGAAGGGTATGACATTCAGGTTCGGGGTAATATAATGTACTACGCAGCGTCGAACTCGGTTTACATCGAAAGTGTACTGATCCATAAAAGCCATGCAACCTAGCAGGAAAACTCGTCTTCGTATAGGACCTAGGGATTGATAGCTGGGAGAAACAAACATCTTTAAGATGGCTTTCATTAGGGTGAAGATTCCAACTTCTTTAGTTACTAATAGCATGTTTAGGGAAAGCGTGGCAGACATAAACAATGCCGTGAGCAGGGATAATTTGTTTTGCTTTTCTACGTTCTGAGAAGTTTTAAGTATGCCTCTAAAAAACTTGTTAAAGTTTACGAAGTGATTGATAGGAATCATTTTGCCGCTTTTGGAAACGTATATCCAGTTAACAATGCCGCAATGGGGGTTGCAGGAGAATAGTGGCCAGGGTTTTTTCATGAATTTGCGCATAATTTTTATGGGTGAAGTCATGACGGGTAAGGGAAACAGGTCTGTGGCTAATATTTCACCGTTTGTTTGGCTTTCAACATCCTCTGCAAAACGCCAATCTCTCCAAGTGTCTTTTGGGATATCAGTTGCTCGGCCAGTAAAAGCTATAGGCTGGAAAATTAAGCCGCGCACGATGTCAGAGTTCTTGGCGGCGAAGCGAGTGATATCACCAACTTCGGTGTCGTTAAAGCCACGCATCAATGTGGTAACTAAGATAACTTCCATGTCAAGTTTGCGACAGACTTCAATAGCTTTGTATTTTGCCTGGAGTAGTTTTTTTCCGCGAATCTTGCTGTAGACTTCGTCCTGGAATGTATCAAACTGTAAATAAACGATGTTTAACCCATTCTCTTTGAGTTTTGCAGCAAGTTCTGGACTTTCAGATAAACGTAAGCCATTTGTGGCTAGTATGGTCATATATTTTAGTTTGTGAGCGGCACCGATGATTTCGGGCATATCCTCGCGTTGTAGGGGTTCTCCTCCGGAAAATAGGATTGCTGGAGGCTTAGGATTGCGTTCGCTGAGGAAGGTTAACATTTTAATGAGGTCGTCTTTAGTGGGTTCATATTCCACTACATGATCGTTGAAAGTTGAGAAACAAACTGGGCACTTAAGGTCGCATTTTTTAGTAACATCAATGACGCCTATAACAGTATCAGATACGTGTTTGCCGCATGATCCGCATACGTCAGGGCAGCCTTGGGGGTTTGTTGGACTGTTGGGATCATCGAAATATTTGAAGTAGTCGTTGCTTTCAGCAAAATTGTAGACTGCTGGACTTTGCCAGTGAGTAACTACGAAATCGCCATGCTCGTTGCAGTGTTTAGTCATAACGACTTTGCCGTCTTTCTGGACCAGCTTGGCGTCGATTTTTTTCTGGCATACTGGACAGATACTTTTTGTCTTAGTCATTAGATGAGCCCGCCGATTAGGGAGGATAGTGCCTCAATTATCAGAGATAGCGGCAAAAGAATCATGGACATAGTTACTAGCCTTTCGTATTTGCGTACATTAGCAACTGTTGAATCAGAAGTTACTAAACGAGCTGAGGAATAGAGCAGAAGAGCACTCCAGAGTATGATAAGAGGAAGATAATAGATTGTAAATTTGCCTATGAAGAATGGAAGAGGAGCAAGTATGCCGCAGATGGTAAAGAAAAGGGCTCCAACTTTAACTGCTTTGGAGCTGCCGATTTGCATTGGTAAGGTAGGATAGCCTACTTTTGAGTCTCCTTCAAGACTTAGAACGTCGCGTAAAACGTTTCCACCGATTGTTCCAAAAGCAATGGGGTAGAGGCTAATTGATACCAAGCTTATGGTATTGAAAACTGCGGTTTCACCGTAAAGAAACGCGGTTCCAGTTAATACACCCATTAGAGCATTGGCTACTAAGCCAGATTTTTTCTTTACGAAGGCAGAATAAATTACGAGCAATACGGAATCGATAAGCAGAAGACCAAAACTTAACAGGTTAATTAGAAAAGCAAGAATAAGGCCAACTGCGAAAAGGACAGCTGAGATTGTGATTACTTGTTTTAGGGATAATGCGCCCGATGGTATGGGGCGTTTAGGTTTTATAACAGCATCGCTGTCTTTGTCGAAGTAGTCATTTAACGAGAAACCTGCTGAGGCTATGAAAGCCATGGAAAAGAAAGTCAATAATGCGGTTTCGATTGATATGGCACCTTTTGTGATCGCCAAAGAGGTCAGAATTGCTAACCCACCGGTCATTAGCCAGTAGGGAAGACGAAGCAGCGCAACTAAACCTTTAACGATAGAGAGGTGGCTCATTTGAGCATTTTCCGCTCCGCAATCAGAGTACGCATGTGATCCTCTAAACGGACTTTAGGAGTCCAACCTAATTCTTTTTTAGCTTTAGTTATATCAAACCATATAGCTGTAACATCGCCGTGCCATGAAACATTGGTAGTGGTCACTTTGGTTTTATCGGTTAATTTGAGTATTTTAAGCATCATCGTGGCCAATTCAATAATTTTGATGGTTTCTCCAAGACCTAGATTGAAGGTTTTACCTATTGCATTTTTTCCTGTGGCTAAAACTAAGGCTTTAGCTATATCAGATACGTGAACAAAGTCTCGGGATTGTTGTCCGGTTCCAATGATTTCGAGTTTTTCGGGGTGTTTTTGGAGCTTATCTAGAAAGTCACTTATTACTCCATGGCATCGTGAGCCGTAAACATTTGCGAATCGTAGGATTGTAATATCTAGGCCGTATTGTTGCATGTATACTTGGCAGTATTCTTCCCCGACTACTTTGGATAAGCCGTAGCAGGAAAACGGATGAAAACCATATTCTTCGTTAGTTGGAAAGCGATCAGGATTGCCATACACTGCGGCACTTGAGACAAATATTAGCTGGGTATGATCTTTGCGTGCTTTTTCTAATACATTTACTGTTCCGTGAGCGTTGGTTTCAAAATCTTCGGTTGGATTCTCCATAGAGTAGGGAACAACAACTTGCGCGGCTAGGTGATAGATGAGGTCAAATTTTTCAAGACTGAGAAGATGTTTAAGGTCAAGGATGTCGCCTTTGATGAATTTTGCTTTTGGGACATCTTTGACGTTTTCCATTTTGCCGCTAGATAAATTATCGTAAATTGTAACGTCTGCGCCTAATTCGGTGAGTTTAGTGCAGAGATGGAAGCCTATGAATCCTGCTCCCCCGGTTACTAAGATTTTCTTCCCTTTGAGAGATTGTGTCATATGGCTCACGATAAAGCTATATCCTATTATGGAACTGTGAATAGGGTATATGTCGAAGGCGAATGCTATAAAAACTTTTAGGGATTTGCTGTCTTTCCTGACGATTATTCCGTTAGCGGAGACGGAAGATTTCGTTTTCACATCAGCACGAAATATGTATCTTTTTCCCTTAATGGGGGGGTTAATTGGTTTATTTGGTGCTGGATACTATTTGATTTCAGGATTTATTGTCTCTTATCTACTTATGGTGATTAATTCTTTAATTCAGATTCCGATTGGGCTATTACTTCAGGCAATACCTGCCGTTATGACTTTGGCTTTTCTATTGGTGTTTACTGGGTTTCAGCATTTTGATGGCTTAGTAGATTTAGGTAACGCGGTAGGACTGAAAAAAGTTGAAGACCGAAGAGAAATCGCTCATCGCTGGGTTGTAACTTACAAAGGAGCCCTATTAGCCATGATAGTAGAGTTTTCCGCTGTTGCGGGGCTATTTCTACTTAACAGTAATATCGCAGTGCGAGCATTGATTGTAGCTGAAGTTACAGCAAAGCTTGCAATGGTTACCATCGTATGGCGAGGTAAAGCAGCTCATCAAGGTTTAGGTTCAAGATTTATTGGAAACGCCAAAAGATCCCTCAACTATACAGCTTACGGAATTGCCTTCCTTATTGGATATGGACTGTTAGGTTATTTTGGATTATTACTGGTTGTATCTTCGATTCTTTTGGGATTGTTTATGGAGCAAGTTGGAAAGAGTGTGTTTGGTGGAGTATCAGGGGACATGATTGGCGCAACAAACGAAGCTGCAAGAGCATTAACTCTAGTTTTGCTCGCAATAATACTAACGATTGGTTTACCAATTCTTAGTGGAGCCCTAATTTAATGAAAATCCCTGCATTAATCATGGTTGGTGGAAAAGGCAAACGTATTGAATCATCAATTGAGAAACCTCTGATTCCGTTTCTTGGAAAGCCTCTAGTTGACTGGGTAGTAGATGCTGTTAAGTCATCGAAGAAAATCTCTGAAGTCTATATGATTACAAGCTACAACACGCCTGAAACAGAAAAAAAACTCAAAAAAGAAGGATTAAAAATCTTAAGAACAGACGGCAAAGGCTATCATGATGATTTAAAACAAGCCGTTTTAAAAGCAAAATTAGTTGGTCCTATTTTAACGATGCCTGCGGATTTACCCGCCATAACAGCCAATGCACTGGATAAAATAATCTCAGTGTATGAAAAGAGCGGAAAAGACTATTTGGCTGTTTTTGTACCCATCGAAAAACGTGAGGCACTCGAACTATCTGTTTCATCTACGGATGAATATCAAGGAGTTTGGTATGCTGTTTCAGGAGTGAATATTATTAATGGCGCAAAAATCAATGTAGAAGGAAAAATAGAAACTGCAGCCATCATAACCGACGAAATCGAAGTCCTGCTCAACATCAACACCCTAAAAGATTTAGAAATCGCCCAAAAAATCATGAAGCAATTAAAGAAATAATAAGTTTTGAAAGAAAAAAGCTTGGAACAAATGAAACAATTAATCCGATGACTATTAAGATAGATTCCACTACCTGCATGAAAGACAATATTTGAGTAACATGCTATTAACCGTTCTTCACAGATCATCCGGTTTGTTGGGGTTCCGACAAGAGCCCCTAAGTGGGCTTCTAATTCGATAAGAATGGACTAAAGCAAACGATAGGTTTAAAGCATTGAATGAAGAATTCCGAACTTGTGCAAAACGTAGTTTTGCACCGAATATAATAGGAAGTGAAAAAGAAAATGTCTTATCCAAGAGAGTCTCACAAAGCAACTTGCGCTGACTGCGGAAAGGAATGCGAAGTTCCATTCAAGCCAGACGGCACAAGACCAGTCTACTGTCGTGAGTGCTACGCAAAACGAAGACCACCACGCCGATACTAAGCGTGTAAATTAACAACAGTTATTAAAAATTCCTTATTTTATTTTTATCACTTTATTGCATTTTCGATATGTTAGGGTTTGACTGACGTTTTACTCAGCTCTGTAGCTACTTAAGCCACCTGCGCCCCATGTAAATCATCGACCTATTCCTTCTGTGAACCAAAAATGTGCGTTTCAGACAAAACGCGGTTTTAATAATTTACCTCGATCTTTGAAATTAACAAATCATTAAGCATCCTAAGAGAAGAAGAAAAAGCAGAGCATTTTGTAGAAACATGAATTTTTTCTTCTTTCAGATTGAGAGTAGTCTTGTTTATGATAAAAAAAGAAGATAGACTGAACCAACAGCTACTAGAAGTGGATATTTTAAGTATGTTCATTTAGAGAAATCTTTAACATTATCACGTAATCACTTTAATAACATCATAAGTTCCATGCTTCAGGGGTACTTTAATGAGTCTACTAAGCCACGATAGTTTCTGGAACGCCTTAATCAGCTTACCCACTACTAAAAAAATGTTACAGTTGTCTCTAAAAAAGTGCTCCAGATGTAGTAGAACTATCCTTGAAGCAGCATTAGATGATTATGTGGGTAAAACAGATAAGAAATGTGCCAAGTGCGGAGAATTATATTCACCAATCATTGGGTTTTGGATAGAATTTCTTAGACGCAGCCTAAATATCAAACGTGAAAAAATCGAAAAGCTACTAGCTGATCGTTACGCTCGCAAAGCAGTTCTCAACCTAGTAAGGTCGTTTAGTTACTTTGGAATACGTAAGCCACTTAGCATTTATGCTCCGTTTCTTGTGGTTTGGGATTTTACTCATTGCTGTAACTTGAAATGTAAACACTGCTACTCCGACTCTGGCTCTATGCGAGAAAAAGAGCTTACCACCCAAGAAGCACTTGCCGTAGTGGATCAGTTGGCGGATGCAGGGTTAATCGCTTTAGCATTTTCTGGTGGTGAACCACTTACCAGAAAGGATTTCTTTGAAGTTGCTAGGCATGCAGCGGATCGTGGACTTTATGTTTCTCTTGCCACAAATGGCACTTTGCTAACTAAGGAAAATGTGGCGAAACTCAAAGAGGCTAAAGTTAACTATGTTGACATTAGCATAGATGGAGCCACAGCAAAAACGCACGACGACTTTCGAGGAGTACAAGGCGCGTTTGATAAAGCTATGACAGGCTTAAAAAACTGTGTAGAAGCAGATCTATGCGTATGCATAGCCTCCACAGCAACCAAAAATAATATTGAAGAGATGCCCGCGATAATCGATTTAGCGGAAAAAATCGGCGCCGAACGCTTTACCTACTTTAACTTTGTTCCAGCGGGCAGAGGTAAAGAACACTATGATCAAGATCTGGGCGCTGAAGAGCGGGAAAAACTCATGCGATACCTGCTGGCTAGAATGTCCAAAGGCTGCAAATCCACCATCTTAACCACCGCCCCTCAATTAGCTCGCGTAGGACTTCAATGCCAAGGAACCCAAGGCACCGGAGATGTCACCATGTCCATGGCGCACCTGCAGACTGTCAAAGTAACCAAAAAAGCAGTGCCTCTGGCAGACTTCATCGGTGGATGCGGAGCAGGCAGATTATACTGTTCAATTTCACCCCAAGGCGATGTTCATCCATGCGTATTTCTCCCAATTAAAGTAGGTAATTTAAAAACAGAAAAATTCACCGACATCTGGTTAAATAGCAATCTCTTCAATGCCTTCCGAAACAGGGCTAATTTGAAAGGTACCTGCGGGAGCTGCACATACAAGTACATCTGTGGTGGTTGTCGAGCCAGAGCAAAAGCCTATCACAACGATCCCTTAGCTTCAGACGTTGGGTGTATTATGGCACAAAAAGCTAGGAGCTCTTCATGATGAATCAAAAAACCGTTAAAATCTACTGTGCCTATCAAGACATAAGTGAAATTCTGAAAGAGGCCGTGAAAGATTCGGGGTTGCGGGGTAAAAAGAAGATATTCATTAAACCTAACCTTAGTCACCCAGAATATTTACCTGGTGTAGTAACGAGCCCTGAATTAACTTATGAGCTCATTGGTCTTCTACGGGATGGTTCAAACGAGGTAATAGTGGGTGAATCCAACGGCTATAACTACCCTTGTCGAAAAGCTTTTGAGAAAACGGGCATGGAAGCCGCAGTCAAAAAGGCCGGCGGCACAGTCATTAACCTCTCCGAAGACAAAGTAGTCGAAGTCAAATTCCCAAACGGCTGCCCAATAGAAAAACTGTTTTTGGCTAAGACGATGATGGATGTGGACGCAGTTGTTGATTTACCGCTCATGAAAACTCATGAGTTTATGATGTACAGTGGGGCGATCAAGAACCTCTTTGGCTGCATCCCTAGCGACCGACGCATATACCTTCACCCTTATCTGCCTGAAGTATTCTACAGACTCTACACGCTCTTCAAACCACAATTGACCATAATGGATGCCAGAGTAGGTATCGAAGGAAATGGTCCCACAAAAGGAAAACCAGTCAAAATGGATCTGATGCTTACAAGCACCGACGCATTAGCCATCGACATCGCTGCTGCCCAGGTTATGGGATTAAACTGGAAAGACACCTACCTCAATTACATAGCCCAAAAAACCAACCTCAACGAGAAAGATCTTAACATAAAAGGCTTACAAATAGCCGACGTAGTGCACCATTTTGAACCGCCCAGAATTGATTTACCTGTCAAAGCACAGATGATGATCTATAAACATGAATCTTTAACAAAATTCTTTTTTTGCTCCTTAGATTTGGTGAAGCTTTTCCAGCGAGTCACCAAAGCCTACAGGGGAGAATCTACAGAAATCGGCTAAGCATTACGCAGAGCTTCTTCGTAAACCTCAAGCGCCTTTTTTACGAGTATGCGCCAGTCATATTGTTCCTCTATGGTTTTGCGAGCTAAACGTCCCATCTCTAAAGCCTCAGAAGGATGCTCCAACAAGTACAAGATGCGATCAGAAAACTCTTTAGAGTTGAAAGGTTCGCACATGAACCCATTTTTACCATCCTGGATGGTTTCAGGTATTCCGCCTACTTTGGTAGTCACTACTGGCAATCCTGTTGAGAGCGCTTCTAGTACGGCAAAAGGATGATGCTCGTAGAAAGTGGAAAACGCGAAAACGTCTGCTGCTTGATAGAGCTTGGGCAATTTCTTGTCCGGGAAATACCCAGTAAAGACAAGGTTTTCTTTTACACCGAGGCGTTCTGCGTGAGCGATGAGTTTCTTCATTTCATCACTCTGCCCTTTGCCAGAGATAATGAACTTGGCGTTCCTAAATTTCTTAATCACAGAAGGCATACTTTCGATAAGTGTGAACAATCCTTTACGGGCGTATAATCGTCCAACTGAAAGTATGGTTATGTCGTTGGTATTGAATCCTAGTTCTTCTTTGACCTTGCGCTTATCCGCTGCAGGTTTGAATTTGTCGATATCAACCCCGTTGTGGATAACTCGGATTTTACTTTCTTTGATTTTATAATAATGGACCAATTCTCTTCGGGTAAAGTCACTAACAGCGATTAGTCGATAGGAACGGTTAAGCATTCTTTCCTCGAAAATACGCAAAAACCAGTTAAAGCTAATCAGGAATTTTTCGTTCGCGTTCAACCTGCTGTAGGGTTCTCCTTTGATGGCTTCGGCTTCGCCTTTCCATGTGGAATGCACTGTGGAGATTAATGCTTTGCTAAAATTGGAGGGAACCGCGAAATTTGGAACAAGAGGCAAATTAACATGGGTCACATCTACGTTTGCAGTTTCTCGGACACTGTTGAGTTTTCTATAACTATAACCGGCGAACATGAATGACTTAACGATTGGTATTTTGGGGATATTAAGAAAATGAATCGAATGCTGCGGACTTACTTGAACATCTTGAGCCCGCTCATAGCCAGTAACTATGCTGACTTTGTGACCGTTTCTCATAAGCTCATTAGACAGATAGTAAACGTAGGCACCAGTTCCACCGGACAATGGCAGGTATTCGGGTGATATGAAACAGATCTTCATTTCCGATCACCTACAATGAACTTAAATGTAGTTATCGCTGCACCGCAAAGCCAAGCGCAAGCCCTGACAAAATAAAGCACCACTAACCGCATAGCCGTCTTATCTTTGAATTTTGCAGAAATCATTGCTGCAGAATAAATATAATAAATAAAAATTGCAGTTAGAAGTGCTCCTGAAACATACCACAACGGACGCAGAATTTCTATGATCCCAAGAAGAAATAGGCCAATTACGGATAGGATTAGGGCGGGTTGAATATTCATGCCAAAATCTGTTATTTCGTCCCCCCTAGCCAGATGGGAATGCTTAAAGTACAGTTTCAGAGTATTTTTGCCGTACTGAAGCTGCTGTCGCCAATACGCCTTCAAGGTCGCACGGTTATAGTGGTAGCATTTAGCAGCTGGTTCATACGCTATTTTGTAACCTAAACTGCTCAGCCTAAAACCAAAATCAGTATCGTACTGGCTTGGCAATTCCTCATCCCAGCCACCTACTTCGTCTACAACGCTTTTTTTAAGCAATAAATTCATAGTTGCAATGCGCCCGGTATACTTACCTATTCGACTGTAACGATTTTTAATTTCGTATCCAATGCATCTTGCCCAAGGATTCTGGGCATTCCAAGTCTCAATAGACCCACTGACTCCTGCAACCTTCGAATCATTAAGGTGTGCTATGAGTTTTTTTAGCCAATCTTTCTCCACTTTAGCATCAGAGTCAACAAAACCCAAAACATCATAACTGACTGTTTTCTGGGCATAATTGTAGGCCGCAGCCGCATTAAGCGGTAAAGAAGTAACTCTCGCAGGAAACTTTTGGGCAATATTTACCGTAGCATCAGTAGAGCAGCCATCAATAACAAGAACTTCAAAGGCATCTTGGGGATAGTCTAAGTCAAATAGCGCTTGAAGACATTCCTCGATAGTTGCTTCGTTATTACGCGATGCAACAATAATCGATACCTTAGGAGCTGAATCTTCAGACATTTCGTTAGTCAACTCCTCAAGAAGGCAATAATGATAGAACAGAAGATTTTGAAACCATCTACAAGAGGGTCAATTTGTGATCTCCCGTAGGTTCGCTGTTCAAAAGTTATGGGAACTTCCCGGATTCTAAAGCCCTTACAAACGGTTTTCACTAGCATCTCGGACTCTATCTCGTACTCAGCAGATATTAGAGTCATACTTTTTAGAACTTTGCTATTCATCACACGATAGCCAGATTGCGAATCAGATACGGGATTGCCCGTTAAGAACCTGATCAGGTTATTGAAGAGGCGATTTCCCGCTTGGTTTCGTCTGCTAGTCGCAGAAGTCGGCTTTGAAAACCGAGAACCAATAACTAAATCCGCCTTGTCCTTTAACAATAACTTAAGCAGAAGAGGTAGCTCCTCTGGACGATGCGAACCATCAGAATCTATTGTAGCAATTAAATCTCCTTTTGCCTTAGCAAATCCCGCACGAAGCGAATATCCTTTACCCATATTCTGCTTAAAAGTGAAAAGCTTAACATTGTATTTCTTAGCAACCTCAAGTGACTTATCTAATGAACAATCATCAACCACGATTATTTCGAATTGAATTCCATTTTTTAGCAATGTGGATTCCAAGCGGCTGATGACGTTACCTATGGTTGGTTCCTCATTGAACATGGGAACTACCACGGAAAGCAGCTTGCAGTCGGGTTGCATCTTGGCTAGAAAAGCAAATGAAACAGTTTATAAAGTTTGGCTGTTTGTGTTATCAAGCATCCTCCTAGACAGAGTTGGATTACAGAACGGAAAGGAACATGCAAGCAAAAACTGAAACCGAAAGAGTAACTTGGTTTTCCATGTGGTTTTTAGCTTCTATCGCCACATTCGGGATAGCTTTTTTCCCCATGTTCCACCGCCTAATTGATAGCAGAAACAAACATTTTCAGCGGGAAAAAGAATTAGAAAAACAGATCACCCAATGGCTCAAACAACAAGAAAAAGAACCAAAAAATAATCCAGAATACTCTGCACCAATGAACCCAACAGCTTGGGCAGCCTCAATTATCCTAATCATACCCGCATTTCTCATAACATACTACCTTTCCAAAGATTTACGCACTCATGAAGATCATCAAGACGCATTTCTTGCGAGCGCCTTTCCGGAAAGAATGTTTATGCCACAAACAATACCAATAAGAAAATATGCAATAATCACAATTGTTACCTTGGGTGTTGGCGGGATTTACTGGCTCTACAAAATCATAAACATGTACAACGCCCACTTCAAGGCACAATGGAAAGTAGAAAAAGAAATTGCACGTTTGATGGAGGAAAAACAAGTTGGCTAGTTCATGTAAACAAAAAAGATTTGTAAGCCACGGCGGCGACGTCTGGGGCTTCGCAAGAAAATTCAACCTTCCCCTCGAAAAAGTGCTCGACTTCAGCGGACCTATAAATCATCTTGGACCTGCCCCTAAAGCAGTAGAAGCCGTCAAACAAAACGCACGATTAATTCGGTTCTACCCTGACCCCAATCCAGTTAACTTGAGAAATGAACTTGCCCAGTACGTTGGGCACAACGTAGCTCCTGAGAATGTAATACTTGGCAACGGTTCTATCGAACTCATCTACATGATTACGGAGATTTTTACCCAGCCTTTCAAAGCAATTATCCCCGTGCCCTCATTCACCGAATACGAGAAAGCCGCCTTGCGAGTTCGCGGCGAACCCATATATGTTCAGCTTCCAGCTGACTTTTCACTCAACAATTCTGATATAAAAAAAGCCATAACCTCAGACACACGCATCGTTTCACTCTGCAATCCTCATAGTCCATCAGGCACACTCTATGACCGCGAGACTACTTTAGATTTAGTGGAGTACTGCCAGAAAAGAAACGTCATCGTTAGCATAGATGAGAACTATATAGAATTTTCAGACAAAGGTGAAGACGCCACTTTAGCTGGTGATGCTAAAAAATACGAAAACCTCTTTGTCATCCGCTCGGTCACCAAATTCTACGGCATGCCAGGCATCCGCTTTGGCTACGCTATCGCATCCGAAAGCCTCATAGACACACTCCAAACTGTTAGGCAACCTTGGAGCATCAATGGCTTAGCAGAATGCGCAACCATCGCAGCTATCCATGATAAAGAATTCATAGAGAACACCAAACGCACCATAGCAAAAGAAAAAGCCCAATTCGCTAAAGAATTAAGCGAAATAAAAGACCTAAATGTATTCCCATCCGAAGCAAACTTCTTACTCGTAAAAATCCTCAATCCAAAACTCACCTCCACAGCCCTACGAGAAGAACTAGGCAAAGAAGGACTACTCATCCGTGACTGCTGTACGTTCGTCGGCCTAGACAACAGTTACTTCAGAGTAACAGTACGCTCAACAGAAGACAACTCGAGACTCGCAAAAAGACTAAAAGAAATTGTCCAAGTAGCAAAGTAAAGAAACCTACTCAAATTTTTTCTTATTAACACTAATTGAAAAATTAGGCAACAGCAATAGTCGAAAAAGAAAGAGCGTTTTAGAAATAGTAGATGATTTTATATAGAATAATTTCAATTTCTCTTCACAATAACAGGAGAGCCATACTAATGAGGAAAATTTTAAAAATAATCTTGGCAATATTTGCAGTTTTAATAATCGGAGTATTGCTTTTTGCGGGTATAATATTTCTAGACTTGGCCGCTTCATTCGCTACTGGCTCTGAAACCCTTAATGCTTCAGGTTCAGTGATGGGTAAAGCCTTAGTTGTTTATGATCCTGGACTTAGTGGTGCCGCTAAGGATGTGGCAAATAAGATAGCGCTTAGTTTGCAGGAGAATGGTTACACCGTGACTTTTGCCGGAATTAGAAGCTCAAGTGCCAATAGCCCCTCAGGATACAATATCATCGTAGCGGGGGGACCTATCTATGCTGGAACACCCACAGGCTCAGTTAAAGACTTCCTAATCAGCCTAGACTCTATCCAGGGAGTCACTATTGGAGTATTTGGGAGCGGCTCAGGCCCACAGGAACAAAGCGACATAACACAGATTGAGAATTTCATCGCAGCACTACCAAACAGTAGCTCGCTATCAGACGCCATAATTGTAAAAATTGGTTCGGGTGAAGATATAAACGCTCGTAGCGCCGACTTTGTTAGCCAATTAATACCCTAAATGCAATCAACGGTATCGCTGACTCTGGCAAATACCAATCAGCCAAAGATTCAGCATCCACAGCTTTTTTCTCTGCTTTTTCTCTGAATTGAGGGCAAGGAAACATGTTTATATTTTGGATAACAAGAATATGCGTATCTCTTGGGAATGGGGAAAACAATCTAACGAGGAGTACGCGATAGTTTGATTTTATTGATGACCACCGCACCGCCAGAAAACGGACCATGGTATTTGGGCAGAAAGTTTCCCCCTTTAGGCTTAGCTTATGTTGCAGGAGCTTTAGAGAAAGCGGGTTTTCAAGTACAGATCCTCGACAATTATATGCTCAAAAAACCCATAGAAGAAGTCAAACAATACGTAAAATCTCTTAATCCAGATATTGTTGGTATTACCTGTGGTTCTGCAACTTATCATAAGTGCATTGAAACAGCCGCTGCGATAAAAGAAGTTGTGCCTTCCTGTAAAATTGTGGTAGGTGGTTGGCATCCCTCTTATGTGCCTGATAGTATGCTTCAGCACTCCGAAATCGACTTTGCAGTGATGGGGGAAGGTGAACGCGCCATGACCGAACTTGCTATTCACATTACTAAGGGCGAAAAAATCAAGCCTTTATCCTCGGTTCCAGGCGTTGGATATCGACAAAACGGCAAGATCGTCAAAAACGCGCCCGAACTTATTCAAGACTTAGATGAGATTCCTTATCCCGCAAGGCACCTACTTCCACTGGACTTGTATGAACGCAAAATGGAGTTCTTAGACGTAGAACCTGTTGATATCATGAGTATTATTCGCGGGTGTCCCTTTAACTGTGCGTTTTGTGAAACCAAGAAGATGTGGGGACCAGCATGTAGATTCTTCAGTCCCGCTCGTGTGGTTGAAGAAGTCAAGTTCATGATGGATAAATATGGCTCCAAAGGAATCTATTTCATCAATGACAACTTTACCATCCGCAAAAAAGAGACCCTTGAATTCTGCGAACTCATGAAGAAAGAGAATCTGGATTTGCAGTGGATCTGCGATACCCGCGCGGACATGATTAATCACGAATTACTAGTTAAAATGCGGGAAGCGGGATGCAAGACCATATGGTTTGGTATCGAATCCGGTTCCCCTCGGGTTCTTAAGAAGATTAACAAAAACATCACTCCAGAGCAAACAGAGCAGGCAATTAAACTTTGCAAGAAAGAAGGCATCCAAGTTGCAGCCTCATTCATACTGGGTATACCCGGCGAAACAATAGCAGATATGGAAGAAACACTCAAATTCGCCAAAAAATTAAACCCAGATTTATGCCAATTTAACACATTCATCGCCTACCCCGACAGCTTACTATATGAAGAACTCCTAAACAGCGGCGTTTACGATCAACTAGATGAGTTTTTGCTAGCAGCGAAAACTGATGAGTTCGACTTCAAAAAACTCATGGATATCCAGCGACGCTTCCATAGAGAATTCAATACTTCTGCCAAGCGGGTTATGTGGAGAATGCGACGAGACCCAGTGGGCGTAGCAAAAACGGGGTTAAGATTACTCACTTCACGTAAACAACCACAGTAGGTGAAAAGCCTATGCAGAAAAGAAGGCTAGGCAGAACAGGTCTGCAAGTTTCTCAGGTAGGTTTTGGCGGTACCTGGATAGCCCAGCTGAGCATTGAAGAAGCGACGAAAGTAGTCCGAAGAGCATTCGATTTGGGCATTAATTATTTTGATACAGCAAGATGGGATGGAGATAGCGAAGAAAAAATCGGCCTCGCACTCAAAGGGTTTAGAGACCAATGTGTTATAGCTACTAAAACGGGTTCTCGGACTAAGCGGGAATCCCTTGAAGATTTCAAAGAGAGTCTTCGACTTCTTCAAACGGATAGAGTAGATATTCTTCAGCTTCATGGCATTGACGATGAACAAACCCTAAAGAAAGCCACAGGGGAAGAAGGCTCACTTCAAACGTGCAAGCAAGCACGACGGGAAGGATTAGCAGGCTTTATTGGAATTTCAGGTCACAAACCTCGAGTTCTCATGAAAGCTATTGACACCGGTGAATTTGACACCGTACTTATACCTATTAACGTGGTTTCTCGGCAGGCGCTCGAAGAACTGGTGCCTTATGCAAAAGCACATGACATAGGCGTAGTTGCTATGAAGCCATATTCATTAAAAACCAGCACCCTAATCACATGTCTCTACAACCCCTCCCTTTCGCTACTTAGCAAAGAACCAGAATTGAAGACCTTACTGGGTAATGACACAGCTTCGATGGCACAAAATGCACTACGATATGTTTTAAGTCAAGATATTTCGGCGGTTATCCCCGGGTTAAAGTCAACTCAAGAAGTAGAAATCGCAGCTAACACGGGCAATCAATACAGAGGATTAACTGACAAAGAAAAGAAACACTTCGACATCCGATTTGAGGAGCCGTATTGTCGGGACTGCGGATTCTGCCTACCATGCCCCCAAAACATTGACATCGCCGCAGTTCTTAGATTCAAAATGCTCGCAGATATATACGGACTTAAGCAGTGGGCAAAAAAACTTTACCGCGGACTCGAGAAGAAGGCGGACCAATGCACAAATTGTGGAGAATGCGAACCCAAATGCTCCTATCATCTACCAATAGTAAAAATGTTAAAGGATGCAGAAAAGAAAATAGGTCAATGAAAATTTTATCTTTCTCTCTCAAAAGAATATGACGAAGTTTGCCCTCACTCACGCAAGCGTACACATGCTTTTGGTGTTCTATTCTTTATAACGATATGTTCTTTGGGGAGAATTAAAAGCAACTTAGTATGATATAATATCGAGTGAAATGAAGAAAATAACAAAAACAGTGCTTATTTTTTCGGTTCTATTTGTTTTAGTCGCTGGACTACAAGTAATCAATTTTTCTGCTGCCAACCCTTTGCCACCGCCCGTTATTCGTATAGAGTCTCCGTCTAATAATCAGATTTATCCTTCTGGGTAAGTATGGCTCAACTTTACTAGGCTCCCGGATTCCGATTTTGTTACTTCTATCACTTATAGTCTTGACGATCGGGCAGAGATAACGGTCAACGAGAGCAATCTTCTTTCAGGACTATCGACGGGGTCGCATTCACTGGCGCTTTATGCTAAAATGTCTTCGGAAAGAGATGACTACGGTTATTTGATAACGAAAATCTACTTCTCCGTTAACTACTCTTCTTCTTGGGTAACTTTCGCTGTGGTCTTTGGCGCGGTTTTTGCTGTAAGTTTGTTGATGTTTTTTGTAACTCGTCGACGGCTGGTAGCTGCGCTCAAAATGAAAAAAATCGCCCTATTCTGGGTAGGCTTAAGTGTATTGCTTGGGGGTTCTGTGTTTTTTAGTTTGGTTGTCGGTGATGCATTGTATGATTACTTGTTCCCAGTTTACCATGGAAGTTTTGTATTGAATCTTGTATATCCGAGCCTGATTTTCAGCCTTTTCTTGATAATAATTGGCTTGGTTATTATGAAAATGGGCTTAAAAAAAGAACAAAAACCATAGGCGCTAAGTGGCTAACAAACTGGCAATAGGCATGTACAAACGTATGTGAGTAGCTTGGGAATTCGAGAGAAAGAAAAATTAAAAATTAATCCAACCAATTTCATCAGGCAAGCTAATTTGTCAGAATTCAGCATAAAGCAGCATATATACGGTTCAGAGTATATACGAATCAGTGCAGCTTATGGGCTACCTACTATAGAAAATAAATCAATATAGGGTATAGTCGAAAACGGGTGTATGCATATACACCGGGGCATAAATCAATATTGAGTAGGAATAGTCGGAAATAAGTATGGGCCTGTAAGCAGAAATAGGTCTGCAGGTGGAAAGAAGAGGTTTCAGCGACTTTGTCTTTCTATTTTAATTCTTTTTTCAGCATTATCATATGTTTCAATTGTATTCCGTTTTCATAAATGGGCTCAGGATAATTATCAATGAAAAAGCTTTTCTTAATATCGAATACCTCAAATCCTTCTTTCTGATACAAATACAATTGTTTAATTCCAGCATCCCCTGTCCCAATAATAATTGTTTTGAATCCTTTTCCTTTTGCCTTAAAGGAAGCATCTCTTAACAATAATTTGCCTATTCCTTGTCCTTGACAACCTGTAATGACTGCTATATTTTTTATTTCAACCTCATTTTTGTTCATTGATTGCAGGACATATATTGCAATAATTTTGTCTTCTTGTTCCAGAACATATATGTCAGAGTCAAAAATGTATTTGTCTATGGCTTCACGGGTCTCGTCTGCAAGTAATAATAAGTCATATGGGATTTTCTCATCCTTTCTTAGGTGCCTTATCGTTTGATGTTTAGTTTCTTTCTTTTTAATTATCAATTCCTTATCAAGTATGTCTCTGATTAAGTTTAAAATTTAAGCTTTTTCCCCTTTTAAACTCACTAAATCACTAACTTTCACACATGCGTTTATGTGGCTAATGTCAGTCCGTCAGTTTCTCTTATATCAGTCTATTCATATTATCAAATTTTTTTGTGTCAAGAAACTTTGACAAGAGCGTTTTAATCGCCAAAACAACTCACTATCCCATGAGTGGTTAGGATGCGGAAAAGCTTGGTTTTAGCGATAACGCTAATCTTGATGGTATCAAACCTCTTGGCAGTCCGAGCTTACATTGTGGATTCGATAACTAAACCATCTGCTCCGCAATTCACAGTAAGAATAATCGCCTATCCCTATGATGTACCACCAAAAACTACTACAACAATTGACCAATACACTGGAAAAGAGACAACAACCACTCAACCAGGCTACCACGTAGAAAACAAATCAATAGAAATCACAATCAAAAACCAACCCTTCACTCCATTCAATCTTACCCAACATACAGGGTACAATCACGAAACTGGAGAAAGTTACACCGTTAATCGCAACAGTACCGTTAATCTTTTCTATAATATTGGCGTCAAAGGGCACTTTGGAAATGAGAATGATTGGAAATCCGTTGGTGAAAATGTTTCATATTGGGAAGGCCCTCAACCTAACGCTCAATTAGATTCACAATATACAACCATATCAATTAAAGCAGACTATCCTAGTAATGCAGTATTAGATTTTCGAGTAAAAACACTCATTGGCTACTATATTCCATATGGACGAAATATCATAATATTTGGCTACGACTTCTATGGACAAGAAAGCGACTGGAGCATACAAACACTAAACATGTCCGATTGATCGCCTTCCCCATCAAATTCACCAACAAAAATACCCACATTTTCTCCTTCTAATCCTCCAACACCAACCTCAACTATAACACCTACAACTAATCCTTCACCAACACCTAATCCTAATACCTAAACCCTCAATTCCAACCTTCACAGTCAACATCGAAGAAAACACCACAATACAGTTGTCAATTGAAAATCAGCCTTTTGATGTCAACAAGAGCTACAACTATTCATTAGTCTACGATGTTCGAATTAAAACCGAAAATGAAAGTGGATTAGTCTTTATTACGCTGAAGATGGATACCCAAATCAATCCAATTCATCTTACACAATTCTGCATTATGTTTTAGGAGAGATTGCGTATTATCCAAGTTCCGATTATCCATTAAGTCCAAGCACATCTGTTGGAACAATCCCCACGAGTGGAAAGGTAGAGCTTCCAAGTTAGAGCAATGATAGGACACAGGGATAGAGGAATTTACTCTGAAGGACTTATGCCATACGTATTCAAAGGTGAGTATAGCGAATGGAGCAACACACAAACCATCACTTTACCTGGAACTTCCCCATCTCCTATGCCATCTACAACAATTCCAGAATATCCAGCGTGTATGATTCTGCTATTGGCTTTGATAGTCACATTATTAACAATCGTGATTATTAGAAGAAAAAACCAATAATGCCTAATTCGCCTTCTGAAACCCCTGAATCCGATTCTCTACTTCGAACTAGTGATTGTTTGCGTGAGATAGAATTTAGTTCGTTGTATGCTGGTGCTCTTTCTTTTCGATTTGTTTTTGTTTAACCACCATTTTTGTGCGACCAATCAGAATGTTTAGAGCTCTTTTGGGATTGCGTACAGCTCGGGCAAATCGATCGCGGTTAAGCGTCGGGTTTACCAATGTTGCTTTTGCGCATAACTCACGCAGATCATTAGCTGTGAATTGGGGGGTTTCGATTAGGGGTTGAGCCCAGGATAGTGCTTCGTCGCTGAACGCTGGACTTAAATATCCACTGCTTTCGGCTTGAGAGTAAAGTTCGGTGCCGATTAGGGGAGTTGCGTAGCTGAAGTAGAATCGGTCCGCGCCAAGATGTCTTAGCATGTAGGCATAGTCAATTGTTGCTTGGATGTCCTCTTTTGTTTCCCCGATAAAACCGATAATGAAAAAGCAACTAACCTTGATTCCTACTTTTCGAGCTTCTATTATAGCGGATTCGACTTTTTTAAGGTCTTGATTCTTTTTTATGATCTGATTAACTACTCTTTGTACACCAGATTCAGGAGCGACCATTATCCTTTGGCAACCAGATTTGCGCATCTTACCAAGCAGACTTGCATCTAAGCGGTCAGCGCGAACCCCGTTAGGAGTGTACCATTCGATGTCAAGTTTACGTTGGATGATTTCGTCACAAATGGCCTCCATACGTTTGTTGTCAAAGGTCAAGTTGTCATCTTCAAAATCAACCTGCTTAATACCGTATGTTTTAACTATCTGTTCTAGCTCATCCCCCACGTTTTTTGGGCTTCGGCCACGCCACTTTTTGCCCATAACAAGATGGTTGCTGCAAAAGATACAGTTGTTAGGGCAACCGCGACTTGTTAGTACACGAGCGCAGGGTTTACTTATTTCACCTCGGACAGGGGTCTGTTTTACGGCTTGGAATAACTCTTTCATGGGCAACAGGTGTCTAGCGGGAAAGGGCAAAGAGTCTAAGTCTTCAATTACTGGTCGACGAGGAGTAATTATTACTTCGCCATTACTCGTAAACCCTATACCTTTAACCTTTTTTAGAGCAGCGGCAGAATCGTCTTTTTCAAGGACCTTTGCTAGCTCAGCGACGGTTTCTTCGGGTTCTCCAATAATTACAAAGTCTATGTTAGGGTGAGCAAGACTATCAAGAGGCTTTGCAGAAGGATGCAACCCAATGAGTGCGGTTTTTATGTCCTCATCTACGCTTTTTACTGCGGAAGCGGCTTCGAAGGCGGTACGCCACCACCCACTAAAGGGAACGGTAATAACTACAAGGTCAGGTTTCCACTGTTTGATTCGTTCGGCGATTTGCTCTTTTGTTAGCCCTAAGCGGTATTTGACGCCGTCAATTTCCTGCAGGTTTTGCCAGCCCTCGGTTGGGCAATCGATGATTTTTACGGCATGCTCTTTCTCTAGTACTGCAGCAACATAGGCTATGTCTAGAGGTTGAAAAGCCGCAGGTTTACCCCAGAGCTTTGGCTGAATACGAGGAGGATTGATTAGGCAAACGCGCAATTAATTAACCTCCAAACTCGCCGCTAAAACATATCCGAGAATAAGGGTAAATTGTTGGGAAGGCAAACGGCGCATCACTGTAAGCATCTCTGAGCACATAAGGCAAACCACATGATTAAAGGATTTTGCAATTACCGAAAAAGGGGAACTCTTCAACGCCAGAGGACTAGAAGGGAAAAACAAAGTATCGCACAAGGAAGAGAACTGGTAGAGATAGTAAGACGCATAGGACTATGGTTCCGTTTCTGATTCGCAGCGATTTAAGTATCTTATCTGCATCCAAAGGTTCGGTTGGGTCGCCTAGAATGTATTTTTCGGGTTTTTCAAATTGTACCCGCAAAGCACCTGCCATGGCAGCCATAGGCCAGCCGTGATTGCGGCTTTGAGTCTTTAAATGGTCCCTCCTAGCGATTTTCCAAGCATTCTTGTAATCTTCGCCAAGAAGGAAAGCAGAAGCGATTATCAGCGCACCAGTTAGCCGACTTGGAATAAAATTGATTACATGGTCAAGATTAGCGCTAAACCAGCCGAGGTTGATATTTTCTTTGTCTTTGAATCCAACCATGCCATCTAGAGTGTTGACTGCGCGGAAAGCTATGGCACCTGTAGCGCCAAAGAAGCAATAGAACATTATTGGGGAGAGTTTGAAGTCGATGAGGTTTTCCGCCATAGACTCGATAACTGCAGAGCTGATTTGGGAGCCATTCAGATTGGAAGAATCCCGACGCGAAAAATGTGAATACTGACGAGCCTCAACAAGATCATTAGCAGCTATCGCCTTAGCAGCAGCTTTCGCCCAATCAGTCTCTAACTTAATACATATAGTTAATTTTACAAGAATAATCGCCAAGACTGAATAAACTGCGATACCCAGCCAGAAATTGACCCCGCTAAGGAGGGTATAGATTGCCCAGAGCCCAAAGAACACTGGCAAACTAAAAGCCAACACAGTAGCTAAACCGAGAAATACACCGTTGATCTTCTCGCGTTTAGGATTAGGATTTTTCAAACGACCTTTGAGGGATTTGATGAAGTTGCCCATCAATACAGTGGGATGAATCCTATAGTATGCAGCATAGGGGCTATTTGGGGAAGGATCACCAACAATCACATCTAACAATATCGCCAAAACAAGAATACCCAACGCAACCAACATAATTATCAAGTTTGCAACCAAACGAAGCCCAACATGAAACGCTACATCATTACGTCTTGATAACTGCAGAAAAAACGTTTATATCAATTACGGTCAGGTGTAAAAGAATTACTTATCTTTTCAACTCACAATGCTAACAGTCACCTGAGGAAGACCATAGTTAAGGTTAATCAAGAGAAAAATAGAAAGCGCACTCAAGAAGAACTGAATTCGCCATTTTCCTAGCCATCACTACACAACAAGTCTTATCGATAGGATCAACTTGTAAGATTTTGCATATGAAAAAAGGAATTTCTCCTCAGAAAGACACCAAATGAGTCAATATGCAACTGTTTTTTTATGAATTATTATTCAGATTTCAAGTTCATAATTTCTATTAATACTAAATTTTATTATCTATTCTATAGTCGGTGCTTTAAAACCAACGGAAACATGCGTAGCGCCAGTAATTATTAGCACTCAGACCGAAGCTAAGTCTAACATTGCTGACCAGAAAGGTATTTTTCGGATTTTACATGTTGACAACGATCCGATTTTCCTAGAAGTTACAAAAGCGCAGTTAGAATTGGAAGGCAATTTCCAAATAGAAACGGCATCTTCAGTTGATGAGGCAATAAATAAGATAAAAACAATAACTTTTGATGTTATAGTTTGCGATCTTGGAATGCCTAAAAAAGACGGCTTAGACTTTCTTGAAGAACTTAGACGAGAAGGCAACCGTACCCCATTCATTTTTTTAACAGGAAACGACACAAGGGAAAATGCAATTAAAGCCTTAAACCTTGGAGCTAATGGTTACCTTATCAAAAGCTGCAATCCTGAAGCAACCTATGCCGAATTGGCAAATAGAATAACAAGGGTTACAAAAGCTGAGCAAAAACAAAAATCGGTTAAAGAAAATGAGCACAAATACCTTACATTATTTGCAAAAATGCTGAATGGCTTTGCTTACTGCAAAATGATATTCAATGAAAATGAACAGCCAATAGATTTTGTTTACCTCGAAATTAATGATGCTTTTGAGAAAATAACCGGGTTAAAAAAAGAAAACATAATTGGAAAACAAGTTACCAAAGCCATACCTCATACCGAAACTGACCATCCCGAATTAATCAACCTCTATGGCAAAGTTGCTCTAAATGGACAAGAAGAGAGAATAGAAATATTCTTCAACCCCCTTTCGATTTGGCTCCATATTTCAGTTTATAGCCCTGAAAAAGGCTACTTTGTTGCTATATTTGAAGACATAACAAAGCGAAAAACCCTGGAAGCTGCCCTAATCAGAAGCGAAGAACGCTACAGAGTAATAACTGATTCATTACCCGAGATTATCTTCGAAATGGACAATAGAGGAAAACTTACTTATGTGAACAAGAAAGGTTTCGAACTTACAGGGTACAATCAAGAAGATTTCGAAAAAGGAGTTTTCAATTTAGAGTTTTTTGCTCCCGAAGATAAGGAAAGAGCAAAAGAAGATTTTGCTCAAGTAATGATGACTACAACAAATTATGAATATACATTAGTTAGAAAAGATGGCGGCAAAATTCCTGTAATAGTTAAGAGTATACCTATCAAATCAGAAGGCAAGACAGTTGGTTTAAGAGGAATAATTTTAGATCTTACTGAGCGTAAAAAAACTTTAGAACAACTTGTCTTCCACGCTAAATTACTTGATACCGCAGAGCAAGCGATAGTAATGACAGATAAAGAGGGAGCAATACGCTACTGGAATAATGGAGCAAAAAAACTATATGGTTGCCCAGCAGAAGCGGCAATTGGTCACAAACTTGATGAAATTTCATCGGCGACTCTTTCTATTATGGAAGAAGGCGAAGGCAATAATTTGGTGGTTACTAGAGAAAGTAGTTCCCGTGAGATTAAAGCCAAACGAGCTGATGGATCAGATATATGGCTAATTTTAAATTCTTCACCAATAGTTAATGAAGCAGGACAATTTGTGGGTTCTATAAATATTTCAACGGACATCAGCGATCAGAAATGGATGGAAAAAGAACTAGTCGGATATGCTGAAGCATTCTCTGAAAGCTCAAAAAGAATCCAGGAATTAAATGATAAACTTCGGGTAGTTGGAAACCTGACAAGACATGATATACGAAATAAACTTGCTGCCCTAAACGCTTATACTTATTTATTAAAAAGAAAAATTGAAAATCCTGATGCGCTGCAGTATATTGCTGAGATGGAAAATACCTCTAAACAGATGATAAAGATTTTAGACTTTGAGCATGCTTATGAGCAGGTCGGTTCAGAAGAATTAGTATTTGTCGATGTTGAGAAATTCTTTTCTGAAGCATCTGCCCTCATCTCAGATTTTAAAGGTATACAGATAAGTTCTGAATGTAAAGGACTAAATGTTTTGGCTGACTCTCTGTTAAGACAGCTATTATATAATTTAATGGATAATACTTTGAAGTATGGTGAGAAAACTAGCAAAATCCGACTTCACTATGAAAATGAACCTAATCAATTGCGTCTAATTTATGAGGATAATGGGGTAGGTATTCCCCAAGAGCTCAAGGGGCATCTTTTCGAGAAAGGCTTTGGGCGGGGAACAGGCTTTGGACTCTACATGATGAAACGCATCTGCGAAACCTATGGATGGTCAATGTTTGAAAACGGAAAATTCAAAGAAGGAGCAAAATTTATAATTATAATACCTAAAGACCGCTTCACACTTAAAACCACAATTAATTAGGCGTATACACATTAGAAGTTTAAGAATCGCCAAGAAAATCAATACACAAGATCAAACCGATACCTAAAAAAAGAAAAGCAAGTCGAAAAATATTCTTTTTTGAAGGTAGATATAATCGAATAGATTGAATTTTTTAGTAATGAATTAAAAAACCGCTAAAATACTCAAGGCTTTAGAGTACACGAAGGCTTCGAATCTGAAATTTCAATTTCGAAAAACTGAATACATCACACCATAATTATTCAAAAAATATTAAATTCAGCAACAGTTCTCCATGCATAGGCCAAATTTGAGCGCAACAACTTTCTGCAAGTTCATCAAATATCGCTCAGACACCACTAGAGGACCCGACATCTTAGGCGGTTGGAAACTGCAGGCTGAGCTAGTCGCCCGAAGGCTTCTAGCGTACACCCCAGTCCCATCAAACTCATCTTTTATGAGAGCCTTCGTCTCGTAAAACGAGAATGGCTGCCTCTTTTCGGGAGAGGCTTCGAGCTTAGATGCTTTCAGCTCTTATCCTCAGCGGCGTGGCTGCCCGGCGTTTGCCCTATCGGACAACCGGTTGACTAGAGGCCACAGCGTCCCGTTCCTCTCGTACTAGGGACCCTTTCCCCTCAGGCAGCTAACACTCCCAGCAGATAAAGTCCGACCTGTCTCACGACGGTCTAAACCCAGCTCACGTTCCCTTTTAATAGGCGAGCAGCCTCACCCTTGGCCCCTTATGCAGGGCCAGGATAGGAAGAGCCGACATCGAGGTACCAAGCCGCGGGGTCGATGGGGACTCTCGCCCGCGACGAGCCTGTTATCCCTAGGGTAATTTTTCTGACACATCCAGCCCCCACCAAGGGGGACATGGATGATCGCTAAGCCCGGATTTCTCCTCTGTATCCCTTACTGTTAAGGATTCAGTCAGGCTGGCTTTTGCCCTTGCACTCTACGGAGGGTTTCTGTCCCCCCTGAGCCAACCTTAGGGCGCCCTTGATATCTTTTCAAGGGCGTGCCGCCCCAGCCGAACTGCCCACCTACCGTTGTTCCAACACCGAAGCGTCGGTAAGAAACACGGTTGCAGAAAGTCGGTGTTCCATTGTTGCCTCCCCCACGTCCCGGAGAACGCAGGATCGACGGCTCCCGACTACACTCTGCATCCACAACCGTATTCCAGCGGCAGGCTGCAGTAAAACTCCACAGGGACTTCTTTTCCCGCTGGGAGATCGTGGACTGTTCGTCCACGTTATGTGGTTTCACCGGGTACTACGCGGGGACAGCGGGGCCCTCGTTGATCCATTCATGCACGTCGGAACTTACCCGACAAGGCATTTGGCTACCTTGAGAGAGTCAGAGTTACTCCCGGCGTTTGCAGGCCCTTAGCCCAGTTGGACCCAGGTTTCAGGTACCTGTACTGGCCAGGATTCAGAAGCCGTTCACACGCTTTCGCGCTTGCGGCTTCCTGTGTTTTTATTAAACAGTCGAGACCCCTTTGTCACTGCGACCTGCTCTCAACAGCACGAGGCTGAAAGAGCAGGCACCCCTTATACCAAAGGTACGGGGCTAAATTGCCGAGTTCCCTCGCATTAGTGTATACCCGACACGCCTTAGGTTTCTCGCCTAGGAACACCTGTGTCGGTTCTTGGTACGGTCATAAAGAATCCTTCTTAGTGCCCTTTTCAGTGGCTCCAGAAATCTGCTGAACCTCCCTAAAACGGGTGGCTATTCCTGCTTTCACCTGGTTCTCGCCATTGCGGCACTCCCCAGATTTATACAGTTAAACAAGGCGACAGCCCTGCTCAGCTTATCCCGAAACGTTCGGCACTAAGCTTGCGTTGCCGCGTGTATCTCTATGGTTCTGGAATTTTAGCCAGATTCCCTTTTTTGGCAAGATCGGTTGAGTCTTGTCTTAGGACCGACTTACCCCCGGCTGAAGATCGTTGCCGGGGAACCCTGGTCCCTTCGGCGGAGAAGATTCTCACTTCTCTTTGCTGTTACTACCACCAGGATCTGCAATCCTAATCGGTCCACTGGACCTTACGGCCCAGCTTCTGTCCAAATAGGACGCCATCCTACCACCGCAGCGCTAAGCTGCGTTCTGAGGTATCGGTGGCTGGCTTAGCCCCGTCAATTTTCGGGGCCGTTAGCCTCGGCGGGTAAGCTGTTACGCTTTTTTTGAAGGATGGCTGCTTCTAAGCCTACCTCCCCGCTGTCTGAGGCTGACGACGCCCTTCGGTTTGACATTTAGCCAGCACTTGGGGACCTTAACCTCAGTCTGGGTTGCTCCCCTCTCGGTCGTGGAGCTTACCCCCACTAACCCGTTTCCCAAGGTCTTAAGCGCGAGTGGATTCGAAGTTTGAAAGAAAAGTGGACCCTTTCGGATCCTTGTTTTCCAATCAGTGCTCTACCCCACTAGCAACCTCGCTCGGGACTAGACTGAGATCTACTTCGGATGGAACTAGCTATCACCAGACTAGATTGGTCTTTAGCCCCTATCCCCAGGTCTGAGGAACGAATTGCACGTCAGAACCCCTACGAGCCTCCATTGGGCTTTCGCCCAACTTCGCTCTGCCCAGGGATAGATCGTCTGGTTTCTAGTATGTATGGCTGTGACTCCGGGCCCTTTCAGACCCTGCACCTGGCTCCTTGCGGAGTTGCGTGCGTATTGGTTTCCCTACGCTTACGGGTTTTAAACCCTTAGGCTTGCCACAGCAATAAACTCCCTGGCCCGTGTTTCTAGACGGAACGTGCAACCCTGGTCCCCTTCCCTTGTACTTCTGCTTCACAGCAGGTTCCTTCGAGAAGGATCTACCCTTCTGGGCTGCACACGTCTGTAACTGTCTGGTTTCAGGCACTTTTCACCCCCATTCCGGGGTACTTTTCAGTTTTCCGTCACCGTACTAGTGCGCTATCGGTCTTGAGGCGTATTTAGTCTTGGAAGTTGGTGACTCCCGATTTTCTGCACCAAAACCATGGTACAGTAGTCTGGGACTCCTGCTCAAATCTTTCTGGCTTATGCTTAGGGGGCTTTCACCCTCTTTGGCAGGCCTTTTCAGGCCACTTCAGCTTAACCAATGAAGAAGAAGCTGGGCCCTTAACACTACATCTCCCACAGGTTTCCCTGCGGGATTCGGTTTGGACTATTCCCGTTTCGCTCGCTGCTACTAGGGGAATCCCGTTTTGGTTTCTTTTCCTCCCCCTACTAAGATGCTTCCGTTCGGGGGGTTCCCGCTCCGTAAGGGAGCATTAACTGGGAAGTCCCATTCAGGTATCCCCGGTTCTAAGGCTGCGTGCGCCTACCCGGGGCGGTATCGCGGCTTGCCGCGCCCTTCATCAGCTCTCAAGCCGAGCCATCCTCCAGACAGCGTAACATGTCTGGGCCTTGGTGGTGTCTATTGGCGTTTGATGAAACCTTGCGTAATATGTTGTTGCGTCGCTTTTGGCCTATGCATGGTGTCATTGTGAGTCTCTTGTGACATTAAGAGCTCATTTCAACCCTTCACCCCCATTGGATTAGAACGGGAGTTGCATCTTTTTCCTTCAACAATGATGTTGCTGGAACTGTTAGAAGCGCCATCCCCAAATATAAGTGTTGTGTCATGATTTGACAGGGTTTCCGAGGACAAACTTGAAGGTTTTTTTGTCAAATCTTCAGAAGAGGCGTATCTTTTGACGATGGGGATATCGCTGTAAAAGTTAAAAATACGACCTTTCAATATAACTTTTGTGTCACTTAACTCATCGTGCTTAGAGAATTATTTTAGAGAATTGTGGATATAATTTTTGATTGGGAACGGTTAAGTTTTTATTTGGTTACACGTTATGCTTGCTGATATTGGGCGCGCGGGGTGCCTCGATAGCTCAGCCCAGTAGAGCGGCTGCCTTGTAAGCAGCAGGCCGCGGGAGCAAGGCCCGCTCGAGGCTCTCCATCTTACTACTTTTATGAGAATCTAATTTGTCTCAGTATGGATGGGAATTCTGTTAAAAAGGACATATTGTAATATAAAATTTTGAGCAAAAATCTTCTTATTTATTTTTTTAAAAGGGGTAAAAGGATAATGAGGGATTCGGATAGACAATTATTCTTCTTCGTCGGACGTCTCTTTTTTGGCGGCTTTCTTGGCAAGTTTTGCCTTTATTTGGTCATCATTTAAAATTAGTCGGTATTTGCGTGCGTTGGAGTCAATTATTTCGGCTTCAAAGAGTTTGCGAAGAGATTTGAAGATTTTTTTGGATGGTTGCCCAGATTGTTCTGTGAGTTCTGCTAAAGTTAGAGTTAGTTCTTTGTTTACTTTTAATGCTGCTATTACGCTTTCGTCTGTTTTATTTAGTTTCATGTCTATGCATCCAAATAGTTTGTTGCTTTATGTTATGAGACAGAGGTGTTTTTCAATTTTGTGGTAGGGGATTCTAATTTTTTTTAGGAAATGAACCCGATTTTTATATTGTATCTGTCAATATTCAGTACTTTTGATTTTAAATTTTGGAGAAGCGGGTTAACTTAGGGATTTGTGATAAGCGACAGTCTTAAATCAATAAGTTATCACATATGGCTATCTAAACATCCTTAGAAGGCTCATTAATATGCCAGCTGTAGAAGTAAAAGGCTTAACAAAAAAATTCAACTCTTTCACCGCAGTTGATAATGTAAGCTTAGAAATTGAAGAGGGAGAAGTTTTTGGGCTTCTAGGACCAAACGGAGCCGGAAAAACAACTACTATTCGTATGCTTGCATGCCTTATTTCACCCACCGCAGGTTCAGCGACGGTTACTGGATATGACATACATCGTGATCCTATGAAGGTACGACAGTCAGTTGGTATATTAACTGAGAATCCGAGCCTCTATGAAAGACTGACTGCTTATGAGAACATGAACTTCTTTGCTGAAGCTTATGGCGTAGAAGATATGAACCAAAGACAGGAGAGGATTAAGGAATTATTAGAATTTTTCAATCTGTGGGATCGCAGAAATGATAAAGTTGGCACCTTTAGCAAGGGGATGAAGCAGAAATTAGCTATCGTTCGCGCCACGGTGCATAAACCTCCTGTTTTGTTTTTAGATGAGCCTACTGCTGGATTGGACCCTCAATCTGCAAAAGAAATCAGGGACTTAATGGCGCAGTTGAGTATACATGAAAAGCGTACTATTCTTTTGTGTACGCATCATTTGGAGGACGCGGAGAAACTTTGTAGAAGAGTAATGATAATGAACAAAGGTCGATGCGTGATAATTGGTACTCCTAATGAGCTACGAGAAAAAATTAGTCCCCAACCAATAATTCAAATCGGTCTGAAGTATATAGATTCCAAAATTGTTAGCTTAGTTAAAAAAATCGAACTAGTTAAAGAAGTAAATGTCAATAATGATGAGGCTATGCTGACGATAAAGGTTGCAGATGCCCGTTCTGATACTCCTGAAATTGTAAATAGCGTTGTTAAATCAGGTGGTCAAATACTTTCGGTTAATATTTTCCGACCCTCGCTGGAAGAAACATATCTTAAGCTGATAAAGGAAGAAGCCTAATGAATATGCATAAAGTTTGGCTAGTTTTCAAAAAAGATTGGCTTGAAATTAAACGAAACTGGCAAGTTCTAATGCCTATAATAATTTTACCTTTAATATTTGCTGTTTTGTTCCCAGTAATAGTTACGCTTATCCCAAGTATGTCATCTATGCAGAATGCTGGGAACACGAATTTCCAGTCATTAATACCTGGTTTACCAGGGGATGTTCAATTACTAATCATGCAAATGACGCCAGAGCAAATCATTGTTTACATTTTAATTCTTTACTTCTTTGCTCCATTCTTTTTAATAATTCCAATAATGGCATCAAGTGTAATTGGTTCAGATAGCTTTGCTGGAGAAAGAGAACGGAAAACTATTGAAGCACTTTTAGCTACGCCGATTTCAGACAGCGAACTCTTCTTGGGCAAAATCTTGGTCAGCTTCATTCCCGCAATGATAATAACAATAATTTCCTTTGGAATTTATACCATAATTGTTGATGTAATTACGTTTGGTATGTTTAATGGAATGTTGCTGCTACCAAATCTTGTTTGGTTAATAATGATTTTTGGTGTTGCTCCCACTATAGCATTATGTAGCATAGGATTAACGGTTATAATTTCCTCCAAAGTTAAAGGATTCAAAGAAGCGCAACAAATTAGTGTGGTCCTACTTCTACCTGTTTTAGGATTGGTTTTTGCACAGGTTTCCGGAGTAATGGTTCTTGGACCAGCCGTATTAGCTGTGCTTATGGGAGTGCTCGCGATTGTGGATATAGCAGTTTTCTATGTCGGAGTAGAGACATTCAAAAGGGAAGAAATCCTATCCAAACCATCATAATAGCAGGCCAATATACCTGCTACTATGGGTTTTCTTTCCGAAAATTATATTTCCATCTTCAAATACTCTCAAAAAGCACAGTGCGAATAGCCACTGCTAATTCAAACTCAAAAGTCAAGTGATGATTGAACATGATACCAGTTGAAGTTGATTCACTAAAAAAATATTATGGGAATCTAAAAGCAGTAGATGACATCTCATTTACTGTTAACGAAGGGGAAGTATTCGGGCTTTTAGGACCAAATGGGGCAGGTAAAACAACTACAGTTGAAATTTTAGAAGGCTTACGTAAAAAGGATTCAGGCACCGTTAAAGTGCTTGGCCTTGATCCTTGGTCAAACGGCACTAAATTACACAAGAAAATCGGAGTAATTCCACAAGAGTTCACCTTTTTTGAAAAAGCAAACCCACGCGAAGCAATAAAGTACTATGCAGAGATTTTTGGAACAAAAAATGTTAATCCGGACCAAATTCTAAAAGACGTTTTGCTTGAAGATTCAGCAAAGAACCTCTTTGAGAACCTCTCTGGAGGACAAAAACAGAAGATGGGGCTTGCGCTTTCGTTGGTAAATTCACCAGATCTATTATTCCTTGATGAACCCACCACGGGATTAGATCCTAACGCACGCAGAGCCATATGGGAAGTCATAAAAGAATTAAAAGCCAAGGGGAAAACTGTCATCTTAACCACTCACTACTTAGATGAAGCCCAGCAACTTTCTGACAGAGTTGCTATTGTAGACCATGGACAAATCGTTGCCTTGGGTACATCAGACCAAATCATTCAACAATATGGTTCAGGCGAAAGATTGGAAATTGGAGGAGCAGAAAAACTCTCAGAATACATCAAAGCAAATACCGAATTAAAAGTCGAATACCACAAAGATAGAGGCACGATTAGCATAGCATTAAATAAGAAAACCGACGCTCTTGCGGCATTAGCGGCTGCTGAACAGTCCGGAATTGATTGGGGCACAATACAAACCCGCCGCGATAGCCTCGAAGACGTATTCATCAAGCTAGTCAGCGGAAAAGTGAATGAACAAGGTGAAATAATCAGCCAACAAAACACAACTCAAAATGATAAAGTAAAAAATAAGCAGCGGAGCAAGTAAAATGTCGGCCATAAAAAGAATAAAAGCAGACTTAATACTATTCGGACGGGGTTACTTACGAAATGTTATTGGCCTATTCTTCGGTTTGATCTTTCCAGTTATCCTAATACTCATTTTCGGAGCTATCTTTTCAGGTGGTTCGTCTACAGCAACAGTTGTTTATAGTCAAAATCTCGACACAGGCCCGTTTGCCGCACCACAAATGGATATAGCTACACAGTTCCTCAAGGTTCTCAACCAAACAGGTACAATAAACATACAACCAGTGGATATTTCTGAGAACTTCACCCGATACTTAGCAGATCATTCGTCTTCTGATGGTATAATTATTCCTGCGAATTTTTCAGTAAATTATCAATCAGGTCAACAATTTAATATAACAGTATATGGCAATCCAGCTTCAACCACAAGCAGCATCGTAAGCGGAACGGTAAATGGCGTAATAAACCATTTCAACTTAGCATACTATAATCCAAACGCGTCATCAATTATCGGAATAACAACAGCTACTGTTAGCACTCAACAAACAGAATACCTTGATTTCTTGATTCCAGGGCTAATCGGATTCTCAATACTAGTTAACCCAATGTTCTCGCTGGTCGAGATTTCCTCACAGTATAAGAAAAATAAGCTCTTTAAGCAACTATCTTTAACCCCTATTTCTAAAATGGAGTGGCTAATATCTAAAGTGCTCTTCTACATACTGCTTTCAACACTTAGCTTCTTGCTCATGGTAGCCGTTGGTACCCTTGCTTTTGATGTACACATTACTCTCACACCATGGCTAATACCGTTCTTAATCTTAGGTCCAATGATGTTTGCTTCATTAGGTATGCTAGTTGGAACCTTAGCTAAGAACCCCGAAACCGCAGGCGTAATAGGCAACGTCGTGACCTTCCCAATGATGTTTCTCTCAGGTACCTTCTTCCCTCTAACCATGATGCCAGATTATCTACAAAGCATTGCCCATGTCCTACCATTGTACTACATAATTGAAGGATTAAATAACGTCATGGTTTATGGAAACATATCAGGAGCACTCATAGACATCGCAGTTGTAGCAGTAATTGCTGTCGTCATCTTCATAGCTGCGGCAAAACTCTTCAAATGGAGAGAAGACTAACAGATAAAGTCAAATTGCGGCCTCAATTTTTATAAGGGTCGCAAAATATTCTTGTTTTTTTAATTATAAGGAAAACTGTTTTAGTTAGGTATATTTTGTTTGAGGGACTTATTTTTTGCCCAGCATGATTTGCAGTATACTGGTCGATTCTCAATTGGTTTAAATGGAACTTGGCATTCTTTTCCGCATTCAGTACAAATAACGTCGTATTTAGGTTTCTTTATGGTTTTTAGGTTTGGATTAAACATGCGATATCGAGATAATCTAGGCCAGCCAGTTTTAGCATATTGAATCATGTTTGGGTTCTCTTTTAGCCACCGCATCATGTGGAAAAAGTTTTTTGCGCGTTTTTCGTCTCTTTCGGGTAGCGGTTCATAACCGAGGTTTCTGATTTCATCAAGATATGCGATTTCGACTAATCTTTGGGGTTCACCGATTACTTTGATTCTGCGTACGCGATTTTCACCATAGGCTTTTTGCAGTTCATTTGCTGCTGTGTCGAATATGTATCCTTGGCAAAGGTGGATTTCTTCTTCGGGTTTAGGTTGTAATTTATCAAGTAATTGGTTTACAATTTTGGAGGTCTGTGTGAGGTATTCTTTTTTGCGAAAAAGACTAGGTTGGAAGAACTTTACATCTATAACATCATATTTGAATTCCTGAGTATCATCGCGGTAGGCGCCTATAACTATGCCGAAAAGCAAATCGCCGCTGCCAGCATCATCCACTGTAATTGTCAATTAAAGATGCGTCCTTTCTTCATGAATGCTCTGGGTTGTATAAAAATAGTCCGCCGAATTTGGATTATTTTTTAAGAAAAATTCAAAAAATGATTTACAGTGGATAAGCACTGGTATTTTAAACATGCTTAGAGGCCAAATGTTGATTTTATGCTAAAAATAGGTAATATCAGAATCTTGAGCAAAATTTATGAACTAAAACAAGCGAATATAAATCATAGATGCAACGGCGTAACATGTAATAGGATTATTTGAGAGTTCAGCCGCGGTCACAGTTACGTGTTAACTTCACGGAGAATTGACCCATATGAACACGGGAATGCAGTGGCGTTCTCTTTCGGTGAAGCTGAAAAGCGGGTTTGATAAGTGGCGACTTTTTTTCCTGATTTTCTTAGTTGTTTATGCTCTTTTTTTAGTGTTGAATTTGGGGTCAATGACAATCCAGTGGGATGAGGCAAATCATCTCAACGGGGGGTTACTTTTGCTTAATGGTCTTACCCAACAGTATATGGATTCGGCGATGTTCTATCCTCCGCTTAATGACTTGATAACTACAGGTTACTTTAGCGCGGGGGGAGCAAGCGTCTTTAGTGGAAGATTTGGTCGCTGTTACTTTCGCTGTGCTCTCTGTTTGGTTAATATTTGAGTTTACTAAGGTAATGTATGGGAGAAAAACAGCCTTGATTTCAAGCGTTTTTCTCGGAACAATGCCAGGTGTGATTTGGCTGGCGAGAGTTGCGCTTTTGGAGACTATGCTAATGTTCTTTTTTTCGCTTTCCTTGTACTTGTTCTTCAAATGGTTACAATCGCCTAAAATTTGGCTCTTAGTTTTAATTGGCATTGGTTTGGGGTTGGGGTTTCTCACAAAATATCAAATCATTATTGCATTAGTTGTGATGGTTGTGAGTATTATCGTTCTATGTGGAGGCTACTTGAAATCACGATTATCTAGATTATCGATTGTAATTCTAGTCGCTGTTGCTATTGTGTTGCCGTGGATTATTGTTTCATATCAGGTGTATTCTTCGGGAATGTTAGATCAGTGGTTCTACGCGATGAGTGTAGGTAATCCTGATAAGCTTGTTTATAGTACGCGTTTTCCGTTGCCTATTTTTTATTTGTTGGAAATAGTTTGGCCTTATGGAGTTGTGCATCCGATCTCTATTTTCATGTATATTCTAGGCTTGGTAGGATTGGGATTTTTATTGTTAAGACGAAAGCCAGAAGATAAATTTTTACTCATCTGGTTTGGTGTAGTATATATCTTCTTTACTTTGATAGGCAACAAGCAGTGGCGTTATGTGGTGCCACTTTTTCCGGTGTTAGCGGTATCTGCGGCTAGCTTAATCGTATCTGCGTATGGCAAAATTGAGAGTAGCTGGAAAACTGATTGTGTGGGTCTGGTTAAGAGCCGGTTGGGCAAAGTTGAAGCGGGATTATTGATAGGTATTGTGTTTTTCTCTGTTGCGTATAGTTGTGCGGATGCATATGCTTGGGTGGCTAAAGATGAAGCTTATAATTTGCCAGTGGAGGAGGCAACAAACTATACCGTATCGAAACTTGATGGAAATGAGTCGCTGTTGATTTTGTGTTCATTGAATGTTTTTTGTCCAGATATTGTGGGATTCTATGTTGACTCCTATGGAGGAGGGAAACATGAGGTGGAGCAGTATCCGGATTACCCTGTTGATACCTTCACACCTAGCTTTAATGTAATTGAGTTGATTGACAAATGCGGACAAAGCAATGTTAAGTACTTGCTGCTCTTCGAGTATGGAGGAACTTATCCGTACTTCAATTCGACCCTTACAATGCAGCAAGTCTATGGAATGGTTATGGAATCTGAGCGGTTCACTTATCAGACAATTTACGGTGAATATCCTTGCAGAATCTTCATATTATCTTTCGCATAATTACTGCAAGCAACCAATCTGGTGCGAAGTGTGAAGGTACTCCTGATAACTGGATTACTTGCAGAAGACCTTGTGAAGCGTTATGCACAAGAGAGTAATGTTGAAACCGAAGTTTTAACGTTAAAGATTCCAGTGGCAGCATTTTTAACTCCTGAGAAAATTGTAAAGGCATTTGATGATAATAGACCTCATAATATTGGCAGTATTCTTATTCCAGGATTAATCCGTGGAGACGCCAAAGTCATTTCAGATGCTTTAGACATTCCAGCTTTTAAAGGTCCAAAGTATGCGGCTGATTTGCCTACTGTTTTGGACATGATTGGTGAAGTTGAGCTTTCAACAGTAATACCAGCATGCGAATTACTCAAGGAGAAACTTGAGCAGAAGGCACTTGAGGAACTAAAGAAAGTTGAAGCCAATCGTGAATCCCTACTGAAGAAACCAGGTAATATGCTGATTAAAGACTTGGCGATGGGGAAAGATTTTCCAATGAGGGTTGTTTCCGAGATTGTGGATGCTCCACTGATGTCTAAAGAGGAAATTCAAAGACTGGCAAAACTTTACGTGGATTCTGGAGCAGATATTGTAGACGTAGGCATGATTGCAGGAGAATCTCGGCCCTCAGATGCAAAAATGGCTATCAAAGCAGTCAAAAGTGTAGTAAATGTGCCAGTTAGTATAGATACTCTTAATCCTACCGAGATTATTGCCGCAGTCTCTGCCGGCGCAGATGTTGTATTAAGTGGAGACAAAGGAAATCTTGAAGAGATAGCCCCTTTTGTTCGCAATTCTACTGTAATTATTCTTCCTTCAAATCAGCGCAAAGGCTATTTCCCAACAAAAATTCAAGAACGAACAACTATGTTGGAGGAGAACATTGAGCTGGCAAAAAAATTGGGGATAACAAAGGTGGTTGGGGATTTGGTTCTTGAGCCAATAAATGTTTTAGAGTCGTTTGTGGCTTTTCGAGAATTTGCAAATCGCAACCCAGATGTGCCATTGCTCGCTGGTGTTTCTAATGTTACGGAGTTGATGGATGCTGATTCTGTGGGAGTTAATGCTATGCTTGCCCGATTATGTTCTGAAGTTGGGGTGAATCTCTTGCTAACCACTGAGAAGACCCCTAAAGCTAAGGGGAGCATTAAAGAGATGGCTACCGCGGCTAAAATGATGTTTCTGTCAAAAAGGAGAGGTTCAGCTCCTGAAGATTTAGGAATTGATCTGCTTCTGCTTAAGGATAAACTGGCTCAGGAACCTTATGATAGAGTCATAGAAAATCAGGCACAACTAATATTTGCTTCTGAAAAATCTGCTCAAAATAAGTTAGATTTAGGTGGTAATTTCAGAATTGAAGTAGATCATATTGATGAAATCATCGTTGCAACACACTTTGTTGCTTTGCAGGAGGGTAAGTCGGATATAGTTGTTAAAGGGAAAAACGCTAAAGACGTTTATACTAAAATCGTAGAGTTAGGTTTAGTTACATTGCTTGATCATGCGGCGTATTTAGGAAGTGAACTTATGAAAGCAGAAATAGCTTTAAAAACCGGAAAAGTTTACGTCCAAGATGAACCGCTATTTGGGAAGTAATTAGCTGTTGTGTTTGTCTATTTGCTAGTTGAGAAGTATAATTCTTTTTCTTTTGTTTAATTTTAAAAAATAAGAATGGAGTTGGGTTGGTTAGGGATTAGGTTTTTCGTCGTCTTAGTACTAGAACCAAGAGCGAGTATAGCTACAACGACTGCTATTGCTGCGATAGCGATGTATAGAGTTGTTGGGGATGAATTGTCTGTGCCAGAGGGTGTTGTTGTGGTAGATTGGGTTGGAGAGGTACTAGCTGAAGTAGATGAGGAAGGTGATGTTGTTGGAGTGGGTGTGGGTTGTGTTGTTGTTCCATCAGACAGAACATGTAGGGTGTAGCTTGTGATTTGGGTTGCCATTGCTGGTGTTGGGTCAACGGGTTTAAACGCGAATTGAGTGTAGTTATTTGGAGGTAGGTAATGGGTTAGGTAGTTGCTGAATCCTACGGCTACGACTGAACCTGAGGAATTGTAGAATGCTCCAACAACCCAGATATTCTGGGGGTAGTCGTTTCCTCTGTTTAGGACGATGCCAGAGACGCTGTAGTTACCTGATGAGTCTATAGTTCCGTCATGTGCTATTACGTGTAGGTTGTTGTTTTGTTGTGTACTATTCGAGT
Organism: Candidatus Bathyarchaeota archaeon; assembly: GCA_963701765.1. Taxonomy (GTDB): domain Archaea; phylum Thermoproteota; class Bathyarchaeia; order Bathyarchaeales; family Bathycorpusculaceae; genus JADGNF01. The sequence continues at coordinate 473,056 of CAVPBD010000010.1, forward strand.
TAGCGTAGAAGTTGAATTCGACTCTATCTATACCTGTCCCGATCCAAGTCAGATTGCCACTTGTGCTTGTGGCTTCTGTAAAGTACATGAAGAAGGGTGCAGTGTCGTTAGGTAGAATCTGGGTTGCATAAATAAGTGAGTATGCGTTTGTTGCTTGAGCTACTTGGTCTTTGGTGTATACCGTGCCAGTTATTGTTGCGCTTTGAATTGTGTCTGTTCCTATATTTTGGACTTCTCCCACTACCACCAAGTACCCGTATATGGGGCTAGTGTACCAACTGTAGCTTTTAACCTGCAAGTTGCCAGTTTGACTATGAACTGCTGGTGAGAAGGCTACAAATAATGATGCTGCTAACATGAATACTATGAATGAAGTGATAGTTTTTTTCATTCTTTATCTCTCGCTAATATCCTTTCTAAGGTACTCTGAAATTAGTAGGGTAGAGGTATTAAATACTTTTTCAAAATTCGTCCCAAATTCAGTTTAAAACATGGATGCAGGCAACAGATGATTATCAGAATTGAAAAAAGAAAATAAATAGAGGGGGTTATGGTGTGGTATTGGGTTTTGTTTGTCTTAGGGTTCGCCATTGGCTAAAGTTGCCTGCGTAGATTCCCCAGCTTTTCATTTTTGGCGATAGGGCTCTAATTAGGGCGGGGCAGATGAGTATTTCGATTGCAAAGTTAAGTGCGAAGGCGGGAAGCAATAATGCTTGTGCTATGTCGGGTGTGAATATTCCTACTATTGCGGTTAGTTGCCAAAGGATGAATACGGTTCCTATGAATAGGGTTGTGGCGTAGACAGCGAAGAGACTTAGGGTCCATTTTAATTTGCCTTCGGTTGCTCGTCTGGGAATTAGAACCCAGTTTAGGGCGTATATGACTAAGGCTGTGGTTGCTTCTATCCAGGCAAATGCGCCTAAGCCTTCGACTAAGAAGCCGCCTATTACGGCGCCAATCATGCTACCGATTAGTCCGCTCCATCCGAACCATATAGGAAATATGCCCAATAAGATAATTGGGAGGTATAGGAAGGTAAAGTTGGGTACCGCTACTAGTCCTGAGAGGTAAAAGAATAGGGCAAATAGTGTGGCGGTCATTGCCATTATTGAGACTTGTTTTGCGTTAAAGATTGTGGACATATCTTAATCACATTTTGAGTTAATCTATTTTGATTTAAGTAGGCGTTCGTAGTTGGTTTCGATTTCTTTGAGCATAGTTTCTTTGGTTATGGCGCCTTTGGTTTTTGCGATGGCGGCTATGGTTGTTCCTCCGATACCGACGCCCTCCTTGACAACCCCAGCTTCATAGGCATGCAGTCCTTTGATTCGGGAACTGCTAAAGTTTAGGTCAGCGGCAAGGATTGGGATATCAGCTATTTGACTAACTATGCCTTTAAGATCAGAACTTTTGTCTTCAATTATCCATCGAGTAGTTCCAATAGCTACGTTAGATAAAATCTTGGGGTTGAGAACATTCACAGCGGCTAATATGGCGCTCATTTGTGTTCCGCCGGCCATAAAAACTGGGACTTTTTCTGCTGCACCTAAAACTAATCCGACGAATGCAGGCATCATGGGGTCGCCTACGCATGAAATGGCTTTTAAGGGGTCATCGGATAGGTCTCCAAATTTAAGACCGCTTGCGGTTAAACCGGTTTCTACGGTTTTTATTTTGAGTTCGTGGGGGTTTCCGGGTAGGGTGCTACTGACTTTTCCTTTTGCATCTATGCCCATAGCTAGTAGAACGCCTAGTGCGGTTGTGGTTCCGCCAGGTATACTTTCTCCGATAATTAGGTAATCAGTAGTCCGGGATAGGATTTGGCCAGCTAGTTTTGCTCTTTCCAGAACTTCTTGAGCATGTTCGACGGCTTTGCCGGTTCTAATGTCTCGACCAGGCTTAGCACCTAATTCTATGTAGGGAACGTAAGGCAATACGCTCATACCCGAGTTTACGCCTATGGCGGGTATGTTTGCCAGTTTTAGTGCACATAAGGTGACTAGGGCTGGTGTGGGAATGCCATCTGGAGTGATAGGTACACCTTTTATGCACTTGCATTTTCCTAACAGAAGAAGTTCGATATCTGCAGGTGGGGTGTAGTCAGTTATTTCCGGATTTGCCCCTGCAGCGGATATTCCGGGGATTTTGGCGGTTTCAGTTGTGCCCAAAGTACAGGTGAAGAGGGGATTTTTTCCGATGATTTTTTCTATGAAAGCTTTACCCTTGTTTTCGTTATTAGCAAATATTATGTCGCTCATTTTCTCATTCCCAGAGAGGTTATGTTTTAGAAGGGGATAAAAGAAGGGATAAAAGCTTTTTTGCGCGTATTACAATCGTAGTGTGTCTGGCTGGTCCCCAACATTTTTCGATTATTAATAAATTATTCAAATTAGCTAATAGGGTTTGAATTTAGATTTTATGAAAACATACGGAAATTAAATTATTTTTTTATGCGCTGTTTTTGTATTTTCCAAGCCAAGAATTCAGTGCTTACTGCGACTAAAAGTCTGAAGGTGTTCCATACTTTTTTTGGACTCAAGTTTTGGGAGAATGCAAACCCGAGTTTCTCAGTCAGGTTTGAATTGGCGGGTTCACTTAGCCATTTTAGGTCCGCGTTGAGATGTATGGTTGAGTCGGGTTGTTTTCCATACATAACTTGAATATAATCAACGGTGTTCTTGGTCGTTTTGAACACAAAACTGACGGCTGTGTCGTCAAGATTTAGTGTGCATTGTATTTTTTGGTGACCAAGGATTCGTAAGAATCTACGCAGTTCAAGTACCTCGTGAACACCCACTGTTTTTGTAAATGTCTCTACTCGGGGGTCTACATATGCTTCGAGAAATGTCTTTATGTGTTGTCCAAAGTTGCCTTTCTGTAATTCAGTTCCATTATTTGCAAGAAAACCAACGTTTAAGGTGCGTTCTCGGGCAAAGTCTATGATGTTTTTCTTGGTCAGAGTTCTTTTTTGGGAGACTAGCTCTTGATCAATGAATGTGTCGAGGTTCCAGAACTTTGCCATGCAGTAAGTAGCCATTTCTTCAACTGTTTCTTTGGGCATGTATTTTGTGGTATAAACGGAGTGCATCTCATCGAAGTTGTCCCAGTTTGTTTCAAAGATTAGTCCTTGTTGTTCCATTTCTTTATAGAAATCTGTCCCGGGAAAGGGAGTTGCAATACCGAATGCTGCAGCCGTTAAGCCAATTTCTCTTGCGTATGTCGGGAAAGCTTTGATTTCTTCGGTAGTCTGATCTGGAAGACCTATAACGAAGGTGCCGCCGGGTCTTCCACCATGTTTACGTATATTGTTAACTGCTTCCGAATGAACTTTGCTGGTTATGCCTTTTTTAGTTGATTTCAGGTCTTTTAAGTGGGGACTTTCGATACCCATTTCGAATTTGGTTATGCCTGCTTGACACATTTTCTTTACTATGTCAGAATATTTCGCCATTGCGTCCGCTCTGACTAGAGCGGAGAATTCTATGTTCAAATCCTTCTCTATGAGTAGATCACAGAGACGTTCTACACCTTTGGGATTGCTCATTAAGTTAGGATCGGTAAACATTATGCTTAGTGGCCGATTTTTGTGGTATTCTACAATTTTTAAGATTTCCTGCATTACATTTTCTGGTGAGCGACAACTTAGGCAGCCGTTGCTCATGCTCGGTTCACAGCAGAAACTGCATAATCCGTTGCATCCCCTAGACATGCTTATTACGTCGTTATCGGTGCGGTTTTGGCTTTGGTAGGAATATTGCCTCAAATGACGCGCCGGGAAGGGAAGAAGATCAAGGTTTTTAATTCTGGGTCTATCTTGATTATGGATTATTTCTCCGTTGTTTTTGTAAGAAGCCCCCAAGAGGTTTTGTGTGGTTCCCGTTTCGATTAGTTCTCTTAAGGTTAGTTCGCCTTCACCTCGGATCACTATATCGATTTGCGGGTGAGAAAGCATCAGATCTGGAACACTTGTGGGGTGATACCCTCCTACAACGGTGGTAGCGCCGCTTTTCTTGGCGATTTTCGCCAGTTGCAGGCTTTCGTTGTGTTCGGTTGCTGATAGGGAGATACCTACTAGGTCAGGTTGATAGAGATCTAGTATGGTTTGGAATTTTCTGCGATCCATTTCCAAATCCACGATGTTAATTTGATCAACTGCGTCCTCTATGTAAGCAGCAAGGTATTCTAGGCCTATAGGTACTAAGTCAAAGGCAAAACTCAGACCTTTGCGTCCAGAAGGCTTGACCAGCAGGATTCTCTTAAAGGACATTTACTACACCAATATTACCCAACAGCTAAAGAGTTAACCCATAAAAACTAATCGTGTTTAAAACTTCTTAAATTATGTAATTTCGTAAGAAATTACTTGACGCTACGTTTAATTTTTTTGATTTATTGTGATAACTAGCTGTATACTATGGATTAATTTTTGATATGTAAAAAATTGTTTTGTTATGAAATTGGATTTTCTATTTTTTCAAGAGCAGTTTTGAGGCGATTTTATTGGTTAGGAATTGTCCTGTTGATTTTTGTCTCCAGTCAAGAGTGGATATTTTAGGAAAATCATTACATTTGTAGAAACGTAACGTTCGCGTAGGTTCTAAGCGGCAACGTTTTCTGGCGTTTTTATGCTTTATTTTCGGGGCCAGTTGAAAGAAAGGACATCTAGAACAAAGGGTGCTCAAGTTCGTTCCTCCACAGCATTCATGCCACTAAAAGAGAATTGGGCATTATTGTATATAGGGTAATTGGTCAGTGCTTTGTTTTTCTGTTGGTTTATGTGCAATGAATAGTATCGATATAGTTTAGTAGCTAGTCGCGTAGTTATTGTAGGCGAAATCAAATTTACCTCACCAACCACGAACACGCTTTGGTGAATATATTTGAACAAAATATAAACGTTCCGACTATATTTTAGCAACTAAAAAGATAAAACTTGAATTAAAAAAGAACCAATTAGATTTGTGAAGAAAAAGAAAGGTACAGCAAAGTTATGCCTTTGACTGTTTTCCTCGATAGAGCAATGCACCAGCGATCGACGAAACTATTAGGGCAAGAAGTATTGCCGTGGGGAATTCGGGAATCGATGGGGATGGCGTAATCGTTGGGCTCGAAGTTGGAGTTGGGTTCACTGAAGCACTTGCTGAAGGACTTGCATGGGGGGAAGCTGAAGTTGATGCTGATGGGCCGGGGTTAGAGTTACTTACTGTAATTGGAGTCATTAGAGGGTAATTGTCAATGTTGTTTCCGCCTTGGTTGAAGATTTCTTCACCTACAGGGGTATCACCTATACCGTCGCTGCCAGCTTGATTTTGTCCTGATCCACTTTTCTCATCGGCATATGGGTAACCTTCCCAGTAGTTTCCTCCTGAAGGATAGCCGTTGGACCATGTGTTGCTTGAATTCTGGTAATAGAGGCGACCAAAGATGTTATTGTGGTAAATCATGTTGTTTGATGAATCTGAAAGGTACAATGAGTACATAGCTGCGCTTAGATTGTTTCCGTATATGGTGCATTTTGTGCAATCAATTAGTGTAAGACCCCAATAGAAATCTTCCAACAGGAAATTTTGTACGGTTACATTAGTGCGGGTATCGAGATAGATTGCGTCGCTGTCTCCATGACCTTGAACTGTATGTCCAGCGCCGTTCAAAACTATGTTGTCTGCCTCAACTATGATTCCTTCGTTGGTACTTGAAGGCATTAAAACATCGTCTGTGAGAGTGTATGTATTTCCGTCGCGAACCACTGGTGCAGAAGAAGGTGTAACTGAGCCATCAGAATTAATTATAATAGTATCACCTTGCGAGTATGTTGCGTCGGCTGATTTGATTGCAGCACTTAAAGATAGTAATGCTGCAAAAATTGTTATGCAGAGGAATACTGTTAGTTTTGTTTTCAACGTAAATTTCTCCCATGTTTATTTTCTGATTTAATTTTTAAAACTTGTGTAGTAGCTATTTATGAAATTAAATTGAGAGTTGCGCCCCCGAGGATTTGTGCAAAAAAATCAACAAAAAGTTGGGTTTAGGGTGGAGGTGGTGGCGGATTAGGTGAAGGCGGCGGGGGTAGGGGTTCTTGTTTTTGTTTGGATTTAAAGAAAGCTACAACCCCTAAAGCCGTAAGGAGGAGCCCGACAAGCAGTGTAGGTAGGAAATAGTCATTGTATTGTGTTTTTACTAGAAGCCCTTGTTGAACAGCGTAAAGTGATATGGCGCCAGTTAGTATTAACGCTCCGCCCACTGCCACTAGTACGTATCCTATGTATTGCCATTCAGAAGATCGCATAGGTTGCACCTTTTTTGGGTTTTTTGTCAGTTTTTACTGTCATGCTTTGTAGTCTCCAAAGTTATATGAAAAATAGACAAAGAATGTATAGAACCAAGGTGAGCTCGAATAATACTACCCATAGAATTTTGTTCCAGTTGTAGATGTCTTTTCCGTTCATGGGTGGGATGGGGAGGGCTTCAAAAAAGGCAATCGAAAGCGACATTACTATACCTATGCTACCTATCAAGGTAAAGCCGCTGGCGAAGATAATGTAGAAAATTAACGCGAATACGATTCCAATCAAAACTGAGGATGCTGAAACCATGCCAAGTTTACGTTTAGTAAATTCGGGAGAATAGCTGGTATTTCGACTTGGCGAAGAGAAGGGAACTTTGAAGATAATTGTTGATAAAATAAAAGAGGCTAGCCCAAAGTACCATAAACGGTGTTCGGTCCAGACTCCTAGCTTTCGGGCTATTACTACTTCAAGAAAATTCTTAGCAAACCCTACAATCACGCTTGTCAGTAAGATAGAGGGAATTACTGAGAGTATCTCGTTAAAGGTCGAGGTCTTTGCATAAGCATAAACTATTGTGAGGATTGCAGAGGCAATAACGTAAGTGATTATTTCCGGTTTTGTGGGTTTGAATGGATTACCTGTTTTTTGGGAAATAGCGCGCTTACGTTTTGAGGAGATGAATTCGTGCAGCCACTTTTTTAGAATTTCGGGGAATGACTGGCTGATTTTGCTAGCTATTGTACTGCTGGGTAATGAGGCTGGATTTGAAAGTGCTGATGCAAATGCAGAGATTAGACTTGTAATTCCAATTGTAGTTAAGCCGGCAGCCAGAGTACCTTCTGCGGATGGAACCCATGCGCCCTCATTTCCATATACTATTACGCCTATTTTTTGGCCGATGGTATTTGCGAACTCTGCGGGGTCAGCAACAATTCTTATCCATCCTGCTTTTGTGAATGGGGGAGCGATTACGCCCGGCTGAGGGTGCACAACCCAATTCTGCAGCCAATCACTATTGGCTTGTGTTATTCCAATTGCTTCTATATCTAATTCATCAAGTCCTTGAACTACCGCATTATTGACAACTGCTATGACATCATCTTCTGCATCAGGTGATCCCCCACTGCCGTCTAAATCAATTATTGCATTATCACTGCTTATGTTGGGTACACCATCTGTAGCTAAGTTAATGACTTGCTTAGTGTTTGAATTAAAATTTGATGAGTTTTGCATTTCACTCCAGCCAATAAATAATCCATGGGCTGTCGGAGTGTTGCCATCTCCCTTGGGCATTGTTAAAATTTGAGCAGAGATAACCGCATAATTAGATGCGTCAATTATGGTTGGTTTGAGTTCGGTTTTTGCGTAGCCATCACTAGATGAGTAGCCAAATTGAACGATGGTAAGCTCGACCGAACCATCATGGGGCATGGTTTCGTTTATCGCAGTAGCTATAGCCTGCCTAATAATGTCCCATTCACCATTATCTATGCTACCTGAGCCATCAATAACTAAACATAACTGGGTTTTCACACCAACAGCATAAACACAAGCTGAAGCCAATAGAAAAAGCATAATCAGAGAAGTTGCAGAAGTAATTCCCCAAAATCGGCGATTTATCATTTTCATAATCAAGTGCATTTGTTTGGAAGACCAAATAAAACTTTCCAAATCTTAAAAAGTACTAAAAACGAAACCTAAAAATAATCATGATTACGCAAATTTTTCGTTGAAAGAAGAAAAAATCTGTTTTTTCCAGAAAATCGATGTTTTTTCTTCTACTTCGGTGGGTGTTGTAATGGTGGCGGGGGTGGGACTTGAACCCACGAAGGCCTGCGCCAGAGGATCTTAAGTCCTCCTCCTTATCTTAGGTGTAAGTTATCTGGCCACCTATTTAGACCTGGCTCGGATACCCCGCCACCAACCACCATACAGACAACCTAGTATTGTTTAAGTTTTTTGCATGAAAACTACATTAAAATGGAACCCATATGACTCATTAGCGATGGCAGGAAAATTTTGTCTAGTTAGCGTTTTTTAGTGTTTTACTTTCCAAAGAAAAGCTGTACCAGTTAAAATATGGGGGTTCTGCGAGTAATTCTTTTGCGTTAATCAACTCTTAGAAGAACAACATGTTGAAAAATTTATTTTTTGCTGAGAAGCTTATTTTGGGTCTGGATTTTAGATTTAAGGCTTGGATTAGTCTCAGGTTGCGGCTGTATTCGGCTCAAAAAGGCTAAAAAATGGCGCCTTATGGCTATGCTGTTGTTCTTTACAAACATGGCAGTTAGGTGCGATGTGTTAAAGGATTTTGTTTAGTTGGTTTGTTTTCTTTTTCTTAGAATAACCGTTACAACCATCAGGGTAGCCAGCGCCAGTGAGCCAATGATGATCATCAGTATTTCATCAGTGTAGGGTAGGGATCCGGTGTTGATGGGTGTTGTCGGATTAGCGGTTTGAGTATTGTTATTGGTGGTGATGGATTGTGAGATGATGTGGGTGTTGAGTAAGACGAAGGGGATAATGATGGTGGAATATGTTGGAGAATCTGTCGGTGCTACTGTCTCTTTAGGATAGAGATCGATTACTCCCATGATTTTTACTGTGCTGTAAAAGGGATGTTTACCTACGGTTATATTATAGGCGTCGTCGTAGTTGAGTTCAATTGTTTTGCGTGAAATAACTCAAAATTCTGTTTCCATAGAGTGTTGAATTGTATATTGTTCCGTGATTGCCGCTTTCAACTTTAAAGATGGTTTCAAATGAATCATCGCCAGTTAATGTTAGGTTTAGTTCAATCCTGCTTCCGGCGGTAGCGTTAAAGGACCAGAGAAGGTCCGACCCCTCAAACGCGTACATAGTCCTGTTAATTGGTATGTTTGCAGATGGGGTTGGATTTGAAGATGGATCATCTGCAGGATTTTCGGAGTTTGTTGGAGGTTGTCGGTGAGGGGGTAGCAGTTAAGGTTGGGTTTATTGTTGGAGTTGAAGCTGGGTTGCCTGTTGTGCTAAAGTAAACAGTATCGACAAATGAAAGATACCTTGGTTCATAGGCTCTTTGATTTAAGCCATAGGTGTAGATTGTTAAACAATGTGAGCCGTTAAGTAATTGGGGTAAAGCAGCCGTTCCAACCGCTTTGGACATTATGTGCATTTCTTCATTACTTCTCAGATGAATTGAACCGTTGTACTTTCCATCGATGCTGAAATTCATTGAGATGTTAGGGTCTAGACCACCCATGATTCCTGCACTATACAAACTAACATTCAAAACCAAATCTCCATAGTAATAGGTCATGTTCACCGGAGAATAGACCGTAACCCCCGAATCAATAAAATGAATATAATCAGCAGAATCAGCCCCAACCAGATAAGGAAAATCAACCAACACTAAAGAAACCAATATTACCAAAACAGAAAACGCAGTTGACAATGACTTATTCATTTTCCTCAATACAAACTTACGCGAAGCAGCTCTTAGCTCTCCCTGAAGAACAAACCTGTTCTGCCAAGAGAACAGCATACTTTACCAGAACAATGGATAGATGATTAGGGCAAGAACACAAAACTAGTTTAGTCTTTCAATTAACTGTTTATGAATTGTTTTACTTGCCTATAGCTAAAAGGCTTAGATTATTGGTTTCAATTTCTCTTGCTATGATGGTTCCCATCTAAGTCTTCACTTAAGTTGTCTTCTAAGATGAAATATCCCGCATAATATTTCGCGTCTGAGTCAATCATATGCAGTATTGATAATCTATAGTTCAAAATTATAACTCTATCATTTGCTAGAACCTTATCTAAATAACCCTCACTAACCGCATTCTTTTGGATGTTAGTCTTCTTTAGTAATTCACCCAAATAGACACTAAGCGGGTCACCATTACCATAATAGATGAGTTGTTCTGAACCATTCTCAACCAAATACATATTGCAAGCTGAAAGTGTGACTTCGGGATTAGCGTATTGAGTTTGATTAGGATATGTCTCATAGGTTTTTAACAAATTGTTTACGGTTTCTACCCATGAAGAGTCTATTTGGGGATTGGTTACCGTTATAAATATTGTATCCCCTTGTAGATGGGTAAGTTGAGAATTGCCTAAAGTGATACTTAAGCGATATTTTCCTATAGGTGCATCTTGTGCCATTTGAATAGTTAGAACTGAAGAGTTAGTCGCATATGGTTCTATAGTTAAGTGGGTGGGACTAAATGTGTAATTAAATACTTTTTCTTGAGGTACTGAAAGATTCTCCCAAAGTGTATCGTTGTAGGAGCTTAGGGTTATTCCTTCTATTGGTATTAAAATTTCTTTATCCGTAAATGATGTTATAATGTAGTTCTCTTGAAAGGTTGCCCCCTGACTAATTTTTATGTAAGCTGCATCCTGTGAGTAAAGAGAAGCACCTATTAGCGGAGGCATTTTTTCAGAAACACCATTACTATGAAAAAGTACAAAGTAATAACCAACAGCAATAAGCAATGCACAGATTGCAATGATTATAAATACTGTTTTCTGCCTTTTCATAGCTATCCTCCTCTCTTCTTAAAGTTCATTACAGTATTATACCAAGATGCTTATTACTCTCCTTGAAGAACACTCTTGTTCCCCCAAAAGAACATCTTAAAGACATCATGGAAATAGTGGATTTAAAAATATTAAATTTTATGTGTATTAACATTATTAGAACATTCCCTATGCTAAGGTGACAGGCATATTTGCAGTGTTTGCTATTGCAAGTTTTACTTTAATCATCATAGTGAAAATAGTAATACTATCAATAGCAGTATTCCGAGGAAAAGACTAGCGTAAAATAATACTGAGTATATTTTGGCTCTTTTGCGCATCTTCCAAAGGATCACAAGCCAAGCAAAGAAAAATACCACTAGGAAAAGGATCGAAATAGGATAAGGAATCAGTTCAAGAGCCATAATTGGATTTAGCTTACCATAGCTTAAGAAGATTGGGTAAATACAAAGCTGTAAATTGTTCTTTAATTGTCAGGATAAGCAGAGGTTCAATTGGCAGATTATTAAATTGAAATTGCTGAACCTTTTTATTGGGAAATTGTTAAGAAATTGTTGGGATGATTGTTTTGAAACGGGACGAAGCTATATCGGTTCTAAAGGAGCTGCTGGATAACTGCATAGGTCTTGACGGTCACTATTTGGAGTTGGTACCGCCTATCGCCGCCACACCAACAACCGCAGGGTACCAAATTATTATCAGAAAAACTCTTGACAAAGAAACAATAGATCGCATCCAAAGGATATTAGCAAAATATCAACTCTCTTACCAAACCGGAAGCATATGGAAAACAAGACATACAGTAAATAAAAACGAGCCTGACACATTCATAATCTTCAGAAAAACATTACCTGCACAAAAACCAAGCCTTTAGATAGCTTAAACATAAACACAGAATAGACAACTAAGCAATTCTCATCGTCTATAGTATCTACTTATTATTGAGTAAAAATATGAATATCAACTGATATTCATTTCTTTCTAGATTTACCTTCTTCTCTATTTGAATCATTTAATTTCTTTAAAAAACTATCATTCTTGCTATCCTTTTTACCCATACAAATCAACTCCTTTTAAATTATCTTTACTACTAACATATCTTTCTTTCTATTTCTTAATTTTCTTAAAGTAGGCATCTAGTAAGAAATAGAGGATAAGCAAAGTTTTTTTATCTTATATGGATATTTTGATTTCTAGTGATCTTCGTCGTAGCGTTATTTTGCCATGAAATACTAGATAACCCTAAAGATGCCATGATAAAACCAATCATGCACATAAAAATACCAGCGCTGAAGAAAGGAAATGTTACAGTAGATATACCATTAAAAAAGAATGCGTCAGTTCTCATTAAATTAAATACACCACTATAAATTAAAAGAACACCAAAGAGCATCCCAATAGGCGCTAGTATTCTTTCTATAAGCCCAACTGATTCAAACTTTATTAGCATAATTTATCATTTTTAATATTGTTATACCAATAATTTAACTATTTCTCTTAGTCTTTATATCAAATAATCAGCACTCTAAAGTGTTCTTCAGTGGTTTAGAATTAATCTTCTTTGCTATGATAAGTTAAATAAATTAAGCTTATATTGAATATTGGGTAAGCTATTGGAATTTCAAACTAAAATATTGATAATAATTGCTATAATTCTTATCAGCCTACTTTTTGCTGATTCGATAAGTACTGATATTGCACTTGGAAGGGGTTTAGCTGAGGGAAATCCTAACAGTAGACTTATTCTAGAAACATATGGAGTGTTAGGGTTATACTTAGTTAGTTCATTTTTCTCTGTTTTAGTTGTTTTATTAGTTATTGGGTATTTTGGTTTTTCTCGAATAATTAGCTGGATGGGAAAAAAATGCAGCTGCGCAACAAGAACAATTAAATTTTATAGATGGCTAATTTTCCTCATATTCTTTATCGTTATACTAATACTAATTCTTCAAAGAGCACTAACAGTAGCTAGCAACATATACCTAATAATCCAACATACCTGACTATAGCAGAAGTGATCTCAATATTTAATACTGCTCTACGCCCTTATCGCGTGATCTGTTAAAGAAGAAAATTTGTTATATCTGCTAAGTTAATTGATTAATTTTTGGACCAGCCTTCTTATCAGAGGCATTACTAATAAACTAGTTGGAAATGCCACCATAAACCCAATAATCCACCCAACAATGAACCTTTGCAGGAATAATTCATTCCAACCTATCATAACTGAAGTCATTGTAAAAGTCATCGTTGTATCCAAAATTAACGCCATAAACAAAACAGTAAGAACAGCAGAATACTTAGAATCTAATTTCAAACCATTACCCCACATTAACTAAACAAATCTAACGAAAAATCAAGTTAAACTTGCTACATATTAAATTACGCTATATTTTAGTTACTTCTAACATAGACAACCCCTTAACAGAGCTTAGAACTCTGGAAAATCTTGTAGATCTAATTTCGCTACACAGGCAAAGCAAAGGGCAAGCCACAATTCCAATACCACACCCAAACCATACAGTACATACAGAGAAAACTTAATGAAATGCAGAAAATAGATAAACCCAACACACTAGGTCACAACGGTCACAAAACCAACATTGACCTAGACCAAACAGAAAGCTTAGAATTAGTCTGTATTTCAGAGAATAAGGCATGGGTGAGTAGCTCAGCACGGATAGAGCACCAGCCTTAGGGCTAAGTAATTTTTTCCTTGCTTTCTGTTTGTTCATTTTTGCTTATTCTCCTTAAGTTGTTATTTTATCCATTTTGTTTTAAAATTTTGTTATTTCTTTTTTATAGTAGATTTATTGGTTTAATATTTTTCATTTTTGGGTTTTGCCCCTTTATACCTTCTTTGATATGAGTCCCTGCTTGACGTTGTTGTGGCGCGCGGGTCAAGGCTAAAACTTGACTAAAAATTTATCTTGACTTCCGAGATGAACGGAAGGCTGAATAAATTTTTAAGCGCGCATTTTTTGTTTGTCGAAAGGTTAGGTCTGGCTGTTGTTTCGCCCCCTTTCGACTGAGTTGCCCTGCGCTTCGCAGAAGGGCAAATCATCGATTTTTAGCATGCGTCTTTAGTGGCGAAATTTTATATAGGCGATTGTATAATTCGCGATTATAGGTGACTCATCTAAAAGAGATTTGACAAAGATTGGCATATAGTTTGTAATTAGTTTTGTATTTTGTTGTTTTATTTGTTGTTTAGTTTGTGTTTGATGTGTTTGATTCGATGGTATTGTGTTTGGTTGGTATTCAGCTTTGAGCAATGCTGTAAGGTGGAGGTGAGTCACAGGAATGGAATCAACATGTCGAATACAAACAAAGAACCAATTCAAAATGAAAAATTTAGCTTTAGACAAGTTGAAACCTTATCTTGTTCTGAAGTACTAAATTGTCCTTACAAACGTCTAAAATGTAAAAAGTTTGATTTTGTTTTAAAACGATGTAACTGTCAAACTCACGCCAATAAATATTCTAAGTCTATTCGTTGTGAGTGCTTGCCTTCTTGCGTCCCTAATAAGTATCATTTTTTGGTTTTACAGGAGGGGCGTTTGCATGTTTGAATGCCCTCAAAGTGTAAATGAAGCGGGTAATTTTAAGGAGTGTAAACGTAAAAAAGAATGGGGACGCTTTGGTGATTATGAATTGGTTGGTAATGGTTCTATTACTAACCCTAAGAAGTGTGGTAATTTTAGGGGTTTTGTTGGTTGTGTGAATGTTGATTTGCATAGTATTGTGAAGCTTGATGGGACGATTTATAGAGGTGAAGTTTATGTAAAAAAACAGTATCATAGTTGTGATAAACCAACGTGTCAATCTGTTTTAAATTTGGCTGGGCAACGAGGGAGGCGGGAAATATTGAAAGTCGTCTTAAAGAAGCGGAGAAACGCTTTGGACAGATAGAACATATTGTGGTTAGTATTCCTAAGAAGGATTATAGCCTAAGTTTTGAGACTTTACGGTCTAAAGTTGTTAAGATAATGGCTTCTCGTAATATTCTGGGTGGCTGTAAAATTTTTCATGCTTTCCGTTATCATCGGGCTAATGAAACTATGTTGGTGAGCCTGCGGGCTGGTTTTTTGCCCCTCATTTTCATATTTTAGGCTTTATTGATGGTGGATACAGCAAATGCCGTGAATGTAAAAAGAGCGCTTTTGATTGACATGAAATGCGATGGATTTGAGTTTCGAACAAGACAGCGTTTCGAGAAGGATGGTTATATTGTTAAGGTTTTGGCTAAGCGTAAAACTGTTTTTGGCACGGCTTGGTATCAACTAAATCATGCTTCTGTTAGAGTTGGTGTTGAGCATTTTCGTGTAGCTACTTGGTTTGGAATTTGCAGTTATAGGAAATTAAAATTGATGAAAAGTGACAGAATCAAACGTGATGTCTGTCCTATTTGTGGTTCGGAGTTAGTTCACTTACAATATGTTGGTAATGGTAACCCTTCAGCTGAGTTTTGGGCTAAGGAATTTTTCGAGTTTTTGCTTGATGAACATGGAGCTACGAAGTGGATTGTCGCGTCTAAGTGTGAAGAGTGGGGGAGCGATTGTGAAGAGTTGCATGTTTAATCAAAATTGTTTGAAGCATTATGCGATGCAGGTGTTGCCAGAAATGACTGTTTATGTTCAGACGCTTCCTTGGTTTCCTGTTATAGACGTGATTCTCTATTTTAAAAATGGCAATTGGGTAAATGTTTATAACAGCAAGTTTGAAATTTGGAAAGACTACAATTTTCAACTTTGGTGGCTATTCGGCGCAGAGGAATGAAAGCTGCAAAAGCGTTTTGATTGCGTAACATTTGGCTTTTTGCATTTCCGTATGGCAAAGCTGAGCGAACGCGCAAGCGGAGCGAAGCGCCAAGAGCGACCATTCAGGCTTGTACGGATTAATTGTGCGAACGCTTCTATGAAGCGTTTTTCTTTATTTCGCTAAATGTTCCAGCTGGTCTAATAGTTTTACTCGTTATAGGTGTCCCTTGTGTACTTGAGTTATCAGAGAATAGTCAGTGTAGATAGCTCATAGTAGCACTGGGAACCGATCTGCGCCAGTTCCGCCAGTAACGCCAACTAGAGCATTATTTACATAAACAGAATGAGCAGTAAGGTCAACGTAAGTGTCACCAACATTCTGAACATAAACTGTTAAAAGACCAGAAGAATTTGTTAAACTCTGAATCTGAATAGCTTGACCAAGTTTAATTGGTGAAGGAGATGTAAGTTCGAAAAGCTGGTTTTCCAATTCAGTAATATTTGAGTTTAATTGAGAATTTTGATTTTGGAGCTCAATTATTTGTTGATTTAAAGTTATTACTTGAGATCGAAGGTCACTTATCTGTTTGTCTTTCTATCTGCAATATTATTTGAAAGATTAGAAAATTGGAAATAACCATAAAAAATAACCAAGCCGATTAATAGTCCAACAAAGATGCCAATCAGTCCTTGTTTTGAGATATTCATAAGAGCTCACTGGCAGTATATTCAATATAAATGGTTTATAGAATTTGTGCAGGAAATAAGCGCTGTGGTTGCCCCTAAATGGAGAGCGGTTCGGAGCGAAGCCACGAGAGTGACCCGCACAGGTTTAGAAGAGTACTTTTTATACTTGATTACTTCTTGATTGGCTTGTGGTTGGCACTAACTTTTATTTCATTTTTTGTTTTATTTCATACAAAGCTTGTTTTATTTGGTCCAAAGCTCGTTTGACTTCTTCAAGAGGAGTTTTTATTTCGTAAATTGTTTTTGATAGAACATCAGTTGTGCTCAAGACATAAGCGCTTTTTCTCTTAGCGATAACAATCGAACTAAAATTAACTGACAGATTCTCTTTATACTCTGTGTTGTTAATGTCTTTGTATTTCACAAATACGTCGGCAATACCGCCGTCTTGGGGAAAATTTCCATTTAATATTGGTACTTTTTGACTTGTTCCTATTGAAGGAATATAAAAAAGACTTTTCTTTCCTATGTGCAGAACATCAATTTCGACATCTCGCGCGATGTTACTACTATTAGCAAGTAATAAAGTGTGAAATTCTTCAGTACTAACGAATGTTGCGGGTTCAAGGGATAAGCAAGGTCTGACAGATTCAGTTCTTAATTTCTTTGCCTCTCGCATTTGAAAAAATGTGATAACCACAAGCACACTTGTAGCGATGACACTTGCAATCGTCAACCCCCAATCCGCACTCAATTGTGAAACTCGAAAGATGTCATAATAGCCCAAAATAATCAAAATCAGAGCTATCCCCAACGATGTGGAAATTATCAACACAGTAGTTACAATTTTCTCAAATTTGTTCATTGCTACTCTTTTGCGGTATTGTGCTAAAAAGACTTTTGATAAGCGTATGCTTGTGAAAAAAGAGAAGTGTGATTATTTTGCCTTTTTGAATAACATTGTTCCATCTGGTGTTGTTAGTTGGTACATGAAGTCTGATGCAAGGAGTTGCTTGGCTCGTTCTTTATCGGTTGTTCCTTCGACTATCCATTCTCCGTTTGTTCCTGCAAGTAGGTGCATGTATTTTTGTGTGGTGTTTAGTCTTTTGTGTCCGACGATTTGTCTTACTATTTCGGCATTTTGGATTTTGTGTAGTTTGTTTGTTACATAGGCATGCCGTAAATCGTATAATCGTATTATTTTGATTGATGGGTCGTTTAGTTTTTTGGCGAGTCGGTTTCTAAATCTTCTAAAACTTTCTCCGTAGGATTTTGGTAAGCCTGAGAATAGTAAGTCATTGTTTCCTAATTGGTGTTTTTGTATGTATGTTTTGAGTCGTGCTGTTAGTTCTTCTGATATTTTCATAGCAGGTCTTGCGTTACATCCTTTAGTGCTTAGTGATGTGATTGTGTTTTGGTCAGGATGGATATCTTTAACTCTTAATCCTTTTTCTCCTTGTATTTCGATTGGTCTTAAATCCTGTTTGTCTGCTTATGTCTATTTTGAGTGATAATTTTCCTTTTGCTGATGCTACTAAGACTGCGCATTTTTCGTTTGATGGTGGTTGTATTCCATGTTCTTCAGGTGTGTAGATTGGTTTTTCCCAGAATATTTTGTAAAATTTGCAGTATCTTGCATAGCAATCACATAGTTTTCCTTTGTAGTTGTTTGTTGCTGGATGACCATCTTTTTTGATGTATCTTGCGATTGCTAATTCTGCTTGTACTGTGTTGTTCAGGTCTGCTCTCTGGGCTAAATAGTATAGGTTTTTTTCGTATGCTGTTTGTGTGCTTCTGCTTCTTCCTTTACCTTCTAAATAAAGAACCAATTTTTCTATTTTTAGCAGTGTATCTGGATTTGGCTGAGGATATAATATTCCTCTTTGTGGGTCTTTCTGTTGGGTTATGAGTAATGTTTTTACGTTCTTGTTCTTTAATGGTTGTTCCTGTATGGGTGAGTAGCTCAGCACGGATAAGTTACTACGTTCCCCTTGAATTGTAGTGGTCGAGGGTGATTTTGTAGTGGCTACGGATAGAGCACCAGCCTCCTAAGTTGGGGGTCGAGGGTTCAAATCCCTCCCCACCCGCCAATTCTAAGATTTGTTTTGTTTAAACTAGGAAGGCCCCTTAATTCTTTTTGGCAGGTTCAATTCCTGATTGTTCAGTGAAAAGTTCATCCTCTGCTATTGCATCTTTATTTGTTATTGGCTTTCCAGCTTCAATTAGCGTTTTATTCCTAAACATAAAAACCCCTGTAACGGAAATTAGCAGCCCCGATATAACTAGTAACAACTCTATTGTTACAAAATCGGCAACAGGCCCAAAAAAGATCATGCCAAACGGCATCATAAAACTTGAAATCATGCCTAAAACTCCAAATACTCTGCCCATGAAATTCGGATCTATTCTTTCCTGCAGAAAAACTGTGGTAGGTACATTAAAAATTGGTAACGCAATCCCAACTATGAACATAAAGAATAGGTAAAGCCAGAAGAAGGGCGTGAGTCCAAGTGCAAAGGTGAAGATGCCCATCAACAAAGTTGACAGCGCCATTGAGTAAGCTTTGTTTTTGAAACCGCCCCATGTTGCCATCAATATTCCGCCTGAAATCATTCCCACAGAAAAGGCAACTTCAACAGCGGTTAGACGCCATATGTCACTGCCAAAGCTTCTTATCACCTGCAATGGAGATAGAAAAGCCGCAGGGGCAACCAGAAAGAAGAAAACAGCTGCGAAAGCAAAAAGAGCCTTGAGGTAGCCTTGACTGTTTATGTAATTTATGCCAAACTTCAGGTCTTGGAAGTACCCGATTTCCTGCTTTACTGCAGCTTTTTCATGAGGTGGGACATGCACAGATAGAAGCAATATCAATATGGCAATGGCTGCGGTTAGTACATCAATGAAGAAAACTACTTCTATGGTTGCGAGGAAAAGTAGCGCACCGCTAATCATGGGAGCAATCAACATCATTAGCGACTGAAGGCTTCCATTTGTCGCATTTATTTTTGTTAACTTTTCCTGAGAGACCAGTTGCGGGATTATTGCGCCTACAGCGGGTGTATGAACTCCAGCTCCAATTGATCGTATGCTTAAAGCCACAAATAGCAACCATAATGGGTTATATCCTAAAAAGAACAGGATTGCCAGAATAAGCGTTGCTACGGCAATAGCGGAGTCAGATAGAATGATTAGTGTTTTTCGGCTGTAACGATCTGCCCATACTCCTGCAAAGGGTGAAACAATAAAAGTCGGCAGAAAACCGCAGATAATTGCCAGAGTCATCATTGCTCCGGACTGAGTGGTTAGCGTAATATACCATGTGATGGCATACTGAACCAGTGATGAACCAAACAAAGATAAGTTCTGGCTTACTAAGAACAACAGAACAGTTGAACCATAATTAGACAATCGGCTAGCCAACAAGCACTACCCCTTCCATCTGATAAAGCCCAAAATTTAAACAAATCTGCTCTAAACATAAACAAACGCCTTCAAACCAAACCCACTGAAAAAAAATCCTAATGCTGGTCAAAGTTGCTAATAAGGGTCATCTAAAAACTAATTTTGGAATGTTAGGCGCTAAAGACTAAATTCTTATCCTAATAGAACAACTACTCTGATGAGATAAGAATGAAACTTAAATTGATTATAGCTTTGATAGTTGTATCTGCTTTAATTGTTTTTATAATAGCTTATTCTATGTCATATTATCTAAAACCCATAGCAGCTCCAAGTTCTAGTCCTACAGTAACTCCAAATCCTACTCCTTATCCTTACATCAAGACTCCGCCAACATATTTCGCAGATTTGTCACAAGGGCAAGTAAATATAACTCAAGGAGAGTCTTTTCAAATCAATGTGACAATAACATCTTTTCTGAACCAAACCATAACCTTTACTCCTGAAGTCCAATTAGCTGGTTATGGTAATGCTGCTTGGGATTCTTCTAAAGATAGTCATAAAGTCTATAATGCCACATTTGGCCAAGAGCAATTAATGCTAGAGCCAAACGTTAAAGTTTCCACAATTCTAACTTTCAACATAACTGAAGATGCCCCACTAGGGAGATACCTTTTCTATGTAACAAATGTTTGCTTGGAAGTCATAGTAGGTCTTAAACCAAATTAAAGTAATCTCCACTACCCACATTCCAACAAATAATTCCTGAAAGAAAAGTTGTCTTCTATTGTAGATATTGTGGTTCAGAGAATAAGACTGATGCAGTCTTTTGCGATAGCTGTGGAAAGAAATTAAAATGAAACAAATGTGATAACTTACCTTAATTTTTGTGGAATGTTTGAGAAGCAAAAAAAATTAAGAGAAAAATTTTAAAATAGAACAGCCATGGTAAGAAAATGTTGACTAGAGATAGCTAACTTACAAACTGAAGTTGCTTAATAACCCGATACTAAGAGATGAACTAAAGAAAACACCTGAACTATATATGCAACGCTTTTTGATGCTCTTTGATCTTCAAATCGCCAAGATTCACCTTAGGATAATGCTTCATAGAAATCGACTCAGCCATAAGACTATAAAGCAACAAGTAACTCTGCGCGAAGTTATTTTTAGCAGGTGACTCGGTACAAAGAGTACTTACCCTCAACACAGATCCTACCCAGAACCCTCAAAACAGAAGCTTCACTACCTAAACAATCCTCAGCCAACAACCGCTCTACACCAAATTCCTTCAAATCAGAAACATCAACAGATGAAGAAAGCACATACAAACAATCAATCCCAGAAACACAAAAAGGCTTAACAGACAAATCCTTAACAGATTCAAGAAAAACAAGACCACGTAAACTGCCCCTATCCATAAACACAAAAGGATGAGTAGAAAGAAAACCTCCAATCAAGGCAGGCACACCAGAAAACCTTACACCAAAAACCTGCGCACTAACCCCCCGCGCAGGACGCACCCGCATACCCAAACCCTTCTTAAACTGAAATACCCCATCACGCATAAACGGAGGCGCCTCACCAAAATCCATCCTAGCAAACCCCTGCTCAATACCTACAAGAACACTAAAATAAAATGCGGCGTAGCTACCCAAACTAAGATCCTTATCAACATCACGTACGGCAAGAATAGGTTGCCAAAGTTCGTTGCGGTGTGGAACAAGAAGATTCCCACAAACAATCTCCTCCCCCGACTTAACCAACAAAAGCATACCCCTCAAAAACAACTCCCGACACTCAGCAAAACTAATCGGACCCGCATACTTAGAATGCCGCTTCAACATATGAGGCAAATAAACATCATAATAAAAAGACTCCAACTTACCCAAATCCATAGTAACCTCAAACGAATAACCTGCCTCAACAACCTGTCGCAGCCTGCGCCTTTTTTTTAGTAATCCGATTTTGAATTGCTTCAAGAGAATCCTTAATATCTAACACAAAGTCCACTCGAGGCGAGAGGAAAAAACCATTATTGACCAGAAAATGTGAAAAACCCCAGCTAGACTCAACAATCATCAAATCCGCGGATACCTTCTCAACACCTGCTGCAGCATCGTTAAGAGAGATTTTCCCCAAATACTCAATCCGTGGTGTATCAACAAAGAAAAACTTTGAAAAATACTCAGCACTAATTCTAGAGCCAAGAATAACCATCGAAAAAACAGATCCAGAAAGACAATCTTTACCTACTAACCTATAAAAATCGGAACGAATTAATTTAAAACGAACAGCATCAAAAAACCTCAGTTTAAGAATACTCCAAACAATACCACTAAAAAATCCCTTTAAACCAGACAGCTTTAAAACAACCTTACAATTAAAAAGAACAAGCTATAAAATTAAAACTTTTTGGGCGGTTTTTTGTAACCTCCGCAGATCTTGCACTAAGGAAAACAACAAAATAATCAGGTAATCGCCCCGAGCGGAAAAAAATAATAGCAAATAATCTTCTTTCAGTGTTCATCATCTCTGCAGCGCGTTCTTTAACAGATAGCTTTGGATGTATTTTCTCTGCTTTGTAAATGTGATAACGTCTAACGCTAGTCCCTGTGTAAGTTTTCATAGAGAAAAATGCCCTCTGTAAGAAAACGAGATAATCGGATATGGTTTGGTTTATACTAAAGAAAGGGAATTACGGGTTCTTTTCATGGATTTTTTCAAGATCGCCCTTAGACAGCTCAGGTCCCATATCTCTCATCAGAAAGATTACTACTTTAAACATTAGATTTGCGAAGCCGTTCTTGATTGGGTTAATTTTTGTTTCATAAAAGTATCCTTTCAGATCCTTGTAGTATGTGTAATCAGCGGGTAGCCAGGTTTGACAGTCTTTGGAGGCGCTTTTGAAGAATTTGAATATCATCAAATTGTTAAAGCTTGGTTTGGGCAGTTTTTTGTTTTGGAGGGCAGCATAGAGTTTTTTGGAGGCTTCATGGGTTTTTTGTTCATTTTTTTGTTTTACTTTATCTTTTATTGGCCAAGGTGGAGCTGCAATATCTAATTTCGCTAATACTTGTGGTCCACCAATAGCTATTGACAACGCTTCCAGGGTTTTATTTAATCCAGCTCCACCATTTGCGAGCAGTAGGACTTTTTTATCGAAGTATTTTGGACGATGGTGAGTATAACCGAAGCGGTCGATAAAATTTTTCATTAAAGCGCTAACGTTTTGGACATACCCGGGACTTGAAAGAATCAGACCATCATGTGCTTCAATGTGGCTCTCTATTTTTGTCTTGTCATCTTTTAGAGGGCAAAGATTTTCTCCTCGACTAATGCAGGTGAAACAGCCTAGACAGGATTTGAGGTTTAGCTCGTTTAGAAAAAGGTAAGTGAAAGAGGTTGATCCGAATTTATTCATTTCTGCTTCTATTTTCTGTATCGCTTTGTAACCGTTGCTAGCTTTTCCTCTAGGACTGCCTATTATCGCAAGGATTTTGAGTTCGGTTGAATTCGGCGAATTTATTTGTAACCCCATTATTCTGACCTCTTCGTGGCACCTACAAGGTTTTCTAAAATATTAAGCTGTGCAATACGCGTTTAACTCCGATTGGAGTGAGATGTATAATGAATTTGTGGTTGGCGATGCGAAGTGTTGTTTTGTAGAACACACAATCAATATTGAGTATTGCTACATGCGACTTTATATTTGTAAATGTGACAAAACAAGTTGACGCAACTATCCGCATGTGATAAATTTACTGAGTGAAAAGAAAATGATAAAAAAAACTCTGGTTGCAACAACAATCTTATTCATGTTGATTATCTCAGCATCTGCACTAATAGTGCCAGCATCAGCAGCAACAGTATCAACAGCACCCTTACTCAAAATCTTTGCAAGCCCAACTACTTTACTAGCCGATAACCAAGTTTACAGTGTAGTGTTTGTACAAATTCAAAATTCCAAAGGCGTACCCATCAGAGCAACAGAAGATACCGTAATATCTCTAACTTCATCACTCACTAACATAGGAACGATTGACCCATCAGTCACCATCCTTAAAGGCTCAACTTATGCAGTAGCAGACTTCTACACCACCTTCACCCCGGGAAGCACAACAATAACAGCAGCCTCATCAGGTTACATTACCGTTCAAGCATCTATAACCACAACTGGACCCATCCCATCTGCACTTGCAGTATATGGATTCCCAATAACTCTTCCCGCTGACGGCAAAACATACAATGCACTAGTCGTACAATTACAAGACAGTAGTGGTTCTCCTGCCCCAGCACCAGTTGAGGGCATAGAAGTAACCCTTTCATCCTCAAATTCCACAATCGCTGCAGTAGATCCTAAAGTAATAATTGAAGCAGGAAAAACCTACGCAGTAGCAGGTATAAAAACTACACTCAATGTCGCAGGTTCAGCCAGTATCACCTCTATTGCATCAGGTTACTCATCTAAACAAGTAACAATCACAGCCCAAAACATGACAACAACTCAGCCATCAAGCCTCAAAATCTACCTTGGGCCCCCCAAAGTTCTTGCTGATGGAAAAACTTATACATTAGCTAGCGTTCAACTGCAAAATGCATCAGGCAAAATAGCTTATGCTCTTGAAGCAACAACTGTCACTTTATCCTCATCAAATGAAGACGTTGGCACCATAGAGCAAACAATAACAATTCCACAAGGCGAATCTTATGCTACAGCAATATTTAGTGCCACTTACAAATCAGGCACTACTACCATAACTGCCGCAGCAACCAACTGCACAAGTAATCAAGCAACATTAACAACGGTTGGACCTACCCCCTCAAAACTAGCCATCTTTACTACTCCTGCCTCATTACCAGCTGACGGACAAAGTTATGAAATAATTCAAGTGCAACTCCAAGATTCTAGAGGAAAACCCGCAAAAGACCCACTTGGAGAGGTAGTAGTGAGTCTATTTTCTTCAGCACCCGAAGCGGGCAATTCCAGCTTAACAATAATTATTCCCTTTGGCAAAACCCAATCAAGCGGAACCTTCTTCACAACTTCCATTGCTAACTCAACAACCATAACAGCACAAGCATCAGGCTACAGTCCAGGAACAGCAAAAATAACAACATACCTAGTAGATTTATACACATTAGACATCCAAATGACAGCAGACGCTGAAAACATCTTATCCAACACTCAAACAACCATAAGAGCATATGTTACCTACAACGGTTCGACTCCAGCCTCAAAAGTCAATTTGAGCTTCAATTCAAGCAAAGGCGGTAACTTTACTTCCATAACAGAGGAAGGCAACGGCTATTATACAGCAGTATTCAACGCCCCAAAAGTCACCAAACAGACAGTTTGTAACATCACTGCAAACGCCACTAAAACCGGATATACCTCAACTATGGCTCTCACACAAGTCACGGTAAATCTCAACTTAGTAAATGCAGGAGCTATACAAATACGTGTTCTAGAGGATAACGGTAATCCCTTAAGTGATGCAACTGTTACTTCACAGACTAACCCCTCAGGCGCAACAGCACTAAATGGCATAACAAATGCAACTGGATATGTAACCTTTACAAATGCATTCGAAGGAAACTACACAATCCAAATCTCCAAGGCAGGATATGAAAAACAAACTCAAACAATCAAACTGGCTGGAAGTCAACCTGCTAATTACACCGTAAACCTTGCAAAAACAGCTTCAGACATAACTTGGATACTGGTTATTGTAGTGGTAGTAGTGATAATCGTCGCAGTAGTCTTATTCTTATTCATACGCAAACGCCGAAACGCAGTTGAAGAAGAGGAAGTACAACCCGAAAAGCCAAACAAACGAAAAAAGAAAACAGAAACTACAGCACTATAAACGGCTCCCTTTTGAGCCCCCACTTTTCTTATCTAAAACCATTTTTTACTCTCCTAAAACTAAATACCCTAGTTTTTAAAGAAGATAACAAAAAGAAACTAGCCAGTTAGGTTGTGTTTATGTGTGGAAAATCCTGTACCCAAGGTTTCTGATTTAGAACAAACATCTTTACGTAATTTTTAAAGTACATAGAGTACATTTCTCGTATACCACAGGTGCTAATTCTTCGCACAGAAGTATAAGATACCGCTCTGTTGTTAACCATACATTTGCCCACTTTACCCATTTTGCGAGAGAATGTAATATCTTCCCCACAAGCGATGTCTTCAGCAAAACCACCCACTTTGAAAAAAACCGATTTACGAGCCCCACAACAAACAGAAGGAAACATCGGAAATCCCAAACGAGCCGTCAACGCGGACAGTTTATTCAAAAATCCATAATGCGACACCGCAAAAAGATTCTCCAGCGGTTCCAGAGGCTCAAGATTCCTTAGAATCCCAGAAACACAAACAACGCTCGGATCCAAAAAATTCTGATACATCTCGGAAACAAAATCAGTCTCTAAATAAGTGTCTGCGTCCAAAAAAAGCAACAACTGACCCTCAGCCAATTTTGCCCCTTCATTACGCGCCCTACCAACACCGCGAGCCTTTAAATCAATAACCCTATCAGCGCTCCTATTGGCTACGGTACGGGTATTATCTGGACTATGACTGTCAACTACTATGCTTTCAATTCGGCCATAATCAAAATCTTGATTTACAACGCTTTTGAGGCAACCATCAATAGTTTCCTCTTCACAATAAGTCGGAATGATAACTGAAACCAACGGATTTAAACTTGCCATAGCTAGCCTGCCCCCACTGCCGGTTAAATTTAACGTATCAGGCAATACAGCTAATAACGTTTTCGCAACAAAACCAGACTATACCCCTCTTTCAACATACGGAAAAGCACACAAAACCAAAGCAAACCCACCAACCAAAAAACATAAAAGACCAAAA
Source organism: Candidatus Bathyarchaeota archaeon (assembly GCA_963701765.1). GTDB lineage: Archaea > Thermoproteota > Bathyarchaeia > Bathyarchaeales > Bathycorpusculaceae > JADGNF01. Next base: position 499,593 of record CAVPBD010000010.1, read on the forward strand.
CACTGCAACCAAACCCAACCGTAAAGATAGAAAACAAAAAGCTATAGAAAGAATAGGTAAAATTATATTTGTAGATATTCATTATGAGGGTCTCACATGAAAAAAGGGTCCGTGGCGCAGCACGGATAGCGCGTCAGCCTTCTAAGCTGAAAGTCAAGGGTTCAAATCCCTTCGGACCCGCTTCAAAATTATTAAATATCAATTTATCTGACTCCAACTTTACTTGGAGCTTGACCGAAGAAAAATGTGGATTTGTAATTCATAAAACATATAGTTATTTTTTTACAGATTTAGATTTGTTAGGGTTCAGGAGAACCCCCTTAGAGCCTAAGTCTCTATTACCCAATCTCCTCACCTAACCTAAAATTTCTGGGAAGAGAAAAAAAGTAAAAAGGTTTCCACAAATAATTAAAACAAAACAAAGAGCAGAGAAAAGAAGGATAATGAGAGAAGCTCTGTGACTACAAAATTTAAATCTTCATTATTTATGTGCTAATTTTTTCTTATGTGCTGCTATACCAGATCCTGTAAATTCTCAATGCATCTCCTCAGGTTTTATAATGGAGATACATAACATATTCAAGCTTGTAGACTTGGGAATCTTTGGAGCCTTTTTGATTTGTTTGTGAAGTAAACAAATGAAAAATTATACGTTTTTAGCCCTTTAGTGAAAGCAGATTGTTGTAGTATCTTTGCAGTCACATATGTTCTTATTCATTGCTCGGCATTTCTTCTGTGCTGAGATGTTTTCTTTGATTAACTTCCTATTTAGGAAAAGAAACAGAGAACCTTCAAAGGCTTGAATTAAAAATTAACCGAGTAATGAATTATGGACAAAATCTATCTATTATTGGTTATAGATGATAAAAGAGACATTGACCTCGAAGAATTTGCCAAAACAGGACATGTACATCGTCTTAAAGGGCATGTAGAAGAATGGATATTAAATGAGGAAATAGGGATTGACACTATTAGCGGTTTCAAATTAACTGAAGAGGAAGCAAAAAGCTGGGCATTGGAAAGATGTAAACTTGGCGAAGAATTACCCGACAAACCGGTTTCTGAAAAAATAGTTCCTTTTGAAAAATTAATCTATGTTGACCACCAGGGTGTTCTGATTGAACATAATAGATGGGAAAAACACGTTAAATTCAAAGGGTATAGAAGAGAAGATTTGGAACTACCTGTTTTTGGCTATTTAGAACTACTTGAAAGACCAGACAAATAATCTAACATAAAACAATGAACCATAACACCATCTCTTATTTCTGCAATTTCTAAGAGAATGTTTTCTCTAAGATCATATATATTCCATTTAAGATCTTACACCAAGTATATGTTTATGATATTTTTTCGTCTTTGACTTAGTAAATGACCTGAATCAAATTGAGTAGCAAAGCGTTCTTTTTTACTTAAAGAAAATTAAGAAACAGAAAGAGAAACAGTAAGTTTCTGTTTGTTTCTTTTATAGTACAGGTAAAGCATATAATTAGCTAATACTAGTGATATAGCGAAGATAATATAGTAAATTGCAGTAAGCTCAAGACTTCTATTGCCAAAATTAGTAAAAAAGTTAAGTGCAAAAAATATATTCATAATAACTGCATTAAGCACAAGGCTAAGTTTGAAGAATTTATTCTCCCAATCAGGTCTAGCCATCAACTAACACAATGAAATAGTTATTTTAGTATACTAATAAGATTATTTAAAATATAGAAGCAGGATGGTTAAGTAAAGATTCCTCTAAACTATGCTCTGTTCTTTTTGGGGAACGGGGTGCTATTACTAGTTTGATATAGAAAAATTAAGAACAGAATAATTGAGCATGGTTTTATTAACATAATCCAGCATTGGCTAGACTGTATCTTCCATTATTTTTCCAATAAATCAACAACTTGAGTATAGTATTTGTTTGTAAAATTCTGATCAAACAAATGCAGATCTTTTGAGCATATCATCTTGTTCTTCCTGCGTGAAGTACTTCATGGATTGATAGAAGAATTGTTTGTCCTCTTTTTCAATATGCTTTGGATAAAGCTCAATTAAGGTATTAAGCAGCTGAAGTATATCTAGGTAAAACTTCAGTTTTTCCCTCTACATAGCTATCTTTAGCTTTCTCTAAACCACTAATCGTCTTTCTTGCAAGAGCATGCTCCATCATTAATTCAAACATGAATTTTTGGTCTGTTTCATTTAGCTTTTTTTGAGATAGCTCTCTGAAAAGAATGCCTTCTTCTTTGCCATGATGATATTTATCAGCATATACTCTTAAAAAACCAATAAACTGTGTAATCGCATTTGACTTAACTGTCTGGGTTTTAGCAATATGCTCTGTTTCTTTTCTAATCAGATTAATAACACGTATAATCAGAACATGCTCACTAACTAACACATCAACAGGAAACATCAGTTTACGCTCTTTCTAAAGAGAACCAACTTGTCTTTTTAATATTTAGTTTTTCTATTCAGCATCTCAATTGTTCAAACGGTACGCCTATTTCAATACCCCATTTTGGTTATTTTGGTTGTTAATGATAGTGAACCTGCATTTCATTATAAAAATTCAGAGAAGCAAAGTACCAAGAATCTTAAACAAGATGCCCTTGTTATCTTTGTGAATTGAAAAAAGACAAATACTCTGATCAATTCATGACTGATGAAACTTTTTAAAAGGAAGAAACGGATGGACCTGCATCACATACTCTTTGTAAGGGAGTCCGAACTTTCTAGCTGAAATACGCGGTTTCTCTGCTTGCAATAATAGCTAAAAAGACCATTACATATGAAAGTAATAATCCAACGAGTAAAGTTGGAGCCCAATGTAAATTAGGTATGAATGTTAAGGCGCCTCCAAAAATAAACACGTAAATTCCGGTGTACAGCGGATGTCTAATGTAAGCGTAAATTCCCTTGGATACAAAACATTCAGTTGAGGCAAAACAATACCCAGCCCATGTGTGTTTGCTTGACAGAGTTAACTTAGCAATTGCAGCTATTGCAGTTCCTATAGATGTAGTGACTAGAGCTAAAATGTCAAAGTATGAAACAGAGACCAATGCAAGTATAACATAGGAATAAATGATTATTGGAAAAGCGTAGCTTAGTTTTAATGTTAATAGAAATTTCTTATTTATCAAAAGTGATGCCGGTTTTTTTTCCTCAAATCTGATATAAAATACGTAAAAGCTACAATTACTGCAAACTGTACAATTTTAAAGAGGTTTAGGGTTAAGCTGTCCATCTCTTTCCTTGTCGCACTCACTGAAATGAATAGGTATTATGTGTATCGACAAGATAATATTAGAGTATGTGCGAAACTAAATACGACATAGCATCATTTTCACGAGTAAAAACGCAAAAATTTTAGCAGTCGGTAAAAAACGCAAAAGGGTTAAAGTTTGAATTACAAGATAATTGTGGACGTTATAATCCATAAAATTTCGGGTTATTTTTTGACATACTTAAGATTAGTTAGGATTTATGGATGAAACTTTTTGGAATGCAAGTCTCCAGTCACTATACTTATAGCCTCACCTAAATTAAACTTATAAAATTCAAAATTTCATAACTAAACTAAAGGGTAATAATTGGCAACGAAAAGCTAATCTGGATATCTAATGAAAAAATAAGGAAAGATAATTAGAAACTTTTTTAAAGGAAGTAAAATCCAAATATAAAATACCCTTTATTCTTAAATAATCATGATTTGTCATCGTACTTGCATTTGAAGCTTTTACAGCAATTCAAAATCCTTAATTAACGTTCTTTGGTTTATTAACCTTGGAGTTATTATGTTAAAGAGGATACAGTAAGGATTTTTGGGGAAGGAACAGAATGTTAACTTACAAGGATAGGCATTATGAAACAGGGTTAATGTCTTTTAAATGTAGAATTTGCAAAGCCTGTTTATCCAATCCTGAAGAATTAAGAACGCACAGTATGGTTGAGCATAAAGGCCATATGATCCGCTCAACAAAAAACTAAGTTAGTTCTTTTATCTCAATTGGTTCTTTGGAGAATTAAAAGAGAGAAAAACTTGTCTCTGTCCCATATTTTACCATGATTATGTATTTTTTAGTGGATGAAGAAACTCTGAAGTAACCTCGACTAAGTTGAGTTCTCCTTTAAGAAGGCAGTTAACCATAACATCCTGTTTTTCATCAGCTATTTTTGTTCCAGTCGAAAGAAGCATGTCTTGTAGAATAGCTGAAGGACTTGAAAAAATTAAGAACTGCTCTATTTGAGAATTCATAATTTTTTTTCCAGAGATTAAGAAGGAGGTATTATTGTTATAGGGTTGTACATAATGGGTATTTAATTCTTCAGATGAACAATTAAAGTAACGGAAGCGTCTTACGTTCTTTTTTTTGCCAATATAGTACTTGATAGCTAAAAGATAGAATGCCATTCTAATCTAATACATAAAGGCTATAATTAGCACAAAAACTTTGTGTAAACACGAAGGATAGAGGAAAGAAAAGTTTTTTCTAAGCTATTTTCTATGTCTAGGATTTGCTTGCAGAAATCTGCATATCCTCATCCAAATAGTGCCTAGCAAATACTGTTTTGTGTACTCTTCCAGTCACTAAAGTAACAAATTCAGATTATTCCGAACTAATAGTGAAGTTGCCTATTAAGTTCATTAACAATGCAGTGTGCAACAGTTATCTCTTAAGAATTGAATTATCCGCAAGGTTTAAGTCAAGTTTGAGTATGACTTCTATTTAAGGGGATTGGGAATTTGAAAAGAGGGGAGGCTCTTGCATTGCTTAAGGAACTTGAGTCTACTTTTGAAACTTTAAAATCTACTAAATGGGTTCTCCTCAAAAATGATGAAAGGGAAGACTTATGGGAGTTACATATAGAATGGATCCCTCAAACAAATGAAGAACTATTATTACTTGATCTGTCAAAAAAATATAATTTGGAGATATCTTTTAAGGATGGACAGACAAAGTTTCGAAGGTCTAAGTAATTGTTGAGGAGAATTTCTGAACCTTAAAACTTGTCCCACAGTCAGTGCATATGTAAGATTCAAGAATAAAGTAATGATTTTTTAAGGACTTGCCAGGGTTTAGAATATCCTTATTGCAATTAGGACAACTTGCCATCCAAATACCCAATATCAGCACAGATTGAGTTAATTAGAAATATAAACAAATGTGATTGCATTAAGTATACAACTACAAATTTTTAATTTCATAGCAGTTAATCATCCATAACTTGGAAATATGTCTAAAAAACCTGCTAAACCAAACTAATCCTTGACTATTACATTTTAGAATTAAATTCTAACTTAGATACCTGAGCTAGTCGAGATTACTACAAAGACCATTAAAACTAAATCAAGGAATACAATAATAAAAAATAGATTACTTATTATAATATTTTTGCGGGGAAACAATATGGACTCGAAAAAAGATTTCAAAACCATAGATGAATACATCTCTACTTTTCCTAAAAATATTCAAAGTATTATGCAGGAACTAAGACAAGTAATTAAAGAATCTGCTCCAAACGCTGAGGAAGCAATTAGATACCAAATGCCTACTTTTAGGCTAAATGGCAACCTAGTACATTTTGCAGCATTCAAAAAACATATTGGATTTTATCCAACTCCATCAGGCACTGAATCATTCAAAAACGAATTATCTAATTATGAAACATCTAAAGGAACAATCAGATTTCCCTTAGACAAACCAATTCCTTATGATTTGGTCAAGAAAATTGTAAAGTACAGAGTAAAAGAAAACATAAGTAAAAAGAAATGAATTTACTCAAAATATATCTACCAAAATATTATGAGACAGTTGCCCACCTATATCATTTAATATTTTTTATATGTGTGGATTATGAAAAAAATTAAAAGCTAAACCAAATATATACTGTAATGAGAGAGGGTGAGGGAATCCTTGCCAGCCACTAGTTTTATTCCAATAAATGAAGCAATCAAATTATGTAAAAAATACAGAGCAATCCATATCGCTGATTTTCCTATTCAATGCTGGAACTGTCTTGAGTCATCAAAAGAGAAAATCGAGCAAATGTACTTTTACAATCCACCTACCAATGATGGCTGTAGCATAATAAATAAACTGCATAAAATGTACACGGAAAACAGGAACGCTATATGCTCTTGCTAAAGTTCCCTAACTGTAAGAATCCAAGATTCCTAAATATGTTGAAAAGTAGGTTTTTTAGAATAGTTTTTCTATTCTTATGAATATGGATCAGACGGCATTAGAGTTTTAGTTGAAATAAAATAGCGTTCATTATCCAGCAGTAGATTCAATTTATGCTGGCTAACAAAATCTGTTATGAACTCAAGTACGTTTTCATTAACAGAGTTTTCTTTTATGCTTAAAATTAATCCATCGTTTAGAGTATCAATAATCTTTACATCAACACTACAGCCAGTTCCAATTTCTCTTTTGAAAACCATCGCATCAAAAATCCTCAATATCAATTCACCTCTCATCTTGTTCAAATTTAGCTGTTTCTCAAAAAGCACGAAGCCAAATGGGACGCAGTTAAATAAACTTGTATATAATACAATAGCAACTCGGTATTTAAGGGTCTTTTGGAATCAAATTATAAAAAAACGTATCGAAAACAAAAATTTTTATCCTTTAGTTATAAAAAAGATAATAGTTTTTTCAAAATCATTTAGTGCTTAATATGCAGACTCTTAAGGAACGACTAAATAAAATTAAGAATTCTTTAAAAATAGAAATTTTAATTTTTATTTTAGGTGGGAGGGAATAGGAGATTTGGAGACCCTCCCGACCTATATTCAATTTTTCGGTGTTTTTAAGGAAGCCTTCCCGATTCTTCCTCAATAATAGATGATGTCTTTTTGCTTTAAAAGAGATATTTCAGTATCGTAATATATCACATACTCTGCGACCTCATTTTAGAAGAGTTAATCATCCATCATCTCAAGCATGGGCAGACCGCAACACATTGGAGGTTTCTTTTGATTACAATTATGAGAATGAGTGCAACTGCATGATTCAAATTCAGCTATAATTCTCCGCCCGCATATCTTACACTCAAATAGCGGCATTAATAATCAAGAAATATTCTGATAACATGGATAAATAACTTGAGTCCAAGAATTAATGTACAGAATTTGCAGTTTTTTGAAAGGTTTACTTTTTGTCAGGAACCCATATTTTGTCTATATACATGTTCATGTTATAAAATCTTATAAACAAAATCAAGTGTACGTTCATTTATGATAAGACGTAATAAATTATTGCTCTTACTCGTAATGCCTTTTGGATTTGCATTATTCTTTCTGGTTTGGAGCCTTTACTGGGTAGGCTCTAAAAAAATCGTTACTACAATGGAGGGCAAGAGAATCCAAGAACACAATCACTCCGCCCTTACACTATCTCTACCTAAAAAGTAGTAACAAAAGTAAACTATACAGAAAATTCCCAAATCCTATAGAAATAACCTTCTTTCTATCTACAACTTAATAAGCCATTTTTAAACCGGGTCTCATCTACCGCTAATCGACATATTCCCGTTTTGAAACATGCTTTATATTCAAATTTAGGCTTCTTCTCTAAGTGGAGAAGGGTCGAGGAGAAAGGAAGGCTTACCCTACCCCTAGAAAGGTAGGTTCAAAATTTTTACAGAAAAACAAAGTTAAAGAGTAACAGCAACTGGAAAGTGTTTGTTCTAACCTGAGGCTTCTCTTTTTAGAGGGAAGCTAACTAAGAAAACTGTTCCTTTTCCCAAATTGCTAACAACAGAAATCTTACCACCGTGAGCCTCAATTATACGTTTACATATAGACAAGCCAAACCCCATACCTTTCGCTTTAGTAGTAAAGAAAGGTACCCAAAGTCTCTTCATGGTGTCTTCTGTCATACCCGTTCCAGTGTCAGAAAATTCCATCTCAACATTGCCGTTTATCTCGCGGCTGGAAATAATCAATTGACCACCTTTTTCTAAAGCATCAAAAGCATTTTTAATCAAATTATTAAAGACCCTACTAATTTTTCCAATATCAACCATGAATTGAGGACCAGTTTTTGTCTCATCAATCAACTTTACATAGCTAGGAATAGAAATCGTCGAAAGCGATATTTCCAACAACTTCTTTGGAGTGGTTTCCAGGAGCTCTAGTCTTATCTCACCTGAATAATCAAGAAGATCATTAACAATTTTATTTGAGTATTCAACGCAGTCATCAATTGTTTGAAGCATAGCCTTGTCTGTCTCGGTAAGTTTGGTTTTGGAATTTTTCAAATAGTAAGCAGCAACTTTTATTCCAGTCAGAGGATTGCGTAAATCATGCCCAATCATTCCACCCATTTCACGAATAGTATCGAGCTTTTGGGTCATAGCATCTTTAATAGCATATGCAAGTAGTGATGTTTCATCAGTTCCAAACTTTGGAGGATTTTTTGGGACATTCGGATTAGTAGGCATTTCTTTAACATAACCGGTCAATTTGTTTAATGGACGAATAACATTTTGCTCCAACAGAACCATAATTCCAAAGCCCAACAAAATTGAAAGCAGAAGTGAGGAGGCAAAGAAAATATATTCTACATTCTGACCTTGCCTATAGATATCGCGGTCTTGATCAACTTGCATTATGATTGCAGGATTTGAGTTAATGTCCTTAATCAGTACAAACCCAGAGATTGTACGGGTATCATTAGTTCTTGTGATGATAGTCTTTTCATTAGAGAACAAAGACTGGAATTGAGGATCATTCTGAGTTTCTGGTTCATCAGCACGATGTATAGAAATCGCTACATTAGCTATTTCAGATACATGGCTATCTTCAATTGAACTAATATCCTCACCATATATCAAGGCGCCCACAATCGGACCCTCACCCACACTAGTTAGAATTGGCGCAGACGCAATCAAGAAAGTTTGATTTGGTAAAAGAAACACACCAGCGACCAAATCATCAGGAGAAGAAAAATTCCAAATAAGCGAATTGTGCCGAAATTGATCCTGTACTTCGCTGGAGGTAGGAATTTCTGCTCCATTTTGCAGATCAACTGATTTGCAATATACGATAGACCCATTAGAACTTATGACCATAAAGAAATTAATTCCCAAGGTTTGGAAATCAGAATCCATAAGGAAATCGCGAATGTACTCACTGTTTCGGTATTGGGCAAAATAGTATGTATCATCCCAAACAGCCCAATCAATTACGCTCCGCCCCAAATTAGAAACAGAAAAGTCTAAGGCCTTGATTGCTGCAGTGACCGCTTCTTGACTTTCTTGCTTTTCTAGATTTTCAAAACTTGGGAGAATTATAAAAACAGCACATAGATGTAAACCTAGGAAAACCACTAGCCCTATTATAGAAATTATTGTGATTATCCTAGTTCGAAGCTTCATGCGTATCCTTATCTTTAGGTATTATTAAAAAACTACAAATTGAGTAAAAATATACGTTGTGAAGGGGAAATCAATATCCATTAAAAGCTAGAAGCGTCAGGATGACACATAGAATACATTAAATCAACATAAAAAGTGATGCAAAAACTCTCGATTCTTCCCAGAAGTGTTAATATTCAACCGGTTTTCCACAAAACTAATCTAGTCCAATTTCGAAGCTAATAATTGTAGAGCTTGCTAAATCTGCTGAAACTCCACAAAATCCTTTTAAGCAAAACCTTAGCTCATAGCTGACATTGGCGGGTAAGTGGGCCTCCACCCGTTCCGCCAAAATAATAAACCCCGGAGTTGGAGGAAAAATAGTTGAAAATACAAACCAAAAATTTAGCTTTAATTGGAATATATGCCGGACTATATGCAGCACTTGTCGTTGTTCTCGGATTTGCCGCTTATGGACCTGTCCAAGTTCGAGTCGCAGATGCGTTGCTTGCCGTAGTACCCCTACTGGGTTTACCTGGAGTTTTGGGTCACACATTAGGAGTATTCGTCGCCAATTTGTTCTCAACCCTTGGTCCAATCGACCTACTAAACACAATACCTTCGTTTGCCATGTCCTTTGTAATCTACTATATTTATAAAAAAACCAACAATGACTATACGGTAATTGGGACCTGCATTGCTTACTCTATTGTTCTGGGCATAACTGTCGGATGGATGCTATCTTTCGTAATCAATTTGCCATTGCTTGCTACAATAGCGTATGTAGCCATTGGAAATATTATTGCAAGTGTGCTCATCGGATGGCCTATATTTAAGGTACTAAAGAAAACAGGCATTTTTAAAAAGAGATTTTCAAATTAGAGGCCTTAAAATGAATAAAGAACATACAAAGAAATGCGTAGTTGTTCTAAGTGGTGGACCAGACTCAACCACCGTAGCATACTGGGCAAAAAATCAAGGATACGACATTTACACTTTGACGTTTAAGTACGGACAAATAGCAAACAAAGAAATTGAATCCGCTCGCAAAATCGCCCAAAAACTCTCCATATCCATAAAAGTACTCGACTTATCTTCACTTAAGGATATCTATGCAGGAATAACATCACTTTGCGACGAAAAAATCCCGCTCACAGCCAACTTTACACAACCAATCATAGTACCTTTTAGAAACGCCATTTTCCTTTCCACGGCAGTAGCTTATGCTACATCAGTAAACGCAGACAAGATTTTCTACGGCGCCCAAGGTTCTGATGCACAATTCTATCCAGACTGCCGAAAAGAATTCTATGAAGCGTTCGAAAAAGCCGCCCAACTTGGAACTGATAGCAAAATTAGCATAGAAGCACCTTTTAGTGGATATACAAAAGCAGAGCTAATTAAGAAAGGAACCGAAATAGGTGTGCCTTTCGAACTTACATGGTCATGCTATCGCGATGGAGAAAGACATTGTGGAAAATGTGAATCATGTATCAACCGAAAAAAGGCTTTCAAAGAAGCAAAAATACGCGACCCCACCGAATATGACCAATAAATAACTAATCTTTGTTTTTCATAAAAAAGAGCAAGTGTGCACAATTTTTAACGGAAAATATAAATTAGCAAGATTCATTAGAAGGTAAACGTTCAGTAATTGATTTGTAGGTGTTAAATGGGGAGTTAGAATGAGCACGAGCACTCACGCAGAAGATTTGAAACTTCGTCTAATGACTATCGAGTTGTTAAGGACAGCAAAATACAAACGCAACATCACTTATAGAGAATTGGCCTCGAAAACGGGTTTACCAGTAACCGTCCTAAGCAGATACGCAAAAGGACATGTTCTCCCAAATACAACCAGAGCCAAACAACTTTGGCGAGTACTAACCAAACTAGTAGGCTTAGAAACAGAGCTAAGAAACAGAATAAAATTTGATGATACAGGTTACTTTGACAATACCGAAATCATCGGGGATTATAACATACTTCAGCAAGCTGCAAACCATGCCTTAGCAAATTTTGCGGGTAAGCGCGTTACAAAAGTTTTAACCGCTGCAGTCGATGGTGTACCCCTTGCAACGATGGTTGCAAATGCTTTAGGAGTCAACCTGATAGTAGCTAAAAGAAATAAAGAAGTCGGCGTTAAAGCCTTCATAGATGAAACATTTATCCTCGGAAAAGACTCTGGGGTCACCGTTACACTTTACATACCAAAAGAAATCATCAAAAAACGCGACAGCGTCCTAGTAGTAGATGATATGATAAAAAGTGGAGAAACCCAAGAAGCACTCGTAAATCTAGTTAAGAAATCAAAAGCAGAAATTTCCGGCATCTTCTCCCTTATCGCTGTTGGAGACGAATGGAAAAAACGACTAAAGACCAGCAGTGACGCACCAGTCGAAGTTGTCACTTACGTAAAGTCGCCCTCCGACACAGAAAACCGTTAACTAAACACAAACTCTTTTCCCTTCTCTTCTGTTCTTAAATTCTTTTTTTAGCCGAAATCTTAAACAGAACCCTCAATAGTTCTAATTAATAATCGATTCAAATGAGGCTGCTCAAATGCGCACTATACAATGGAAAAAAGGAAAAGTCCTGACACTTGACCAAACTAAACTTCCGCTTGAAACAGTAATGATAGAAATAAGAACACATGATGCCATGGCAGAAGCCATAAAGAACATGCGCATAAGAGGCGCCCCACTTTTAGGTGCAGCCGCAGCCTATGGAATAGCCCTAACAGCATATCACTCCAAAACAAAAAGTAGAGAAAAACTATTAGCCGAGCTAAAAGATGCTGCAGAAACCATAAAACGCACGCGCCCTACGGCAGTGAATCTCTTTTGGGCAGCAGATCGAGTACTTAATAAAGCCCAAAACAGCACAGGAACCCCCAAAGAATTAAAGACCCTTGTTATCGAAGAAGCACAGAAAATAGCAGATGAAGACGTCCAAGCTGACCGAGCCATAGGCAAAAACGGAGCTGCCCTCATAAAAGATGGCGATACCATCTTAACTCACTGTAACGCTGGTGAATTGGCTGCTGTTGAGTATGGCATGTCACTAGGCGTAGTAAGAGCTGCTTGGGAACAAGGCAAAAAAATTAGAGTCATTGCAGATGAAACACGACCCTTACTACAAGGGGCAAGGCTCACAGCTTACGAACTACAGCGTGATGGTATACCAGTCACGTTAATCACAGACAACATGGCAGGATACGTCATGAGCAAAGGATTAGTAAACATAGTTATAGTAGGGGCAGACCGAATCGTACAAGATGCGGTATTTAATAAAATAGGTACCTATAGCGTCGCAGTTTTAGCCAAAGAAAACAAAGTGCCATTTTATGTTGCAGCCCCAAAATCCACTTTCGATTTAACACGTAAAGCTGCAGACATAACAATAGAAGAAAGAAAACCAGAGGAAATCACACACATAGGAGGCGTACAAATAGCTCCAACTGGTGTGAAGGTGCTTAATCCCGCTTTTGACGCTACACCACTAAGATACGTTTCAGGGATAATATGCGAGGACGGAATCTATTACCCTAAAGATTTTAAAAAATTTAAAGTTAGCCGTTAAGCAAACTTTAACTAATGAGAAGGTACACCGAGTCTGCGATACTCGTGGAGCGGATCATCGATGAGTATCTTCTGCTCATTTTGATGAATGATATCTTTAATGTTTGCCAGAATTTCTTGATGATGTTCCTCATCATCAATTATTCCCATAAAGATATGATGCACATTATCTAAAGCAACATTATACTTGTGTTTTATTTCGTTAGCGAAAAGTTCCAAGGATTTTATCTGTATAAAAATATCGTATTCCTCACCCATTACACTCTCAAACAAAGTGAGTTTTTCAGATAACTCGGGCAAATCAGATTCTGCAATTCGCTCTTTCTTTAAAAAATCAGCTAAGTATGTCTCAATTGTGTCCCATTCTTTGTTAACTTTCGTTGAATATTCTTTTGCCACATCACTAACCTTTGGCATACTTTCAGCTATACCTTTTAGTAAATGATAATGCTTCAAACTGTCAAGTGAGATTTCAAGAAGCAACGACTTAATCAAAGGAAACTCTACTTTATCCGAAATCTGTTTGTAAATCTGCGCAGTTTTATTCTCGAAAAGACTTAGAGAGCAAATTAAACCTCTAAGACCAGCTGGATCAGCGATGTTCTTCAATTTGTCCACTTACCTAACTTATTGCATATGCTTGATTAATGATTTATGAACACAAAATTCATAGAGACCATCTAAAAACAAAGAGAGATAAGAGAGCTTATTTGAGCCCCCTTTGATCCACTGAAGACTCAACTAACGATAGGTTTTTTTGAGAAAGTTCAGGTGATGATATATTTACTTCCATGGAAACATTTGTTGCAGTCTGTTCTATTGCTCCAATAAGTCCTTCAATACCTGCTAAGATTTTTTGGTGTTCAGCCTCATCTTGACTAATTCTCTCAAAAAAACTGTTAAAAGAATCTAAACTCGAACTCTGGAATGTACTAGCTGAAACGGGCTATAATTTTTGATATCCTATCATGCACTATAGAATATTTTTCGTTAAGCACTTTTTCCAAGATCGCGAGTTTTGCGGATAATACAAGAAGTTCAATTTCATCTATCTTGTTATCTGCTTCTATGTCTTTTTGCATAACATAGATTATTTTAAAAGCATCTCCGAATTCGGTTACGTTTTCAATATTTGTCGCACGGGGCATTACCAATTTCTCGCTCATTCCTTTGAGTAGGGAAGAATGTTTTCTACTATCAGATGCGATTTTTTGCATAAGGCACTGAACTGAAGACACCGCTGTTTTTTCCGCTACCGTATTGTACAGAGTGGAAGCGTTATTTTCCAACATACTCAAATGGCTGAAATACGAAGACACCGCGCGTTTAGGATCGATATACTTTGGCACCTTTTTATTACCCCCCACCGGTTAGAAAAAAGGAAAAATCCATAAAAAGGTTATGAATATAGTATCAATATTGAAAATATGTATCCCAAAATATTATTTTTAAAAATGATTCAGAGCAGGTTTGTAGTAACAACGTTAATTAGTCAACTCCTAAAATAGAAGACAGACGGTAGATAACTGATGAGCACTAAAGAGAATCCTCCAAACAGTTCAGAACCTAAAGTCGAAGGTCTAATAGTAGAAAATGGCGTACGAATAACCGAAAAAAGCAGTATCGACTCACTAAGTCAACGAGGTTATGGCACCACCGAAAAAGAAGTATTCACAGTATCATTCTACGAAGCGTTATTCCTTTCAGAAAAACAAATGCTCACAGTCAAAGACAAAAAAGGCACCGAAAAAATATTCGAAGACCTTCTCCAAGCATACCAAAAAGTAGACGAAAACGCCTGGGCACATTACCTAATTTATCGTGACCTACGAAGCCGAGGCTATGTGGTACGGGAAGGCTTTGGAACAGCTATCGACTTTCGAATCTATGAACGAGGAACATACGGCAAAGACGCAGCCTCATCACTTATCCTAAGCACCCAAGAAGGCAAACCCCTGCCCATGGAAGACCTGGCAAATGCTTTAAAACAGAGTCAGAGCCTAAAAAAAGAATTAATCTTAGGCGTCATGAATCGCAGGGGAGAAATAGTTTACTACTCAGTCGCACCATTAACCTTCAAGTAACCGGGGAAAGCCACATGTCAAGTTTCCAACCTGTTCGCGGAATGAGAGATATACTACCAGAAGAAGCAGAAACATTAACCTATGTCATAAATAAAGCCAAGCAAGCAGCAGCCTGTTACGGATTTAAAGAAATTATAACTCCCATCGTTGAACCCTTTGAACTATTAAGTGCAAAGTCTGGAGAGGAAATCCGTCAACGCATGTTTATTTTTGATGACTTAGGGGGCAGAAAAGTAGCACTACGACCAGAATTCACCGCATCAATCGCCAGACTAGCCACAACCGTTCTAAAAAACGAGGCTAAACCATTAAGGATTTTTAGCCTAGGCACAGTCTACCGCTACGATGAACCCCAACGGGGAAGATACAGAGAATTTTGGCAAGCTAACTTTGAACTGCTAGGTTCTAACAAACCAGAAGCAGACGCTGAAATCATACTGCTCGCAAACAGCCTGCTAAAGAATTCCGGACTAAAAGATTACGCGATAAAACTAGGGCATGTTGGCGTACTGAAAGGAATAATGAGTCAAGAAGGTATTGACGAAAAAGCCCAGAATGCAACATTACAAAAAATGGATAAAAAAGAATACGACAAAGCACTATCTTTAGTAGACTCATCAAAATGTCGCAGTACTCTTCAAGGATTAATCGACCTAAAAGCCAATAGCATTTTTGAAACCATAGAGAAAATGAAAGCTCACTTGCAAAGCTATGAAAAAGCGCTAGCAGCAGTAGAAAACTTGAACGCCGTACTCAAATTTGTTACAGAAAGCGGATGCGAGATTAAAGCTGTTGACCCCGCTTTCGCTAGAGGATTAGAATATTACACGGGCATCATTTTTGAGCTATACGTACCTGAATTAGAAATAGCGTTAGGCGGTGGCGGAAGATACGATAAACTTATCGAAGCCTTTGGAGGAGAACCAACACCAGCCGTGGGTATGGCAGCGGGTATTGACCGCATTACACTTGCATTTCAAACCCAAAAAACCCAAATGCAAACACAGCAAAAGAAGAAAATCGCAGTTATTGCTGTGAAAGAAGAAATGAAAACTGAAGCACTAAAAATCGCCCAAATGCTTAGAACACAAAATGTCTGCGTAGAATTCGAGGTTATGGGACGAAAAATGGGCAAAGCCCTAGAAGATGCAGATAAACGCAAAGTAGACTTTGCAGTTATTGTAGGTGAAAGAGAACTCCAACAAGGCAAAGTAGTTCTAAAAGATTTTGCTAAAAGGGAACAAACCGAAGTTACCATAAGTGGATTAGCCGAAAAA
Source organism: Candidatus Bathyarchaeota archaeon (assembly GCA_963701765.1). Classification (GTDB taxonomy): domain Archaea; phylum Thermoproteota; class Bathyarchaeia; order Bathyarchaeales; family Bathycorpusculaceae; genus JADGNF01. Next base: position 515,895 of record CAVPBD010000010.1, read on the forward strand.
ATCCTTAGTTAGAATAGATAAAATAAAAATTTGTGAAGCCAGAAGGCTTCTTCTTTTCTAAAGGTTAGGTTCTGTTTAGAGTCGTTTTATGTATCGGTTGACTTCCCATTCGGTCACTTGGGTTCGGTATAGGTCCCATTCTTTACGTTTTTCAGTCAGGAAGTTCTTGAATGCTGTTTCACCTAGTGTTTCTTTTACGAGTTCACTGGTTTCCATTTCATCAAGAGCTTCTTTAAGCGATTCTGGTAATGAGACTATGCCGCGTTCTTTGCGTTCCTCGTAGCTCATGTGGTAAACGTTTAGCTCTACTGGATCACCAGGGTCAATCTTGTTTTTGATTCCATCTAATCCTGTAGCTAGTAGCACTGCGAATTGTAGGTAGGGGTTTCCTGCTCCGTCGGGGCAGCGGATTTCGCATCTTGCTGCTGCTTTTCTTCCTCCGAAGTTGGGAACTCGGATAAGGGGTGAGCGGTTTTTGTGTGCCCAAGCAAGATATACTGGTGCTTCGTATCCGGGTACCAGTCGTTTGTAGCTGTTTGGCCATGAATCTAATATCGCGGCCATTTTACGTCCATGGGAAAGTTGGCCGCCTATGAAGTTACGGGCAATATCAGAGAGGTAGCCGTTCTTTGCATCTTCGCTGTAGAAGAGGTTTTGGGTTATCTCTTTATTCCAAAGGCTTTGGTGAGTGTGCATACCTGAACCGTTGATACCTGCAAAGGGTTTGGGCATGTGGGTTGCTATGTAGCCATTTCGGGCTGCAACAACGCGGGTTACCATTTTCATAGTTATAGCGCGGTCGGCGGTGACGAGAGCTTCACCATATTTGAAGTCGATTTCGTTCTGTCCTAAGGCGACTTCGTGGTGACTGATTTCGATTTCTATCCCGAAGGGTTCAGCCATGTCAGCGATTTCTCGTCGAATGTCATCAGTAAGATCACCCGGGTGGAAATCGAAGTATCCTGCCATATCTATTGGAGTTGGTAAGCCACCGTTTTCAGCTTCTTTTACTATGAAGAATTCTAATTCAGGGGCGCATATGTAGGTGTAACCTGCTTTATTGGCTCTCTCAATTGCTCTTTCAAGAATATATCTTGGGTCGGCATCGAAGCGTTTGTTTTGCGGCGTGTAAATGTCACACAGTAATCGGCAGGAAGATTTTTCTTTTGGTCGCCAAGGCAAAACTGCAAAGGTTGTTGGGTCCGGGTAAAGAACCATGTCTGATTCTTCAATCGGTCGATAACCCGTTATTGATGAGCCATCAAAGGATTGGCCGTTTTCAAAAATGCTTTCAATGTTTTTTGCACTTACAGCTAAGTTCTTTAACAAACCGTTCATGTCGGTGAATTGGAGTCTAACGAATTTGATTTCTTGTTCTTGGAGTTGCTGGACAACATTTGTTACATTTTTTTTCCAGACGGCATCTTTAAAGTTTTTCAATTTTTCTTCATCCTCACACTAAACGCTAGTCTCATTTTTCACGTGTTATGGAAACCACATCCGCATTAAACGTATATAAATTTATCGCTTTATATGTTAGATAAATGTCCAGTAAAACATGAAAAGAATGAAATTATGAGCCTTCACCAACAATCCCTTTAAGGCGAGAAAAATGACCAAAAAAACCCCCTTAAACAAACATTTATCCAAAAAATCCCGATTTTATTTCTCTCTGCGCAAAAAGTCACCCACATCAAGGATATTTCTAATCACCACTCTACCTTCTGCAGTATCCATTTTTTCAGAAATTCTACCAAAACCTAGACATTCACCAAACTCATTCATAACCAGAGTACAATCACCTTTACTCTGCGACCCAAAAAACTTAGTTATACCTTGTTTGAATACGTCTCTACCACAGATAAACAACCAAGCTGCTTTTCGATCTAGAAAAACCTTGTTTGCGGCTATATTAACAAGCATATTGAGCAAGTTAAAACTTGGAACAAACACACCGTTCTTGACCTTGCCAAGATATAACCCAGAGGAGAAAAAGTCACTTCGCATCAATTTCTTTACGCGTACATTCAAAAGAAAATAACTTTGATTTTTTTCAATGACAAATTCGGGATTCAGAGCAACTTTAGCACCAAACTGCGAAGCAAAGACTACTATTAGCTTCAATTGTTCTCTACCTGCCGTTTTAGTTTACATGCAAAAAAACCCTGGGTATCACCTGGCCATACGCGCCTACATCTAGCAACCGACTCATCTAACTTTTGACCAAACACTTCAGTTAATCCGTTCTCGCCAGGACCTTTAGTTTCTTCTATACGTAAGTTCAAGTTTTTTATTGCCCAATCCATATTTAATTCGTTTTCTTCGGGTTCTGAGAACAAGTTGAATATACCATTTCGCCATTAGGAGCTAAACAGTTGACCGCTTCAGCGAGAATCTCTCTTTGAACCTTTGCATTACGCTCCACATCTTTGATAGTTCTCCGATTAAACCATTGAAAATCAGACGCAAAATTACCAGAACAGGGAACATCTAAAAGAACGCGATCAAATTTCAGGTCCAATCCTGATGCTTTGCGCGCATCCAAATTATAGACCACTACCGAACTAACATGACAACGTTCCAGATGGTTAGACAAAGCATCTAAACGCCGATCATTAACGTCCAGAGCCATTATAGCTCCGGTGTTGCCCATAAGGTCAGCAATTTGCACCGTTTTACCACCGGGTGCAGCACATGCATCCAGCACCTTCTTATTTTTTAAATTAGTAAACAGCGTTGCAGGAATTTGGGCGGCAGCTTCCTGAATCGAATATAACCCAAGCAAATATTCAGCGGTCGCGCCTGCAGAAACCTTAGATTTACCCACCCAATAACCTGCCTCAAGAAAAGGTACCTTCTCAAGCCCAACACCCAAAGTGCGAAGCCTTTCAGGCAGATTTTTACCCTTCGAATTCATAAAATTGAGCCTTATAGCTTGTCTTGCCTGAACATCCCTAAAACCCCAACCAAGTTTTCGATAACGGTCAACAAAAAACTGCTTACCAGACATAAAAGATACAAATACGTCACTTTCCATAAAAACTTTTCAAAAAATCTGCGCCTACTTATATATTAAGCACATTAAGAAAAACAACAAATATCAAAAAACGAAAACAAGAAAGGGAAGAAGGGGATTCGAGTTTATTCGTTCTCGAAGTATTCTTCTGGTTTTGGCGGAACTGGGGGTAATCCTCTGCGTTCGCGGATTTTTTGGATGGTGTCAGCTTGCATCTGTTCTGGAACATAAGCCCATCTGCTGAATTGTGTTGCCCAGAAAGCTCTGCCCTGAGTTGAACTACGAAGCTCGTCGGCGATTCCAAAGCTTTCGGAGACTGGCATTTCTGCTTTGACAGTAATCATATCTTCTTCTGAAGGCATGTCGAGGATTTTACCACGTCGCTTGTTTAGCAAGGTGATAACGGAACTAACGAAGTCACTTGGAACTTTACATTCGAAGCTGATTAGGGGCTCAAGCAATTTGGGATCGGTTAGTAGGATACCGCAGTAAATTGGTCTCCAAGTCATAGGTATAGCCTGTGCTGGGCCTCTGTGGACTGGGTCTTCGTGCATAGAAATATCTTCAAGGTTGATTTTTAGACCATATGCAGGTTCTTTTGCTAGTGGTGAGGTATGGACTGCTTCGCGGAAGCCGGTCTTTATGTGATCAATGATTTCTTCTACATATTGACGTCCTCTGATACGATTGCAGAGAATGTTGTTTTCTTCGACTGCTACTGCACCTTTTGCATCGTCTGCATCCCAGCCTAAACTTTTGAGAACTTTGGTACGTTCATCTTTGCTTTGCATGTCGGAGACTTTGTCAGATTTTATGGCTTCAATAACTTCCTCCGATAGCCTTTCGATAGTAATCCAGAGTTTATTGTGTTTGTTAGGGCTTTTACCCATAATTGCTGGACCCTTGTAGTCGTGACTTATGGTTTCGCGGTAAATGACAATGGGTTTGCTAAGTTTTACTTTCAACCCAGCTTCTTGCATTCGATAAGCAGTAATTTCAAGGTGTAATTCACCCATACCAGAGAGCAGAAATTCACCACTTTCTTTATTCATAATGAAGTGCAAGTTAGGGTCTTCAGTGGTTAGCTTATGCATAGTTTTGTCAAATAGGGGTAGATCTTTTACATCTTCAGGTTCCACTGCAACGGTAACGACTGGATCTGAAACGTATCGTAGACCTTCGAAAGAGTGAATTTCAATACCGTCTTCTGCAATAGTTTCCCCCACGTGAATAGAGGGTAAACCTGAAATTGCGCCAATGTTACCAGCTGGAACACGATCAATGATAACTCGGTCAGTAGCCATACTCATGAAAACCTGCTGAATCTGACCTTTCTGGTGGCTACTCACAAGCTGTACAGTCTTACCTTTCACAATTTCACCACTGAAAATACGACCAATAGCAACCGTTCCGCTGTGTGGGTCAACTTCGATTGTTGATATGCACATAAGCAGTGGAGCTTTTGGGTCAACTTTAGCCATGCCTTGGCCAACTGGGCTATCGACATCACCAGGCCAAATCTGACCTTGCCTATATGGCTGAGCCTCTAGCGGATTAGGCAGATGTTCGCAGAACATGTCTAAAATCGGTTCGGGTAAAGGTGCTCTCTTGCTAAGCTCGTCAACTTTTCTACCAATATCTATTGGGTCACCACTGTAGGCGTCAATAATGTCTTTGAAGGTAATCTTCTTCATCTTCATGTGAGTAAGGTTTAAACCCCATTTGTGAAGGGCAGAACCGAAGGCTACACGGCTGTCTTCAATTTTAACTTGCCAGTCTTGCTTATGTTCAGCCGGAGCATATTTTTCTATGAGGTTATTGACCCTGAGTAGAATCTTTGCGAATTTACGCTGAATCTCTTCAGGGGTAAGTTTAATTTCTTTAATTAATCGATCAACTTTGTTAATGAATAGAATTGGTTTTACGCGTTCACGTAGAGCTTGCATGAGCACTGTTTCTGTTTGGGTCATGGGACCTTCTACTGCGTCCACGACAACGAGGGCTCCGTCGACTGCACGCAGACTTCTGGTAACTGCACCACTAAAGTCTATGTGTCCGGGAGTATCGATTAGGTTAATTAGGTAATCTTTCCCGTTAAGAGTGTGAACCAAGCTGACGTTTGAAGCGAAAACGGTCATTTGACGCTTCTGCTCAAGATCCCAAGAGTCAAGGAACAATTTTTGTCCAGCAGTTTGAGTGCTGATAATTCCAGCTGCAGCCAAAAGACTGTCGGAAAGGGTTGTTTTTCCGTGGTCTACGTGAGCGATGATACTGGTGTTCCTGATGATAATTGGATTGTTCATCAGTTTGACAATTTCTTCTGTCTGTCTATAACGTGCCATAACTAACATTCCCTATTTTTTATGAATCATTTTTAACCTGTAAGTTCCCATTTTTAATGCATCTAAGCATTTCTAATTCTCTCTTAATGAGATAAACTACATGGAAATTGAATCTGTCGCCTATTAACTTTATGGAATTCTTTTTAAAGATTCGTTGATAAAGAAAACTTTGCCGTTTATCTACCAATCGTCGTCTTTTAGATTTTATAGCTAATGCTTTAGTGTTTTTAGAATGTTTACCTAAAACAATCGACTAAAAATTGGTTTTTTAGATTATTATGCTTATAGGTTATTTGCATAATTAAAAACCTATCCTCCTCCGATTAGTATAAATGACCCCATAAACATCTAAGCCAAAAACAAATAGCTTAAAAGAATAAAACCAGCTGTAATACAATGTTAATCGTTGAGGATAAGCATGCACTTTGAATCTAACACCTTACAAAAGAATGCATTGCAAAATCAAATTTTCGAATCAGGCAATCGATATTGGATTTGGAAATACTGACGCATAGTTTTGTAAGGTTTTGGCGGAGTTAACTTGGAGAAAGCTGCTTCTAAAGACATCAAAGAGGTTTTCGATGACCTAAAGACATCAATAGAGGGATTAACAAGCGAAGAAGCTAAAGCGCGTCTAAAAAAATATGGCCTAAATAGGCTTGTTGAGAAAAGACAGATTCCTCTTTTGGGCAAATTCATCAAACACTTCAAAGACCTATTCGGCATACTACTACTTTTTGCAAGTTTTCTTTCATTCATCAGCGGAAGTCCAGAATTAAGTCTCATAATCCTAGCCGTTGTTTTAATGAACATTTTCGTTAGCTTATTCCAAGAATCACGCGCAGAAAAAGCAATGGCAACACTCAAGAGCTGGATGCCCGAGTACGCTAAAGTTCTGCGAGAAGGCGAGCTCGAAAAAATCTTGGTAAAAGAGATAGTTCTGGGTGACATAATTTTACTAGAAGAAGGGGATCGAGTCCCAGCGGATGCACGATTAATTGAAGCATTCGATATGTGGACAAACAATGTACCTTTAACAGGCGAATCAGAACCACAGCCACGAGTCGCCGAGCCATCAAAAGTTGTAGAGAAAGCTTACCTATATTCACCTAACTTAGTTTTCATGAGTACAAGCGTAGCAAAAGGACAAGGAAAAGCCGTTGTATATGCTACTGGAATGGATACCCAATTTGGAAAAATAGCTAGCTTAACCCAAACAATTCGCGAAGAGGATAGCCCACTTCAAAAAGAAATTGCAATAACAGCAAAATACGACTTTATAATAGCCATCGCAGTCGGAGTCATCTTCTTCTTAGCTAGCATTCTCTGGCTACACATCGACGTAGCTAAAAGCATATTCTTCATGATAGGTGTGATGGTATGCTGCGTTCCTGAAGGACTCCAAGTTACAGTCTCAAGCGCGTTAGCAATTAATGTACTAAAGATGGTAAAACAACATGTTTTAGTTAAACGATTGTCAGCTGTTCAGACATTAGGAAGCGTCACGGTTATTTTTACAGATAAAACTGGCACAATAACAAAAGGCGAAATGACCGTTAACAAACTCTGGGTAAAAGATTACACTGTAAATGTTTCAGGGTTAGGTTATAACCCCGCAGGTAAGTTCACATTCAACGGTAAACAAGTTCAAATGTCCGAATCCGGATCATTAGAGAAACTTTTAGAAATTACGGCTCTTTGCAATGGGGCAAAAATAGAACCCCCTTCAGACAGAAACAAGACCTGGAGTATCATCGGCGATCCAACTGACGGCGCTCTTCTAGTAGCTGCAACCAAGTTCGGTTTAAACATAGAAGAGACTTTGGCTGAGAAGCCAATCATAGACATTTTACCGTTTAGTTTTGAAAGAAAACGCATGACAACAATACACAAAGTCAACGATGAAATTTACATTTACACTAAAGGCGCACCAACAAGCATAATGAGCATCTGCAAAAAAATCTTATTGAACGGAAGAGTCGAAGAATTAGAAGATGAAAATCTACAGTGGATCCATGCCAAAAACCACGAATTCGGAAACGAAGGCCTACGAGTAATCGCAGTGGCATACAAAAAAATATCCGCCAAAGAATATATAAAAGGACAAAACGTCGAAAATGAAATGATCTTTGTCGGCTTAGCAGCCATGCGCGACCCACCCAGAAACGAAGTAAAAGATTCCGTCTTATTAGCAAAACAAGCAGGTATAAAAACAGTAATTATTACAGGCGACTATGGCCCAACAGCACAGACTATAGCTCAAGAAGTTGGAATTGTAGACGGCGAATATAGCCAGATAATTCGCGGTGTAGATTTAGATGACTTAAAGGACAAAGCAATAGCGGACGAAGTTAAGAAGGGTAACGTGATTTTTGCACGTGTTTCGCCAGAGCAAAAGCACCGTATTGTCACAGTTGTGAAAAATAGCGGGGAAATCGTAGCTGTTACGGGAGATGGCGCAAACGACGCGCCTTCATTGAAGGAAGCTGATATCGGAGTTGCTATGGGGGCTTCCGGCACAGATGTTGCACGTGAAGCTGCAGACATCGTGCTGTTAGATGATAGCTTTGCTTCAATTGTTAAAGCAGTTGAATCAGGACGAGCAATTTACGAAAACATCCGCAAATTTATCGTATACGTGTTTTCCCACAACTGGGCTGAACTAATCCCCTATGTACTTTATGCTGTACTAAGCTTGCCTTTACCTTTGCTTGTTGTTCAGGTTCTAGCGATAGACCTAGCCATAGATGTCATCCCCTCATTGGCACTTAGTCGTGAACCACCTGAACCAGGCATAATGGAAGAACCACCACGCAGTACCACAGAACGTCTCTTTACACGCAAAGTCTTAGCACGTTCAATATTCATAGGCGTCATCATTGCTGCAGGTGCAATGTATGGCTGCCTGAGCGCTTGGACCGCAGGCGGCTGGCAGTTAGGCATGCAGTTAGCTGCAGATGACCCTATCTACATTAAAGGTGTAACCATGACTTTCGCGGGTATAGTGGTTGCCCAGGTAGGTAACGTTCTTGCATGCCGAACCAGCAGACAATCCATCTTCAAAACCAGCCTAAAAACAAACAAATGGATAATCTTTGGCATAATCGCACAACTATCCGTATTAGCAGTGCTAATTTATGTACCACTAATGCAACAATTTTTCGGAACCACAGCTTTGGGCTTAAGCGAATGGGCATTCCTATTCTCACTCGCAGGAATAGTAATCGTTGCTGAAGAAATCCGAAAATTCTTCGTTCGAAGATTCTCCAAACAGCAACCAGATAAGATAAAAAAAATAAACCAGCCGTTATCAGCCAATTAGGGAATTCATTATTTTGAAATAAGGTTATTGCGGAAAACTTTAATTCATGTTGAAAGTAATGACTTTTGATGATTTGTTTATGTTAGTTGTTGGTATTTGTGGAAGCCCACGGCAGCAATCAACTGAATACATCGTAAAAGAAGCCCTACGGATGCTAGAAGAGAAAGGTTTTCAGACAAAATTCTTTACTGTGAGAGGAAAACACATAGAATTTTGTACACATTGCGATTTTTGTTTATCATCTTTTGAATGCACCTTTAAAGATGATATGGAAGAAGTTTATGCGTTACTAAAAGAGGCACAAGGCATAATTTTTGCTTCACCTGTCTACAATGGGACCATAAGTGGTCAACTTAAGGCATTAATGGATCGAACCCGCGCAGTCGTTGCGGGTGATGAACACTTCTTTAAAGGCAAAATAGGGATGGGAATAGCAACAGGAGGAGATCGCATGGGCGGACAAGAAATGGCCCTAACCCAGATACACACATTCTACATCCTTAATGAAATGATTCCGGTTAGCGGAGGATTCTTCGGAGCAAACTTAGGTGCCACGTTCTGGACAAACGACACTCTTGAAGATGCTAAAAAAGATGAAGAAGGTTTTCGAAGCTTAAAGAAAACAGTAAAAAGGTTTGCTGAGTACCTAAATCAATGTGGGAAGTAACGCGAGGAAAAAATATGTCTGCCCAAGTTGAGCTTAAAAAGAAAAAAGTTGCCTGGGGCATCACCGGTGCAGGCGACAGAGTAGCCGAATACGTAGAGCTAATGAAACAACTAAAACAGGAGTACGAAGCAACTGTTGAGATTCAGGTCTTTGTCTCCAAAGCCGCTGAAACCATGCTCAAATTCTACAACCTCGAAAACTCCATCAAACAAAGCTTCCCCAAATACATGGTCGAACTCAACGCAAATTCCCCCTTCCTTGCCGCATGGATGCAAAACCGCAAATACGAATTCTTACTCATCGCACCAGCCTCATCTAACAGCGTCGCAAAAATAGCCAACTGCATCGGCGACACCATGATAACCAACGCCGCAAGCATGGCCCTTAAAGCCTTTGTCCCCATCTACGTAAATCCAGTAGACTACGAAGAAAAAATCCTCTACACAAAACTACCCAACGGTAAAGACATGAAACTACGCGTCCGGAAAGAAGATGCCGATCAAGTTCGCAAACTCAAACAAATGGAAGACGTACATGTACTAGCAGAATTAGAACAAATCCGCGACGTATTCAAAGAACAATTCGGACAAAAACAATAAAACAAAACTAAAAGCTGAGTCTATTGATTATTGCTTCCTCTTATTTTTAATAAAACAAATCAGGACAAGCACAATTATACAAATAATCAATATCCCAATCAGACAGATTAATTCTGTTGATAATGTTATGTGTGGGAGTTTCTCTGTTGGGGATAACTGATTTGAAGTTGTTGGTGAGACAGAGGGTAATTGTGATATGCCGGGTGTTTCGGTTGATGATGTTTGTGGTGTTAGTGATGAGGAAGGTATGGGAGATGCTGTTGGAGTGGGAGTGGATTCTGATCCGAAAGAGTATATGTTTCCATCATTTGAGCCTATGTAGACTTTACCATAAGCAACTGCAGGAGAGGTTTCGATCAAACCATTGGTTGTGTAATTCCATATTAAAGTGCCACTGAAAGCATCCAAACAAAAGACTGATCCGACATCTGAACCCAAGCGCAAGTACGTAGCTACATATATTTTATTGTTAGCAATTGCAGGAGAAGAAAAAATCCAATTATCGGTAGCGTACTTCCAAAGTAAAGAACCGTTAGCAGAGTTCAGACAATAAACGCTGTTATCGCAAGAACCTACATAGACATAACCATTTGCGACAGCGGGAGAGGAATATACGTTAAAAACGGTAGCATACTGCCAAATCAAACTACCTGCCGAAGCATTCAAAGCAATTATTTTACCCCCTTGGGTACCCACATACACTCTGTCATCAACTACCGAAGGAGAAGATAAAACCCAATTTCCAGTAGGAAAACTCCATATTAAAGCACCATTTGAAGCGTTTAAAGCGTAAAAGTTACGGTCGTATGAACCCACATACACTTTTCCATCAACAACTGCAGGCGAAGACAACACGGAACCATGAGTTGTGTAGTTCCAAATTTTATCACCTGTAGAAGCATTAAGACAATAAACATCAAAATTGCGAGAACCCACAAAAACACAACCATCAATAACAGTAGGAGAAGAATAAACACCATTTCCAAGCGTTGTATAATTCCATATCTTCACACCTGTGAAAGCATTAAGACAGTACACATTACCACCGTCAGATCCAACAAACACATTACCATCGGCATAAGCAGGAGAAGACTCTACAGCCCCATCTGCAGTGAAATTCCACAACTTAACACCACTAAAAGCGTCTAGACAATACAAATTACAATCATCTGAACCTACAAAAACACGACCAAAAGCAACAGTGGGAGAAGATCGTACGGCGCCACCGGTTCGGTAAATCCAAAGCGTTTGATTGGTATTTGGAGCAACCCCCTTAGATTGTCCCTTATGGGCTGCATCATGACGGAACATCAACCAGTCGTTACTAGAATTTGTATCATCCAGCGATAATGTTCCCTCATCTGTAGCCCCGACCTTAACAACTATTCCCTCTATCAGCGACCAGAATAAAAAAGTAAAAAATAGAATCGCGATTAGATGGGATTTTCCATTCAAATACTTCACCATCATCATATGTATAATTAGAAATGCCTAATACTTCTCTCTGTGGAACAAAATGTTCCGCTAAAGGAACAATATTTTCAAATGACTTAGAAGGGAAAAACCAAGATAAGATTCTAAAAAGTAAGTCCCGTAAGTCCACCTGTTAAGAGAATGCTGGATATAACGTATCCTATTATAGCGCCTGGACAAAGGAATGGTAGTCCCGCTTGGGGTTTACCTTTTATAACAAAAGACATTAGCACTGCAAAACCCACCAATGTACCAGCCAGTACGGATAAGCCAATCAGGAAACCATATTCAGGGATAGTATGGAATGCAGCCACAGCTAGAATGCCGGGGATTACGATATCGCCCACTCCCATAAAGAACGCATCTCGTTTTTCACCGTCTTTAAGTTTCTCTTTCAAGCTCTTAGTTTCCTCAATAAGTGAATATTTCAAGGTTTTAGGAACGACAAACAAGATGGGCAATTTTAGTTCTATTAGCGTATCTGCAAGATCAATCATATGTTTGGTCTTATAGACTGAGATAGCGTCGTATGCTGCCATGACTATGAGCAATACAACTACGATAAGAATTGTTAAGGAAATTCCCAACATTGCAACGGCGCCAACAGCGGTGATCATACCGCTGATGTCTATGACATACCATTCAGGGTAACGATATAGCAAAGCAACTATGATTACGTTCAAAACTACAGCTACGCCTAGGGACAATTCCCAAGGCAAAACAAAGCCCAGTATAGGATAGAAAACATAAATTCCAAGCAACCCCGTGGAACCTAGGAAGATCGCTTGAATTATTCGAGTTTGACCATATTTCGCAATCAGCAAAATAATTGCTGTGAAAACAACTAACACTGAAAAGAAAAAGACCAGATTTAGTGGATCACTAGGATTCACGAAGGCAACTTCACCGGCAGCTTCAAAAGGACCAGCTAACCAGAAAGCCAGCAAATCAATCACGACGAACAGGGCACCCATGACAACCATAGGTAAAACAGCAGAAACTCTTGTCTTCGTTTCCATAGTCCTTAAAAAAAGGGCGCTAACTATTTATGGATATTCTAAATTTCAAACTAATAGTTTAGGGAAATACATTGAAATAACAGGCAAACGGTCTGAAGCCTGAGTCCTATTATATCTGGTAGGTTTCTCCGGTTCTTGGAGCCACAGCCTCTAAACCCAGCTCTGAGTTTGCCCATTTTGCAAGCAACTCGCAGTTGGCTTCTTCACCGTGGACAGCAAAAATCTTTGGCTTGCCACCTAAACGCTTCAGTGATTCTCTAAGCTGGGTTGCCCCAGAATGGCTAGAGAAATCAAAATGTTGAACTTTAGCCTTTATTTTACGTACTTTACCATCGATTGTACATATTCCTTTATCTAAAAGCTCTTTACCAGGAGTCCCAGGAATTTGATAACTAACTAGGAAAACGGCGTTGTTTGCTTTTTTACCTACTTTACTTATATAAAACTGTGAAGGACCACCTTTTAACATCCCCGCCGGCGAAATTACTACACCGGGGCTTCTAAGTGCTCTTCGACGATCACGCCACCCTTCCACCCATTCCAATGAGTGCATAGCATCGGTGAACAGTTTGGGATCACGCAGGAATTCTTTGTTATTCATCATTACTCTGCTTGCTTCTCTTGCCATACCATCGAAAATTACCGGGTGTTCAAAGCGATGACCAGCCAGAGTACAGGCGATTTCTTGAGCCCGACCTACTCCGAAAGCAGGTATAAGGACAATACCACCCTTCTCGACTACTTCGGTACAGGCATCTACGAATTTTTTCTCTACTTCAAGTCGAGGCTGATGGTCCGCGTTTGCGTAGGTGCTTTCTGTGATGATGGCATCTAAGTCACCATAATCCATGCTGGCTCCTTTAAGCAGTTTAGTATCTTCAAGGTTAAAGTCTCCAGTAAAAAGTATCCGTTTACCTTCTGCTTCTACAATCACCGAAGAGCTTCCAGGAGTATGACCGGCATTAACCAGCTGAAAACTCATGTCCCCCACTTTTTCAGTAACACCATAATCAAGGTGCTTACTGCTACGCATCATAGTGCGAAGCTCAATGTATTCAAATGGCAAGTAATAACCAGAAAGATGGATAAAATCCTGAATAAGTAGCTGAGTTAGCTCCAAATTCAGCATATTCGTATAGAGGGGGCGTTTTCCTTCTATGTAGAAGATAGGGAGCGCACCAGAATGATCCAGATGACTGTGAGTAAGAATAAGAGCATCAACATCTTTTGGGGGAACATGCATTGGAAACCCAGGTTCACGTCCAAGCATTACTCCGTAATCCATCAAGTACTGTGTTTTTTTCGATTTAACAGTAACTCCAATTCTGCCAACTTCGCGGGCGCCGCCTAAAAATCCAATCTGCAATCAATTCAGTCCTTCTATTAATATGGTATCGCGATAATCATGAATAATCGCTCTTTTAAAAATGTATTGACTTCCCACTCAAAGAAACAGAAACCAACCCCTTATTAATTGCTGCTAAAATGTCATCTACATCCAAGGAAGCTTTAACCTCAGTGTATACCGCATACAACTCAGAAGGCTTATGAGCATCACTACCCGCCACTCCAGGTAGACCTAAAGATTTTGCCAGTTCATAGGCTTGCTTATTCGCAGAGTAAAGCGAGTTTCCATTGAGAACTTCGATAGCATCTATTCTGCAATTTTGAGCATAATCACCTATCCCAAAGTCACGATAAGGATGCGCCGCCACAGATACGCAACTGTTGTCTTCAGCGAAGTCTATCACGTTTTCAACACTCCAAGGTTTAGGAGGTAACTCTTGAGTACCTAAAACCACAATATCGCCTCGGGGAGTACTTATCTCCACTCCGGGTATAATCAGAATATCAGGGTACGCTGAAGCTAACTCGCATACAAATCGGATACCATCTACGCTATCGTGATCTGTGACCGCAGCTACCTTTATTGACGGATGCAAAACGAGTTGTTCAACTAGAGTTTTTGGGGAGATGGCGGAATCTGCTGAAAATGTGGTGTGTATGTGAAAATCTGCCCGAATCAAGGTTATTCGCTCAAGTTCTTTCTAAGAATCAATTCTAATCCAGCTAAAAATCCTTTGCATGATTGATCAACACTGATATGCTCAAATGTAATCTTTTTCTTCGCACAAGCAATTTTGCATTGTTGTTTTACTTTAGCGCCCCAAATGTTAGCGTCATCAAGTAACACCACAGTTTGGTAAGTGGAACGTTTTATATAATCGGCAACTTGGAGAGCAACGTAGTCAATGACTTCTTGATCTAAGGGCATAACAGTCTCGTGTTGGCTAAGCGGATAAACCTCATCTAACTCCAAAGGAACAACACCGAAGGGCGCCGCATAGAAGCACATGTGAACATAATCTGCAAGGTCACCTACGGTTCGCAAAACTCGCCTTGTTTCTTTAAGTTCCTCACCTCTATGGAAAGGTTTGTTGCGAGTTTGAGGTACTAGCAAAAGAACCTTAGCATCCTTAGGTGCACGATAGCGTTCAACTAATCGTCTGCGATAATGGGTAATTTCAGGTCGGCAAAGACCAACGGCATCGTAGAAAAACAGACCGCTTTGTTTGACAGTGGGACTGATTCTTTCGATGAAGCCTTCAGAAGTCTTTACTTTCTTAAGTGCAGTGAGAAGCGCTGGATGAGCATGCATGCGCATTTCGACGTGCTCCCAAAGTCTACCATCACGAATAGCCTGTTTGATACGTTTTAGTTCGGCTACGCAAACGTGCAAGTTATGCTCGGCCAGAAAAACTTCACGTTCTACTTTAGACATTTCCAGAACAGCTTTAGGAGTTGCGGTGGCACACTTAGGACATTGACAAGGGAAATAATCGAGTCCCCCTATGCGCCAGGTGCCATTTTCAGTCATATAACGGCCATCACGAGCGTAAAGTGCATAAGCTGCTGAATCGAAGAGATCACAGCCTAAAGCCACAGCTAAAGCAAGCATATGAGGATGTCCTGCACCGAAAAGATGCAATGGTCTTTCTAGGGGCAAGTTAGTTTTGGCAGTTAATATCATATCAGCTAAAACATCGTATCGGTAGCTTTCCATAACCTCTGTTGGACTACCTAAAGCATGGATAGGAAAAGGAAGCTTGCCCATAGCTTTAGCTGATTTTGCCACCAAATCTAGATGGCGCCCCCCTTGAACAGGCCCAACCCAGAGGGTATCGGAACGTTTTTTAAGTTTAAAGAAAGCTTTAGCACGTTTAAGGGTCTCTGCGACAGTTTCTTGAGCATGCTCTTTTGGCACATGCCACCCTGTAGGAATATCAAGTATAGTAGCTATGTCACTACCTATGCGTTCTTGATAATCAACAATCTCAGCCTGATTAACCTCAACCCCACCGTAAACAAGAATCTGATATGCACCAGAATCAGTCATAACTACGCCATCATAATCGAGGAATTTGTGCAAACCCTGCTCTATGACCTTATCACCATAGCGTTTCCTAAGTATGTAAGAATTAGTAATAACTGCTTCAAAACCAAAAAACTCTTTCAACCTTCGAGTGGGCACAGGCTGAATACTGGGATTAATAACTGGAAAAAGCAAAGGAGTTTCCACTGTACCGCTCTTAGTTTTAAGCTTGCCGATTCGACCAAGCAAATCTTTCTCTTTTATCTCGAAACTCATCAAAGAACCTACACAGTTCACTCTACACGCTTATAAAAAACATTAGTCATTTACAGATAAAATCCTTGGACAGAACACGCAATAAATAACCTGCAACCCAAACATACTGCCTATACCTGCAGAAACCATTGGATATAGATATAATTGCGTTAAAGAAGAAGTCTCACAAAAAGACATGCTTATATCAGGATGCTTCTTCTAATACCCACTCAACATCTAAGGAAGCTAAAGCCATGGTCTGCAAAGTTGAAATCTATGAAAAACCAAAGCTCAATAATCCGATTCTTATCGAAGGCTTGCCAGGCATCGGATTTGTAGCTAACATAGCCGCTTTGCACCTCATTAAAGAGTTAAAAGCTAAGAAATTCGCCGAAATCATATCTGCCTAGCTTCCAAGATTTCGCCATCATAACCGAAACAGGTAGCGCACTCTCACCAATAAACGAACTCTATTATGTTAAAAGAGAAGACGGAGAACCCGACCTAATTATTTGGTACGGTAACACCCAGGCTTTGACTACACCTGGTCAGTATGAGCTTGCGGGAAAAGTACTTGACATTGTAGAGGAATTAGGTTGCCACTTTGCTATTTCCATAGGAGGCTTCAAAAAAGATGAAGTAAAAGGGTCACCTATGCTTTATACTGCCGCAACAGACGCCACAACCCTAAAGGAAGCCTTAGGCTTAGGAGCCAAAATTATGGTAGGCCATATCTTTGGCATCGCAGGAATTCTAATAGGTCTAAATAAACTAAGAAACATGAAAGGCTTCGCTTTACTAGTTGATACAATAGGTATGGTTCCAGATACGAATGCTACAAAAGTAGCCTTAACTGCGTTAGGAACTTATCTGAAGTTAAAGATCGATTTATCCCAAGTTGAAGATGCGTCAAACCAAACAAAAATTATGCTAGAATCATTTGGTCTGATTAGAAATATTCAGGAAGAAAAGAAGAAAGAAGAGCAGGCACTACGCTGGTACATCTAGCTCTTGGTTTCGCTTTTGAACTGATCGTATACTCTTTGCACGCGTTCAGCTGCTGGACCTGAACCTTCAACTACACCACGTTCAGTTAGCTTCACTTTATCCATTACCCAGACGAAGCCCTGATCCTCGTAGAGTTTGACCATGGTTGGAAACACTTTCTCGAGGCGTCCTGCTAAGGTTTTCAAGTCAAAAGGTTTCTCAGTGCTGGCTATCTGGGCAACAACGTTACCGCTGAGGAAGACTCTGTGGCTAACTTTGCCAGTTTCGTCTTTTGCTTCAGCAATGCATACGCTCAAATTGTCAGTAATGCCTACAAGTGTGCCGATGAAATTTTTGCCAGTAGTAGTATTCACAGTTACGGGTTTATCGACCAACGTCGCGACTTCAGTTAGGAACTTTCTTTGCGCAACAGACACTCTTTCTATACCTCCATCTAATCCGTACGAATGTGTGCAATACAACTATTTATCTTTGATTAATTTAAACAGAAAACTCAACACTTACGTTCACATTTATTACAATTCTGCTCTAGCACTGCAATAGTTTTAGGCGCCAAATCACGTTCCACCAAAAAATTCGCTCCTACCCAACAGTCATTACCAACTTTCACGCCAGGCATGAAAACTGAATTGACACCAGTTTTGACATTATCACCCATTATAACCCCAAGTTTTCTTCTACCAGTATCTACAACTTGATCTTTGATTAACATCTTCACAGAAGCATCGTCAAATCGAAGATTGGCTATTATAGTTCCTGCGCCTAAGTTGCAGTTTTCGCATAGAATGCTATCACCCACATATGATAAATGGCCTACATGGGTTCTATTCATGATTATGCTGTTTTTAACTTCACAGGCATTGCCGACCTTTGCATTTTTGCCTACGCTGGTATATGGACGTATGAAGCAATTCGGACCTACATCGGCACCTTCGTCGATAAAACATGGACCCTCAATGTAAGCACCTGAACGCACACGCGCGGTTTCAGCTATTGTAACAGGACCAATCAAATGTGCACCTTGCTCTACTATTCCCAAGATTCTATGTTCCATGCGTTTAAGCGCCCATGCATTAGCATCCAATAAATCCCAAGGTCTACCTACATCAAACCAGTCACCTTTCGCTATTTCCGCTACTAAAACCGTTTTACCCTCACTCGCAAGCAACGTAACAGCATCAGTAAGCTCCCACTCACCACGCACCGACCGCTTAACACGCCGCAAAGCATCAAACACATCTTTAGAGAACACATACAAACCTGCATTCGCCAAATTAGACGGTGCATCCTCTCGCTTTGGCTTCTCAATTATTCGTTTAAACCGTTTTTTACCATCAAGCTCAATAATACCATAACTTTCAGGCTTATCGACCGGAACCACCGCTACAATAGCCGCAACTGACTTTTCCTTATGTGCTTTTAGGACGGATTTTATTGCATCAGAAGAGAACAACAAATCACCATAAACGAGAATGAAATCGTCATCTATACAGGATTCCGCAACGCTAGCCGCGTTTCCTGTACCCAAAACAGTCTTCTGGTCTACATAGGTTATTTTGAAACCAAACTTGGATCCGTCACCAAAGTAGTCACGGATGGCTTGACTCATATAATGAGTAACAATTATTGCTTCGGATATACCACATGATCTTAGAGCATCTAAGCAGTGTTCAAGGATTGCTTTTCCACCTACCTGAATCAAATGTTTAGGTCGAGATGCGGTTACGGGTAGGAGTCGAACACCTTCACCTGCAGCTAAGAGGACAGCTTTCATTTTCCTTCACCTTTATGAATTTGCGATTTCACTATCGCTACGCTTTTCTCCATTATGTTACGAGCAGCTTTTAACGATTCACCTTCTACTGTAATTCGAATCAATGGTTCGGTGCCAGAAGCACGAATCAGTAGCCATCCGTCGGTTAGAGATAAACGGACCCCATCAATAGTCGACAGGTCACCATGTTCCTGGAAACTATCGATAAGTGACTTTCCTAGGCTATTCACTATTTGATATTTTAAGTCGTTTGTAACGCTGACTTTTTCCCGCAACGTCTCATATAAGGGCACTTCAGCTACAAATTCACGCAAACTCTTGTCTTCGTCCTCTAATGCCTGCAAAAGCAGAACCCCGGACAATGGTCCATCAGGACAATACTGAACCTGCGGATGCACCCATGCCCCACAGGGTTCACCCCCGAACACAGCCCCATAATGGGCGATAGCTTCAGAGACGTAAATATCGCCGACTTTAGTGCGTACAACTTTACCATTGTGCTTTGCGGCCATTGTTTCAACACACATCGAAGCCTCTACTGTTGTAACCACTGCTCCACCATTATGTTTCTTTAGAGCATAGGCACAATATGCAGCGAGAACGCGATCGAGATCTGCAAACTCACCTTCCTCATCAACAAAAGCTACACGGTCACCATCACCATCAAACGCTATACCCAAGTCATCACCTAATGCCTTAACTGTCTTGGATAGGCTGACTAGTGATTCAGCAGTGGGTTCGGAGCTTCGGGCGGGGAAGTAACCGTCTGGTTGTGAATTTAGTGCGGTAGTTTTGCAGTTTAGGATATTGAGAACTGCTGGCGCAACATTATAGGTTGCACCACATCCCGCATCCACAACAACTCTCCAGCGTCTACGCAGCTTCACGGCAGTTTGCAGCATATTAACGTAGAGGTGGGTAATGTCAACTTTAGAGGCTTGTCCTATGCTGCGCCAGTCGGGTAGGGCAAAGTCTCTTTTAGCGATTATATCTTCGACTGCATTTTGGCTTTCGTCCGTATAGGATAAACTGTCGGAGTTAAAGATTTTTATTCCGTTATACTGAGGGGGATTGTGTGACGCGGTTATCATGAAACCAACATTTGCTTTCAGTTTCTGAGTCAAGTAAGCTACAGCAGGGGTAGGCACCATACCAAGCAAAGACACATCAACTCCTGCAGCTGTCAAACCTGAAACTAACGCATCCTCAATCATTTGCCCTGATACGCGTGTGTCCCTACCTACAAAAGCCCTCTTCGCTTTTGCATATTTTGCAGTCGCTAAACCTACTTGACACGCCAAAGTTGGTGTTAATGAAGTATTAACTAAACCTCTAACACCAGAGCTACCGAACAGTTTACCCAAAGTTACGCTTCCTCGCTTCAGATTACGTGTGTAGGGTTAAAAATATGTAGGCTTAAAAATTTTGGCATATCCACTTTTAGATTTTTGTAGTTTGTATGAACTTAAGGAGTTGTTGTTGTGAAGGGGAAACACCTTCTGGGTTAGAGACGTAATAAGCAGAAATGGCGTTAGCTAAAGCCAAACGGGTTTCATCGCTCAGAGCGTTTGCATCACCAATAATATTACCTGCATCCCAAGCATCACCTGCACCAGTTGCCCGCAAAACCTTGACTCTAAAAGCAGGAACAATAACCTCTTGTTTCGTGCTAATGGTAGCAGAGAAAGCGGTAGTATGCAAATCAATTCTCGCCCGTAAATATTTCGCTAGAACTCGCGCAGATTCTAAAGCTAACTCGTCAAAACTAAGCGTTGACTTTTGAGCGCATACATCTTCGTTAATTACTGATGCAAAACTGAATGCTTCGTTTTCGTTTAAACTTAAAATATCTATATCTGAAGTTTTTAGCACCGTTTCTATTAGTTCAGGTATTTTTTCTTTGGCGGGATTGGGATCAGCTGTATCATAGAAAGTCTTACCTTTGCCGTTAGTTTTCGTATAATGGAAAACTGTTTGTGCTAGTTGGGTACCGAAGCGTCTAGTTCCAACCCAGTTAAACAAGCAAACATAATCCGCGTTTTTTATTAATGAATAATCAGCTTCACTTAAATTTGCAGAACTAAAATCGGCAAGGTCTCCAACATCTCGAAGCATAACGTTAGCTTTCCCGTCAACAGTTTGGAATTCTAATGCAGTGGTAATAGAGGCGTTTTCGCAGATTTTTATATGCGAAAGGTCTACTTGTTCGCTTGCTGAAATGGGAACGTATTTGTTCAAGACCAAATTTGTCTGCGCAAACTATCGGTACGACTTTTACACCGAAAGCGGCTAGAGCAGATGTTACGTTAATCGCATTTCCACCAAGCTGATCTACTTGAGGGATTTGATCTAAACTGCCACCTTTTCGGTGAACCTTATCAGCGATTAAAGCAGAAAACTGAGGAAGGTCATATTCCAAATTTATTAGACGATCCATGAAAAAATCGGGCATTACAACAGCATTGAAGTCTAATAAGTCCTTTTTAAGAAAATCAAGCAATTCACTTCTATACTCGTCCACAGACGAAAACCATCCATTATACGTGTTCACCCAAAACCTAAAATAACCTTCCTTAATAACCTTCATAAACAAATTCAGGTTTGGACAGCTGATACTATTGAAGTTTAAAACAGAAATTTTCATGCTACTAATTGCGATAGCTCTTTTTACTATAAGCGCTTTCTGCTATTCCTATTCGAAAGACACAAACGAACTAGCTCTTGCCTTAAATTTTACATACCCATATCGAGTCTTTGCAATTCCCTTTATAACCACCGGTTTTGCTCTAATGGGCATAGCCTCGGTTTCTTATTCAAGAAAAAGTAAAAGTGCCTTCAGGTAGGGTTTTTTCCAAACTTTATTTTGATTTTGGGTTTTAACCAATAATGCTACCTATTAATAACCAGACTATATCACCAAGTGATAAGGCCAGTATCAACCCAACTGTTACAAATATTAACATTGGCAAACCGGGAGTAGCCCAAACTTTTTCATCAATTTTACCTTCTTGAGCTGCTTTAGAAAGACGCTCAACAACTTGATCTCGCCCCTCATCTTTGGGTACAATTACAAGTTTACGTTTGAACTGATTCTCGCCTTCTTCTAAGGTTATATCTTCCATTGGATAAACATGCCATTTTGCTTTGAGCGTAGCAATAGAAAATTTTTGGCCAGTAACTAAAACAAGAATTTTTTTACCTAAAGATTCAGTCGCAAGAGTTCCTTCAAAAAGGGCTTTTCCAGTAGTCATTTTTCTAACTAAATTACGCAGAAGCAGGAAAACTGCACTTAACGCGGCTATTAGTACAGAATTACTAAGTATGGTTATTGGAAATATTATTTGGGAAATTGGCGATAATCCACCGACCAAAATGGGCGTGAGTATTATTGTGGGGAAGAATGGTAACGCGATTGCTATACACATAAAAGCTTTGGAGTCAGCACCTCCAAATCCGCCTGAATAGAATAGAAGAAATGCAAAACCTATAGTTATACCAACACTTAATGCGAAAAGAGTAAGTTTTGATGAATCATAGAGAACAAGTTCGGAAAGTGAAAGGATAAGTGCTATTGGAGCATAAATTGCCCAAACACGGTTACTAACTTCGCGAGTTTTGTAATCACTCCAAGAGGAGTAGATTAAGACCGCCAAGGTTATGGCTACTCTAGCTGCAGCAAAGATTATTTGCAATGTAGGGCACCTTAGGAGATGTTGATATGATTTGTTCGCAAGCTAAAAAATATGCTTATTTTAGTAAAAATGATTTGAAGGGAAAAGGATTGTTGTTAGGGTGCTTTTGCGTTGAAGGTTACTGGTTGTCCTGAGCTAGCTACGACCTTAAAGTAATAGGTAGTTCCTGAGGCCCATGAACTGTATGGAACTGAGATGCTAGAGATGCTGCCCGGTGTAACGGATGTTTTTGTTATTGTCTGGCTTGTTAAAGCTGTCGAAGAAGTCCCAACATACACTGCGATTACGTCTGCGGCGGAAGTTCCAGAGTTGCCTATATCAACGGCTATTCGTTTTGGTGAACCATTTACAAAGTCAACGTTTGCTTGGTAAAGCATAACGCCTGCTTTGTCAGTGGTGTTTCCCATGTAGGTCATTATCCATGCGTATGTTACGGTGATAGCTGCAACAGCTATTACGATTAGGAGTAATGTAGCTAATATTGGCGATATGCCTTTCCTTGATTTGATTATTTTGAATGCCGTAATTTTCACCTATATATGTTAATAGAAAAACATTTTCCTATTTATTCTGTATGAAAAATGAATAATTATTAAAAATATAGATTTAAAATAAAGCTTGGTTAGTTGCCGGTGGTTACAGCAATCGCCGGTGGGAGTTCAGCAAGTACCCATAAACCGGATCCTCCAGCAGCATTATAGATAGGAGGGGCTACCCCATCAAAAGTAACTACTGCACCGCACCAGCGAAGATCTAAAGCATATTGGAATGAAGCGGAATTTAGTGTTACAGGAAGTAACTCAATTGTCTGAGAAGTCAAAGAAGCTTTAAGTGCACCTCTATTAGCTACTGAGGGTATGCTATCGAAAACGTATAGCAGTTTGTTAGCTGTATCGGTAAACATTATGCCTGCACCTTTTGTTCCGTCACTAAATTGGCTCCAGTGATGCATCCAGGTCGGAGTTGAACTGAATGTTTGTGTACCGCTAGCAACTATTGGATCATTGTGTGAGACACCGTTTTCTGTCTGTAGCTGTGCAATAGTGGAAGACAATTTTATTGGGCAAAGATCAGTTATTGTTCGACTTTGAAGCTGGGAATCAATGAACATCAAGTCGATTTGATAGGTATAGTAGGTTGCGTTTGCAGGCAAAGTAAGTACTATGTTAGAGTAAAGGTTTGGACATCCATCAGCCCCAGTACTCCATTCTGCTTCCTGCATCACGATGTCTCGAACTATACCATGATGAATAACATAGGCTAAACCTGCACCATAAGTGCTTGCCTCATTGTTTATTCGCATGAAGGTAGCTGTGCCTGTGGTTGTAGTACCGACTACAGTTGAAGTTGCTGTGAAACCACTACCAAATTGGAGCCTCAATAACCCATTGCTTAGTGTATTACCCGATGGATTATCGGTAGTGAAGTATCGGTTAGTGTATGCAAGGGATGTTTGGGTTGCTTCGTCGCGACCATCCCACCATATCGTGAATTGAGTGGCTTTAGTGTTTAGGATAAATACAATCATCTGCCTATTTCCAAAAACTGTTGCATTGTTTGTTAGCCCAAGAGGAACTGCATATCCAGAAGCCCAGTCCTCAATTTGAAAAGGCACCTCTTGAACATTTTCAACACCATTTGTGACGTAAGTTATGTTTACGTGAATTGATTTGACTGGAACTGGAGGAATTGGTACTACCTGTGTGGTTAAAAGTAAATTCTGTCCAAGCCACCGCATGGTTCCGTTCTGCAGTAACTCTATCGTAGCTACTGTGTTCTGTAAAGCTAAGTATAAACTTTGATCAGATTCTGGTCTGAGTAGTACAGCATCAATTGCCCAACTATCTTGAACCGAGTCCCCAGGTCCATCGTTAGCACCTTTAAATCTGATTGTCAATGTTGATGAATCTACATATTGAGATATCGAAACATTATTCCAACTATTACTGGCGAGCCCACTAGATATGGACCTCCATGAACCCCCATACCATACATCAACCGCCAAGTTCTCTGAGCCTAAGGTACCTGTTTTAATGCAAAGAGCGGGGTGTGTTGCGGTATAGTTAACATTAGTCCATTGCTCTTCAAGATCAAGCGCATAAACGATGTATGATATTCGATATCTAGCTAAGTCGACGCTGATATCAAATGAAGAAGCGACTGATGCGACTGCTTTAAATTTGAGTTTCCAATTGCCAAGACTATCTCTAAAGTAGGCAGGGTTTGAGGATATGCTTTGATCAAGTAAAGCACCGGATGTCCCAAGCGTAGTTGTCATATAGCCACTACCACTTGTTGGATATTGCCCAGTATTGTAGTTGTAAAGTTGAACCACATAATTTACGCCATTTATGCTAGACAGGCTATACTAGAGTGTATTGTAAGCTGGTCCAATCATATGTATCAGAGGAACCAGTAAATTCAACTTCACAGGTCTGCTGGGTGACAACTCGTGTTGGTTGAAGGATCGCCGCTATTGCAGTCCAGCTAACAGTTGGATTAGCCCCCGAAGTAGTCCAGGACATAGATACAGAACCACTGGTTACGGTTTTATCGCTAACACGTCCTTTATAGAGCTGAGCTGTTTGAGTCCAACGACTATTCTGCCCACTCTCACTAACAGAATAACTACCACTAGTACGAAAAGAGCTCATATGACCAAAGAGCATTTTATTATTTGACCCAGTAGCGGTTAAGCTAACAGATTGAGCAGTACCAGAACCGCTGTTAGTATTAGTTACTTGTAATGGATTTGTTTGATTAACATTTGTGTAAGTTACAGAACCCGCAACAGCCTGCATAGAAGTTGACCCACTTGAAAACACTACATCGATGGTTTTAGCTCCAGAAGATGGATTAACAAGGTAATAGAGATAGCTTTGAATCCGCGGATCAGATGAATATGCTACTTCAGCTGCTTTAGTTAAAGCTACACCATCATAAGTTACACTTGACACAGTTTTTGGGTTTCCTCCATTGGACCGGGAGGTATCTATCGTCACTAATAATATTCGGTCGTTTCCCGCACCTGTTGTGTGTTTCCAACTCATCGTAGTTATAGAGGATCCACTAATAGTAGTGCTGTTTGCACTATCAAAGGAAACTGTGTTGTAAGCAGACGAGAAAGCTGAAGCATAACTTCTAAAGCTCATGGTTGATGAATCATCTGCCGCCAAATTTGAGAGACTCCCAGAAGATAGTGTTGTAGAACCTAAGTTGCTGTATCCAGTAGGATAGTAGTTTAGGTTTTGAGTACCTGAACTTGCCTCAGTTAGTGTGTCATAAATACTATCTGGGCTAGTTTGCTGTGCAATGAAACTACTATGTGTACCAATGTCAGAGGGAGAATATGCGTTTGAAAGGTTATCTACATAGTCACCGCCTTCAACAAAAGTGCTATTGAATGCTAATGTGCCCGTATAATGGCTATACGAAGAAGCGGCAACTGAGATGCCTCTTGAATCTTGCACTTGTATAGAGAAGGATTGAGGATTTATCCCCAATGGAATGTCAATAATATATGTTCCGTTTGTATATGCAACAGGTTCAGTATTGAGAACTATGGTTTCCCAAGTCGAATTGGAGTACCTATAGATATAGAACCGGAAATTCTTTTTGCTCAAATCATTTAAGGGTTGGTTTTCATCCTTGACTACAGTAATACTAGCTTGAGTAGGTGAAGCTTGAGATACCTGCACATCCAATCTGCATGATGCAGAATAGGATACACCAGAAATGCCTAATCCCGATAAGGAATATGTAACATTTAAAGTTCCTTTGCTATAACTTTCATTCATAAACCAGCTGGTACCTAGCATCAAATCAGTTACAGTAAAAGAAGATCCCCATTCAGGTCGTACATTTGCAATGTTTTCTAAACCACTACTCAGATAGTTGCTAGCAAGTGTACGCGCATATGAAGAGTTGCCAGTGACCTGCAAAACTGAGCCATAATATCCTACGGTAAAACCTAACACTTGCCTCAGAGCCATGTTAGTTTCATCTATGGCGCTTGAGATTTGTGGGTCTGACTGAGTGGAGCTATAGCGTATCGTTGAGTAAGTTACCATTAGGCTAGAAACAAGAATCACAGCCACGAATAAAGCCGCGATAATTGAAAACTGACCTCTATTTGCTCTTTTTCCAGTTTTCATTTTAGATACCTCCGACTAGACCAAGTTGTAAAACTACTAGCCGTGAAGTGCCGCCAGCAGTATAATCAGATGCATATAGACGAGGCTTATAGTAGGAAAGAAGACTGATTTCGGTGAGTCGAATATCAGGTGTTCGAGTTAAACCCACTGCTAGGAGCGAACCAGTTGTGTTTGTTGATCCTACCGCAATGTGATTATAGACCGCACCTGGAACATAGTTTCCAACAGGATTAAACACTTCAAAACCTATAGACAGGTGATAACTGGATTGTATGGAAGTTGTTAGCGCGCGTGTAGAAGTCTGGTACGAAGAGGGATAAATTCCATAGTAATTACAGTAGTTCATTGTTTCGCTTGTAAGGGTAACAACACCTACATCGCTTGTTATTCCACTATTATCATAAGTATATGCCTGATTATCAAGACCCTGAAGGAAGGCACGTACGCCACCTTGGCTGGTCATGCGCATTCCATAAACACCCCAGCCATTCTGTTCGCTAGTAAATACACCAGTATTGCTTACATAGTAGAACGGGTATCCTACAATGCTACACCAAGTCCAATTGAATTCACGTGTTTTTTGTCCTAAAGTGTAAGAATATCGAACATAGGGATAACTGGCACTTGAATCGTAGCCTTCACTTGCACGTGATCCACTTTGATAATACTCCTGAGGCATAGGTACACATTCTCCAAAGGTATTGATTATAACTGCATTTTGCACACTTTCTTGAGAAGAATTAGAAATATTTTGACCATCAATAAGTTGTCTAAGTTGGGTAGTATTTTGAACCAGTACAGTCTTTACAAAGTATGGCGACAGAAGCCGATACAAATCACCTGCTAGACTCTGGGCAGTATAGCCTGTAATCCACCAGCCATTTGCATCACTACAGTTCAGAATGTAAAGAGTTATACCACTGCCACCATTAGCTTCTCCAATTTTTTCTGGCGTTACGTCAAAAGTTACATTAGAAGAAGCCACTAAATAAGAGGAAGCATCTGAAGTGGCACCTAGACTTTCAGCATTGGAAATTGTCTTCAGAGGAGAATACAACGTAGCGCCGTTTTCTTCTCCATTTACATCGTACACAGTTAGGTTGTATATTATATTAGGAGGAAGGGAAGCAGAAAGAGCAACGTGTAAGTTTTCCCAAAGCGTGGCATTATCAGCATCAAATGCGGCTCTACTCAAATCATAGCTTGAATCAAGGGTCTGCAATGATGTAAGTGAAAGACGACGAAGATTCATAGGTGAGACTTCACGAGGCCAAGGCAACACTGCATAATATGTAGATGCCATGAATGCTCCCGTAAGGATTATTATTACTATTAGAATTTCAACAGTTCTCATCATTTTAACCTATCACCTGTTCTCCAACGTAGCTCCAAAGAGCAAGTTTTACTTGATATCCAACATGATTAATGATAACTTGCCGTATATCTGTCGAAACCCAATCGGTTTCATGGGGATTTCCACCAAACGTCAATGAATAACCTAGAGAACTAATTCCCCAAGGCATAATCGCTATCCCACCTTCAGCAGCGTTCTTTTGATAAGTAATTATCAAGATGCCATTGGTGTTTGAAGGCAACTCTATCTCAGGGTATGGATTACCGATTCCAGAAGTAACTGTACCTACAACGTTTGAGTCTCCAGAAGAACTAAACGGCAATTCACGTAAAGTGAAATCTTCTGTTAAAATAACGAATGTAGCATTGTACTTTAAGCTGAATCCCGCTGAACCTGAAGCATTAAGATCATAATTGTGCCCAATCAAAACTTTTTGTTCTGCCATGTTTTTAACAAGAGGTACAACATATTGCTCAACTGATGAACTACGTTCGTAATGACCTATCCCTGTTAAACCGGCTAGATGAGCATACGCGATGAATGCATAACTTTCATCATTTGTTACATCTGAAAAAGACACTGAAGCAAAACCTTCTTCATCAGCAATTACAGTACCGTTTTTGATTTCAAAGTAAGGATAATCAGCTTCTATTACAGGCAAAGAAACTTGAACAAGACAGTAACTTATAGAGGCATTTGTAAGCGGAAAACCTGCTCCATTTACATTAATAGATAACTCTAATGGATTATTGGCATGTTCCTCTTCTATGGACACAGAGATAAGCGGAGTTAAGGTAAGCTGGAAACCATAAGTATTATTTATACCAAGCAGCTTCGATACATAAGAGTAGTTTAAAGTCTCCTCCTGAGGCATAATTAGATAGTTACCGAATCCATTGTGGAGACTACTATAGTATGTGTTTGGACTTGTTTTTTCGTAAATAAGTGTATCTGTGGCTGCACCTAATCGCATAAACGAAAATGGACTAAGCTTATACTGTGTGAATTCGGGATCCTGCAACCCAAAACTTGTCGGGGTGGAACTACTTTGCCCCCATGTCATGGGACTACCAGGATTTAGCAACATATTATCGAGAAGATCACTACATTTTGTTGCGATTGATCTGTGTTGTTGGAAGACAATTGAGGTTTGAATCGTTTGACTAAAGAGGCCTACGAATATCACTATGGCTGCTAAGAAGACAGTTAACGAAACTATATGGTCAATGGATGCATGTACCAAAGTCTATACCTCATTATTCTCCAAAGTTTAATTCAATTATGTAATCGCTTCCGTTCCAATATTTCTCAGCAGTTATGACAGCTGCTGTAGAGTCGAGACTAGAATTACCCCATTCAACATTTCCACCAAGTATCACAGATGTAGTAGCTGATATGGAGGAACTGTTGAGTCTGAGAGTTATGTCTAAAATTGTAGTTGAAGAGGCAGCAAGCCTTGATAAAGTTGCATTTCCAATATAGGGGGAATTCTCTATTAGAGGCTGAATTCCTAGTTCGTTTATAAGCGTACCCGAAAGTATACTGCTATGATTAAGTGAGTAGTATATCTGTTGTATTGCACTACCTATATGACCAGAAGTTTCCTGGAGAAACATAGATTTACGGGAATCAGCCCAATGCCCCATCATACTACTGACTACCATTGGAAAGAGGAAAATCTGCAAAATTAAAAGTGGAACCAGGATCACATATTCTATACTAGTTTGCATACATAATCACCAGCCATATTCTAAGCGTGTAGTCCTAGCGAAACGGATACCTCGCCAACATAGAATGCAATAACAGAAGTTGATGGTAGGTTCACAATAAGTTGATAATGACCAAATGACAAATCATTTTCAAATGGGAAGAAACTCGAATCAAACCCCGCACTAGCAGTATCGACAGGAAAATCCACTGTGATTCGGACGCTAACAACATTTTTGTAGAGGTACTGAGTGACGTCCTCACCAGTTAGCGTAACAGAAGATGAAAGATGAGGACTCTCACCAGAGGTAAGCAAAGGCAGGTAGAATTTGACGTAATTTCTATCACCTATTGTAGAATTAAGCATTCTAACAGAAGGTGCGACTACTACACGTGCGTAACTTCCTGAATCCATTGGCAACTTTTCAATTACATAGATATGAGTGGCTGAAGCTGAGGCACCCACTTGCAGAAAAGAACCGTTTGAAGCGGGAAGAACTCTCTCCAGATAATTGTTACCTAAAGTGAACTTGGTAACAGGCATATTGTACAAAATAGCGCCAGTACTGTTGGTGAAGATTTCTTGATAGTCTGAACTGCCCTGGGTGAGAATTTCGAAATGGTAAGTCAATGCTTCAGGCTGAAATGCAACGTGCCCATATGTTGTTGTGTAACGAATGGTTTGAGTGCGCCCAAGAGTCCAGGCTACGTCGTCAACTTGGAATCCTGTATTGATCATGAACTGTTTGTTTGTGTTAAATTCATTCTCGCTCATGCGGGTATCTAGAAAGGTTTGGGCATAAACCATGGACACTAGAACCATAACGACGATGGCACTTGTCATGAGTACAGTAGAGATAGCGGGGCTTACCGCTCTGTTGTTGTTCCTCAAAGATTTGCACTTTTGCGGAGATTTGCGATGTATCATGTTTTCTCGCCTATCCAATTTTTACGAATTGCGGTACTACTTTTGCGGCTATGACTGAGATGATGACTAAGATACTTGCGTGTTTGAATCCACTGGCGATTGATTCGTCACTAATTTTCCCAGCAACTATACCGATTAAGTAGCTGTGGAAAATAACTGAGGTCATGAATATTGTTTGCATCAAGCTGTAGTCCTTGGGAGCCCCAGTTGCAGTGCTAAGTGTGCCTGCGCCAAATCCGGTAGTGAAACTCATCATCATTACCGTTGTTGCCACTAGTAGAATTGATGCTAAGTAAGGCATCATTACATAGGGGCGAACCGACATCTTTTTCTCTTTTTCAACTTCCTGAGTGAGATTGTTGAAACGAGCAAGAGATTCAATCATAGGTATTGTTCCTCCGCCCACGTCTATGGTTTCAACTAGCAGGAACATTACTATCTGAACCATCCAACTTTTGGTTCGTTTGAGGAAATCCATTACGACTTTTTTCATGGGGATACCCCAAGAGATATCGGAACTGATTTTGCGAAGTTCTTTGGTGAATGTACCATAGTCTCGTGTAGACAGGCTTTCGATGCATTTTTCAGGGGATAGCCCAGTTTTGCGGACTTCAGTTAAGTCTCTTAAGAAACTAGCAACGCCGGCCTCCATGCTAGTTTTTGTTTTCGACAATCTCATGTGGATAACCGCAGCGGGAGCAGTAGCAATGAATAAGGAGACCGCTACTGCCACAGGCATATCCAAACCTATCGCTTGAAGTTGAGTAAACAAGGGAAGCTGAGTGGTACCCATGAAGTTAGTGAGCAACATGAAGACGAGTATGGCTATTACACTACAAACTCCAAACACCTTGTAAGGACGCATCTCTACGACAGGTGTTTTAGGCTGCATACTGTGAGCCAAGTAAACAAACATCATAGACAGCAAAGGTGTGAATAGGTAGGTGTACATTATCATGCCTGAGTATGCTGATAGGTCAGTGCCGCCTCCGCCGTTTATTTGATCTACAGCGAAGAGTATGTAGAAACAAAGCGACATCATGACCATAACTATAATGAATGTCTCAAGCAGCATACCCAGACGTTCTGCTGCTGCCTTAACTCGTAAAGCTCTAACTTTGAAGATGTCTTCGGCTTTGCGTTCTAGAAAGTGACCAATATCACCACCTATAATCACAGTAGAAGCGTATCCGCCTAGAAAGTCTTTGAATGTGTCCAATGGGGTTTTCTTAGCAGCGACTTCTAATGCACTAAGTGGGTCGATGCCAAAAATCTCTACATCTTTGATGATTTCTCGGGATTCTTCTCGCATCGCCGGCATTAATTGAACATCAGAAAGACGTTTGAAACTAGTATAGGGTGCTATACCTCCTGAAGCCATGACGCTAATATAGGCTGCGGCGAAAGGCATTTCGCGTTCTAAATTTGCAGCTCTGTCACTAGCTTTGGATAATGGAACTACAATAAAACCTGCACACACGAAAAGAGGAAGAGGTACCAGAATTAGTAAAGGAAGAAAACCAGTAACTAATCCAGCAATTCCAAAGATTATCGATACTGGAAGTGTAAGTGCAGCAATGAAGAACATCATTGAAACGTAGGTTGCAGGGAAAATTTTTATGCGTCCTTTTTCTAGAGGAGTTTTGAATTGGAAGAAATGTTTAGTGAAGTATGGAGCGAAACGTCCGAAAAGACGGAAGGACCAAGCCTCAAGCGTTGTTAGAAACGACAGTTGGCACTACCTCCTCTCCAGATATGATCTTTTCATAGAATTGTTTGGGTCTAGCATAGTATTCGGCAATGATTGTGGCTACTTCTTTGTAGCTACGAATATTGTGATCACGCATCCAATGTAGAACATCTCTACGTCTGTTCATTTCGGTGAGTAGATCTTGTTTTGTTACACCTAGCCGTTCGGATATTGTTTTTATTTGTACACTGTTTTCTAGCGAGATTACTTGTTCATCTTTTATTGGGTCCCATTTGAAAGGATGTAAATAATTTTCGTAGTCTGCAACTTCGTTTATAGCGAGGACGCGTCGGTATGCTTTCTTTTCACCGTTCTTGACGAGGTGCACACGCTGAACTGACATTACTATGTTCATTAATGGAATGTATGCAGGTGAGATATCCATAGGTTTCTGGGTTAAACGCTTGACTGCTGATTCAACGTTTTCTGCGTGCATTGTGCACATGCCACCGTGGCCTGTAGCTAGAGCCTGGAAGAGGACGTATGCTTCTTGACCTCGAACCTCGCCTACAATCATTAAGTCGGGTCGGTGTCTCATGCATGTTTTTACAAGGTCAAATAAGGCGACTTCACCTACGTTGCTTCCGCCTAAACCGTAGCTTTGGCGTGCGATGAGAGAGACCCAGTTTTCATGAGATAAATTGAGTTCTGCGGTTTCTTCAATTGTCATTATTTTGTTACCAGGTTTGATGAGGCAACCTAGGGCGTTAAGGGCAGTGGTTTTTCCTGCTGCAGTTCCGCCTAGAACCATAACTGAGGCGCGGTTTTCAAGACAAATCCATAAATAGGCTGCCATTTCCTCAGTGAAAGTGCCTATGTTTATGAGGTCAACAATTGAGTATGGATCTTCTCGGAATTTTCGGATTGTAAAGGCTGTTCCGAAGGGGGTAATTTCTCGTCTATAGGCAACTGCAAGTCGGTGTTTACCTGGAAGTGAAGCATCGACTATAGGGAAAGCGCTACTGACGTGTTTACCTGCCATGTGGACAAGTTTAACAACAAGGTTATCGAGAACTTCATCATTTTCAAATTGAAGGGTGGTTTCTATGCTTTCATATTTTCTGTGCCATATGTAAACTGATTTGTTTACACCGTCGCAACTGATGTCTTCTATGTTTGGGTCTCGCATTAGTGAATCGATTTTTCCGAAACCTACTAGATCGCGCTCAGCATGGTAGAGAATCTTGTACCATGAAACATCAGGGAGCCAGCCTAGGCTGATTCTGTATTTGTCTACAATTTTTTTAGCTTCGTCAGCAAAGAATTTGCGTGGATCAAGGATTTCTTCTTTGGGAGATTGTATTTCTGCGAGAAGAATTTCTAGGATATTGTGATAAACGTCTTTTTCAAGCGGATCAAGTTGGAGTTCATCGAGAATGTACTTAAATTCACCCGTTTTAGGATTCTGAACTATCACAACATGTGAGAAGGGTTCGTAGAGAGGATATTTTTCGATAACCTTCAAACCACGTTGTGTAGGTTTTGGAGCTGGTGGTGGAATAGGTTGTTGTTTAGGTTTCTTACCTAAGTTAAGATTAATTTTTATCTTTTTTAGGTTTATTAGACCAGATAGGGATGGTTTTTGAGGTGCTTTTGACATATTCCCCTCTCGATACGGGACGGTACCTGCTCTCATCTATTAAATATTATGTCGTGTGATGTCATATTGCACATATGTAGAACAGAACTACAACAAACAAGCACAACAGAAAGGACCTAAAAAATAAGAAACAACTACAAATCCTGCAAGAAAGGATTAACTCTACGCTCTTCAGCAATAGTTGTTGATGGCCCATGCCCTGAGTAAACAATAAAATAATCAGGGAACTGTAATAGCCTCTTTAAAGAAGCCTGCATCTGCAAATTAGAACTTCCCGGGAAATCAGTACGCCCAATAGAACCTGCAAATAAAGTATCACCGCTGAATAACTCGGTTTCGCCCAGAAACAAAACGCTTCCTCTACTATGCCCCGGAGAATGAATAACCTTTATAGTTACATCCCCAAACTTCACATAATCACAATCGGCTAACAATATATCCGCCGGTGGAGAGACACTGTCAAAGCCAAAATATCGTGCAGTTTCTATGCCAGAATCTCCAAGCATATATGCATCATCTTTGTGGATACAAATCGGCACATCAAAGTGGCTCTTCATCAGACCGTTTCCACAGGTATGATCTGGATGACCATGTGTGTTAATAATAAATTTTAATTTCAAATCATAACTTTTTATGAATGAAAGTATCTTTTCCGCTTCTTGATATGAACTAAATCCGGGATCTATAATCACTGCTTCCTTTGTTTCTCTGCAGTTTACTACATAGCAATTTGCCGATAGGTAACCAACGGAGAACATTTTTAACATCAACATAGTACTCGCTCTTGAACTTTGGGCATATTAAGGAAGCCCAGCCTAATATAATACAGCTAATCGATCAAAATCAAGAGCTATTTTAGGATTTTCTCTTTCTGCATTTTTTTATTTTTATATTGTAGGCAAATGTCATGTATATTCTGAATTTTCCAAGTATGTTTTTCGGCGAAAATAGACATTGACATAGTTATTCTTATCCAAGGTCTCTTATGTTGTAAACGTAAGAATGATAAAAAGAGTTTAGTTCATAGAATAACTACACACTGACAAGTCAGTAACCTTCAGTAATGCTGGTAGCTGTATCGGGGACCATAGAAAATGTTACAAAGCAATAATGCTTCAACTATTCAAGAAGAATATAATGACTCAGATGCTCAAAAGGGTAGAAAACTGGAAATGCAGACTCATCGACCTTTCCAAACGAAATAATCTACTATATTTCAAACAATCCAAACGCAGTAATCTTTCCATTACCAGTCCTGACGCTAAAACCTTTTTTAACAAACTTGTTTTGAAACAGAATCGATTAGAATTCTGGATACCTCCTGAAGATCAGGATACAGTCACAGGTAACAATCCAGAGGTTATACAAAACAGTCTATCTAAGAAAGAAAAAGAACGCCCCCTTTCAAATCAACTTGTCTGCGAAGGAGTAAATAGAAAAGACCTTGAAGGAACATTAAAGAATCTTCGCAGACGATCTCTCTCCGATTACAGAGAACGGGGCATTCGAATACTTCATGTAGCATTTGGAATGCTAACCTGGAAGGATATCATCACTTTGGAAGAAATCCATTCACCTCTTATTATGGTGCCCGTTGAGCTTTCTAAAGAGACAATCCGTAAGCCTTTCGCCATTTCCGTCCCACAGATAGAAGAAGAGGCTGTGTTAAATCCTGCTTTGCAGGAAAAACTAAAAAAAGATTACAGGATTAATCTACCACCTTTACCAGAGGAATGGGAGAACGATAGCTTAGCCAACTACTTTGACTCTTTAAACAGAATCGCTGCAGAACAAGGCTGGAAAGTAGAAGCAACGGTTCAGATCGGTCTTTTCTCATTTCATAAGCTAGTAATCTATAATGACTTGGATACAAACGCAAAGATGATTATCCAGCATCCGATAGTTCGAGCAATAGCAGATGTTAAGGATTCAAAATTATTGCAAGATGGATTACCTGAAGAAAAAGATGTGGATAAAATTGAAAATCCGGAAAATACCTTCCGAGTCTTAGATGCTGATAGTAGCCAAAGAGTCTCAATAGACTATGCGCTGAAGGGACAAAGCTTTGTAATGCAAGGACCACCGGGAACAGGAAAAAGCCAAACAATAGCTAATATAATTGCTGAATGTATAGCACAAGGAAAATCCGTTCTATTCGTTAGCGATAAAATGGCAGCTTTAGAAGTTGTATATAAACGCTTAAGCGATGTTGGACTTGCTCACTTTTGTCTTGAGCTACACAGCAGTAAAGCAAACAAACAAGAAGTCGTTGCTGAGCTCAAACGTTGCTTAGATGAACAGTTAGTGCACGGTAGAATACCTTCGGCACATGAATTTGAGCAGATAAGACAGCTAAGAGATCAACTCAATGATTACGTCGTTGCACTCCATACAAAGCAACCCCTTTTACAAAAGAGTGTGTATGAGGTTTTAGGTGAACTTGCAAAATTACAACATACTCCCTTCGTTCAAGTTGGTCTTATTAATCCGGGTAGCTTAACGCCACAGAGGATTCATGAACTTGAAGAATTAATGTCACACCTCAAGACAGTGTGGCAGGTAGTTGAAGAAAACGATTTCCCTTGGCGAGGTTACCGTGGGAATAAATATAATCTTGAGATACGTTCCGAGTTAGTAACTCAACTCGAACAGGTTATCTCAACTATAAATTTGCTTAGAATGGAATCAACTGATTATGCCAAACGACTAGGATTAGAAGCACCTTCAAGCATAGATAAAATCTATTGGTTAACAGGGTTAAGCAATCTAATTTTGGAGAGCCCTCTCCCCGAAGCAAGCTGGATAATGCATCCTAAAATTGATCAGCTAATCTCTGAAGCTATTATCTATCAAAGTATAATTCAAGAATGCCAAACAACTCGAAACCAACTATCAGAACGCTATAACAATTCTTTCTTTTCACTAATGCTAAACACATCAACTGAGTTTGAGCACGCACTTTTAACACTTGAAAATCTAGTCAATCCAGCAAGCATAAAGGAAGGCGAATTATTTAAAAAACGAGAATCCTTATTCGAATTAGTAAAAAACAACCCAGCAGTTACATTAAAATGGAACACAATATCCCAAGAGCTCACAAAACATTTTGGACTGCCAAATGAAAATTACACCCCCGAAAGAGTTGCACAATTAGCTCGCATAGCAGCATTATGTTTCTCAGAAGACAAACCGGAACAAAGCTGGTTTAAGGCGGATTTTTTCCAACAAACCCAAGAAATAGCCCGAAAAGCAAAAAACACCTACCAAGAATACAATATTTTAAGAGAACAACTAAAAAAAGAATATACTGAAGAAATATACAACATAGACTTAGACGAGTATGCAAAACGATTCAATGGCTACCAAAGTGTCCTAAGAATATTTAACCCAAACTATTATCGCGACCAAAAAGAAATCGCGTTGGTAACCCATCGGGGTAAGGTTCCAAAAACAATACTAAAGGATTTACTAGATGCACGCAAAGTTAGAACTCTTAAAACCGAAACAGAAACCTACACCCAACTAGCACAAAACTGTTTAGGACACTTCTACCAAGGATATGACACAGATTTTCAAAGAGTAGAAAAAGCAATTGAAACAACCAAAGAAATTATCAAACTATCGGGCACATCAGAAATACCTGAAAATCTTATCAAAACAATTTCCTACCCGTCTATCCCGCCTCAAGAAATCAAACAAGCAACTAACGAACTCAACGAATCAGTTGAAAAATGGCAACAACTAGTCAAAGAATTAAACGACATAATTCCAGTTCATTTGCCAAACTCGAACTTATCTATCCATCAAACTCAACTTACCGCTATTGAATTATGGAGTAACGAAACTGCAAAACAATTAACCCCACTTTACGAGCTAACAAAAGAAGTAACTGAAACCTTCAACAATCAGGAACCAAAAAACTACTCTCAGCTCTTAGAAGACTTAAAACTAGCTGAAAAAGTTAGGAAAAAAGAAGCAGAAATCCTTAACGAAAAAGAAATTCTACGAGGAAAGTTTGGTTTCCGTTTCTTAGATCTCAACACTAACTGGCCAGAAATAATCACAGTTCTTCAATGGACTAAGAAAGTACAAAATTATTTAGGTTCCGTTATTGCACCTGAGGAATTCGCCCAAATCGTTTCACGAGGACCAAAAGCCGCTCCCAATAGAGAAGAATTATTGAGGTTAAATGATACAACACATAGACTCTTGGCTATTTTAGAATTAAAATTTGAACCAGGATCATTGTATAATGGCCAGAGAATGCAAAGTCTAGAATTGGAGGCATTGCATAATAGAATTAAGGGACTTAGAGACCGCGTTGATGATCTACAGAAATTCATAGACTTCAAAGAGACAAAAAGCCGCTTCACCCTTGTTGGCTTAGATGCGTTCCTTAGTCGACTTATTGATCAAAAAATAGCAGGTGCTGATTTAACGGATGTTTTCCATAGAGGAGTACACCAGGAGTGGATCAACAACCTCTATAGTATAGACTTGCGTCTGGGAAAGTTCCGAAGAGAGAACCATGAGCAAATAATTGAGAATTTTAGAAAACTAGATCAAGACCTTATCCGGCTTTCGTCGAATAAGGTAATAGAAGCTGCAAACAGCAGAAAACCCCAAGATGTAATAATTCAAGCCGCAGATTCAGAGATTAGCATCTTGCTTAAGGAAGCAGCTAAAAAAAGACGCCTTATGCCAATTCGCAACCTTCTTCAAAAAACACCTCATATCATAACTAAACTTAAACCCTGCATGCTCATGAGCCCAATCTCGGTCAGCCAATTTCTCGACTCAGAAGCAATGAAGTTTGACTTGGTTCTATTTGATGAGGCTTCACAAATCGTGCCAGAAGATGCTATTTGTTCTATTTTCCGTGGCAAAACCATAGTTGTAGCAGGCGACAACAAACAGCTTCCACCTACAAGTTTCTTCCAGAAATCACTTATCGATGACTTGGATTGGGATGAAATAAACGATTCGGACATAGAAGTCTTTGATAGCATCCTTGATGAATGTTTAGGTATAGGATTACCCGTTAAAACACTAAGGTGGCATTATAGAAGCCGACATGAAGATCTTATTGCATTCTCTAACAATTATTTCTATAACGGTACCCTTATAACCTTCCCATCCGCTGAAGCAAACCATCATGCACTAGGTGTAAAACTTTCTTACGTCTCAGATGGGGTTTATGATCGCGGAGGCAGAAGAGATAACGTAAAAGAAGCTGAGGCTGTTACTGAACTGATTTTTGAGCACTTCACAAAATATCCTAAGAAAACGTTGGGGGTAGTAACTTTTAGCATAGCCCAAATGGAGACTATTGAAGACGCTATTGAAAGACGGCTTAATGAACGCCCCGAGTTTGAACAATTCTTCCGTGAAGATAGACTGGAAGGGTTCTTTGTAAAGAATTTAGAGAATGTTCAGGGCGATGAACGCGATGTTATCATTTTCAGCGTTGGGTATGGACGAGACCAAAAAGGTTTAATGACGATGAATTTTGGACCCTTAAACAAGGCAGGAGGAGAACGACGCCTTAATGTGGCAGTTACACGTGCCAGAGACAAGACACTCATAGTTACTTCAATTAAAGCCTCCGACATCAATCTGGAGTCAACAAAAGCAGCGGGTGTTGCTACACTGCATCACTATCTGGAATATGCAGAAAAAGGCCCAGAAACCCTCAATATAAAACGGATAAAACCAACAGGATTCGATTCACCTCTGGAAGATAATATTGCTGAAGAAATTCGTAACATGGACTATAAAATTGAAACCCAAGTAGGTTGTAGCGACTATCGAATCGACATTGGCGTAATTGACCCCGTAAACCCAGGACGTTACCTACTAGGTATAGAATGTGATGGCCCAACATATCGTTCAAGTACAAGTGCAAGAGATAGAGACAGACTCAGAGAACAAATACTCAACCAGCTAGGTTGGAAAATTCACCGCGTTTGGTCACCTGAATGGATTGCAAGAAAAGAAAGTGAACTTAGAAGACTAAAAGAAGCTCTCCAACAATCATGCCAGCCAAAAGGAAAGGAAATCCAATCTACTGCAAATATAGAATCTGTTCCTGAAGTCATTTCGTATAAAGCGGAAGTTAGAAAAGTTCAGTTTGGGGGAATAGAGAAAATTGGTGTACCCTACAAAGTACATCCTTTAAAAGCAACTTTTGAATCTCATATCAAAGTTCCAATCTCAAAGCATCCATACACTCAGCTTCAGAAAAACGAGTTTCATTTTCCTGCTAATCGAGCACAACAAAGTCGACTTCTAGCCGAGTTAGTTGCAGCAGAAGGACCAATACATTTTGACTATGCAGTTCAGAGAATAACTGAAGCTTGGGGACTAAAAAGAACCGGACCAAAAATATCTCAAGCCATAAAAGAAGCCTTGGATATGCTACTACGAGAAAAGAAATTGATAACCAAAGGCAACTTCCTCTGGCCAACTAACCTAATCGAAGTACCAGTTCGTCTTCCAGTTGCAAACTCACCAGAATCAAAAAGACACCCCGAACACATTGCCCCCGAAGAAATCGAAAACGCCATAAAACTAATTGCCCAATATTCACTAGGAATAAGCGTTGAATCACTCATAATTGAAACGGCAAAAGTCTTTGGCTACAGTCATTGCGGAGAAAAAACCAAAGAAGTGATAACTGAAATCTATCAGAAAATGCTTAGAGAAAGAAAAATAGTATATACCAACAGCATCGTTAC
This sequence comes from Candidatus Bathyarchaeota archaeon, assembly GCA_963701765.1. GTDB lineage: Archaea > Thermoproteota > Bathyarchaeia > Bathyarchaeales > Bathycorpusculaceae > JADGNF01. The sequence continues at coordinate 556,665 of CAVPBD010000010.1, forward strand.
TATCCCATAACATCATAACATAAATTGCGTGACTAAATCCGTACAATATAACAGAAAAATCATCCCCTTTCCTTCTAAAATTTTTTACCATGAATCATACTATCAGATTCGGCTATAACGGGTTAAGAGAAATAAATCCAAATTCTAGTTTAATAATAAATAGCAAAGAATTAAGAAAAGTTCTTAGTGAAAAATAAAAAACCAAATAATGTATATGATTAGTTTTCCAGAGAGGTTTATTCTTTTTTATGGAAAAACGAAGTTAAAATAGATAGAAAGATAAAACGAATCCGAATTTTTTTAGAATTAATTCAAAGAAAAGAAAGGAAGAGGAGTTTCCTCTTTTAGGGTTTAGTTTTGGTTTTTTAGCTGGCTATTTTTTTGCGCATCAGAAGTATTGATGCGACTGCTGCTATTGCTGCGATTAGGGCGAATGCGATTGCTACGTAGATGAGTGTGCTTGTGCCAGAGGTGTTGTCTTTAGCTGAGGTGACGTCAGTTTGTACTGTGGCAACACTTGTTTGTAGTGTGCCAACGCCGGTCTTGATTGTTGCAACACCGTCGTTGATTGATGTGACCGTTCCTTGGAGTGTGCCGATTGAAGTTTGAACTGTTGCGATGCTACCTTGGATGGCAGTTACTTTTGTGTCTAGTGATGCTAAAGAGGTAGTGATTGTTCCTATGCTGGTGCTTACTGTTGCGATGTCTCCTTGAACTGCGACTATTGCAGCATTCAGGTTAGATAGTTGTGTAGATATTGAACCAACGTTTGAAGTGATTGTTGCGATGCCACTGTTGACGCTGCTAATGGTTGCGCCAAGTGAGCTAACGGATGTTTGAACTTGCCCTACGCTAGTTGATAGTGTTGCGATGCTTCCACTTATGGCGGTTAATTGGCCGGTAATTGCAGTTTGTACTGCGTTGATTGAATTATTTAGTGCGTTGACTGCGTTGATTGTCGGGTCACCTGTGGTTAGAACTGTGAAGGTTGCCCATACTGTTGGAACGACTGAACCGTTGGCGAATGCTCCCCAGTCATAGAGTGAAACTACGTGTACTCCTGGTGTGAATCCACAGCCAATGAAGCTTACTGATAGGTAACCTGAAGCATTTGCTCGGATGCTTGATGGAGCTGCTGCTAGCTGAGGATCAAATCCTAAGAGTTGATTGTCGATGTTTACAGTGAAGTATTCTGCTGGGTTAAAGCCTGTTCCTGCTGCTTCAACTACTAATGTGGGGCTGTTTGCAAATGATGATGGTGTAACGGCGAAGCCTGCTGTTACTGTAAATGTTGCAGTGGCAGTTGATACGAATGATCCTGTTACGTTGTTATAGGCGGTTAATGTTACCAGACCACCTACTGATTGTGGAACAACGAAAGTTGCAGTCCATGTTCCTGCTGCATCAGTGAATGCTGAGGCGATGTATGCTGAGAGTCCTGGCCATTCAAGTGTAGCATTTACTCTAGTAGTACCAGTGGTCGCTGGGAATCCGTATCCAGTTGCGGTGACTGTTGCACCTACTTTTCCACTGGTTGGACTCAAAGTGACTGATGGTACGACTGTTAGGAATATTACGAATATTTGGCCGTTTGCGTCAACCATTGTAACGTTGTGTAATCCGATTGGAGTAATTGGTACTGTTACTGTGGTGTTGAAAAAGCCAGTTGAATTTACTGCGGCTGTTGCTAATACTGCGCCATTGTCCCATTTGAGTGATGCGTTACCTGGGAAGAATCTGTTGCCTGCAATTATGATGTTGCTGTTAACTCCGACGTTAGTGATTGGTAGTGAACCTGTTGCGGTAAAGTCGGTTAGGTTACCGAATACGTTTCCTGCACCTGGAAGTTGTTCAGATGGACCCGCACCAGTTCGTTTGACTTGTAATAGACCACGAGCGCTTTGTGAGAACCCTGTTGCTGTAGAATATGTAGTTCCAGTTGCGTTGTTAATGGCGTTGAATATTATTACGTTTGTTACGATAGCATTGGCGCCTGCTGCACCTGCCTGTCTAAGATCAGGGGCATTCATGGTGTATTCGAATATGCCTGATGCATTAGCTGTGATTAGGGTTGCGATTGGGACGATAGCTAGGGTAACTGGGTTTACGTAGGTGAGGTTAACTAGATGCATTTGCCCTAAAGGCGAAGCCTGATAGGGTAATTGGTGTGTTTGGTGCATTTGATGTTGGTGAAACGAAGAATGCTGGTGTGATTGTTATGTATGTGTCTGTTACTGCTACGGAGGTTGTTGCGCCGTCGAATGCTTTAATCCAATAGTTTCCGCCTGCAAGGTTCTTCTGGATTGTTCCGTTAATCCAGCCTTGACCGACTGTCCAAGTTCCACCTTGATAGGTGTATGTGCTTGTGCCGGAAAGGGCAGTTACGTTGGTTACATCAAAAAGCGCAGAATATCGTGAGTCACCAGTTGATACTTGTGAGAAACCGTCTGTGCTCATCATTAAGTAGAATTGGGCTCCGGACCAAGTTACAGTTCCGACGTATAGGTTAACGTTGCCGCCTGCGGCTACTTGTTGACCTACAACGCTTGCAGAAGTTGCGTTAATGTATATGTTTCCTGTTGATGCTTGTGCTGCGAGTGGGAAGATTGCGAGAGTCATCATTGCTAGTAGAAATGCAGTTATCATTTTACTTTTAGTTTTTTGCAATTTTTCTTATCTCCTATTGAGTGATGTGCTCTTATTACCAGTAAATTGCTATTTATCCTTTATGTCAACAGTTAGGAGTTAAGAGGGCATAGTTGTATACATCTTTTGCAGCAATTAGAAATTGTATACAACTCTATGCATTAGTGTATATGTGAACATAACATGACAAAAAAAAGTTATCTTGTGGACTCCATTATTATCATACCCTTAAGGGAGTCAAGTTTACTGATTTTGAAACCCATACCTGCCAATATCCCTTGAATAAACTTAGAAAGTAACTCCGTTTCTTCATTTGATAATACTGTAGAGACACATCTGATTCTAACAGAGTTACCTACTTGTTTTACATCCACTTCGTTTAAATCCCAACGGCTGAACATCAAAAAATTTTTTAAAGAGTTAATTGGATTTTCCGATTTCTCTTTCATATACTTGCCAGTCCATTGCCCACTCTCAAACCATTTCGTCTGCAGCACTTCTTTATCGTTTTTGTAAGCGGTCTCAACTAAATAATTCAGAACACTGGAAGGAACAAAAATGCCCCCTAGAACCTTGTGTGCCTGAACCACATCAAAAAAGTCAGCTACTTCTTTTAAGTCATATCCGACACTATTTACGCGTACTGCTTGTGTTAATGCGTCTTCGAAAAATTTTCCCACAGAAGCCCCTTTGCGTCTAGACAGTGCTGTAGCATCTTCAAGAATATCCTCAGGAACCGAGACTAATTTCTTTCCTTTGCTTTTAGACATACATTCACTTCTTAACGGCCTCTATTCGTATATTTCCTTTTCCTACCTCTTTATGGCTTATGGAGTAACCAAAGGTTGTAACAACACCTTCAAGAAAGTGAGCAAACAAATGAGAATAGACTTCTGAGAATCGGGGACTCAAAACCCGAACGGAAACCATGTCCTTTGTTTTATCTAGTGTAAATTCGGGAATATTCCATCCGAAAGCCTTCAAATCTTTCCCTAATTTTCGAAAATGGATCATCGATATCTCTTGTGATATATTGTTGTGCAATCCAAGCACCGGAGTCGAACCAGATTTTTGATGTTTTCTCTTTTGCTTTTGTAAAAGCTACTTCTGCGGTTTCATAAAGCAGGTTTTCTGGAATAAGAGTGAAACTTGCCTCCTTGACAGACTTCATTGTTAGGTAAGTATCAAAGGTCTCTTCCAAACTTGTTCCAATACCGTGGGCTTTGATAGATAACTCAAGCATGTTGTTTAACATTTGAAAAAGGGTGAACCCTTTGCTAGCGGAGATTCCACTAACTTTGTCAGCTAAGTCATCTCGCGCAGCGAGCATCTTTCTTCTATTACCTGCCATTAGGTCTCGACCCAATATTTTCCAGTTTATTCTTTTATGTTACTTGCAATAAATTACTTGTGGAAATAGATTTTCTAGCCCTTACAAGTACCAGTAGTCCTTCTACGAGGAACAGCACCATTGCCACTGCAGTTATCAAGGTTAAGTACAAGAAGAATATTTTGAATTCGTAGTTTTCAACTCCGAAATGTATAGCTAAAACTACGATTTCAATAATTAGTATGGCCATGAAAATTAAGGAATAGAATAACATACGGGGAATCAAATTCTTGCCGATCCATATGTAACCACGGACACTAGTTTTCTCTTTTATGATGTATTCGCCATACGAGTTTCGTTTTAGCAGCCCCATAGTTTCGAGTTTTTGTAGATGCCTAAAAGCTACGCTAGGACTGCTTAATTCAGCACCACGCATTACATCGCGGGTCCCCACGGGCTTATCTTGTTTAACCACATAAGAATAGACTTTTAATGTGGTTCCTTGAAGTTCGTCATTATTTGGATTTGGCATCTCAAGACTTCCCCGGAAATTTATGCCCATCCCAAATAGAGTTCATTTTAAGGGCATTAGTAAACTGACAATTCAACCTATAAAGACAGCGGGTTGAAATAGAAATTACAGAAACAAAACGACTCTGTTGTACAACTAAAAGACTGCGAGAAAGGATCAGAATAAATCATATCAAGTATAGTATCCAACACGGTTCTTTCTAATGTTCAAATCATTAATAGCTCTGTCCATTGAACAGTACCATTCTGCTGTATAAGCACACAAGACTACTATTTAGAACAGATGAGTTTGTATCTTTTTACATAATTATGGAAAATATGGGATTATTATTAATTTGTTATGTCTTCGACTGATTGCTGAAAGCCAGTAAGTTTTATCACTGTGCCACATGTGCCACAAGATACTACAAGCTCTACAAGTTCGTCATTGACTACTCTTGTGTCAATAATTTTGTAGACTTCTTCAGTTTCATCATCAGGTGAGATAACTGTTCCGCATTTTGGACAGGGGAAAGTACCATCACCGTCGATTTGGGTAAGATCTACTGTTAGGTATGGCCCAGTTTTTCTTATTACTTTGTTATTTATCATTTTCTTTTCACCTTTCTCGGTTTTCTTGTTACTTGCCATAAGTATCCCCAAATTATAATTAACAATTATGAATTAGGAATCTGTATACTAGATACATTTAAGATTTCATGCTGGGGATTTTGGTAAAAAGGTGAGGAGTATTTCATTTTGTTTTATCCTCAAAATTTTCTGGTGAAATATAGTCTCCAAATGTTGCTTTCGCTTTTAGTAGTCGACTGCGTTGTTGGTCTAGTACTTGAAATAGTTCTGCGGGTACATCTGCGACTTCTTCCCGGTAAAATGTTGCCACACGTTCTAGTTTTGCTAAGTTTTCTGGAACGCGAATAGTGAATTGTTTAATGTATTCTTCCTTGGTGTAGTCTTTGTTGAGTACCTGCTTGAAAAGTACTTGTAAGTCTTTGTATTTTGGAATCCAGCCGGTGGGAGTTTTTAGGGCTTCAACTTCGTTGTGTACACGTAGCTCCATCCATTTGACCCAAATGTGTTTGTCTTGGATGCTATTGAGATATTTGCCGTTGTCTTTGTCTTTTAGGAAGTAGTTAACGCCAAATATAGTTGGGGCTTGTTTGAGGCGTTCACCGAACTTTATGTTGTTACGAATGTTTTGGCCTAGTGGGATAGAGATGAAATCTTGGATACTCATCATGTTAATTTCTGGTACGCCTTCTTTGCCTATTGTAGCAAATGTTGTTTCGGTCTCCAAAGAGGCGCCGTACGCTATGATTCCGTGTTCCCAGTTGAAACTTTGCTGAACCGGCACATATGCTTTGGTATCCCTTCCGCCATACATTATTCCGCCTAGCTCTACGCCTTCAGGATTATTCAGTTCAGGATCGCAATTATCTAATGCATTGAGAGAAACAGCATATCGGGCATTCTTGTGGGCAGCGGGGATTTTATTGCCTGCTGCATCAGTTTTCCCCTCATGCCAGTCACCTGAGTAGTTTGTGCCTTCTTTTGGAAGCTCACTACCCATGCCTAGCCAGTAGGGTTTGCCGTCTTTAACTAGTATGTTGGAGAAGATGATTTCTCCAAGGTTGCTAAGAACTTTGAATATAGACATGTCGTCTTTAGGGTTAACGTCCTGAATAATGCCAAAAATGCCTGATTCCACGTTCACTGCACGGGCGACTGATTCGATGTTGCGCAGATATGCAATATCATCGCCTAGTATTGTTTCGCCCGGGAGCATAGCTGTAGAGGTTTTTCCGCATGCACTAGGGAAGGCACCTGCAAAATAGGTTTTTCGTCTGCCGGGGCCATGTACGCCCATTAGTAGCATGTGCTCAGCGAGCCAACCTTCTTGATGGGCTTTGCGGATGGCAAGTCGGAAAGCTAATTTTTTAAAGCCTACAGAGTTGCCGGCGTATTGGGTGTTAACGCTATAAATGGTGCTTACGGTATGATCAATATAAATGCGTTTTTTTTCGTATTCTGCACTAACCATTCGTTCAGTTAATTTCCCCGATGAATGCAAAACACGTAAAAAGTCTGATCTAGGACCTGCTTGGAGGAAAACCTCATAGCCAGAACGATAAAGTAGAGATTCACTGTGAGCTACATACCAAGAGTCGGTACATTGGACACCAAGTATGGTAAAAACTGAGTCCGCTGGACCTAAGGAAATGAAGCGGACAATCATGGTTCGACCTTTCATTGAGTCTTTGAGAAGCTCTTTTACTTCAAGAAGACCTTCTTCGCGGTCAATCTGATTAAGAGCTTTGCTGAAGGTTTCTCCTTTTGGCACGAGATATTTGGTGGCTAATCGATCTCTGCCTTGATCGTTTTCACCATCAAAATGAACTGTGTGGCCAGGGGTGTGTAAGGTAGATTCTTCACCGGTGGTCATTGCTTGTTGGCGTACATAGGTTATGTCTTTTTCTGAGTCACTGCAGATGAATATTCTGCCCGCGCCACAAAGGTCAGCTGATTCAGCTATGAATTGGTGAACTTTTGGATTGTCAATTGCTGACAATTTTTGATAGTCATTTTTACTAAGTTTTGGGTGTAATGCTTCTATGTAAGTATTCATTTTCTGCACCTAAGTGTAATAATTACTTGACATTCCTCTTGTGAGATTCCCTATCAGAGATAAACTTTTTGGAAAATCGGGTTGGAAGTTATTATTAAAAAAGGAATTGGGGGAGATTGAAGAGTTAGAGTTCATGCACTGCACCTGGAACTCTTGGGAAGGGTTGAGTTTCAGCGATGTGTTGAACTCCGGTTATCCAGCCGACTAAGCGCTCCATACCGATGCCTGCGCCAGCAGAGGGTTTAATTTTTCCTTGTTTTGCGAGTTTGAGTAGCACTGCATAGTTTTCTTTTCGGACTTCGTCGCGTTCAATTTTCTTAAGAATCTTGGTATATTCCCACTCGCGTTTAGCGCCAGACAGAGTTTCGCCAAACTGAGGTAGGAATAAATCATAGTTGTCCCATCGGCCAGTTTTGAAGTCTTCAAAGTCGTAGAATTCTCTAGGGAGGTTAGTTATCCAGACAGGATCTTTAATTTTTGCAGCTATTTCAGTCTCCCAGTCTGCGCCATATTCTTTTTCGAGGTCTTCACGATCTAAGACTTTAAAAGGGGTTTTGGGCACTTTGATAGTATCGTATCGGTGAAGACTGGTTAATTCAGTTTTTAAATCTTTTTTAAGACCGGTAATGAGAGTTTTTAGAGCCTTTTCGACAAAGGTGAAGACATCTTTTGAGGTTGCGCCTTGGATTTCAAAGTCTAATTGGGTGAATTCGTAAATGTGTTTGCCGGTTCTTGCGCGGTCGGCTTTTTCTATGCGAATGTTTGGCGAGAGTATGAAGAGTTTGGGATACACTAAACTTGAGGAAACTAGCTTGTGTACAATCATGCTTGCTGTTGTGCGAACTGGTTTTCCGTAGATATCTACTTCAATACGTGTCTCGATGGAAGCGTTTGGATCAGGCCATAAAGGGTCTGTGCTTTGTGATAAAGTCACAGGCAGTAACCATTGGAAGCCTGCATCTACATAAGTAGAAGTTAGAGAGCGAAGGGTGTAGGTCATTATTTTGCCTATGCAGGCTTTCTTTTCCAGTTCATTAGGTGTGAGCTGGTCTAGTTGTTTGGGTAAATCAGTTAATGATATGCTGGGGATTGTTGTTTGTTTGCTTTTCAAGATTATCATCTCGAGTTCTTAACACATGAATAGCAAGGTATATTATAAATTTTTTATAAAAAATGTGGTAATTTTTCCAAAAAAGTATATACTTTTATAGGTAGTTCTTGTAATAATTACAATTATGTCAGTAAAACTTGATGAGAAGGATTTGGCGATTCTAGCCCTAATCCAAGAAGATAGCCAGCTCACAGCAAAACGGATTGCCAGAAAAATTAATGCTCCTTTAACCACAGTTTTTGCCAAAACTAAACGTATGGAACAACAAGGCATAATCAAGAGTTATCGTGCTATTTTGGCTCCTGAAAAACTAGGGCAGGAACATCCGCATTCATCTTTGCCTCAGTTTCATACCGATCCAAAACCGATGGAGCTCCTGTTTCTCAAAGAACCGTTGCCGAGGAAATTGCCAAGTTTGCTGAAGTTCAAGAAGTACACATAATTACGGGTGATTGGGACCTGCTAGTAAAGCTGCAAGCAACAAGTGTGGATGCAATTGGCAAGTTCGTGGTGGATAAGTTGCGACTGATTAATGGATTGGAAAAAACGCTAACCTGCATGATTTTTGAGACAGTGAAAGAAACAACAAGTGTTGCTTTGCCTTTGAAAAGGTTAAACATAAAATAAATTCTTGTTTGGCTGCTTTAGGTTGAACTTGAATAGTATAGCAGAGGTATGGCTAGAAGCACGGTGTTTTTACCCTTTTTTGTTAGAGTATATTCAACGCGTATCGGAGGACCTTGGGTTACATTTCTTTCAAGATATCCATATTTCTTTAGAAGTTTAAGTTTGTCAGAGAGGGTACGTGAGTTAACGCTCAGGGCTTTTTTAAGTTCTCCAAATCCTATGGATGATTTTAAGAATAAAGAGTAGAGAATTTCTAGGCTCCATTTTTGGAACAAGATGTTGAATGTTTCTTCTAGACTTTCTAGGTCATCTTTGAGTTCTTTTGGGTTTATGCCTTGTTTTTCTATGATTTGGACAAGGGTATCTTCTATGCCTTTTAGAGTTTGTTCTAGGCGGGCTTCGATGAGTTTGCGTAGTTCAGCGCTTAGGGTTATTTGGGTTGACATAGGTTTACACTTGGTGTAGTTGAGCTTACTTACGGGTTTATAAGTGGTTTATTATTACAACAGAGTATAAATAATATATCATCTTCAGAGGGGAATCAAGTATGGCATGGACAGTAAATAATAATCGATGTCTTCGATGCGGAGGTTGCGTCTCCGTTTGCCCAGTAGCAGCTTTAGAATTAAGAGACAACATCATTCATGATGACAAACTTTGTAAATTATGCGGGGTTTGCGAAATAGCTTGCCCTGTAGAAGCCATAAAGGTGACCAAACAATGAATGACGTAATAATTATTGGTGCAGGCCCAGCAGGAACTGCGTGCGCAAAGAAACTTGCAGAAAACGGTTTCTCGGTTAAGGTCTTTGATAAACGAGCAGAAATTGGCTCTCCAAAACGCTGCGGTGAAGGAATCAGTGAAGCCTCCCAAAGCTTAACTGGTAAAATTCCTGATCGCTGTATTGCACAAAAAATGAGGGGTGCAAGACTTTATGCTCCTGATGGCAGATATTTAGACGTCATCTTGAAGGAAGGCGGATTTGTTCTAGAGCGAAAAGTCTTTGACAAATGGCTAGCTGAAGAAGCAGTCAAAGCAGGTGCTTCAGTACAGGCTAATACTTTTGTTTCGGGATTTCTCAAAGACAGCAAGGGTTACTTTACTGGTGTTAAAGCAGAGTTCATGGGCAACGAATTTGAGGAAAAAGCCCGAGTTGTTGTCTGTGCAGCCGGAGCAGAATCACCACTACGAACCCAAGCCTTGGGCGTCTATTCAAAACTGAATCTAATTGACAGCTGCATACAATATGAAATGACCAATGTTGACATTGTTTCGGACCTTATCCACATATACCTCTCCGGCGTCTTAGCTCCAAGAGGGTATGTTTGGGTTTTCCCCAAAGGCGAACACCGAGCAAATGTAGGTTTAGGTATTATTCCACAAGGAGAAAAACCGAGCTTCTACATGGCCAAGTTTATGGCAGCTCACCCAGAAATCAGCAAAGGCTCCATTCTCGAAGTGAACGCTGGATGTGTTCCAGTGGGCGGCATGGTCAAAGATATGGTCGCTAATGGCTTTTTACTCTGCGGGGAAGGGGCTAATCATGTAAATCCGATTCATGGGGGCGGCATTAAAGAAGCCATCCTTTCCGGGCAAATGGCAGCCGATGTTATAGATCAATGCCTAAAAAAAGGCGACGTTTCCAAGAAGGCACTAAGCAAATTCAATGATAGCTGGTGGGAGCAAAGAGGCGAACACCTAAAACGGGTCGAAAAGCTACGTGAAACATTAGAAAGATTATCAGATCAAGACCTCAATGACTTAGTAGATGCCCTAAAGCCAGAGGATATCATCGAATTCTCAAGAGGCGCAAAGCTCTCAATCTTAGCGAAAGTGCTAATGAGAAAACCAAAACTCGTAGCTATAGCAAGACACCTACTCTAAGCAAGTTCTGCTATTTCCTTTCTTTTTAAAGATAAAGTGCGGTAAAGTTTCTAAGTAGTAATTAAGTGAAAAATGTATTAATAATTAAAGAGGAAGAGCTTTAATTAGCTCAAATTTTTGAGGTATCTAGTCGCCGTTGGTTTTTTCGGTTATGAGGTTGAGACTACGAAGAATTTTTTTGAATTCTTCCTCTTTGAGGGAAGCTCTTCTGCCGTTGGCGTAGATGTCTTTAACTTTGTTAACAACGATTGTCAAAGTTTCTTCGTTGGGTTGGCTGCCGGTGAACTCTGCGATTTTGTGTTTGATTATGCCTTTTCCGGATTGTTTGCCTACAGTTAAGCGTCTGGTGTTTCCAACTAGTTCTGGGGGGTAGGGTTCATATGTCCAAGCATTACTTAAGACGCCGTGGGTATGAATACCTGATTCGTGTGCAAAACCATAATCTCCTACAATGGCTTTGTTAGGCGGAACGACGAAACCGGAGGCCTTACCTATGAAATCAGCGGTCTTTTTCATGAGTTGGGTTTTACCCTCGAACTTTTTGATACCATAATGCAAGTGTAAGTTAAGTATGATTTTTTCAGTTTCAGCGTTTCCTGCACGTTCGCCGATACCTAGATAGGTTGAGCTAACGTAGATTTTATCCCATATACCTGATGCTGCACGGATAGCCGCCATTGAGTTACTTATGGCGTTTCCAAAATCATCGTGGGCGTGAATTTCTATTGCTTTTATGCGAGTTTCTTTCTTAAGCGCTTTTATTTTTGCAGGAATACCAATTGGTAAAGGGGCATCTGGTTCAGGTAAACCTATACCTACGGTGTCGCATACTCGATAGCATTCTGCCCCAGCATCGGCTACGGCATTTACAAATTTCTTTTCGAATGCCCAGTCTGCGCGGGTGCTGTCTTCGCCGTGAACAAATGTTCGCAGACCGTGAGTTTTTGCAGCATACTCAACCACGTCTACTACGTTGGCTAGTAGTTGGTCAGCGGTTTTGTCAGGCCATTTTGCCTCAAAATGTATGAAGGAGACAGGGTGTGAAATGCCTACTTCTTGAAAACCCAAATCGATGGCGCTGTCGATGTCTTCTTTTACTGCGCGGCACCATGCGGCTACTCTGCAGTCTAGTTTCATTTTGTGGATAAGTTTTGCAGCTTTTTTGTCTGGTTCTTGGTAGTGGAACATTTCGATGCGTTCTGAGCCAACGTTGCAAAGGAGTTGAGCTATTTTTGCTGCGTCTTTTGGTCCTACTCGCTAGGCCAGGCATCTGGATGCCGTCGCGTAGGGTTGTGTCATCTATGATGGGTTCCGTTTTGAGCGGAGGCATTTTGAAGTAAAAATCTTCCAACTTCATTTTTTAACGACTCTATATGTTTATTATTTGTTCCCTTTTTGAGAGGGAATGCAAAACAAATGCATTTGGGTGTTTGATAAATGTTTCCCTATATGAAGTGTAAATTTGTCCAATAAAAATATAAGACTATTATACAAACATACTTGACAAAAGACAAATAATAACTTTACACACTAGGAACAGATTTGAGAGATTCAAATTCAGTTCATAACTTAAAAATCCCTAGATTCACCTCTTAGGTATCAGTATCAAATTTGCAGAAATATCGCTGTTGAGTGACTAAAGCTGCTTAGATAAGGCTTTGATAGTACCTGAAACAGCCAAAACATGCACCGCAGCATCTTTTCCTGCAATAGAGGTAATCGTTGCGATGGCAGCTCGAAAATTGTTCGCAACAGTCAAATTTACTCGGACTATAGCCAATTTTTGCGCCTCATCTAAGGTAATTAGCGCCAGATTTGCCAAGCTTGCACCATATTCCCCGTAGATTTGGGTCAAAGCACCCCAAATTGCGTCCATAAATTCCTTTTCAGAGGGAACATCAGCCACATCCAGCTGCAATGCTAAGTAACGTCGCTTTAGTCGTTTCAACAATCCTCACCTTGCTTGATAACCCGAATCCCAGGAGCCACAAACTCGCCACTTAGCTTTTGTCGATTTCCCATCACAAGTTGAACACTATTCTTAGAAACTGTGTCCAATGCGACATCCCCTTCTAATCCAAAAAGTGAAGCCATTAACGCCATTTCCCGAGGTTTACGCAAAAGCATCGAGTCTGAAGACCCACTGGAAACCACAACAGGTAAACCAAAATCCAGCGCAACCTTAACTTCTCGACGCAAATATGACAAAAAGCGAATTCTTTGAGGACCTTTAAGCACTAATAAGGGTTTTATGTCTACTTCCAATGTCGCAAGGCTACTGTGGGCTAATTCAGCTTCTGCACGATCAAAAAATCGTTTATGATAATCTAGATGGGGAAAACTTAGCAGATCCACTCGCCGATCCTTGGCGGCGTATCTAGCTATGTCTTTACTTTCACTTAGTACACAAATAATTTCGAATCGTCGTCTCAAACGTCGAAGTAAACCTACAAGCTCATTTTGGGACCTGGGACGAATATCTACCCTCGAAGCTAAATCCAATCCCGCGACTTTACACATATTCTTTACTTTGGAGATTTGATCAGCTTGGGCTTGAGGAGAAAAGGGTATACCTACAAGCTTGTAGCCTAAAGCCGCGGTTTTGTTGAGGAGATTTTGGGTATTTATTTGGTCTAAAGGATTTATGTGTAAATGTAAATCGGCGAAGGTTCGTTTCATAGGAGTATGCCTGCTTTTCGGCAGATATCCTCAATTTCTTCCGGTGTTTTATTCTTGAAATGAACCTTGAAATGAATAGGGTCATTAGAGCTTAGTTTTAATGTCCCGAGGTAGGCGCTTTGTTTATCAAATCGCAAAAATAGGCTACGCTTTTCAAGGTGTGCCTTTAGTTCTTCGTTGAGCGCAGTTTTGTCTAATGGGCTTAGATTAGTACCGATTTTTTCAAGTGCCAAAGGTAGAACTTTTCGATTGTCAAGCTTTGCTTCAACTACAGTAATTGGGTTGCCGTGGTGTCCATTCAAATTCGTTTTCGAAAAGACCATCTCCGTTGCTAAGGTTTCAGGTAGAGTATTACGGGTAGCTGTTTGTACTTTCTCTATATCTTCGGTTGCGTGACTGAAAACCCGGATATCTATATATGCAATAGGAAATTTGGAGGGTTTAGAAGACAAATAGGGGCACCGCCAGTTTGTATTGGGCGGTTTTACTTTTTAGGTTTTTTTGTTTCAGCTGCTACTTTGGGTTTGGCTTTTGCGGGTGCGTTTTTGAAGTGGGATTTTATGTTAGCGATGTTTTCCTCATGGCAGGTTTTGCGTTTGCGGTCAACGGGTAAGCGAAGTCTGCGTGCATCTGCAGCGTTTAGACCTGCTTCTTTGATTTCGTCTGGACTGAAACCTTTGCCAGGACGTTCTTTTCCATTTTGTAGAGTTATGAGAGCTTTTATGTGGTGCATTTATTTTCCTCCTTTCTTCTGGTGGTCGCCGTGGACGCCGGTGTTGCCAAATGAGCGACTTGGTCGAGCTCTCTCAGAGCCTCTGCCTTTGTGGTGTAGACCTCTTATGTTTTTACCTGCACTGGTTAAGCTACGTAGAGCTCTTCCGCGGTGTTGTTTTTCAGTGATCCAGTTGATATCTTTGTCGGCTTTGATTACTGGATGACTTGTATCTACTAGGATAACTTCGAACCATTTGCTGCGTCCGTCTTCTCCCACCCAGTAACTGTTAAGAACGTTAGTGTTTGGGAATTTGCGTGCTGCACGTTCCTCAGCGATTAGACGGAGACTTTTTGCGGGTTTGAATTTCTTAACACCCATACGTTTTGGTCTTCGCCCCGAAACTGGACGTAATTTGCGAAGGTTACCTCTACGGACCTTTACACGTGCAATAATGAAGCCTTGTTTGGCTTTGTAACCTAGTTTCCGTGCGCGATCAAGCCTTAAGGGTCTTTCGACGCGGTTCACGGTTGGTTCTTTACGCCATTCGATTAAGCGTTGGCGCATAATTTCTTCAACGAAGCTTTTTTCGGGTTTTGCCCATTCTGCTGCGATATATTTGTATGCCATTTAATTTCACCTTTTTTTAGTATTTTGCTGTTTTGCGGTTCAGCCCGAAGGCCACATCCCAGCGGACACTGTGATCCGCCAACAAAGTGAGAATCTACAACTTGCTGCCTAAAAATAAACCTTTCCAGATTATAAATCAATAATACCTCATAAACGCCTAGTTCTACTATTTTTTATTGGGCTAAGCGTTATATTCTGTTGAGGACAAGGGAAAATATGCTATTTTTTAGTGCGGAGGAATCAGGTGTTGCTTGCTTTGAAAAGAAATAGAAGGAAATTATGTTGGTTTGAAGAATTTTTCTTTAGGAGCACCGCATATGGGGCATTTGTCGGGTGCTGAGCCTTCAACGGTATTTCCACAGACGCTACACACGTAATAGTCGACCTTTACTGGTTCTTTCTTTTCTTTCATTGCGGCTATAGCTTTCTGGAATAGTTTGGCGTGAATTTGTTCGACTTTGTTAGCTACATCAAAACTCCATTCTGCCTGTTTACTTTTTTCTTCTTTTGCTGAAGCGATGAATTCAGGGTACATTTCTTTGAATTCATGTGTTTCTCCGTTTAGAGCTTCACCTAAGTTTTCAAGTGTTGATTTTACACTACCAGTAACTTTAAGATGGTTTAATGCGTGGATGGTTTCTGCTTCTGCGGCGGCTTTGAATAGCTTGGCCGCTTGGATAAAGCCTTCTGCTTCTGCTTGTCTGGCAAAAGCTAAGTATCGGCGGTTAGCTTGAGATTCGCCTGCGAAGGCAGCCATTAGGTTCTTATCAGTTTTGTTCATAACAAATTCTCCTTAAATTAGTAACCTTAGCCCCCGTTTATAAGCTATGCTGATTCGGCAGAGGAATTTTTAGGTTTGGACTCTAAAGTAAAGTATATTAGTCGTAGATTGCTCTGAAACAGTAATTGACTTTTGGTGAGTGAATATGGAACATCTTTCGATTAGTAAAGGTGGAGGAGTAAAATCGTTTAGTCTTCCTAAATTGCCATATGACTATACAGCTTTAGCTCCATATATGTCAGAAGAACAGCTTAAGCTACATCATGACAAGCACCATTTGGCATATGTTAATGGAGCTAATGCCATATTTGATAAACTTGATAAAGCTCGAAAAGAAAACACTGATTTGGATATGAAAGCTACCCTTAAGGAGTTATCTTTCCATATTGGTGGACACATTTTACACAGTACCTTTTGGGATAACATAGCACCTGCGGGTAAGGGCGGAGGAAAACCAAACGGAGCAATAGCTGATGTTATTAACAATGAGTTTGGAAGCTTTGAGAGGTTCAAGAAAGAGTTTACTCAAGCAGCTACCAGTGTTGAAGGTTCAGGTTGGGCAGTACTTGCTAAGCATCCTTGCATTGATAGACTATTGATTATGCAAGTTGAAAAGCATAATGTGAATGTTTACCCCTCACTTCGACTATTGATGGTTTTAGACGTTTGGGAACACGCATACTATGTTGACTATAAGAATGATCGGGCCAAATTCGTTGAAGCGTTCTGGAATGTAGTTAACTGGGATTACGTCAATAAAATGTACGCAAAAAATATGTAAATTTTCCATTTTTCTTTTTTGTCTATTGTATTTTGTTAAAAAGTGGGGGATAAAGAATTGGCAGCGCATGAAAAAGCGTTGATAGAGTGTTTTTTTAGGGAGGAGTGATTTTTATGGCTTGGTTGGGACATTGGGTTTCGCATGCTAAGCATTGGATGCAGTCTGCTTCTCTAACGGGGTCAGATTTTTTTTCAGAAATGGGATTTCCGGGTGCTTCGCCCCAATCGTAGAGCGCCACTGGGCAGACATTGATGCAGACTCCGTCACCGGTGCAAACGTCCCAATCTACAGCAACATTTGTACCGTGAATACCCATCTTATTCGGCGGTTCTAAAGGACCCCATATTTTATGACCAATGTGTTCACTTACAACTTGTCGTTTAGATTGAAAATCAGAATCAATTGGCAAAAACTTCACCACTTAGAGTTTTCATCTTGGGAAATATTAGCCTTTCTGCTCTTTTTTTAGGCAAAAGTATTTTGTGCAGCGAGGAGCAACTAATAGAAGGACATGTATGTCGAAGTATTTTATGCCTGAAGGAATGAGGCTTGCTACGCTTGACGAACGTAAGGAGTTCTATTTAGAGGAGTTTAATATAAAGAAGGCTGCTGAATGGATTAAAGCACGCACGGATAAGGTAAAGTTCGCAGTAATTATAGGTAAACATACGAAGATTTTTCCGTTGGAGTATCGAGAAGACGCGGATACGAAAATTATTATTGATGAATATGAGAGTCTAGAAGAGGTACAACGTCAGATTGTGGAGTTTCTGCCTGAGGCGGTCTACTATGATCGGACGGTCTATGATGCTAATGGTCGTTTTATCGGTCAAGAGTTGGCTTTTGATTTGGACCCGGAGAATATAGTCTGCCCCATTCATGGCACTCTTGAAGATAGAATAAAAAGGCATCAAGGATTAAGTTTCTGTATTACAGAGTTGGAATTAGCTAAGGATCAAACAGATGCGATTGTATGAGTATTTGGAGGAGCAGTTTTCGGATTTGCGTATTGTGTATTCCGGTAGAGGGTTTCATATTCACGTTTTTGACAAAAAAGCGTATGCATTAAGTAGGAAACAAAGAACGTTGTTGGCGGAAAAAGTGAAAGAAAAAGGCTTCAGTATAGATGCATGGGTAACTTCCGGAGAAATGCCGCTCATACGTTTGCCCTATAGCCTTCATGGCATGGTTTCCCGAATTGTGTTGCCGCTTGAGAAAAAAGAGATAGCAAAATTTGATCCGGTTAGCGATGCCCGTTGCGTTCCTGCGTTCTTAAATGGGAAGTTAACTACTTCTTCTTGACTTCAGAAGCTTTTTTGACTTTCTTGGTATAGTACTCTTTTTTCTTCTTCTCTTCTTCAGCGGTTGGTTTTTTTACTTTTGCCAAAAACTCACCCGAACTAAATATTGTTTAAAGTAAATAAAAAATTTCCGCACTCCAAGCTAGCAATATTGCTTTAAAAATCATCGCTATGGTATTTTTAATATAATTAGTTGGTTTTTGCGAGTTGATGGGCTTTAGGTTTTGAGTTTTTTTCTTTGTTTCCTAAAAAGTTATATTGTTCTTGAAATAATGGGTATTTTAGGGATTTGTGATGAATATTTCTAAGGTTGTAGGTAATAATAGTAAGCATAAAGTTTTCGTGTATGCGCTTAGCACTTGTGTTTGGTGTAAGATGACTAAGCAGTTTTTAAAAGATAACGATGTTGCGTATGAATTTGTGGATGTGGACCTTGCTGATGAGGATGATAAAGATAAGATTCGAGAAGAGATTTTAAGTAAAGGCGGCGATCTTAGTTATCCCACCACCATTGTGGATGATAAAAAGGTGATTGCTGGTTTTCGCAAGGACTTACTTACGGCGGCGTTAGGTTTATGATAACACTTGAACAGGTTCGTAAAAGAGCTGAGATTGACGCAAAGACTTATGGATACTACCTAATTCCGGACAAGGATTTGCTTCAAGCCTTTCTGGAAGGATTGAAAGCAAACGAAGACCGATATGGATATCCCTCATGTCCATGTCGTCTTGCATCAGGAAATCTAGACTATGATAGGGACATAATTTGTCCATGTGACTATCGAGACCCTGACGTAGCCGAATATGGCGCCTGCTACTGCAGACTCTATGTGAATAAGGAGATTTATGAAGGCAAAAAAGAACTGCCCACCCTACCTGAGCGTAGACCGATGGAGAAACAAATAAGATCATTCCAAACTGCGCAGATAAAGGCGACAACCGAAGAAGCAGTTCCAGTATCTGCAGAGAAAGAGGAGTTGGTTCAAATTACTATAGGTAAAAAGAAGCTTTGGTATTGTAAACAATGTGGTTATGTTGTTTTCAGAGAAGATCCGCCATATGTGTGTCCAATTTGTAGGGCTAAGAAGGAAATGTTTGCAGAGATAAAAATGATGGCAGGCTTCTTAGGCTAGCTTGTAATGTCTATTTCTAATTTTTTTCCAATCTTTTTTTACTCCATGAAGCGAAGATACCGCACCAATAATTGTGCCTGTTAAGATTTTTTCCACAAACTCGTTGATTGCTATCTCTTTGCCGTCGATCTTAAGTTTCATACTCATTAATATTCCCTTTAAAGATGTAAGGGTAGTAGTAAATGTAAAAGTTTTTGGGAAGGGAGTATACCTCATTTATAGGAGTGGAAAGTTTGAAAAGACCAGAAATCTATCTTGAACCTAAAGAGCGCGCTGCAAAGATTTTTCAGCTTCTGCTAAAGGAGCATCCGGACGCGAAAATTGCGCTCAATTTCTCAAATCCTTTAGAATTACTAATAGCAACCATCCTTTCCGCTCAATGCACCGACGAACGTGTTAACATTGTAACTCAATCATTATTTAAAAAATACACAAGCCCTAAAGATTATGCCGAAGCGGACAAATCTGAGTTAGAGCAGGATATTAGATCCACAGGATTTTATCATAATAAAGCCAAAAGTATTCAGAAAACCAGTCAAATCCTTATTGATAAATTCCATTCTCAGGTTCCTAAAACCATGCCTGAGATGTTAGAGTTGGCGGGGGTTGCTAGAAAAACGGCTAACGTTGTCTTGTATGGTGCTTATGGCTTTGTTGAGGGTGTTGCAGTGGACACGCATGTACGTCGGCTCTCGCAAAGACTGGGATTGGCTGAATGCGATGACCCAGTAAAAATCGAGACAAGATTTAATGAATCTGCTTCCGAGAGAACAATGGATGAAAATGGCGGATGTACTTGTTTTCCATGGCAGACGTGTATGTATGGCAAAAAAGCCAAATTGCTCTGGGTGTGTGCTAAATAAAATCTGCCCTTCTGCCTTTACCTTCACTTAAGGAAAAAAATAGTAATAGGCAATTTACTAAGTGACCTCTTTATAGAAAGACCCAGAAAATAGAGGCGCGGGGCTTTGAGCTTAGATTTTGCTAGAATAATGAGGTTTTTGTTGTTTTGACTATTGTTTGTTAGGTTTGTATTGATTCTGCTTCGGCGAGTTGGAATTTTATGAGTTTGGGGTATAGCCAGTATGCTTTTATGAAATCATCAACTGTTTGGTTTTCATCTAGCACTTTAAAGAAGTTAGTATGTTCGGGTGCTATGCCTTGTATTTCTCTGGCTACGTATACTTTTATTCGGGCAAAATAGGTTTTCTCTACTTCAAAATTCGTCATAGGAATCTCTTTTGTGACGTCTATACTAAAAGCAAGATTAGTCAAAAGATCAATTGCGGCAATTTTGTGAATATGATCGTTTTTAGCTTTTACAGAAATGATGCGTCTGTCAAAAACGCGGTAAATCCAATCGGATTCAAATTCTGAGGCAATGGCCAAGATCATTCCCGCTTATACTTAAGTATTGTTTTCTGAACGTTAATGTTTTTCGGACAAAAAGAGAATAGTAATGGTTTAAAAAGGAAAGTACACATTAACAAAAGGGAATTGGGGAATAGAATGAATAACTGGAAAATCATTAGCAAAATCGCGGTCATCTTCAGTATAGTATTCATAGTGTTCGCAGTAATATCGGCAATTATAAACTACCAGAGTTTAATAATTCAATATTCTATGGTCCCAACAAGCTTTATCATAGTTAGTATTTTATCAGCGATGTTACCCTTCATCTTATTCGCTGTACTCTCATTTGTAGTAGCCGCGATTGGTTCACGTGCTGCGAAAGAAAAAGCAGAAAACGAAATCTCAATCCAAAAACAAGAGCCCATAATAGACAAAGAAGCCTAATTTTTCCTACTTATTCTGGTGCTTTTTGCTTCTTAGTCTCCCTTCTGATTAAAGCTTGGTTAACAACCCACGAAACAATATCGTTATCAGAGAGCGGTTTACTACGCATACGAACACCTATGCTATGGTATGCGTAAAGTTTCTTAAAATCCCATGTTCTGGAACATCTGTTCTAATAATTGAAACAATTCCAGAACCATGCATTAGCACTTATGGTCATCACTGGTACATCGTAAACTGTATTTCTTTTTAACTTCATCAAAAGACATGCATGCAATTTGGGATAAGTCCTGATAATCAAACTCACCTTCAGAGGCTTACACATCCATTATTGCTCGGTTTTTACCTAATTCCCTCTTCATCACAAATGGAAAAGTAAGAGTAGTAACGATTGCCATTGCGACAACGGCTGAAAATATTTCAGGAGGAAGTAAGCCGTACCGTTGAGCAAGTAAAGCGACAACTAATTCAACCGATCCTTTGGAACTCATAGCCCATCCAATAAGGTATAATTGCCTACTTGACAACTTCGAGAAAGGTTTCATAAGAAGGGCGCCAAATATAGCTCCACCAATGGCTATGAGAATTGCTAAAATGGTTATGGCGGGGCTACTAAACAGAAGTTCAATATTAAAGTTCAAGCCAATAGAAACAAAGAAGAATGGCACTACAACCGCGAGTGCAATGAGGCGAGTTGTGTTTATGATTTCTGTTTTGGTTTTGGTACTGATGTTTTTAAATGAATATTGAAGAAGAAACCCCGCAACTATAGCCCCGATTAAGTAACCTATTTGCAGTAACTCAGAGAGCGTAGCTAAACCTATCAGAATGATTATTGCTATTGAGAAAAGTTCAACATTACTGCCTTCCAATTCGGAATGGACTTTGATGTAGGGCATGACTCTTTCTAGTATCTTGAAGAGGGCAAAAGCGATTACTACAAATGCTAAAAGTTGCAAAGGTAATAATGTTATTTGAGTGAGGTTTCCACCCTGAACTATCAAAGTTATCAAGCTTAGGAGTAAGATTTCCAAAATATCATCAACTGTACCAGCTGCAACAAATATCGCGCCAAGTTTTGTGTTGACGACATTCAAATCCATGAGAACACCAATTATTGTTCCTCCGGCAGTTATCCCAAGGCAAATTCCAAAAACTAGCGAAACTGGAGTAGTATAACCTAGATAAAGGAGTGAAAAAAATCCAAGCAACATAGGAGTCAATGATGCAGCTAAACCAATAATAACAGAATCCTTAGCTGTTTTCCTCAAGTATTTCAAATCTATTTCTAGTCCAGCGAGAAAAAGTAAGAAAACGATGCCAAGGATGGATAGTGTGTCAATCGCCACTAATGCATCTGAATCAAAAAGTAGAGCGCTAAATATTGGAATCCCCAGTATCATGCCAGCAACTATTTGGCCAACTATTGATGGAAGATTTATTTTCTTAAATATCCGGGTTAATAGAAAGGAAAGAATCAGAACTGCCGAGAGCGCGACAAGAATATTAGGGATTCTATCCTTGCCTCCTAATTAGGTACCAGTTTCGTTTTGACAACTAAAACATTGCAGGGTGCTTTAGTGACTACCTCTTTAGAAACGCTTCCTAAAAAGAAAGTTGCAGTGCTACCCAATCCTCTGCTACCCACAGCGATTAAATCACATTTTTCTTCCTTTGCTAAATCTATTAGTGCTCGTGAAGGGTTTGAACCTAATATTCCTATAAATTTATGAACCACGCGCTCTTTGTCCAGGCGCTTAACTACATCTTGACGTATTTTATCCACTTCCTCGTCATTTCCAAGAGTATATACTGTGATAACGAGAATATTGCCGGTGAATTTCTTAACGAGCTTGATAGATTCTTCTAGCGCTTGAATTGAATGCTTTGAACCATCTACCCCAACTATTATTTTCATTTCAAGTCACTACTCAAATACAATATGTAGACCTTACTTTTTATTTTTTAAGGTCCATTTAGGGTTAGAGAGCGTTTAGGTAAGAAAGGAAATCAAGATGTAGCAACAATTCATAAAACTTAATAAAATAGATATAGAAAAGAGGCAAACATGTGCTCTTTACCAAATATGCAAACTTGCGATCTTAAAGAACTCCCACAGAGAGAAAAGAAGCAAAATAAGACAAACAAAGCTGAATCAGTGAAACTAATTATAGCGGATAACTACCTACTCTTACCCGCCAAACAATAATATATATTCTATTTTAAATTAGCTTAATCATGGAAATAAATCATAAGGTAATGCCCTAATTTTACAATATCATATACGATTTTCTAAATTGTCTGTTTTGATATTGAGATTCTTTTAAATTTAAGATTAGGTAAATAAATGGTCTTCGAACGAAAGCGAGAAATTGTTCAGTTTTTCTTGGTAAAAATTCTTTTCCGAAAGAAGATTTAATGGTGCCGAGGGCAGGGTTTGAACCTGCGACGACTCGGTCTTCAGCCGAGCGCTCTCCCAGGCTGAGCTACCTCGGCACGCAGCTTTGGGAGTTACCAAATCAAAAGTGAACTGATGAGCTTTAAAGTTTTCTGAATGCGTGGGTGTAAAAATATAGAAAGTGATCTAGCAGTTGCTTATATGGCTACGAAGTGGGTTATGTAGTAGCCTATTAGTCCAGCTGCTGCAAAGCATAGGAAGCATAGGAATCGTTCATGATCTTGGGAGAGTTCTATGTGGAGAGGTTTTTTTATTCTTCGCATATGTAGACCTGTTTAGTGTTTGTTTTTGTAGGGGAAAGGCTTTATGAAGGGAAAATACGTAGTTTTGATTCAGACACTGTTCTGGGCCGGTAGTCTAGCGGCTAGGACGTCGCCCTCACGCGGCGAAGATCACTGGTTCAAATCCGGTCCGGCCCACCATAATCAAATCATTATCTTTGTGTAGTTAGCTCTGTTATTCTGCTCCATTGCTCAGGTGTAAGTTTGAAATTGGTTCCTTGAGGAAAGATGAAAACTTGCATGTCTAATAGGGTAGAATCTTTGTGGCATTCACTTTGGGGTAGTGGATTGTGTCTGCTATAATTTTTGAGTAGGTGACCATTACGCTGGGTTTTTCTAAAAATTTTGTCCTTTCATTTTTGTCAATATAGTACTTCTCTTGATTTGGATTCAGGGGTTTTTTTGCGGGGTGTGGTTATTATTTCTCCGAGAGCGTAGATTCCGGATTTTTTGCCTGCGCTCCAAATGGCTACCAAGTCGCCTTTTTTGATGTGTTTTGAATGTTGGCTGGTTAACCATTGTTCGGGTTCGTTTGGCTCTGCTTTGATTCGATTAATCCATTGGTATATTGAAGGATTAAACTGAAAAAGCCAGTATTTTGTCTAGAGGATGTAGCTGAAGAAGGGTGCCGCATTTTGGGCAGAATTTATCCGTTTTAAAAGTCTCGGGGGAGATTAGGATTTTGCATATTCGGCATTCATACATCAATTTTTCCAGTAACCTGCCTACTAGATAGATGTGAAATAAATCGAGTTAGGTAAACTAATATTTTAACCTACAGGTATCACAAAGTACATATTATTTAAAGTTTTTTCTAAAATAGGGGCTGTTTTGGGTTGCTTTATTAACTTTGACGCTTTCTTCAATGAGCATTATGATAGGGGTCTTGCTAGCTCTTCTTGCAGCGATAACCTCTGCTTTCTGCGTTATTCTTGTTAGACGCAACTCTGCTAACTCAAATTCTTTTAACATGAGTCTGATAATTACAAGCGTCGGACTAATCGTTCTATGGCCTATGGCAATTATTTTTATGGGGCAAGAAACCATCAATTTGGAAGGCGTTTTGCTATTTGCAGTAAGTGGTTTTCTATCTCCCGGCATAGTTCGGCTTTTCTACTACAAAGGCTTACGTAAGCTAGGAGCATCCACTAATTCAGCGGTTTTCTCTATTTATCCTCTTTACAGTGCACTACTCGCCATAGTTATTCTAAGTGAGATCTTAACTGGACAAAACTGGATAGGTATAATACTTATTATTTTTGGAGTTATGACCCTTCAATACTGCAGCCCAACTAACGGATGCAAAGAACGTGAAGGATTAAGAAGCTGGATTTTCCCCATCATAGGCGGTATAACCATAGCAATCGGCAGCGTAATTAGCAAATTTGCCCTTAACCTTTCCAATGCCCCAATATTTGGAGTGGCTGTAGCCTACACTTTCTCACTTCTACCCTACGGACTAATCCTCCTAGCATCAAAACAGACCAGAATCGGACTAAACCTAAAACAGGATCTGCGACTGTTCTGGATAGCGGGTATAGGACAAGCAATAAGCTGGACTTTCACTTATGCAGCATTCCAATTCGACCAAGTTGCAACAGTAAACCCAATTATTTCTAGCGAACCCATATTCGTTGTAATCTTTGGCTACTTTCTGCTAAGAAACATCGAAACTGTATCAAAAAAGGTAGCAGCAAGCATAATCATCACAGTACTAGGCGTAGTTTTCATCGTTCTATAACAAAAAATCCAAATCAATATCGCCAAGTGAAAAAATCCGCAGGTACAGTTATTGGAACAGCAACAAATTTCTGGGGTCTGTCCGTCATGATCTCTTCATCCTAAAGTCAGACTGGGACGGCGACATCATCCCCCGATGAAAAATGCACCATCCCCGACTAAAAAGCCTTGGGTTCAAAGGAGCAGAAAAAATGAAGAAAGCTGAATTAATCCTTCAAAGATGCTTTTGAAAAAAGTTAGGGAATACCATCGCTCCGAAACATAGAGAGAAAGTGGGAACCGAGCTACCACAAGGGGTGCAGTCGACTGAATATTTTCCCTCTTGCCCAATGCAATTCACCCCTGCTTCTAAGGAAAGTGTAAGTAATTGGAGAGTTCCACCTATTATCCCTAAGTACCCTTTCCCACCATCGTAGGGAAAAAGGGGATAAGCTTGCTACTTAAATAAAAGAAGCCTATGCGTGACTAAATTTTGTAAATTAAAAATATATTTTGAAGCTAATTTTGCATTAAGCATACGCGCTCTTTAAAATCACTTTTAGGTATTATAAATTCATAATCCTTTTGTAAATTAAAAACAAGTATTTGGTTAGGAGACACTCTATTTGCAAAAGCCAAACGATGCACATTCAATAATACTTGATACAAAGCAAACTTTTCAAGATAATAGTAAGAATACTGAAAGTAAATCGGAGCAAAATTACAAAAATCTAGTAACTATGGCTAACGTGCTCGTTCAATCTGTTAATTCCGAAGGCAGATTCCTCTATGTTAATGAAGAATGGAAAAGAGTGCTTGGATATACCGATATTGATTTAAATGAACTTGATATTTCCAAAGTAATCCGCTGTGATCATCTCCCTGATTGCATGAAAGTCTTTACTCAAGTTATGAGCGGAATCTCGATTCATGATCATGAAACAATTTTTGTTACAAAAGATAATCGTGAAATTAATGTCAGCGGAAACATTTGCCCTATTTTTGAGGAAGGTAAGTTTGCCTATACAACAGGATTCTTTTTGGACATTACGATGCGAAAGAAGGCTGAATTGGAGCTTAAAGAAAGCAAAAAAAGAGTGGAAGCAGCAAACAAGAAACTGCAAATCATAGGGAGCCTAACAAGGCATGATGTGCGAAACAAGTTAATGATAGTAAAAGGAAATTCCTACATTCTTAAAAAGAAGTTAAGTGGACAGCCTGAGCTAGTAAACCTTGTTGACTCGATTGATCTTGCGATAAACCAGTCAAATCAGATTTTTGAGTTCAACCGTTTGTATGAAATGACTGGGGAAGAACCATGTTTTATCGACATCGGTGATTGTTTTGACCAAGCTGTTGGGTTAATACCAAACCTTGACAATTTGTACTTCTCTAATAATTGTCATGGTATAAGAGTCTCAGCCGATAAGATGCTTGGACAAGTGTTTTACACTCTTATTGAGAATTCCCTACGGCATGGAAAAAAAGTTACCGAAATTCAACTTCATTGTACAAAGGAAACCGATAAAATTACAATTGAATATACAGACAACGGAGTGGGCATCAATCAAGAAATTAAAACTCGGCTATTTACGGAGGGTTTCAGTACAGGTGGGAGTACTGGTTTGGGTTTGTTCCTATCCAAGAAGATACTTGATGTTTATGGTTGGAGGATTCATGAAATTGGTATTCCGAGCGTCGGTGTACATTTTAAGATTACGATTCCATGGGAAAGATGAATCGTGCGCCTTTGGCAACACTCTAAAAGGTTATAACTAGTAACAATAATAAAATAGTAGGATATTAAGTCCCAGAATTTACTTTGCCCTAAAGCTAGGACAGCGACATCATCCTCAATCAAAACAACAGTAACCCAGTCTCTTAACATTGTGAACGTAATATTCTACATTTGATGTACCTCCTATTGAAAAATTAGCAGTCAGAAAGGTGGTAAAAGTCGCTAGCGCTATAGATTTATTACTGCTATCAATCCAGAAGGGATTAAGGCCATTCCGTAAAAAGAAAATAAATCATTAGTCTTACGGAGAAATTGAATATGAAACCATTTCATAAGAATATAAATGAATATAGAAAACAGCTAGAGAAAGGCGCCGTTAAAGAAGTATACAGAGGATTAATGGAATACATAATGGCGTTAAGAGTGCATTTTAAAAATAAATATCCTGATTATTTCGTATCGGGGAATATTTATTATGGATATATGGATATGACGTATTTTTCCTTCTTTCCAAAATCATTAAAATGTCAAAAATTGAAAATTGCCATAGTTTTTCTTCATGATACATTTAGATTTGAAGTTTGGTTAGCGGGAATTAATAAACAGGTTCAAACAAAATACTGGAAATTGTGTAAAGAAAGCAATTGGAATAAATACCGAATTCCAGCAAATACAAAAGGTGTTGACTCAATTATAGAGTACATCTTAATTGACAACCCAGATTTTAGTGATTTAGATTCTTTAACTAACCAAATAGAAGAAGGGGCTTTGAAATTTATTGAAGATGTTGAGAACTTTTTATTTGAACAGACTTCAAAGGGGTAAAAATCACAAATCAATATAGTAGATATAATGGAATTATTGCTTCACACCGTTGGAAATATAGACCCTTATTTAGGCTTTAAGCAGGCAGCATTCGTTGGAGTTCACTGATAATAGTATCAGATGGAATTGCGAAGCCTATTCCTTGGGATTCTTCCACTATGGCGGTTGCTATTCCAATGACTTGCCCATTGTAGTTCATAAGTGGACCACCGGAATTTCCGGGATTTAGAGGTGTGGTGGTTTGAATTACATTGGTTATTTCTATAGCTGTGCTAGTTGTTAAGGTTCTGTTTAATGCGCTAATTATGCCGTTGCTCATTGAACCTTCTAGACCATATGGTGTTCCTACAACTATTACGGGTTCACCAACTTTTAGTGTTGATGAGCTAATAATTTCAAGTGATGGATAGCCAGTTATTGTTGTAGTTGGTGTTAGGACTGCGAAGTCAGTGTTTAGGTTTGACCCAAGTATTGTTGCTGAATAGACTTTGCCGTCAGTGAATGTGACAGTTATATTTTGGGCGCCTGAAACTACATGATTATTTGTAAGAATAACTCTGAGTCCTGAATAGGTGTAAACAAAACCTGATCCCTGAACCTGACTATAATAAACGCGACCAAAAAAGTCTGTTTGACGAACTCTCCCCTGGACCACAACTACCGAAGCTTTAACTTGATCAAAAAGTTGACTTAAAGAAAAATTATCTCCTGTTACATATGTTGTATTTTGATAGATAACATCTGGTGTTTCAGCTACCTGTTTGATGCTGTTGATTTCTTGCAGAATTGAGGATAATTGACTTTTTAGGTTGTTGATTTCGGATTGAATATTAGTTGTATTTTGCTTTGAGTTAGTAAAGCTTGATTCTAATTCATTAATTTGACTTTGTATATCTAAAAATTCAGCATCTAATTGATTGATTGTCACAGTTAGGTTTTGGTATTTGCTGTCTGGAGTGGGTGTGGGTGCTGTTTGTAGTCTACTGATGTTTTCTTGCAAGGCTTGCATTTGAAATTGGATACTTGATAGTTGATTTTGAAGGTTTTCCGTTTTTTGTGAAGTAAAAGAATAAGTGAAGTAACCAATTAGTCCGCCAGTTAAAAGACTGACTATTACTACAATTACTAAGAGCATTGTTGATAAAGAGAGCCTTTTTGTTTTTTGATTATTTGACATTCTGCCTCACTTTATAAATTGTAATTTAATCGAAGCGCAAAATACAGGAGCTTGTGCATTTGCGCTTGTTCATTTGGTAAAATCGGGATTTCAATTATTTAATTATTTTCCAGAATTTGGGTATAATTGCAAAAAATAAGAAAAAGCAGAAATAAAAAATTAAAATAAGTTTGGGATAAATTCGTAGATTGAATTTATTTTTGTTTTATTTGTAGCCAGATGTCAAATATCCATTCGCTAGGCGGTATTGTCTCTTCCCAGTTTATAAGTTCTTCAAAGCCGCTGTTAACCCAGCCGTTTTCGGTTTTGATTACGCCTACTTCCTGATGCCCATTTTCTTTTACCCATTTCATTAAGCTAATCCAGGCATCTTGCATAGTGAACAGATTCTTAAAACGTAGAACCGCAAACAACCCGCCTTGAAGAGTCTTCATTTTTATGCCTTCTTCAGGGACGAAGGGGTCGTTTAGGGTGAGATAGTATTCGTAGCCGTGGGGTTCAGGTTTATCTGTTGGGTAAGTGTTTCTGCCAAATAAGTGAATCCCATTTTTTGAGGTTATGCTCTTAGTTTTTGCCCAAACTATGATTTTTGTCAATGCTTCTTCCTCTGGGCTAGCCCCGGAAGCATGAATGTATGCTGCCTGTGCAGAAGAAAGACGTTCTATTCTACAATCAAGATCCAAACAGTTTCACCTCAAATGTAGTGTAACTTGAAATCGTTTTATGCTTTACGCAATAAAAGAGAAGCCGTTTGAGGTATCATGGAATAGAATCATTCTTGAGCACTAGAGCCAACTGAATAATTTTTGCTTTGTTATTGAGCGAATACATAACTTGTTTCAGTTATTACGCCGTTTTTCCAATTACCTTCCCAGATTATTCTGTAAGGGATACCAATGAAGGGGGCTGAGTAGTCTGCTGTGACTTTGTAAATGGGATTTGGAATAACGGGGTAGCTGATGGTGATGTTCCAACCTTGGCTGAGGTACATGTATGTTTCTGCACCTACAATGTTTTGGGGGGTCACTCTTCCGCCTGTCCAAACGAATTCTTTCATAAACTGCGCGGTTTCGGGATGGTTAGATTTTATGAAATCTAGTACTTCGTTGCGTATTTTTTCTTGCGTTGTGAGTTCGATAGGACTTGGTGTTGGCGCTATAGTTGGACTGCTTGAACTGGTTGGAGTAGGTGAAGAAGAAGGTGCTGTGGATGATGTCGATGTTGGCGTGGGTGCAGAGGGGGAAGGAAGAGGAGAGGTTGTAGTTGGGAGAGGCGAAGATGAGGGCGTGGATGAAGAAGCAGAGGAGGGCTTTGGGTTTGGTTGTTCACGAAATTACGATTTCGCACTCGGAAGTGCCATATTCAAGAGAAACCTTAATTGTATAATTCCCAGATCGATAATGTAGTTGGAGTTTTCCGGATTCCATACTTCAGAATTGAACAGAGTTTTGGAATGTGCAGGAAAAGTAGGTGGCGGATTTATGAAAGTTATGGCTTTAAGAAGAGAATAAACCTCTTGTTCTGCCGAGTTTAATACCTTATAGGATATAATGGTAGGTTGGACAAAGGATTCATCTTTTCCATTAATCACATACACCGATATTGACACTGCTTCACCTTGTGTGTATGACGATTTGTCAGTAACTGCTTGAACGGTTAAGGTGTTGCTGTATAAAATAGGATCTCGAAAAGCGAAAAAAGCCACCGCAAGCACGAAAACTAACAATGCAACTGCGGCAAACCCAAAATATAACCTCTTATCCTCATTTGTGGATGCAACAACTAAACCATTCATCTGTTCCACTTACTTTTCAGGAAGCATCATCGAATATTTAGTTCTATTCATTAGAACAAATTTCTTAGTTTGTTCTGGATAGTTTTAGGCAAAATCTAAATGCGGATAGATACTGTGTTAATTTAGGTATGACTTTGCGAAGAAAATCACTATTATTGGCTGTAGTGATTCTGATTATAGCTATTGTGAGTTCGTATGTTCTATTAACCAAACTAAACATGAACAACAATGCATATACTTTTTCAAAATCAATCACTCGAAATACTAGTAATACCGAAGAGGAACATGCTCTTTCAGTTGCGGAAAGCACTGATTATGCAGATATCTTTAACATGTCACTCCTTACTGGATTAGGTTTTGGCTGGCAGGATAACGTTAATGATTACTCAAATTATGTATGGGCACAACTTGTCGACTCCGAAGTTATAAATTACTATGATATGCGTTCGAGTATACTAAAAGGAAACGCAAGCATCACCTACTCTTATAATGCAACTGTTCATTCTTGGAATCAAATCCACATAGCTCATGTATCTATGTTAGATAATGCAGATTCAATAACCGTATTGAGCTCAAACGGGACAATCCTATTTCAAAACAGCGGTTGGGTAACAAATTATGCGTATTATAACGGTTCATGGCACCAGTCGATAAACGCAAGCGAAATCAGCTTTGACTTGGCTAAAAGCTACATAATAGAAATGGACTTACAGTACATGGAAACCTATGCGCCTCTTGCTGCTTTTTATTCTCACGTAATTCAGACGGTCATAATGGATGAGAACTATCAACCGCGTCTCCTTGCAACATTCAACTCAAATGTCATCAGCTAACCCGAGAGAACCTCAATAAGGACCGATATTAACTTCGCAAAATTGGTCTTTAGAAGAACGCGATACTGTTTTTGTTATTTGGGGGTGTGAAGATTTTAAATACAAGTTTTCTTGATGAGTTAGGAGAAAGGAGAATTGGCATGAATAAAATGTTAATAGCGGGAGCCCTTACGATAGTTGTTGTCATGGCTGTGGCCATTGCAGCAGTTACATTAAGTAGCCCCAATAATCAAGAACCCTCGGTTTCTGCTTCACCTACATCATCCCCTTCATCGGTGGTGACGTCTAGCAGCAGCCCAACCGCGAGCAGTAATCCTACAGCAAGCAGCAGTCCGAACCCGACAGCTTCGCCTACTGCGGATCAGTCAGGAGTCATCACTTTTACAGCTCCAGTCCAGATCCTTGAGACCCATTTCACCAACGACCGAACCAAAACAACCACGTATGAGGTCTGGGCTTACGCCTCGTGGAATCCACCATCGTATGTAAGATACTACGAAGTATCACTCAGCTACAATAACAACAGCAAACCGCTAACAAACAGCTGGGTCAGCGCTGACTTTCGCGAATGGGGCACCCCAGGAAACGAGCTATTCCCGTTCCCCTGGACTGAAAATAAAGAATACGTAATTGGACCAGAAGGAGTATCGCACCCGTCTGGACAACCATACCGGGGATTATATGATAATCCGGAAACATGGGTTATGATATTGGAGGACGGCACCAAAGTTAATGGACCTTCTCTGTGGGGCACCCATCAGCATGGTGTAGTAATCTGTAGCATAATGACCACGATTAAGGATAGCGAAAATATTAGCGGCCCAGCAATGGGACAGATACAAACCGAAATGCAAAAGTTCTTAACAGATTATACGAAGAGCTGGATAGTTACACTTAAAAACGTCAGTTAAAAACTATCCCAATTTCCTTTTTAATTGAGGAAAAATTTTTATTTGAAATTTGACCTTTTTTTATATCAATTATATCGTCTTCTTTATCTATTCTTGATGTTTTAGATTTTGGATTATTACCTTCTGATTTTCTTTTATTTAATCTTAAAAGTATTTTTCCTAATCGTTGCGCTCTTTGAAAAATTTTTTCTGAAAGAGAATCATTACGCCATTGAGTAAAATTTACTGCAATAGTCTTTTATTTTAAAATATACATGTTAGAGTTATGACACTAAAGAGGCAAGGTGTACTTCTTCTTTTTGGAATCTCGCTAATAATAGCTTATGTAACTATTATTGTGCTTTTAACAGCTAGCCAAGATTTGTCAAGAACGCTAGTAAGGCTTCTTGGTCTATATGGTTTTGTAATGGTTTGCATT
Source organism: Candidatus Bathyarchaeota archaeon (assembly GCA_963701765.1). Classification (GTDB taxonomy): domain Archaea; phylum Thermoproteota; class Bathyarchaeia; order Bathyarchaeales; family Bathycorpusculaceae; genus JADGNF01. Next base: position 589,386 of record CAVPBD010000010.1, read on the forward strand.
GCTGCTTCGATAACGCCTTTTCTTAAGGAAGTAAGTCAATTTTTTGGTAGATCCTTTCTGAAGATTCATCATTTCTTTGCTCTCTTTGGATTAGCTTTCATAAGTCTTCATCCAGTATCTTTGGCTATAGGGTTGATGAACGCTAGTGTTTTCTTGCCTAGATTTGACTCTTGGATTGTTTTTTGGCAATCAGCCGGTAGACCTGCTTTAATAGTTCTTTACATCGCATTATTTGCGGTGTTTTTAAGACGAAAAGCTCCGAAGCAATGGCGAATTTTGCATGCATTGATGTATTTGGCGATTCTGTTTGGCATAGTGCATGGAAATTTAATAGGATCAGATTTTGAGAATTTTCCGTTGATGATTATTCTTAATACTTTAGCCGCTGTTTCATTGGTTGCTTTCTTCTTGAAGAGATACCAAAATTATCGCATACAAAGAAAAGTAAAAGAAATAAAAGCAAGACAGAATGCTAAAGCTACACCTAAATAGTTTTTTAGAGTTAATGTATTGTTTTTAGTACGTTTTGGGCAGCCTCGATACCGCTCCATATTGCGCTTTCCAATGAGGGAACTCCTTGAGTGTCATCCTTGGCAAAGAAGATATTTTCGAAAGGTTTTCGGATAAGGTTTCTGTCGGCATTGATGAATCCGGGATAGCTTACAACGTAATGATGCCCATATCGATATAGCCTAATTTGATCTATTCTATCTCGTATTTGTCCAAAATTTTGTTCTAGAGGATAGAATCATATTTTTCCATTTTTCAGCTGGTTGAGTGAGTAAAGTAAATCGGTCTTTACTTCCTATAGGGCAATATAATGTGTAAACAGTTGGCTCATCGATTTTTGGATTACCTTTTTTTGCTATCCAGTCGGCTATAACTATATCCGCAAAAGGTGCGTCGTCAAAGTAAGTTGCGAAGGCCTGATTATAGAATGAGCGATTAACAAGAACATTTGCTACAATAAAAGAGCTGTATCTGATTCGTCGAAAAGCGTTTTCTTGTTCCGCAGGCAATCCCTTGATAACATAAGGCGCATAATGTTTTTCTGAAGCCCACACTACAGCGTTGCATTCTATTGTTTGAACATCACCATCTAAAGTAACGTAAGTTAATTGGTACAGTTTGTCTTTTTTTTCTATTGAAACCACTGTCGAGCTTAACTGAATTTTGTCTTTAACTTTATCTGCAAGTTTTTCGGCTAAACAAGCATTTCCACCTGGGCAAGTAAACCGATCGCCCATCTCACGAGAGAGATAATAAAGTCCCTTCAGAGCTGAGACTTCAGACGCTGGAGCACCAAACGTGGCTTTTGAAAACGTTTCGAGATATACACGAAAGGGATGACCTATATCTTGGAAAAAATCAGCGAGATCTTTCTTATCTAAACTTAGAGTCTTCTTACTTAGCGTTTCAAGAGGAATAATAGGTTTACCATATTCTTTGAATATTGTTTCAACTCTTTTTTCAGCCTCTTGAAAAGATCTTTGGATTTCACCTAAATCGTTATTTTCTGAAGAAGCGCTGTGAAGGGGATCGACGTAAAGGTTATTTTTGTATTTGAATGCAAAATTGGGAGCGGCGACTTTTGCCCAGTGAATATCTAGGTCTTTATAGAGGTCTTGGAGGAAGTTTTTCTTTTTTCCTTCGATTTCCACAGTATAGGTTGGTCCAGTATCTGCAGCGCCTAATGAATAATATATTCCATTCCAAAGACCTCTTTTAGAAGATCCACCAGCTGTAGGTTCTTTTTCGATTATTCTAACTTTAAGCTTATTCTTTATCGCATAGGCTGCAGTAAGACCACTTATTCCTGCACCGATAATAACCAAATTATAGCTCTGAGTAGACTGCTTTTTGATATACTTTGTACCCGACCTAATTGCATGACATGTCTGATAAGTTTCCCCTTCGAAATCGGAAAGCACCAAACCATATCCCCCATAAAATTTTCTTTCACCTAATAAAAGCATTCTTAAAATTTTTCTAATTTATTTTCATTAAATAAAATACACTATAAACTTTTAAACGATAGACGTAACATTTTATAAACTGGATAAACTTAATGCATAGAGGATTTTGAAATGTCAATTGCACCTAAGATTGGGGAAAAAGCTCCAGATTTTACATTACCAGACACCGAACTGAAACCTCGAAGTCTACAGGAGTTTAAAGGCAATAAGGTAGTCTTGGCCTTTTTCGTCAACGCCTTTACCAGAGTTTGCACGAAAGAGATGTGTGAATTCAGAGATTCAATTGCGACTTTAATACAATTAAAAGCTCAAATCCTGGGAATAAGTGTCAATGATCCCTTTTCAAATAGCGTCTTCGCCGAGAAGAACAAACTAACATTTCCAATCTTGAGCGACTACAACAGAGAGGTAATACTAGCCTATAATCTGGAAGCAGCAGACTTCGCAGGACTCAAAGGCTACACTGTTGCAAAACGTAGCATATTCTTGTTAGATAGCAAAGGAGTAATACGCTACATATGGACTGCAAAAGACTCAAACGAGGAACCCAACTACGACGCCATCAAAGAAGCACTTAAAAAAATAGAATAATAGGTAGTTAAGCGATTCCTTTCTTATTTTTTATTAAATAGTAAAGTTAGTTAAAAATTGTCAAGAAGCGCCCATTTTGAATGCAGAACCAGATAGGAAATCACTACTCCAGCCAGACCTACGAATGCAAAGAATCCAACACCAATATAAAAGTTCACAACTAGAGCTATCGCTGCGCTTCCACAGAGTCCAAAGAAAGCCCACTTCTTCCACAAAAACAAAGAACATACGCAAACAAGGTTAAACGCGCCAAGAAAACAGAAAACGTAAATCGTCCACATTTCAATGCTTGGAAGGAACATAAGACGCCAAAAAGAAGATAGTGAGAGGAAAAAATACATCAACATTGTGAAGACGTTTGCCACTAGCATCAGAATCAGCCAAACAGTTAATAATGCACCGCGATCTTTCCCAGGCATGTTTTCTAATCCTATACTTATACGCCAGTTCTTTCTTATTCGGGCAGAAATAATTTTGTTTCCTTGGTCAAATCTAAGAGACAGGTTTGTGCGTGTCCTTTAGGTTTTACTTTTTGATAGATTTTTCTTATGATGCCTTTTTCATCGATTAGAAATGTTGTTCTTTCAACACCCATAAACGTTCTTCCGTAGAGACTTTTCTTCTTCCATACTCCATATTTAGTTAAAACTTCTGTTTCAGGATCACTAAGCAGAGTAAAAGGCAATTCATACTTTTCTTTAAATTTTTTATGAGACCCAACACTGTCCTTACTAATCCCTAAAATGACAGCGCCTTCTTTAGCAAACTCTTCCGCAACATCTTTGAACTCGAGGGCTTCGGTGGTGCAGCCGGGAGTATCGTCTTTAGGATAAAAATAAAGTACAACTTTGTTGCCGCGATAATCTTTCAAAGAAACCGGTTTATCTTCATCTGTCTTTAAGGTAAAATCTGGAGCTTCATGGCCTTCAACCAACATGTTTATTCAGTCTCCCTATTTGAACTTATAATTGATTTAAGATATACAGGTATTGTTAAATGCTATCATTTATTATAAAGACTGACATTTTTAGCATTTTACGAGATTTAAGTAGAAAAAGGAAAACTTCGATAAACACAACTCCTAGAAATAGTTGATTTCAATTTAGGCATGCGAGTAAAAATACTACAATTCTAGACACAGAAAGGATACACTTTATTGGCTCTATCTTTAAAGACGTGAAAAGCTCATATCCACTACTACATTTCCAAATAAAAAATCAATAATTCAAATTAGTATTTAGCTCAGGAACTATGTAGCTTTTTTATTTATTTTAGGTGAACTTAACCTTCTTGGAGTTTGAAAAACTTTAACTATATCCGATATTGGTTAAGAATAGTGGTTTTGCCCAATGCTGTTCCAAACGATAAAATCCGAAATAGTCGCTCATATCTCGTACATAATTAGTTCAAAAAATGAAGCTGTTGTCATAGATCCGAGAAGAGATTCCCAAGTGTATTTAGATATCGCAGAAAAATGGAACACTAATATAAAGTATATTTTTGAAACTCATAGAAACGAAGATTATGTCATCGGTTCTCAAGAAATAACTAGGCGCACCCAAGCAACGGTTTTTCATGGACCGGGATTAGATTGGGGGTATGGAAAGACTCTTGAGGATAATCAGGAGTTTTTAGTCGGCTTGCTAAAGATAAAAGCTTTGCACACACCAGGGCACTCTCCAGAGAGTATGAGTTACGTGGTTTATGATTTCGAATCTGGAGACCAAGCGATTATTGTTTTTACAGGTGATACACTTTTCGTGGGTGATGTAGGTAGGACAGATTTTCTTGGATCAAAAATGACACCTATTATGACTGAGAAATTGTATGAGAGCATAACCAATCGGCTTCTGACTCTTGGCGAAAGCGTAATAATGTGCCCTGCGCATGGATTCGGCTCGGTTTGCGGTGGCAAGATAAGACAAAGAGAAATAAGCACACTTGGAATCGAGATTAAAACAAATCCGATGCTAAAACTCACAAAAGAGGAATTCATTAAACTTAAAGTTGCTGAAAAACATCATACTCCACCATATTTCAAGCAGATGGAGAAATATAATCTTAATGGTCCACCAGTGCTAGGAAATTTGCCTAATCCAATCGCGCTTAAACCCTCAGAATTTGCCAAAATCGCAAAGGAAGCGTACATTATTGACACAAGAAGCCCAGTTGCTTTTGGCGGAGCGCATATAAAAGACTCGTATAGTCTTACTCCCAGCAGGCTTTCTAATGTGGGATGGATTGCAGGCTATGAAAGACCGATTCTGCTTGTTGTCGAGAATCAAGAGGCCTTGAATTTTGCAGTTAGTAATTTATTCCGTTTGGGTTATGATAAAATAGTAGGCTATCTAGCTGGCGGAATCGAAGAGTGGTATAAGCAAGCATTACCCTTATGCCAAGTTGGTTTGATAACCGTACAGGAGCTTAGAAAGAAAATCATCTCAGGAGAAAAAATCGAGATATTTGATGTTCGCCGCGAGAGCGAATTGAATGAAGGATACATTGAAAATTCAAGACACATCTACCTGGGGCATCTAGAGAAGAAAACAGACCAACTTCCTCGAAATGTGCCTATAGTGGTTATTTGTAAAACAGGAAACCGTTCAAGTTTGGCAGCAAGTATACTGCTAAGAGCAGGATTTGATCAGGTTTACAATTGTCTAGGTGGAACAGATGCGTGGGTTAAATCTGGTTTTCCGTTGATTAAATAAGATTAGCAAAATAAATCTTTTAAAAAGGTTTAAATTTTCCCAAAATCTAGCTTTTATCATGTTTCCTCTTGGAATAGAGCCATATTTAGTAGGCGGCATTTTAGTCGGAATTGGTGTAAGTCTAATATACATCGCAACTGGATTACATGCGACCCAAAGTAGTTTCTTTACGACTACACTATCTTGGTTCTCAAAAAGAAAGCACTTTCAGAAAGAAAGAAACCTACAAGAAAGAAATTGGAGACTATTTTTAGCAATCGGCGTTATAATAGGCGCTTTAATCCATACTTTAACCCTTTCCCCCTCAGGTTTTTGGATTACCTCGGTGCAGATTTGGAGATTAGCTTTAGGAGGACTCCTTGTAGGATTTGGAACTCGACTATCCGAAGGATGCACTTCTGGACATGGAATAAGCGGTCTCGCATCATTATCCACTACTTCGCTAAGTGCAGTAGTTGTTTTCATGGGAGTTGCAATCGTTACAGCGAACTTGGTCAAATTTTTCGGGGTGTTGCCATGAATAAGCAGAATATTATTGTACTTATAGGCGGCATCTTTTTCGGCTTTGGACTTGCTTATAGTGGAATGACAAAACAGGAAATTGTACTTTCATTTCTCCAACTCAATGATCTGGGGCTAATATTCGTTATGGGCGCGGCAGCTCTTCTTACATTCGTTGCGGTAAACTTAGTTCCGAGATACCTCAAAACTCCGCTCCTTGGAGGAAAATTTAAGCCTAGAAAAACAGCTATGTCTAAAAACGTAATAATTGGAGCGGCTATCTTTGGATTAGGGTGGGGAATATCAGGTCAATGCCCTGGCTCCGCAGTTGCTAGTTTGGGAACAGGAAATCTCGTAGTCTTAATAGGATTAGCAACAATCTTCATCGGTGCATACATAAGGGGATTATTAGATTCTTAATATCGCTTGAGGAAAAACCTATATGAGCCTTGAAGTTGCATACCTTTTCCTAATTATTCCCTCTTTTCTCACAGCAATCGTTGACATAATGTTCGGCATGGGATTTGGACTTACGATGACCCCCATTTTACTGCTAATGGGTTACGCTCCCCATGAGATTGTTCCAGCTCTATTATTTGGCTCGATGGTGGGTAATCTAATTAGTCCTTTCTTTCATCATAAATTTAAGAATGCAGATTTCAGATTATGCAGTCAGCACTTTAACATGTCAATATTAATAGGGATAATTGGTGTGGTCGGAAGTTTTATTGGCGCTTCAATCTCAATAGGTATATCGGATTTCTACTTAGGATTATACATTGGACTACTAATAGTAGCTCTAGGCCTTTTTCTATTAGTAAATAAGAAATTTAGAGCACGATTTTCGTGGATTAAACTTGCTTTATTGAGCCTATTTGGAGCGTTTAATAAGGGTATCAGCGGAAGTGGTTTTGGTCCAGTGGTCACTACAGCAATGATAACCATGAATACAAATGAGAAGGCTGCAGTATCGATACAGACTTTCTCAGAACTTTTTGTTAGCATTGCTGGTTTTCTCACTTTTGTTTTGGCAGGTAGTTATATCGCGTGGGATCTTCTTTTGCCTATATCGATAGGTGTTCTTTTATCCGCACCGTTGGCAGCATTTGTTGTCCACAAAGTAGAAAGCCGAAAACTAAGAAGTGCTATAGCAGCAGTCACAGTCATTTTAGGAGTTTTGACTCTGTTGAGTTTATTTTAAAAATATCTCAAAAAATAATCAAAAGAAGCAACGCTATCAGCAAAAGCGAGAATATGCCAAACATGATAGTAAACAGACATAGTTAGTCGATACCGTCTGTTGCTTAATTTCTACTTGTGGCTTTTTTCAAAATCAGATATCTTCTTGATTAGGACTAATTTTTCGAGATCGTATAAAATGCAAGAATACGAACGAGATTGACACGATAATAACTGTAGCTATAGTGATCCAGATAACAACCGAAAGGAATTGTTGATTGTTCTCTGTGCCGTCGGTGGGGATTGGAGATGTATTTTGGTTTGGGGCTGAAGGAGAAGGTTGAGTTGGAGGAGAAGTTGATAATTGAGGATTTGGAGATACATCTAGAGTTGGAGTTGGGGAAGTTATTGTTGGAGAAGGTATGATGATGTTTTGTCCTATTCCATAGTATATTGTTTCAACTGCACATTTGCCATCTTCATTAGTTGCAAATACGGTTATGGAATGGATTCCTTCGTTTAAGTTTGTAAGCAGAATATCCCCGTTCGCAGTCACATTTGCATTTCCATCTAAGCTGTATTCAATCCTAGAAACAGGTCCAGTGACAAAGAAAGAGAACGGCACTGTACTTGTATTGTAAGATGTGCTCGAGGGTTGAAGTATAGTCACTCGGTATTTCATTATTGCTGGCGTTATTAATGGAAACCTATCGATGTTATTTGGATTCATAGCTACGGCTGTGTCCCAGATGCCTACTTCAGGTGTTTGTTTACCTGTTGGGTACTTGTTTTGGTAATCGCTCCAAAAGTTTCCTTCATGACCGTCATCCCACTGGTTAGGAGTGTTAGCCCCAGGGTAGCCTTGATGTGCGTCTGATCCTGCGTTGTTAATAAAATTGTTGTGATGGATAATGTTGTTGCCTACGTCACCTGAAATTGTTAAGGCGTATCCTTTGCTCCACGCAATGTTGTTACCGCTTATTGTGTTGTTAACTGATTCACCTATATGCAGGCTTTTTTGTTGGGTGTAAATTATTGTGTTTCCAGAAAAGGTGTTGCCGCTACCTCGATTAATATTGTAGCCTATTTTGCTGTGGGAAATGTAGTTGTAGGTGATTTTGTTATCGTTGTTGTCGTCTAAGTGGATACCGAAGTTGACGTTGGAGGTTATTTTGTTTAGACTAATTTCGTTTGAATGTGCTCCTTGGACATAGATGCCATCTATGTTGTTTGCGATCAAGTTTTGGATGATTTTATTGTTTGATGATCCTTTGAGCAGGATGCTTGCTTGATTGTTGGTTATTATGTTTCGTGTGATAACCGAGTTGACTAGCTCCATTAGGAGCATTGCTTGTCTGCGGTTGGTGATGTTTAGGTTAGCGACGGTGATGTTTTGGCAGCTTAGCAGTACAACGTATCCTGAGTCAAGGGGGACGGTTTTGTCGTGTTGCCATAGCCAGTAGCATATTGGTTTGCCGTCAACTATGTTGGAGCGGTCAAATTCGTCAAACAAGCGATCCTCAAAATTTGCGTCATAAGTGTTATTTGTTAATTGGTTATTTTTGAAGGTGTTAGGTCGAGAGCGGCAGATGATTGCGCAGGTGTTGTTAGTTAGATTATTTGAAGTGAAACTATTGTTCTGGGAATCATAGATGGCTATGCCTTTGTTGTTTTTCGTAAAAGTATTGTTAATAACTTGGGTGTTTTTTGTAGAGATGAGAAGTAAACCTTCCCCGTTGGTTGATAGGTTAAGATTCTCCACAATTATGCTACTGCAGTTGATGAGGGCAACGTATCCCCCGTTTGAGGGGATTGCTTTATCCTGCTGATTGATCCAGTAGTAGATTGGTTTTCCGTTAATTGTGTTTGATTCGTCGATGTCATTTATATAGTCTGATGTGGAGGTTACGTTTTCGCAGTCAACCCAGAAATTAAGGCCGCTTCCGTTGATAGAATTATTCCGTAACACGTTATTTGTTGAAGTATAGACAGAAATGCCACCCCCAGAAGACCAACTATTGCCAGTAATGTTGTTGCCAGAGGATCTGTCAGCTAGAACTATTCCATATTTGTTTCCTGAAAAGGTATTTTGTGTAATTTGGCAGTTGCGCGAGTTACTTATGTAAATTCCGTAGTCATATCCGCTTACGTTTATGTCTCTAATCGTTATATTATTTCTACCTTTGAGTGATATTGCATCTTGTCGTCCTAAAGCAGGGGTATTTTTCAGCAGAGAGAACCCTCCTCCGTTGATTACTATGTTGTCGCATTGAACTTCGATGGGATTGTTAACTATGTTTCCAATGAGTGTGTAGACGTTTCCAGCCCGACTGATAAGTCCAGTTTGAAGAGAGATGCTTCCATCATTTTGGATATAAATTTTCTCCAAAGGCGGATACATAAAGTTCGCTTGGGTAACTCCTACAAACTCCGACCCCGCATATAATGAGGAGAAGAGCAGGAACGCGAATGTAATAGCTAAAATCTTTTTTGTAGTTTTTCACTTTTCCGGAGAGGCAAGTTGATGTTGAGAAGTTGGTTCGTGAAGTGATTCCCACCGAATTTTTTTTATTGTAAATTTGAAATAAAAATTGTTACTGTGCCACTAACTAAGGTAGCTAAAAAAATGGTAGTTAATAGTGGTTATTTGGGTCAGCTTTCGAGACACTAAATGATAGAGCATTCTCGTCAGTTAAAGAATGTTCAGATATGAAAGACGAGAGGGCTGCCTCAAAATTTGAATTGGTATTCATTGGTTCGTATTTGGGGATAGCGGAGTTGTTTGTGTTGTATTTGTAGCTGTGGTCGCTGAAGGTGAATATATGTGGAGGAGTGAAGAAGCTGATACTTAATAGTCTGAAGTCTTCGCCTTCAAAGGTGTAGCTCCAATCAAAATCGGGTTCCCCTTCTCTTACGGTTATAGTCATCTTTAGGTCACCCTCAATTTTTGATATTTGCCCAATCGAGCCAACAGAACTAAGCAGCTGTTTCATTTCATCAATTCTTGAATCATTAGTAAAGGTCTTGTATCGGTCTAGGAAGTCTTTTGCCATTTCAAGAGGGGTACCAGACGGAGATCTAATGTATGGGATAGGATTAGTGTTACCTATATCATAGTAGATTAGGCACCAGGTTAGGTATTTTCCTCTGAACTCGAAAAGCGAATCAACTGAACCGCCGCTGTCAAAGGTTAAAGTTACTTTGCCATGACTTACTCCTCGAGTACCCAATTCTGGACTATTCTTATAGCCAGGTCCAGTAAGAGGTCCTCCGCTAACGCTACAATGAGATGTATCTATCTTAATCACATCTCTGAAGAAAACAAGCAGTCGATCTACTTCGGGAGAATTCTCCGCAAAGACAAGCGGTGTTTTCAAAATGGGTATAACTAAAAGTAAAACGCAAATTAGAACTATCGATACTTCAAGTTTTCTAAGATTACCCATTTTCTATTCACCTATAGAGCACCCTCTTTTGGGGTTCGGTAGCTACTGGTGTATTAGTGATACGAAAGCTATCACTTAGAGAATGCTCTCCACGGTTTACTTACAATCAATATCATGTAAAGTGTCTATTAGCTCTCCCTGAAGAACAGCAATGTTCTGTTAGAGGAACAGCTGGAAATTTGCCAGAATATAAACAGCACGGAGAAGTGCTTATTCAGCATGCCGAGTTGTTCTGTTTCTTATCAAAAGCCAAACAATCAAAATAACTCCAACGATAATTGCCGTTATGATAATGAGGAATGTAGTAGGAAAATTATTGGTTTCTTTTTGCCAACGATATATTCCGTCGGCTCCTACTATCCATCCATCAGTTGAGCTGACCATATTTATGCATGATAGCCAGGCACCTGTTGGGCTTGTAACGTTGTTCCAGCTTGTACCATCCCAATGGATTATGCAGCCATCTGAGCCTACTGCCCATCCATCAGTCGAGGTGATCATATCCATCGAAAATAGGTGTTTGGTGGTTGGACTGGTTACATGCCCCAGCTTGTTCCATCCCATCTTAGTATATCTCCGCTGCTTCCAACAGCCCATCCATCAGTTGAGCTGACCATATCCACTGACCATAACCAGGGAGCCCCCATAAACTCAGGACCGTTTACCTAGACTCCAGCTTGTCCCATTCCATCTAATGATAACTGCTCTTTGTCCTACCGCCCAACCATCAGAAGAGTTAACCATATTCACCGATTCTAAGGGGTAATTAGTTGGGCTTTCGATGTTGGTCCAGTTTGTGCCGTCCCATCGAATTATTTTTCCGCTTACTCCTACCGCCCAACCATCGCAAGAGTTAATCATATGTACGGAGTTTAACATGACTTCAGTTGGACTAGTGATGTTTTTCCAGCTTGTTCCATTCCATCGAATTATTGATTGATTACTTTGATAACCGTCAGTTCGTGAAGCCACAGCCCAACCATCAGTTGAGCTCACCATGTCTACTGAAATTAATTGAAATTTTGTTGAACTGGTAATATTGCTCCATTTTGAACCGTCCCATCGGATTATGGCTCCGTCAGTTCCTACTGCCCAGCCGTTAGTCGAGTCGAGCATACTTATCGATAGCAGATTTGCGTTAGTGGGACTTGTGACCTTAGTCCAGCACAAGTTATCTGCGGTTACATTGAATAGTAGCGGAGTAAGACAAAGAGTAATAATTGAGAGGAATAGAAGCGATTTTAGCAAAGCAAATTTTCTCATGCTGTACTCAACATATGTTATAAATTAAAGATAATAATGCTTCGAAGAAAAACGACAGATAAAGAGAAGTTTACCTTAATCTTGACAGTATGTTTGAATGAGAATGATTGTAGCTTATGGATAGATAAGTTGCCTATAGCCGGGGGTGCTATTTTGTAATCCATCGTCATATATTATGTCTAATTTGTCGTCATATTGCTCTAACAGATTGTTTATTTTTACGCTTAGATTATACGAAAAATCGTCTGCTGGCCATAATCCCCAAACCTTGTCATCAGGTCCACGAAAACCATATGCGTAATCTTTGGGAAGAACAAAACCAATCCGTTCACTGACTGGAGAAGTGTTTGGGGGATTTTCTTTGATATATTGCCAAAACTGTTTTAGGGCATTCAAATGTTCTTCTTTAAGAATGCTCTGAGTGTATGATTCGTCGGAGTCAAAAACTGCAATATATTTTGCTCCATTATTGTAAGCTAATATAAGGTCTTGGTAGAGTTTCTCTCCAGATTCGATGTAGGGTGGTGTTGTGTATTCCCAGGTAACTATAGCGCCCCATTCTCTGTTTTGAACTGTTGCTGCCCCTCTGCAAAGCGCGATGTTCAATTGGCGGCTGTAATTCCAGCCGAACTGAGAAAGAATTACATCAAATCCTGCTTTATAGTCAAACCAATAAAGAGCATAGTCTGATGTGAAGAGGGAAATATCGGTCCAGTTTGAATAGCTGTTTCTGAACCATTCTACTGATTGGTTTCCGACACGGAAATTGAATTTTCTGCTGGCATCTTCATAGCTGGTTGCATTTTCTACTACTACCCATTCAGGGGCAAGATCTAGTTGTCTTCCGCCAGGTTCATCGATATAGTGAAGTCCCAAGAAGTTTTCGCCCCAGCGGATTTTTGCTGTTTCTGTCCAATTTGAAACTAAAGTAAAATTTTGTGGACGAGTGTAATTAAAATAGAAAAAGGGTGCGCTTGAGCTGAATAAAGATGGGGGATAGGGCGAGCTAGAGTTGCGAAGCGGAAAATTCGTGATATAGGAAGAATTTGGGCGGGAAATGGTGTATCCGTTGGGTATGCTTTGATAGACGATGAAGGACATGTTTTTTTCATAGAGATATTGGCAGGTCTTTTCTAGTTCGGTGACATTATGAGTTATGGCTGTGCAGCCTATTACAAACAGATTGGTGTAAGAACTCACTTGGTCGATCAATTCTTTGATTGTATTAAAATCTCCATAGGCAACATCAATCCCAACATAAACTTCTGGCGAAATCAGCTCTGAAGTAGGATTTGATGAGTTTTGAGCTACTAAAAAGGAGACTGATAAAAGAAGCCCAACAAGAACTATAATTAACCATTTGAATTTCATTAAAAGAACCTAGTTTAACTATCCTATTAAAAATTGCTAAAATTTGCCCAACTATAATCAAATTGAGGAAAAAGCAAAAAGGGGCAGGGTTAATTATTACATATTCCAAGTTTAGGAATTCTTTTATTTTGAACGCTTGTATAGGTGATTGATTGGGGAATGAAATTGAAAAGCCTAGTTGTCTATTATTCTCGGACTGGAAATACTAAATTTGGGGCTGAAACCGTTGCAGCCGAACTTGGGTCGGATATTGAAGAAATTGTTGATTTAAAGAAGCGGGCAGGTAAGCTCGGCTGGTTATCAGGTGGCAAAGATTCAATGCAGCAAAAAGAAACTCCGATTGCCCCAACAAAACTGCTTCCAGCAGACTACGATCTTATAATTATCGGAACACCTATTTGGGCTTGGAGACCAACCCCTGCAATTAGGACATACATTTCCAAGAATAATCTTTCTGGAAAGAAAGTGGCTTTATTCTTTGCTTTGGATTCGGATTTGAAGCAAGCAGTGCAGAAAACCAAAGCACTATTGCCCAATGCCGATATTGTAGGCGAGTTAGTCTTGCCTAAAGCATTAGAAGACAAAGAGGAGACAAAAAAGAAGATTGTAGAATGGTGTAAAAGCCTTAAAGCATGATGATTCTCTTATGCTCAACACATACAAGGTTAATCTAGCTGTTCTTCCAACTTTTGTTAATTGTGGGTAATCATTAATTTTTTTTGTATTGTTAACTTCAAAAGATTTTAGCATTGTTTTGAATCGACCAATGCTTATATAGGGATTGATTTAACAAGAGCTTATGAATACTAAGTCGCTGGCTTTGATAATTTCTTTTGCAGCTATTGCGATAGCCTTAAACGCGATAAAGATACCAGCTATTTTTTGGCCAGGCAATTTCTTTCAACTAAGTGACATACCGATAGTGGTGGCGTTTTTGCTCTTCGGAGTCAAGGTAGGTGTTTTTGTAGGATTTCTCAATCTGTTAGGGCAACTAGCATTCTATCTTATAAGTCCAGTTTATATTGTGGCTTATCCGATGGGGTTTATTGCAACTCTACTGACGCTTCTTGGGTTGTACATAGCCTGTAAGTACATAACGCGCAAGAATTCATCGGAAAAACTTAGTACACAAAGGTCAATTGTTTATCTGACTGGGTTCGCAATCGTACCAAGAGCAGCGATAATGCCCATAATTGATTACCAAATTTTCTTTGGGCTCTTGTTTCCGATTTTTTCAGGGTTATGCATTTCCTGAAACCTACATGATAGGGTTAATTCCGGTTTTGATTCTCTTCAATATAATAATACCTCTATATACAATCCCTGTTGCCTATACTGTAGCGAGTAGGGTGAAAAAAGTATTAAAAATGGAACCAGAACTCATTAAATAAAATTTTTCCATTTTCCAAATACACAAAAACTACCCTTTTTTAAAATTAATACTATTCATCCAAAATGATTTTTCTGCCTTAAAAGATTGCCAATATGTAATAAGGTTATCATTATTCCCATAGACATCTTGGGCTTCGTTAATTTACCCACGTTAGAATACTAAGAAAAAAGAGGATTGGGGAGAGATGTCGCCATTGAGGGCTGTGAGCAAATGTGGTGCTTGACCTGATTTGATAGGTGTCTTACTATATTGATTCAGTAGCTCCTTCTTGCTATGAAGAGGTGAGATCGAAGCGGTCAAGGTTCATGACTTTGTTCCACGCCGCTACGAAGTCGTGCACGAACTTCTCCTGGGAGTCCTCACAGCCGTAGACTTCTGCCAAAGCGCGAAGTTGAGAGTTAGAACCGAAGATTAGGTCAACACGGGTACCAGTCCACTTAAGTTCGCCAGTTTTGCGGTCACGACCCTCAAACAGGTCTGCGTCTTCTGAGGTTGGCTTCCATATCGTATTCATATCTAGCAGATTTACAAAGAAGTCGTTAGTTAGCGTCTCTGGCCGTTTGGTGAAGATACCATGTTTTAACTGTCCGAAGTTGGTATTCAAGACCCGCATACCGCCAACCAGTACCGTCATCTCTGGAGCAGTTAGCGTCAACAGTTGTGCACGATCAACTAGCAGTTCCTCTGCCGATACTGCGTATTTGGTTTTAAGGTAGTTACGGAAACCGTCTGCGACTGGTTCGAGAACGGAAAATGAATCCACATCGGTTTGCTCCTGTGATGCATCTGTGCGTCCTGGATTGAAGGGAACAGTTATATCTTGACCGGCATTCTTCGCAGCTTGCTCGACGCCTGCACATCCACCTAGGACAATCAAGTCGGCAAGCGAAACCCTCTTCCCGCCTGACTGCGCATTGTTGAACTCTTTTTGGATTCCTTCAAGGGTCTGCAGCACAGTTTTTAGTTGAGCTGGTTGGTTGACTTCCCAATCCTTTTGTGGAGCAAGACGGATACGTGCCCCATTAGCGCCACCGCGTTTGTCAGAACCGCGGAATATAGAAGCTGACGCCCAGGCAGTGGAGACCAATTCCGAGATCGACAGCCCCGATGCAAGGATTTTACCTTTAAGATCGGCAATGTCCTGCATATCAATCAGGTCATGATCTAACTGCAGGCACTGGATCTTGCCAGATCAGTTCCTCCGCTGGGACTTCTGGGCCTAAATAGCGCGAGCGTGGACCCATGTCACGATGTGTCAGTTTAAACCATGCTCTTGCAAATGCGTCTGTGAACTTTTCCGGATTCTGGTAAAACTTCTTCGCGATTGACCGATAAGTCGAATCCATCCGCAATGACATGTCCGCTGTGGTCATAATTGTCGTAACCCGCTTCGATGAATCGTGAGCTGCTGGCGCGAGATCATTTTCATCCGGATTAATCGGTACCCACTGCCAGGCACCGGCGGGGCTTTTCACTAAATCATAGTCGTAGTCGAAGAGCATGTGGAAATATTCCATCCCCCATTTGGTCGGGTTCGGAGTCCAGGCGCCTTCGATGCCGCTGGTAATCGTATCATCTCCTTTGCCGCTACCGAAGTTGCTTTTCCAGCCAAGGCCTTGTTCTTCGATGCCTGCGGCTTCGGGCTCAGAACCTACATGGGATGCACTGCTAGCACCGTGACATTTGCCGAATGTGTGTCCGCCGGCAACGAGTGCAACGGTTTCCTCGTCATTCATCGACATACGCGAGAAAGTCTCTCGAACGTCGCGGCCAGAAGCGACCGCACTCGGTTGACCGTTCGGTCCTTCAGGGTTCACATAAATCAAGCCCATCTGCACTGCAGCTAGAGGATTCTCAAGTTGTCTATCGCCGGTGTAACGCTTGTCCCCAAGCCATTCAGTCTCTGACCCCCAGTAAATGTCTTCTGGCTCCCAAACGTCTTTGCGCCCGCCTCCGAAGCCAAATGTCTTCAAACCCATCGATTCAAGAGCGCAGTTGCCTGCAAGAATCATCAGATCAGCCCAGGAGATTTTCTTACCGTATTTCTGCTTGATTGGCCAAAGCAAACGGCGCGCCTTGTCGAGGTTAACGTTGTCGGGCCAACTGTTAAGAGGCGGAAAACGCTGCCCTGCTGAGGAGGCCCCCCCGCGACCATCCCGTTTGCGGTAGGTACCTGCGCTATGCCACGCCATCCGGATGAAGAGTCCACCATAGTGACCGTAATCGGCCGGCCACCAGTCCTTTGAGTCGGTCATCAACGCATAGAGGTCTTTCTTCAGGGCTTCAAAGTCGAGTTTTTTGAATTCATCAGCGTAGTTGAATTCCTTTCCCATAGGATTGGATAAGCAGGAATGCTTATGTAAAATATTCAGGTTTATCTGGTTTGGCCACCAGTCTCTGTTTGACTTACTCATGCGGCTAGTTAGTTCCTTTTTATCATTCAAAATAAATCAACTCCTCGATTACTTTGCGTCTAATCTTTAAGTATAGCACAAAAGGTTTATTTAAGAATTGTTATTATCTAATAATGTATATGACCACTTGTCTTAAATCAGACACCTCCGCAATTGAAGCTTTACGCAGCAAAGGTTACAAGGCAACCCCTCAGAGAATAGCCATCTGCCGAATTGCACTTAACAGTAGAGAACACCCTTCAGCACAACAAATTTATGATCAAGTTAAGAAAATCCACCCCACAGTAAGTCTAGCAACAGTTTACAAAACTTTGGAGGTCCTGCGGGATTTGGATTTGGTTCAGGAGCTTAATTTTCCTAAAGGTCAGGCGAGGTTCGATTCTTACATGAGTCCCCATATAAACTTGATTTGCTGTGAAATGTGGCACCATCACAGACTATAGATGATGTAACAACTAGAAGAAATAGCTAAAAAAGTTGCTGCAGTCACAAAATTCAAGCCTGACGGACAGCGTATAGACGTATATGGAATGTGCCCAACAATGCGGCCAAGTATGCAAACGCTGACTTCGATTTCGCTCTCTGCAGTAACATTTTTGAACTTTGTCACATGGAGAAAAGCCAATCGGAAAACGTTTCTACATGTAGAAAATACCATCGTTCAAAACAGATTAAAAAAATCTTAATCCAAAATTTTAAAATCTCCATTAAAACTCGATTTTTTTAAATAAGGTTTCCCAAGAAATTTTACCCAAGACATTTCTATAAACTCGATGACTATTCAAAACCAACTTCTATTAATTTGAAGACTTCCTCAATTGTAGTCTCTCTTCTATGACTCTAAGGAGTTCATTGGGTTTAACAGGTTTTACCAAATAGTCGTCTGCCCCAAAATCAGCGGCTTTAATGCCAGTTGCCTTTGTGGAAAATCCCGTGATTACTATTATTACCAGTTCAGAATTAATTCCTTTAAGTTTAAGTAATAAATCGTTTCCGTCCATGTCTTCAAGGCCTACATCAACCAACGCAACATCATATGACTTAGCTTGTGCTTTATCCAGAGCTTCCCTGCCAGTTTCCGCAGTCTCAACAACATAACCTGCTTTCTCAAGAAATCGTAAAAACGCGCTCAGGATAGATTTATCATCATCAACAACAAGAATAGTCTTCTTTTTAGCTTCCATCTCAATAATCCCCGAATCCAAAGAGATATGTCTATTCAAATACTCCCAGATACTTAACAAAGGAAGTTTTGTTGTTAAATTTATCTGTTTGTTGTGACAAAACACTATTACGTTCTCAAACAAAACAGGCGCCGTTATTTCCCAGATTAAAATGACTAAATTATGTTTGGATTTAGGAATTATACCATTTTTAGTGTAAATAGGTATCAAGCTTAAGAAACAACTGTCAAAACATTAGCGTGCAAATTTGTTCTGTTAATGCTTAAATCATATTATGACAATAATATTAGTATCTGAAGTGGTTTTATGGTCAAGATTGTAGAGGATGTTTTTTCAAAGGGTTTTTTGGAAGTACATGAGAATGATTCACTTTCTTCTTGTTTATCGCTTTTAAAAAAAGAAAAGCCACCTGTTTTAGCGGTTATAGATGATAAAGGCAGGTATAAGGGGGTTATTTCTCGCAAATGGATAATACAGTCTAATCTTGATGCCTCAAAGACAAAGGTTAAGACTTTAATGAGGTCAGCACCCGAAGTTAGTATGCAGGATTCTCTTAGCAAGGTTGCAAAGTTAATGATTGAAAGCGATATTATGCAACTTCCAGTCTACGACGGCGAAAAACTCTTGGGTTTTATTACAAACGAGGATGTTATTCATGGCGCTGTGATGGAGAAGTGGGGTAATTCTCGTGTTGAAGAGATAATGACTAAGAAGCCGTTTGTTATCGAAGAAGACGAACCGATAGGATCCATATTGAGCCTTTTAAGAACAGAGGGAATCTCTCACGTGCCGATAGTAAAAGACGCAAAACTTGTGGGGATTGTAAGTATTTCGGATATTATTGAAAATATTTTTCAACCGAAACATATTCAAAGGATTGGCGAAAGAGTGGGTGAAAAAGTTCCTGTTCTGAGCATTCCAGCTAAGGGTATAATGGTGAAGCCGGTAGTCACTATTTTGCCAGAAACCAAATTGCGAGAAGCTACAGAGCAAATGCACAAATTCGACATTTCCTCCTTAGTGATTGTTAGCAAAGGAAGACCCATCGGAATCGTTACCAAAAGAGACTTTCTTGAACCTTTAGCTCAAATGGAAAAGCCCGTACAAAGGCTTACCATTCAGTTTTCAGTTAAAGACGTGAAGATTGATGAAATTCAACGCGGCTTCATCATGGGCGATTTCGAATCGTTCACTGGCAGATACGGAGAAACATTAGAGGCTGGCACATTATTCGTCTACATGAAGACGCATGGCACAAACTTCAAGGGTGATCAATTAATTCACTGTCGACTGCAATTCAGAACAAGGAAGGGCGCATTCTTTAGTTCAGGTGAAGGTTATGGTGCGGAACAGACCTTCAGGTTAGCTTTAGATCGGCTTGAAGGCCAAATTGTGAAAAGCACAGAATTATCTTCAGATCGCGAATTCGCAAAAGACTATTTTAGACGAAGATTTCCGTTGGCATAAAAATCCTTCACTTTTAATCTAAAAAGACTATTGAGGAAGGGGAAATTTCAGTGTTAACTGTGTACCTTTTTCTTTTTCGCTCTAAAATTTTACAGTTCCGCCCATAGCACGTTAGTTTCTTGACTACTGCTAAACCGAAGCTTTGCCCTTTAGATTTGGCAGTGAACAACTTGCTTTGCTGGAAGTTTCAGGGTTAAGCGTTACGGAAAACTGTAAAGTTAGTAACGGCAAACATAGCCTAAATCAAGCTCCTCTTAGTAAAAGTAAAGAGCTGGGGATGGGAATTGAACCCATATATAACAGCTCTGCAGGCTGTCGCCTGAACGATTCGGCCACCCCAGCACTAACGAAAAACTATGTGGTGCCTAATAAAAACATTGTTGGCCTATGCTATGTATTATTGTTACTTCTAAGCTTCCGGATGTTTAGCGGGTGTTATGTGGGTTCTAGGCGGACTTGTAGTGGTGTTCCTTCTGTGATGGTTTGTTGATTTCTTGAATTATTTAGTAGAGCTCGTATGAGTATGGGTAGGGTTATGCGTCCGTCCTTACTTATATGAGTGTAGAAAGCTTCCCAACTTACGAACCCGGTTGGGGTATGAATGGGAGCAACTATAACCTTCAAAACTTGATCGGATTCTAGTTTGAATTTCCAACGTATGATTTTGGGGATTTGGATCCGGTTTTCCCGCTGCAATATAGCTTTAAATTCAACTCTTTCAGTTAGAGGCACGCGATTTCACCTAGAACGGTGCTAGAACATTTAGCCGTAAAACGTCTTTAATAGCTTTTTTACGCCGAATCCAGCCGCAGCCTAACCAAAAATCAAGCCCTAAACAAAAAATCCAACCCAAAATGAGCTCCCATAAAAACAAAATTTTTCAACGGTTGTTCTTCTAAAAGAAAAAATCATTGAATTAGATGCAGTATATACCCAATTTCTTTGTAAGCTTTCAGAGCTGCTTTTTCGTCAGCCACATTTTTTATTAGCATACGGCCACTGCTGAAAAGACTAATCTCTAAACCTTTGTAATCAAAAACCAACGCAAGATGGGAACGGACACGAATAGCCAAATTCAGCTGCTCAACCAGCTCTGAGACCTTTTTCAGGTCAAGTTTTATTGGTTTTTCAGGATTTATATTCACAGTATTTCTACCACATAACCAAACAAGCTTTTCCGCTGTTTCTGTTGGAGCTGTCCCTTTACAAGCAGGGCAATTAGGTCGTTTAGTGATATCGATTGTGGCAAAGGACATGTCGGTAAAATCGCAGATCATAAGCTTACTTTTCAGGGGAGCCCCAGCACCAGTGATGACTTTTATGGCTTCAAAAGCTTGCATAGATCCGATGATACCAGGTGTAGCACCTATAACGCCCCGGGTGTCACACCGCTGCATGTCATTATCTGAAAGATTAGGCAATACACATTCTAAGCAAGGTGTCTCGGGTGGACTAAAAACGCTCAGGTTTCCTTCCATGCCGATGGCAGCACCAAAAACATAAGGAATCTTAAGCTTAACACAAACACGGTTAACCAGATAACGGGTCGCCATATTATCTAAGCCATCCACTACAAGATTCACACCAGATAACAAACGCTCAACGTTGCCTGAATGCACGTTTTCAGAGATAGCTTCGACTTTTATGAGCGGGTTAGATTTTTGCAGTTTTGATGCAGCGACTTCAACTTTAGGGTAATCAACATCTGAATTGTAGAGAATTTGTCTATGCAGATTTTTTGTTTCCACAATGTCTTGGTCGATAAGACGTAGATGACCCACACCGGCTAAGGCAAGATATAGAGAAGAAACCGTACCTAAACCACCTACGCCCACGACGGCTACTTTAGATTTGGAAAGTTTAGCTTGCCCCTTTTTACCAATCTCTTTGAGAATGACCTGACGACTATAGAACTGCTCCGCAAACAGGGCACGATCTTTAAGATCCATAACAGATGCTCGTCTCACAAACACTAATGCGAGCAGTTTTATATCTGCCTTTTTCGCAAACTGGGTCAAGTAAATCACTTTTACATGTCGGATGATGTCAAGGTCTTCAAGCTTTGTCGTGTCGTATACGGGTATTGCTATCGAACCTTAGAACCACTTTTGTTCCTGCACAATTACTCTAACTGAAAAGAAAAAAATTAAAAAATTAAAGAAATATTGCGATTGGGGAAATTAAGAGAATATAGAGAACGAATCGTCGCCGCTTTGGGTTTCGCTCTGTTTTTGTTTTTGGTTAAGCTCATTGATTTTGGTGGTTAGTTCTTCGGCTTCTTTTATCTATTCCATCTCCATCACCGCCCGCATCCTGGAAAGGATCAGCGGGGTCGAATACGACCTTCTTTCCTTCACCCTGGTATGCGCCGAGGGAGCCCTGGCAGAACGGGCCAGGCAAGGGACGGCGCCAGTGATCCTCAATTCCTGCTGTTAGCCCAGACATTGGCGCTGACCAACACGATCCAAATTGATACCACCGACCGGAGTCCGGATGAAATCGCCGCCGAAATGTTAGCGGTGATTATTGCCAGCTAGCGGTTTGTAAATCAATCTGCCCACTCAATTCGTTATCTCCCCCAAGTGGCGGAGACCCTTACTCCCCAACCAGTGGATGCGCCTGGGGGGTGCTTTTTGTAAGAATGGATAGGACGGAATCAGAGAACTCGCTCACGAATAGCAGAGCTCTTCTACCAGGAGGCTGTTATGTGCTGCATCACGACCATTGCATTAGTATTCACTTCCCGGATTGCCCTATTTATCTGGTGGCTGACGGACAGGCCCCTCTTTAATCTCGCTTTTCAAAACTGGACTTTGCCGGGCAGCATTGTCCTTCCGGCCTGGATTTGGACGCTGCTGGGCGGGATATTCATCCCCTGGACAACCCTGGCATATCTGTTTCTCTTTCCCGGGGGCATCGTGGGCTTCGAATGGCTTGTGTTGGGGATCGCCCTGTTGGTCGACCTGGCGGGGCACGGCGGCAGCTACCGGCAGCGCGACCGCTTCCCAAGGTATCGAAGGGCGCAGACAATCTAATCAAGTCCGCGGGGCAAGATGTTTTATAAGGTCATTTATAGGTGTTCTGTCGCCATTTCGGGCTTCACCCTCATACCCGACAACAAAATACCCCTGTTTTCACTTGCCAATACATGGAGCAAGAAGGACTTAAGGTTAACACAGGCTATACGGTTATAGCCGTAACATTTGGCGCTGGGGCTCAAGGCGAAAATGAAAAAAAAAGCACAGCGCTGCAAGCCGCACCATATTTTCCTTCCTTTGTTCCTGCCTATTCAAAAAGGGACCAAACGACCACCAAGTTTATCAAGCGCAGATACTAACATACCTATTTTCTACGGAGCCATTGTTAAGTTCCGACAATGGGTGGATGAGACAAGCAGTGGCTCAGAGCAAGAGAGGGGTGTGCGCAAGCGTGACACGGTCCGTTTTACATTGAACAGTGTATTATGGATTTTAAGGAGCTTTTAGGATCGAGGAAACAAAGGCCAAGGCGGCTTCGTGCTTTTTCATTCGAACATGAGTCCCAAATAGTGTGACGATAGGAATGATTTTTAATGCCAATTTTAACAGGCTTCAAAATTAACAATTTTAGCTATAATAACCCAAGGTTGACATTTATAAGTAAAGTTTTATTCACAATTGAATTTGCCTTATCACGAACAAAACTCAACATAACACTATATTTTGTAGGGGATGATATATGTCATTAAAAATTGCTTTCTGTTAACCTCATAGCTCTTTTATGCTTAGTTTTTTCCAGCGCCTTGCCCATCTCTGCCAATTCGCAAGGCCAGCCTCAAGCTAACAATACGATGGCTGTCTTATTCTATATCGGGACGGGTGACGGATGCTGCGCGGATCCGGAGTTGGGGGAGTTTTTGTGTGGGCGACAAAATCGCTATCGGCAGACGTAACCTCTCCATCAATTCTCCGCGCTTCGGCTAGCGGAGCGGTAACCAGTGATATATTCTTCAGCAGATACCCCACAGCCAGCTTCCTCTCGCAGGTGGAAGCTTATTCTGCAATAACGGACGCGAATGGATACTATTCATTCTCCTCTCTTCCCGCGGCTACTTATATTTTGAGAGCCGAAAGAACCGGATATCAATTCTCTCCTGAAAACCGAACCGTAACTATTCCTGTTACTGGTAGTCAGGATTTCACCGTTTTATCATGGAAACAATGGTCTTGTCCCGAGTGAAATGATTTCAGAAATACCGGTCAATTTCTGGAGAGCATATCCGCCGATGGTCCAGACTTCACCTTTTCCAGAATGAGCAAGAGTTACAGGCCGTGGGGATAGGGGATATCATGGCAAGCGCGCCTGTTTCGTCCGCGCCGATAGCTTCTTGCGCAGGGTGGTCAGTAAAACCTCGCAGGCCGGAAAGATCATCATTGATACGGAGCCCGCGGCGGACTTGGAAGACGCGGTCACACAGGCTTCCTACTCCTATAACGAGCCACTCACCGCCGGGAGCGGCGGCGGTGAATTTATCGAGCAGCTCCCGGGAGTCACGATCTCGTCCGCGAGCAAAGCATCTGCATGCGCGGACTGCCTTGTGGTGAACTTTGTCAATGTTGCGCTAAAAGCTTCGGATAACAGAACCGGTTGGATCGGGTGATTGCCAACGGAAAGGCTGAAATCAAAGTCACCCCGCACTGGTCCTGGGATATTCGGAATTCTCAGATGGAGAATGTAAGGCTTGTGTTTGATCAGGAAACGACACAGTCGCTCAATATCACCGTAAAAGGCTCCGGTTCCATTCCGTTCGTTTTGGATCACAGCGTGCCGGTGGCCAAGTTTGTCCTGGGCGCTCTCACGTTCTTCCTGGGCCCGCTGCCTGTGGTTGTCATTCCGGAAATGACGGTTGATCTTGGTGTCGATGGTAAGCTGAGCGCTGGCGCGGAGTGGGGCGTCACGAGTGACGTAACCCGCCGGACATTCGGGCTCGAATGGCATACGGGGCAACCTCCCGCAGGTATTTTAAGGAAACGAGAGAACCCGTAAACCCGGCAGCTCCAAAATTCTTCTTTGAAGCAGAAGCCAAAGGCTTTATCGATATGAGCCAGCGTTGATGATTTATGGGTTAGTCGGGCCTTCCAGAAGGTTCGCGGTTATATACGGGGGGTAGCCACGATGCAGGTGGCGCCGAACCCGGGGTTTGTGGTCAAGATGTACATGGGGGGCGAAATCGTCGTTCAACTGAAAACCGAATTCATCAAGACGAAGCTGGAGGTGAGTTCAGGCTCCTGGAGATCCAGATAGGTCAATGGCCGCCAAGCATTCCAGAAATACTGCACCTGACCATGCCTATGCCCCATCCCCTGGAGCAGGTGCAACTGGGGTTGGGGTAGGTGCTGATCTGGATTGGACAGGCGGTGATCCAGATGGTGATCTCTGTTACCTACGATGTAATCTTTGAAGCTTGGGACAGCAGTCCGGATGTGCTGATGTCTGAGAACCAGACCGGGACCAGTTTCTCACCCGGTCCATTAACCGCTAACACAACTTATTACTGGCAAATCAACCCCTCAGGATATTTATTACTGGAACAACGCCGGCTCAGTTTGGAGCTTCACCACGGACAGCGGCAGCGTGGTCCCCGGCGAGATGATCCTCATCCCCGCAGGCAGCTTCCAGATGGGCTGCGACCCGGCTCACAACGGCGGGTATTCTTGCCCTTCGGATGAATTGCCCCTGCACACCGTGACCCTGGACGCCTACCGCATCGACAAGTACGAGGTGACCAATGCCCAATATGCCGAGTGCGTGGCTGCCGGGGAACTGCGCTGCCCGCAGACCAGTAATTCCTCTTCTACCCGCACCTCCTACTACGACAACCCGACCTACACCGACTCCCGGTGATCTGGGTTTCGTGGCAAGATGCAGCCAACTACTGCTCCTGGGCCGGCAAGCGACTGCCGACTGAAGCCGAGTGGGAAAAGGCGGCGCGCGGTGGCAGCGACACGCGTGCTTATCCTGGGGCGATGCCAGCCCGACCTGCGCCTGGCGAACGGGGAAAAATGGTGGTTGCGTAGGCGACACCAGCTCGGTGGGCAGCTACCTGGCCGGGGCCAGCCCGTATGGGGTGATGGACATGGCTGGCAATGTCTTGAGTGGGTGAATGATTGGTATCAGGGAGATTATTACAGCAGTCTCACCGGCCAGCAATCCGCAGGGACCGGCCAGTGGTGATTACAAGTTGGTGCACGGCGGCGGCTGGGGAAACGATGATCAAAACCTGCGATTGACGTACCGCGGCGCCTCGGCTCCCCACGCTTCACTGGAACATTGTTGGTTTTCGTTGCGCGGCCCCTTCTGGAAGCGAGACGCTGCCCGGCACGTTCAACAAGGTCTTTCCTGCCAACGGCGCAGGCAGCCAGCCTACCAGTTTGACCCTCGATTGGGCAGACAGTAGCGGAGCTACCAGTTATGCTTACTGCTACAACTCAACTAATGATTATGTCTGCTCGAATTGGAGCGATCCCGTTTCGACCAGCCAGGCTTCGATCAGCGGGTTAAGTGTCAACACTGACTATTATTGGCAGGTGCGGGCGACGAACAGCGCTGGTGACAATTACGCCAACGGAAACGCCACGGCCTTCTGGAGATTTACCACCGGGTGATGGTTCTGTTATCCCCGGCGAAATGGTGCTCATCCCCGCCGGCAGCTTCCAGATGGGCTGCGACCCGGCCCACAACGGCGGGTATTCCTGCAGTCCAGACGAACTGCCCCTGCACACGGTGTACCTGGACGCTTACCGCATCGACAAGTACGAGGTGACCAACGCCCAATACGCCCAGTGCGTGGCGGCAGGAGACTGCACCGCGCCGTGCATACATTTCTTCCCATACGCGTACCTCTTACTACGACAACCCGACATACGCCAGACTACCCGGTGATCTACGTCTCCTGGTATGACGCCGACGACTACTGCGCCTGGGCGGGCAAGCGCCTGCCGACCGAGGCCGAGTGGGAAAAAGCGGCGCGCGGCACGACGCGTCGTCGCCTACCCCTGGGGCGACGCCGCGCCGACCTGCACGCCTGGCAAATGGTCTATGGTCAATGCAGTATTGCGTTGGCGACACCAGCGCGGTGGGCAGCTACCCGGCCGGGGCCAGCCCGTATGGGGTGATGGATATGGCCGGCAACGTCTGGGAGTGGGTCAATGACTGGTATCAGTGGGATTATTACGGCTCACAATCTACGTGGAGCAATCCCATTGGGCCGGCAACGGGTGACTATCGGGTGTGGCGCGGGGGCAGTTGGTACAACTCCGATGACCACCTGCGCGCGGCGGACCGCAATTACAACAACCCGACGCTTCGCAGCGGCATCGGGTTCCGTTGCGGGGCTTCCCCACCCTTAATGATTAGAAAGTGTATGTGATCTTGAAGTGCAGATCTACCCATTCAGATTGAACGATAGCGATTTTGCCAACCAGATTGAGGGTCTGCATCCCCTTTTCTGCCGCGACATGAACGGGCTATCTGGTCCAGGACATAATTTTTATCTTTGGATTTACTCTATAATCCAGTTGCTTTCCAACGGCGTGAACTCTATAATCATGTCAGGTGATCGGTAATTATAATTATTTTTCATGGGCGAGAATGCTTATTTATAAATAATTTTCACTTGGAAATCCAACTCAGAGACTGTCACCGAAAGAGGGGTAATGTTACTCAAAAGGTTGTCGTTCCACATCATCATTCTGGTTTGCCTGGTATTTTTCAGTGCGCCACTCATCCCGGTGAAATCGCAATATCCTTCTCCAGTGCTGGATATGGAATATTCAATCTCTGAAAAGTTGACCGCCCCAATCAGAAGCGGCATCGATGAAATCACAGTTGAAGTGATCTCTGACGTTTTCTTTGTCTATCTTCCATCTGTGATGAATGGACTGCCTCTAGGTGAAACGATCCTCATACCGGCGGGCAGCTTCCAGATGGGCTGCGACCCTGCCCACAACGGTGGATATTCCTGCGATCCGATCAGACTTCCTTTACACACCGTGACCCTCAATGCTTATCGCATCGACAAGTACGAGGTAACCAATGCCCAGTACTGCTCGGTGCGTGGCATCAGGGAACTGTCGCCGCATCCACCAATTCATCTCAATTCGCGCCATCTTATTACAACAACTCGGCCTACTGCCAATTACCCGGTGATCTATGTTACCTGGCACAATGCAAACAATTACTGCTCATGGGCGGGAAAACGACTGCCGACCGAAGCCGAATGGGAAAAGGCTGCCCGTTCAGGCGACTACCTTGTTGCCTACCCATGGGGGGACAATCGCCTACTTGTACCATAGCGAAATTTTTATTAACGATTGGTTATTGCGTTGGCGACACAAACGAAGTCGGCAGCTATCCGACAGGGGCAAGCCCATATGGAGTGATGGATATGGCCGGCAATGTGTGGGAGTGGACGAATGACTGGTACCAGATACGATTACTATAGCTGTCACGCCTAGCCAACAATCCATCTGGGCCTGGTACGGAGTGGAACTAAAAGGGGCTCCGCGGGGGCGGTTGGGATCCCGACGTTAACTCACCCTGTTGTACGAATCCCCTGCATGTACGATCGACGAGACGTAAATCCAAGGGCCTTAGCTGTATCGGTTTTCGTTGTGCGGCTCCTTCTGGCATATCAATACCAGGTACTTTTTAACAAATCTGCCCCGGCAGATAATTCCTCAAATCACCTAACGAATGTTACCCTTGATTGGAGTGACAGTAATGGAGCAATAGACTATTCATATTGCTACGACACTACAGACGATAATACTTGTTCCAATTGGACAAGTACCGGTACCACAAGTCAGGCATCTCTTAATGGATTGCACACCAATACAACGTATTACTGGCAAGTACGTGCCACAAATATTGGTGGAATTGTCTACGCAAACAATAACGAAATAAATTTCTGGACCTTTTCCACTGGAAACGGAGAGATTATTCCCGGCGAAATGGTCTTGATACCCGCTGGCGACTTCCAGATGGGTTGCGACCCGGACCATAACGGCGGATACCTTGAATATTTCATATGAATTCCCCTGCACACCGTCTACCTCGACGCCTACCGCATCGACAAGTACGAAGTGACCAACGCCCAATACGCGCAATGCGTGGCTGCCGGGGACTGCAACGCGCCGTTCACTAATTCATCTTACTCTCGCGCATCCTATTACAACAACCCAACATACTCCAAATACCCAGTGATACTATGTCTACTTGGCAGGATGCGACCAATTACTGCACGTGGGATGGGAAACGCCTGCCTACTGAGGCCGAGTGGGAAAAAGCCGCCCGTGGCGGTAACGGTCGCGAGCCTACCCATGGGGTGATAATGCCCCGACCTGCAGGCTGGCCAACTGGAAATATTAGCGCAGCTGTGAAAGCGACACCAGCGCCGTGGGCAACTACCCGCTGGGGCCAGCCCATACGGGGTGATGGATATGGCGGGAAACGTATGGGAATGGGTCAATGATTGGTACGAAGAAAACTATTACAGTGTCACCCCCAGAAGCAATCCGCCCGGTCCCGCAAACGGTAGTCTATCAGGGTGCAGCGCGGGGGAGGTTGGGTACGAAGCCCTAATTACCTTCGCGTGGTTCACCGTGACGACAGCGATCCGACGGGTACGGACAACATGCTTGTGGTTTCCGTTGCGCGGCTCCCCCACCCTAATAGTCCATGGTGTATGTGATCTTGAAATTCGGTTCGACCCACTCAGAGCGAACAACAGCGACTTGACCGACTCAGTTGAGTGTCATGCATGCCTTTATCTGCCGCGACCTGAACGGGCGACTTCGTCCACGACGGCTTCTCTGTCCATGCCTTCGATACATCCTCGACGCTGAGGTAAAGCTCGATACGGTCGGCGAATTTCTTGACGGTTGCCATGCTCCTCCAGTACAATCGTTCTATATGAAGCTCTCGGCGGCTGTACGCTACTTCCTGCGCCAGCACAGCAACAGGGTCTACCGACGCCTGCTTGCCAGGCTGATTGCGTACACCTGCGGTACCGAACATCTCTGCCAATCGAGCGGTTATAACCGTACTGGCGGGTTACTCATTTTAATACACTTAACTTACATGAGCCACCTGTCAGCTTTCATCCCGTTATTTCAAAAACCCATTTTCCTTAAGCCAGGCATCCACCACGCGCCGGTTCAAAAAGTAAAATTTATAAAATCCGCGATAGGTCCGTTTGTCGCTGCCATTTTGCTGGGAGACAATCCCGTTTTCGGAAAGAATATATCCATGCGCCTGTCCATAAAGCTCGCCGCGCTTGGTCGCGACGACCGGGTAGACCGGGGACTTATATTGATTGGTAGGATCACTCATTAAACTTAACTCCGGGTTTGATTATAAAGCCTCGCAGGCCGGAAAAACGCAGCGGATCGAACCTCCTCTTTTTCTTCATGTCTGTTATAATTGCGCCGCCATAGTACCTTAAAAAACTTGCCCAGGATCGCCTTTACGGGTGGTATGTGATGGTCAGGCATGGTTTTGGTACTACCAGATTGATCTGGAATATAACAACTTAGCGCAGCCGCCCAATGCGGGCATGCCAGGGGAAGTGCTGGAACTGGCAGACAGGCATGCCTTAGGAGCATGTGCCGAGAGGCGTACGGGTTCAAGTCCCGTCTTCCCCACTGAGACTATACCGAGAGGAAAGCACAGCCTTGAAAACCGAAACTGTACAACGCGACGACCACCAGGTCCAACTGATCGCCGAAGTCGACCAGGAGACGCTGGAGCGCTATAAGCGCAGCGCCGCCCGCAAAATTTCTTCCAGCGCCAAAATCGCCGGCTTCCGCCCGGGCAAAGCCCCGTACGATGTCGTGCGCCGCCAATACGGCGACCAGGCCATCTACGAAGAGGCCGTCACCCTGATGCTCGATGAGATATATCCCGCCGCCGTCGCCGAGGCCAAGATCAACCCGGCCGGCCCGGGCAAGCTTGAGGAAGTCCTCCAGGCCGACCCGCCCAAATTCTCCTTCATCGTCCCCCTCGCCGCCGAGATCGACCTGGGCGATTACCGCGCCGTTCGCGCCGAGTACAATCCCCCCGTCATCGATGATGAAAAGCTGGATGAGGTGCTGCGCCGCCTGCAGCGCCGCTCCGCCGTCACCAAGCCGGTCGAACGCCCCGCCCAGGAAGGCGATCTGGTTTATTTGAAAGTCTCCGGCCGTCTGCTCGAACCCAATGAAGGCGCCGACCCGGTGTTGGTCCCCGAAACCGCCCGCCAGATGATCGCCGGCGACGCCCGCGATTACACCGACGCGGAAGGCAACGAATGGCCTTTCCCCGGCTTCTCCGCCGCGTTGTTGGGCTTCAGCGCCAATGAAGAGAAGGTTCTCCCGTACACTTTCCCCGCGGACGGCTCCGATGACGACCTGAGCGGCAAATTAGCCGAGTTCACGGTCAAAGCGGAGACCGTCCACGAACTGGAACTGCACCCGCTCGACGACGAGTTCGCCCAGTCGCTGGGTGCTTATGAGACGATGGAAAAATTGCGCGATAGCATCCGCGCCGACCTGCAGCGGGAAGAATCCACCCGCTACAACCGCGATTACGTCGAGAGTGTGATCCTGCAGATCCTCGAAAAAGCGACTGTAAAATACGCCCCAACCGAGCTGGAAACAGAAATCGAACACACGGTCAGCGCCTTCGAAGACCGTCTGGGGCGCGATCACATGGACCTGGAAACCTACCTTAAAACCCGCGAAATGACCCGCGAGGAGTTCATCGAGAAGGAAGCCCGCGAGGTTGCCGAGGTGGGTCTCAAGCGCCGGCTGGTTCTGGATGAATTTGCCACGCGAGAGAATATACAAATCAGCGACGAAGAAGTCCAGATGATCTACAATATGTCGCAGAACCAGGCCAGACAGGATCCTTCGCTGAAGTCACTGGCCAAAGGAAAAACAACGAAGAAAGATGTTGGCGAGTCGCTGGCCCGCCGCACCATCAACGAGATCTTTAACCAGCGCATGGTCAACCGCCTGCGCGAAATTGCCACCGGCAAGGCTGACGAAGCGGCACAAGCGGCAGAAGCCGCAGAAGCTGCGGCCGAAATCTCCGAACCCGCTGTCGAGGTTATCGCCGAGGTGCCGACCATCCCACTCATCGAGCATCGCCGGCGCGAGCTTCTTCAGTTCCTCGAGCTGGCCGGGCTTCGACGTCATGTAAGTGACCTCGCACCGGTTGCCGCTCGGATCGAAGAAATAGATCGACTGGAACACCGCATGATCGGTCGGGCCGACGACGGTGCAGCCGATCGCTTCCGCATTGGCCTTGGCTTCCAGCATCGACTCGCGGTCCTTCACCCGGAACGCGATGTGCTGAACCCAGTCCGGCGTGTTCGGATCGCGGCCCATCGGCGGGGATTTCGGCAGTTCGAAGAAGGCCAGGATGTTGCCGTTCCCGGCATCGAGAAAGACGTGCATGTACGGGTCCGGCGACTTGGTCGACGGCGCGCGGTCTTCGGCCATCGCCATCAGGAAATCCATGCCGAGCACCTTCTGATAGAAGGCGACTGTTTCCTTCGCATTCTTGCAGCGATAGGCGACGTGGTGAATCTGTTCGACTTTCATGACATCCTCCCGGTGCGTCTGAGCTGATTTCAGCGCGCCGCGGCGCGTGCCGCGTTGATCCACGTCAAGCTGGCATCGCCGGAGCTACCGGGATGTACGGCGCCGCGTTAGCGGACGCTGCTTCCGCATTGTCATGCACTGGCGGGTGTCCGGACACCGGCTCGCAAAGTGCGTCATCACCTCACCCCAGTTTTGACCGGGTCATTCACGGCGCGACCATACTTCGATGGTCCCGTTGCGCGCGAGTTCGTTCAGACCACCGGGGTCCTCAAAAAGAGGAGGGGTGACATGAAGCGATTGCTGATCCGATGAGCGCGAGCCTTTTGGCCTTGCGCAACGGTTCTTTCGTCCACAGCGGACGCTCAGTCGATCGAATGCGCAGCGCAAGTACCGACACCGCCAAAGGGACAGTGGTATTATCGCCTCATCGACGGTCGGAAATGCTGGTACGAGGGCAAGCCGATGCTGCCAAAGTCATCGCTGCGCTGGCCAAAGATCCGCCGATCGAAAAGGCCGAAGCTGTCGACGCCACCAGCCGAAGTCGGCCCCTCGACGGACGGCCGAAACGTCAGTGCCTCGCCGCCGCCGGATCCGAATGTCTGGCCGGCGCCGGCGGTAGACGACACCAGCTTCGAATTCCGGTGGCAGGCCTTGAAGCCGCAGAGTTGATGTCGCTCATGCGCTGCCGGCAGGCACCGGCACGATGATGCGGCGATAGAGATGCCAGGTCGCGTGTCCGAGCACCGGCAGCACCACGATCAGTCCGATGAAAAACGGCAACGCCGCCAAGACCAGCAGAACGACGACCATACCCGCCCAGGCGAGCAGCGGGGCGGGGCTTCGTGCCACAGCGCGAACGCTCGTGATCATGGCGGTCACGCAATCGACGTCGCGATCGAGCAGCAGCGGGAACGACACCACCGTCAGCGAGAACAGAACGATCGCCAGCAAGGCGCCGATGATGTTGCCGACCAGCAGGAAGATCAGGCCCTCGCGTCGTGGTCAGCAGCACGGCGATGAATTGCGGGAGCGACGTGAAGGATGCGTTCAGGCCGAAAAACAGCGCCATCAGGAATCGCGCCTGATACATCCACATGATGAAGATGAATAACGTGACGAATGCCATCCATCCGATTT
This sequence comes from Candidatus Bathyarchaeota archaeon, assembly GCA_963701765.1. GTDB lineage: Archaea > Thermoproteota > Bathyarchaeia > Bathyarchaeales > Bathycorpusculaceae > JADGNF01. Next base: position 622,642 of record CAVPBD010000010.1, read on the forward strand.
CGGATCGGCTCGTCATCGCGGCCCAGATGTCGGAAAGGCTTGCGGTCTCGCCGGCTTCGCGCTTGCGGCTGATTTCGTAGAAGCCGGCCGCGACGAACGGGCCGAGCAGCGTAAACCCTGCCGCCAGCGGATAGGCGAGGTAGCTCATGCCGAGTGTGGTGACGCTGAGCACGATCGCGATCCCTGCAACGCAATACAGCGCGCCGAGCACCATCCCGTAAAGCGGCGCCGCCTGGAAGTCACGCAGGCCCAGGATCAGGGCCTCAACGACATCGCTGAACGCGATGGGCCGCACCACCGGATCGGTCTTGCCCGAAATCGTGGTCATCGAGTCCCCCCTGCGGCAGACTTTCAGGTGCCTCGTGACCTCCAGCCTTGATCGGGATCAAGGCAATCGCACCGCCGCCGGATCAGATGAATGCGGAGGATTCAGTGATGCGGCGGATCATAATGCTTGCGGTGCTGTATGGCGGCATTTGCGGAGGCGGCGCCGCCATCGCGCAAAGCATCGGCGACCCGGCTGCCGGGCGGCGGCTGGCCGAGGCTTGGTGCACGGAGTGCCACGCCATCGGCCCGAAATCGGTGAAGGGCGTCATGCGCGGGCCAGACTTCGCTCGGTTGCGAAACGGCCCGCGACCACCGCGCTGTCGTTAAACGTGTTCCTGAGATCGAGCCACGACAACATGCCGAACTTCATCCTGACACGCGGCGAGGCCGACGATATCGTCGCGTATATCCTGACGCTGAAGGAACGGTGAGCGATCCGTACCCGCAGGGACCGATGGTCCGGGTCACGCTGGCCTCAACGGCCTCAAGCTGATCAGATGTATCGGCGCGCAGCCGAGGTAAAGTTACGTTGCGAAAAGTGTGACGCACGGCCTTCCCGCATTCGCCGGTGGTCTTGACCTGAAGCTCACAATCGTGCGGACGACGATCGACGCGCTCGTGTTTCGGCTGCAGCGGTAGCAGGTTCCAAATGTCGCGGAGCGAATGCGGTATCCCGGGAATACTTGCTTTCGATTTTAGCTATTAAGCACTCCGGCACGTTTGGTCGTTTTCTTGTCGGGCGGACGCGTCGTCGCCGCTTTCTGTTGGTCGGTTTGCCTTATCGAAAATAGGGGCAGACAGACGATGACACTGTATTTCTTTCACATGGCAACACGGGATAAGAAGGTGCACGATAGTGTTGGGAAGCATTTGTCATCATTGGGTTCGGCTCATGAGCATGCCCTGCATCTGGTCCACTCGACCATGAGGTATGTCGATGCGCCTCGCGCTGAACGTTGGATGATTGAAGTGTGCAGCCCGCCGGACAACACGGCGCTCGTTGTGTTGTTTCCCGTTTCAGATCACTGGAGTGGTCGCTGGGGTGAATTCTATCAACTCAAGAAGGACCGCCAGAACTCTCTTGAGTTACGAACGCTTGGGTGCGCCATAAATCGCTCCGCTATAGGAAGTCCCGCGCGGCGTTGGCCGACCGTAGGAGAGCAAAGAGACGTGTCGGCCGATCGGGGCGCATGACTTTGGCGTTAGCTCGCGATTCGGTTGTTCCGAATCCGGGCGCTCGGATACCATCCACGCAGTCCTTCGGAATCGCGAGAGGCAACAATGGCAGAACCAGCGTTGCAATTCCGTGAGATGCGCCGGGCAGTGCGCCGCAAGGTGAACCAACCCGGGCGTATTGCGGTTGACGACTCCAGCTACATGAACTGCGTGGTTCGGAATTTTTCGAGCGAGGGTGCGCTTATCGCGGTGACTTACACAAAGTATCTGCCGGATGAGATCGGTCTTTCGATTCCGGACTTGGGCTTTGACCGTAAGGTCCGGATTGTCTGGCGACGCACTCACAGTATTGGCGTATCGTTTTGATCGTGCCGCCGCGGCGATGCTGAGATATTAGCAAAACGAGAAGGCGCGGCGCTGCGGCCATGCGTTGATGTTCGCCGCCGGGAAAGGGGGCACGGTCGCGCTGCCACGAAAGCGATCACGCGATGCAGAAAGGCCCGAGCGAGCCGGACCGCGCGTCTGTTTATGTCTCGCGGTCCGAGCGCAAATCAACTTCACGGCTTTTGTTGAAGTCGTCCCCAATCCTGGCTCGGCATCGGAAATTCAGCCCCAGCAACGGATCGGCTTCACGTGTCGAAGGCGTGGTTCTAAGTCATTGATTTGAAGGGGTTTAATGGTCGGAGCGGCGGGATTCGAACCCACGACCCCTAGTCCCCCAGACTAGTGCGCTAACCGGGCTGCGCCACGCTCCGACGGCGCCGTTATAGGGACGGGGGCTCGCCCGTGCAACCGGGACCGGTCAGTTGGCCGGGGTTTTATTGAGTGGTGGCACATGGTCCGCGAGCATCTCGGATCGCACACCCGCTACCGGGCGGTAGCCGAGCCTAGGCCGGCAGTTCCAGGATAGTGTTGGAGCTGGCCTGTATGTCGTAGATCGCGACCTGAACCTGCTTGAACTGCTTCTTGATAATCATGCCCTGGGCCTCGGCCGCCTCGAACGTCGTGTAGGTGGCCTTGGTCTGACGGTCCACCTGCAAGCGATAGCGGCCCGCTTCCGGCCGGCGCTTCTGCGATTGCGGCTCGAACACGACCTCCGCATCGGCGGGTTCTGCCGGAACGGCGGATGGGTCCTTGGATTTCAGGGAAAGCGGAGTTTTGGCCATTGTGGCTCCTGTGATGCAACCGGATATGGTGATTGAGCCGCGTGTTGCCAATGGCCCATTCAGGCGCGCGAACCGCGCAGGTTTTCGCAGCTCACGGCGTCTTTCGCAACGGGCCGCGAACGGCGAGCGCGAGATAGGACAACGCGCTCACGACATAGACCGCGGTAAAGGCGGCAATGAAGCCGGTCAGATCGGCGCCGGCCACGATCGCGATCGCGGTCGCCAGCGTCGCCGCCAGACTCACAAACACGCTCAGTCGCGCGATCACCTTGAAATAGCCGGTGTGGATCAGGAGAAAGTTCGACACCGTCTGGATCAGGTTCGCGATCAGCAGCACGATCATCAGGTTCGCGATGGCCTGCGGCATCACTGCGGAACTCGCCGAGCAGGATGCGGAACATCGGCTGCGAGAAAAACGCCAGCGCGATGCAGATCGCAATTCCGGGCAGGCTGGCGAGGCCGGCCGCCATCCAGGTCGCAAGCACGATCGATCTGCGGTCGCCGTCGTTATGGGCCCGGGTCTGCCGCGGCAGCATTGCGTCGCAGGCCGCGGAATAAAGCACGGTCGCGCCGCGGATCACCTTGAACAGGGTGTCGAGGATGATGGTTGGCGCGCCAAGGCCATAGGCCAGCGGAACCAGCGCATAGGCGAAGTTGTAGAGATAATACTCGTTCACCGCATACGTGCCGCCGGACACCACTTCCTTCCTGTTGTCGCGGAAGAACGAGCGCAGGTGCCCGGGAAAGCCAGCGACCGTCGTCTGCAATGCGCCCTTGCGCGACAGGCGCGCGATCATGACCGCGAACAGGGCGATCCAGATCAGGTTCGCGATCACAAGGAACGCCATCAGGGACAGGCCGATCAACGTCGCCAGCATGAAGCCGACATGCAGCGTACGGCGGATCGCCTCCATGACTTCGAAGAAGATGAAGTCGTCGACCGCCAGGCTGATATTGCGCAACGCGAACCAGACCAGCGTGATTGCGGTAAACAGAAAAAATAAAGCCAGTTCGAGCCCGCCATAGACGCCGGAGCCGAATGCCAGCGCCCCGAAGAAGCATGCGATCGTCGCGACAAGGCTGAGAACGAAGTAGAGGATGACGATCGCGGTCGCGTGCCAGACGATCCGTGCACCTGTTTCGGCGCCGCCAAGGAGCCACGACCGCAGCCGCACGAAGATGATCTTGACCAGCCCGATGTCGCTCAGCCAAAGCGCGATGCCAAGCGTGCCGACCAGAATGAAGATCGAGAACCGTTCGGGGTCGAGAATGCGCGCGAACACGAAGGTCTGAACCAGGCCGCCGACAAGTCCGCCGCCGGCGGTGGCGGCACGCAGCAGCAGATAGGGGATCGACAGAAATCGGGTTTCGGTCTCGGCCATGGTCAGCGCGCGTTGCGAGCGGCGACCTGCCGGCACAGGTCGAGCAGGATGCGGGCGGTCTTGTCCCAGGTGAAGCGCTGCGCGTGGGCGAGACCCTTTTCCTTCAGACTCGCGCGCAAAGCCGGGTCGTCGTACACCGCCTTCATCGCAGCGGCGAGACCGTCGATATCGTTGACGCCGCATCGCAGCGTGGCATCGCCACCGATTTCGACGAGCACCTCATGATCGGACACGATCGCGGGGCAACCGCATTGCATGGCTTCGAGCGGCGGCAATCCGAACCCCTCGTAGGTCGACGGATAGACCAGCGCGAGCGCGTGTTCATACAGCGCGCGTAACTCTCCGTCGGTGATATGGCCGGTGTCGATCAGCTTTTCGTCGGAGATCGGCGGAAGCGTCCCGTGAATGTCGGCGCGGCGTCGCCCGGTCGCAACCAGCACGGCGTCTTTCAACTGGGCGCGCTGCAAAGCCGCGAAGGTGCCGGCGAGGTTCTTGTTATAGGCGTGGATGCCGACGCCGAGGAAATAGGGGCGGTTACGCAGATGCAGCCGATCCAGGATGGCTTCGTCCGCCGGATGCGCCTTGATGTGGTCGGAGCCCTCGTAACAGATCGGTATGCGGCTTGCGTCGAGACCATAGTATTTCTGCATCTCGCGACGTGAAAAGTCGGACACGGAAACGACCAGATCCGCATTGCGTGTGGCGTTCGGAATAATCAGGTCGTAGGCCGCAACGAAAGCGCGTGAAAATCCCTCCGGGAAGGCCTTGGTCGAGGTGTCGTGAACCACGATGATCTGGCGGCGCTTCAGGACGCTGCCAAGCATGCAGAGATTGAGTTGCACCTTGCCGATCGCGCGGATCGGCAACTCGATCTGTTCCCACAGATAGCCACTGGTCAATCCACTGCGGTTCAGGCGGATGTTCCTGAGAGGAAAGTCACGACCAGAGCGGGGGGCCTGCAATTCCACGTGACCCTTGAGATCGGCAAAGTCCGGATCGTCGAGGCAATGGTCCATCGCCTTCACGGTCTCGATCGCAAACCGCTGCACGCCCGCGACCGCCTGCGTCAAAAAGCGTCCATTGATGACGATGTCGGTCGTCGCGGGAGGCATGGTTGGAGGGTCTGTGCGGCTGCGGACCCGGCGAGTTTGCCGGGCGCATGTAAGACATCCTAAACGCCTGGGGTTTAAGGAACTCTCAAGCGCGGATCACGCCGCGGCAAGGGCTTGTAACGAGCGCTCGTGCAGGGAGAAGCGCCATGCTCGACAGAACGCCAGGCGACTTTCTCAAGACGTTCGACGACGGCGACATGCTGGCGCGCGCATTTCGCGAACTCGGCGTCACCAACGATCGCGACTGGGCCTGGGACAATTACGAGGCCGTCGTGCGCGGGCTTGCTCAAATCCTGCATGCGCACCGGCTGCTCGAAGTCGGCGGCGGCCGCGATCCGCTGTTCAAGGCGGACGAGTTAAGGCCCTCGGCATCGAGCTGACCGTCAACGACATCTCCCAGACCGAGCTCGACGTCCTGCCTGCCGGCTATCACAAGGGCTGTTTCGATGTCGCCGGCGATATATCCGCGGTCGCGCATCTGCGCGACAGCTTCGATCTCGCCTTCTCGCGGATGGTGTTCGAGCATGTCGCGGACGGCCAGCGCGCATGGTCCAATCTGTATCAGTTGCTGGCGCCGGGCGGGGTAGCGCTGGCCTTCGTGCCGACGCTTTATGCCTTCCCGTTCGTCGTCAACAAGCTGCTTCCGGATGACGTGGCGGCGAAGATCGTCAAGCTGCTTTACCCGAACCGCACCGACGACGAGGATCCGGTCTTTCCGGCGCGCTACAGCTGGACTTATGCAAGCGAGCGCAAGATGACGCCGATGCTGAAAGCCATCGGCTACCGCGAGGTCGTGATCCTGCCGTTCTACGGCCACGGCTATTTCGAGCGCTTTCCTGTGCTGCGTGAGATCCATGCGCAATTCACCGCACTGGCCCGCAAGCACGATTGGCGAACGGTCGCGAGCTACGCTTACATCGCCGCGCGAAAATAGACGCCCGCTGGAAATATCAGGCTGCGGCCTGTGTGACTGCGCGGCGTTTGAAATTCATGGTCGCAATCGAGAAGCCCCAGACCAGCCCGAGCAGCAGATAATAGTGCCGCCAGTGGTCGGTATCGATGATCAGACCCTCAAGCGCGACGCCAGTATAGGTGGCCATGACGGGAATGAAATAGGGCTGCCAGGGCGTGTCTACGAATACGGTTCGAAGACCGATCGCAAGCGTGATCAGGACCAGCGCCAGATAGGAGAAACCGCCGAGCCAGCCATAGGAGGCGAAGGCGTTCAGATACACCTGGTGCGGATCATTGGTGAAATGATTGCGGAATTGCAGCGGCCCATAGCCGTTTGGACGCTCGATCAACTCAGCCACGCTTTTCTTTGGTTGCCAAACCGTCCGCTTTCGCCGGTGTCGTAATATTGGTTCAGCGAAGCGCGTTCCTTGAAGACCGTGCCGACATTGCCGACCGCGAGCAGGCCGACCAGCAGAGCCGCAACCGCGAGACTTGCCATCACTGAGAACGCGACGAGGCGGGCGCGGAACCAGCCACTCGGTGTGGTCATGAACAAAAGCGCCATCATCATCGCCGACGAGAACACCATATGGGCCCAGGCGGCACGCGAAAAGCTCAGGAACAGTCCGGCCGCCATGATCAGGAACGCGGCGAGCGACAGGACACGCAGACCGCGGTGCGAGGAACGATTGCAGCAGGAACAACATCGGCAGGACCATGAATGGTCCGTAGACGTTGGGATCCTTGAAGGTGCCGCGGGCGCGCCCGTATAATGTGAGAATATCGATGCCCTTGAAATATCCGACGATCCCGGCGAGCGCCGCACAGACACCGGCAATGATATAGGCGCGGCGCAGGATTTCAGCGCGCCGCACGCAATCGGTCGAAAAGATCATCGCGAAGATGATGGCGGTGAACGCCATGTAGAACGAAATCAGGATGAAGCGCCGCGACGGCTCGTCGCCGATCACAGGGATCAGCGCGAAGGCGCCGCCGAGATTGTAGAGCAACAGCAGCATCAGCAGCGGCAGCAGCTTGCGATCGAAGGTGACGCCCGCGAGCAGGCAGGTAAACACCAGCAGCGCCGACAGCACTTCGTATGGGGAGGGCTCGATGAAGACGAGGAAGCTGCCCAGGATCGTCAGAAACAACGCGCCATGCAGCAGATTGACGGCGATAGCGGGGACCCGGCGCGACATCCGCGACGCTGCCGGCGGGACCGCTGCGCGCCTGGCGCGGTGCTGCGATCGCCGCCGCCTGGTCGAGCGTGATCAATACGCGTTCTCGCTCTTCAACAGCGCGAACGGCGTCATCAGCACGATATAGAGATCGAACAGGATCGACCAATTCTCGATGTAATAAAGGTCGTATTCGACGCGCTTCTGGATCTTTTCCTGGGTATCGGTCTCGCCACGCCAGCCGTTGATCTGGGCCCAGCCGGTGACGCCCGGCTTGACCCTGTGGCGCGCGAAATAGCCGTCGACGGCCTCGTCGTAGAGGCGCGCTTCCGCCTTGGCATTACCGCATGTGGACGCGGTCCGACCAGCGAGAGATTGCCCTTGAACACGACATTGAAGAGTTGCGGAAGCTCGTCGAGGCTTGCCTTGCGGATGAAGCGGCCGACGCGGGTGACGCGCGAATCGTTCCTGGTGACAAGCTTGTTGGCCGCGGCGTCGCTTTGGTCGACATACATCGAACGGAACTTGTAGACCTCGATCAGGTCGTTGTTGAAGCCTGTGATTTT
>CAVPBD010000011.1:0-38277 GCA_963701765.1 Candidatus Bathyarchaeota archaeon
AATGCGGTCCGATTAATGAATAAATCTAGATTTTTACATATCTATATATTTCTATGATGGATTTCCTAAAAACCTTGAATATCTATAGACCATAATTGATATTATTCTTCCTATTCCTCTAAATCAACGATAAGTGCAATGTAATTAGTTCAACTAAGCATCCTCGATATCCAGATAAACGAAAAGCATAGGGATAGTATTTTCTTCTCCTATCTTACAATATCCCTGCCTTTTCATAATTTGTTTTTTAGGAATAAAGGCTAAATATCAATCAAAACAAGATTGACTGGGAGAAAAGTGCATACCTTATTTCGAACTTCTACTGTAGTTTTAGTTGAGATTCAATACGAGGGACTATCTAGTACTACTAACTTGGGAGATGAAAAGCTTATGACTTTATTTATTATGTACCTTAAATGTCCACAAGAAAGCACTCAAATAGTTGCCAAGAAAGTCATAGAAGCTTTAACGCCGGTCCTTGAAAACTGCGTCTTGGCGTCTTTACATCTTCGAGGCGAAATGAATTATGCTGTGCGTGTCAGGCAGGCTTGGAGATAGCAATTGGGTGAATCTCAAAATAAGGTTTTGATAACTGACCCTATTGATGGTTGCCGTAGTGCATTACTGGTTGTTAGGAGCCTTGGAAGAAGAAATATAGATACTACTCTAATGGCTCAAGAGAATTTAGTGCCAGCAAGATTCTCGCGTTGGCACTCACAAAGCGTTTGTACTCCTTCCTCGTTCGATAATTTCGAAGGCTTTGTGAAAAGTTTGCTTAAGAACGCAAAAACTGGAAAGTACCTCACTATTTTCCCTCTAAGTGATAGCTCTCTCTTGCCAGTCTCAGAGCATAGGAAACAACTATCTCCCCATCTGAAACTTGTCTTGCCAAGCCATGAATCCGTATTGAATACACTTGATAAATCCAAAACATTAAGAATCGCGAACGAAGCGGGGATACCGACACCAGAGACATTTCAGGCAAGAAATACTGCCGAAGTGATTAAAATCTCGGCTAAAATCCGATATCCAGCCGTAATTAAACCCAAGCAGTCTTATATTTGGAATCGGAACGGAAAAGCTAATTTTTCGAGGCCGTTCTACGTAAATTCTGCATCCGAACTGATTTCAACTTATGAAAAAGTTAATAAGAATTTTCCTGAGCCAATGATTCAAGAATATGTGCCAGGCCATAATGTTTCAGTAGCGCTTCTGTTTGATCATGGCGAGCCTAAGGCAGGTTGTGCAATAAAAGTTAAGAGAACTATGCCCGTGACAGGTGGGAATAGCGTCCTGCGGGAAAGTGTATCTCTTGATCCAACACTCCTACGATTTTCCTCAAACTTACTTAGACACCTGCGATGGCATGGGGTAGCTGAGGTAGAGTTCAAGATAGACTCAAGAGATTCAATCCCCAAACTAATGGAGATAAACGGTAGATTCTGGGGATCGATGAATGTTGCGATAGAAAGCGGAGTTGATTTTCCATATTTACTTTACCTCTTAGCAAAAGGCGAAAAGATACGTCCAGTATTTAAGTACAAAGTTGGTGTAAAATTCCGTTGGTTAAATGGTGACATTGAAAATCTTCAATCAACATTAAGAGGTGAGCCAAAAGTCGTTTATTATAAATCTTCAAGCAAGTTAAAAACGATTTTTCGTTTTCTTCAGTTTTATGGCGGGAATATCCACTACGATGGTTTCTCATTGCAGGACCCGATGCCTTTTTTCTTGGATGAATCATTGTTCGCATTTAGGACTATAAGAGGATTTGTAGGGGGTGAAATGCATTCCATTGGACATTTTGCCAAATCCCGCCGTGATTTGGCTTTGCAAAAAATAGGTTCCCATAAGACTGCACGCCCTAAAACAAATATTGATGATTCTCATGAGAAAAAATGCCTATAGAACCGATCGTCAAAGAATCTCCAGTGGACTCAATATCCAAGTATTCAATACTGTAAATGATATAGGTAGAAATCCCATCAACGCCCTTTCTGATGACGCCTTTTTTACTTTTGGATGGTTTAAAACTCTTGAACAGCAACCAAATTTCTCTCTTCACCCTTTCTATATATGCATTTATGACGACTCCGAGCTGGTAGCTTTTGCACCGTGCTTTATTGACGAACTTGATGAATATTTTATCCATGGGTTGTTTAGTTTCCCGTTTATGAAAAAAATCCTTGACGCAGGAAATAAGTTGGCACTGTGGCAAAAGCATATGTTGATTTGTTACTCGCAATCCTGCTATCGCAGTAAGATTCTGATAAATGACAAGTATTCAAAAAAGGAAATTCTATCTCTTATAAATGAAAAAATCAATGACATCTGCAGTAAAGAACGGATTTTGTTTAGCTCATTTCCTTTTGTTTCAGAGCAGGATACTGGTTTGTTGAAATCTCTTAGAAGTTTTGGCTATTCCCAACATCAATGGATAAACACATTTTATATTGATGTTTGTTGGGCTAATTTTGATGAATACCTCGCAAGCTTTAACCATAAAGTAAGAAATAATATTAGTCGAGAAATCCGAAGTTTTTCGGAAAGTGGAATCAAAATAGAAGAAACCCTTGACTTTGGGGATCTTTCAGAAAAATTGGCAGATTTGAGTTCTAATGTGTTCGAAAAATATAATCCTGATGAAAAAACCAATAAGACTGAGGCATTCTTTAAAAGTTTAAATGAAAATGCAAAAGATATAGCAAAACTAATTATAGCCAAAAAGGAAGATAGGCTGATTGGCTACTTGTTGCTCATGCGACAGAAAGATAACCTTGATTGTTTCACTTGTGGGTTTGACTACAATCTTCTATCCAATACCGCATTCTTATATTTCAACATGGTTTACTATTACCCAATAAAATGGGCTATTCAGGAAGGAATTGGTAAAATATATTATAGGCGGACCGCCGAAGAAGCGAAATTGCATCGGGGATGCAAGCCAGAGCAAATATTTACGAATCTTAAATGTCAAAACAAGCTTCTCGACTTACTCTTTTATCTCTATATAAATAAAAAGCATTCGCGATTTATGAAACTTATCGGACAAGTTGCAAAGCTTTTATAAAATATTCTAGTTTTTGGAGTTAAAGTGTTTTTTAAAAAAAGTTATAAACAAATAGGTAATAATAAATAATTAACAAATTTTTTGGAGAGAGAATCTACTAATGTATTATAAAAAAGCAAAAAAACCAATTGTAATAATAACAATGATGTTGATGCTGAGTATAACTACAGTTTTGTTTGTAACCCCGGTTGAAGCCCAAGCAGGGGTTCAGATTAAAACCTATCTGCTACTTAGCGTTCAACCTAGCCCTGTAGGTCAAGGTCAAACAGTGTATGTTAATGCCTTTATGAGTGTACCTCCAATAACGGCATCTGGTCCCTACGGTGACATGTACACAGGTATAACAATAAAATTGATAAAACCTGATGGAACCACAGCTACATTGGGACCATACATGTCTGATGCTACCGGAGGTACATGGGCTCAATATGCCGTTGACCAAATCGGTCAATACACCTTCCAAGCTTTTTATCCGGGGCAAATATTAACCGGGAACAATACTCGAGTACCCGGTCCTGGCGGTAATCTTAACATGGTAGGTTCACAGATGCTTCCGTCTCAGAGCGAACCAGTGAAGCTTGTTGTGCAAAAAGATCCAGTTCAAGCCAATTATCAGTCTCCACCGCTTCCAACAGAATACTGGTCTCGTCCAGTATACTCTTTAAACTTTGACTGGGCCCAACTCGGCGGTAGCTGGTTTGGACTACGCGCTGCTGCGTTTGCCAATACCGGTGTATACGATGCAACCGGAAACTTCAACCCATACACTAAAGCACCCAACTCTGCACATATAATATGGACAAAACCAACTCAATTCGGAGGCCTAGTAGGACAACCAATAAACGCTGACCAAGAAAGCCAATACACCTCCACCTCAATACTCATAAACCACTTTGAACCGATAATTATCAACGGAATAATTTTCTACACTGAATTTGCAAGTATAACTGCAGGAGTTGCATTCACTGGGGACTACCAATACTTAACTGCTCCACCTACAGCTTGGGTTGCTGTGGATATACGCACAGGAGAAACACTATGGAAAAGAAGCGCAGGCATTACAGGTACTGAGAATCTACGAATGGGTCAAATACTACGTTTCCATACTATCCAAGAATACGGTTCTGTTGCATTTCTATGGAGCGGTCCAGCTAATGGTGCTTTTAGAGTATATGATCCAATGACTGGGCAACATCTAACTAACATTACTGGTGCTGTAAATATGCAATACTTAATGGATTTAGATGCCACAACGCAGGGAACACTCTTAGGGTGGGGCACTTCAGGAAATAATCTTTACCTGTGGAACTCAACAAAGCTGATGTTTGATCCAATAGCATTCCCAACCCGATTAGCGGAACTACAAAGGACTATGCGACCATACGGTACAGTCAATTTCACGGCAGGAAATGAATGGTCTGTACCTCGTAATTTCCAAATTAATGGTGTATCTACGGGCGCTCTGGGTATAGGTGCCACAACTCCTGAAGTGATACTTCTGCGGTCAGCGCCAACAAAGTACTCCGGTGCTCTTGCAGGTTATCAAGTTACGGCAGGAATAGAAGCAAAAACAGGTCGGCTCCTATGGGGACCATTTAACCAAACAATACTTGGAGGAGAAGGCGCTGATATGTCTCTTCTCTGTGCCAACGATGGGGTCTATGTTTTACACAACAAGCATACAAATGAAGCCTACGGTTATTCTCTTGAGAATGGACAGCATCTATGGGGTCCGGTGCAACTTGGAGGAAATGCATGGAGCCATATTCAGCGCGCTGGCATCATCGCTTATGGCAGAGTCTACATAATTGACTATGGCGGCTATGTAAACGCTCTTAATCTTAAAACCGGCGTAATAGAGTGGACTTTCCACCGTGGAAGTGCTGGCTTTGACACTCCTTATGGAATAAACAATCTTTGGTACAATTTTGCTATTGCTGACGAAAAGCTAATCCTAACCGAGGGGGCCATGTACAATCCACCACTCCATCCGGCAAAAACACTTGCAGTGAACACAACTAGCGGAAAATTATTATGGGGACTGCTAAGTTATACCGGGCGAATTCCTCCTGCTGTAGCAGACAGCCATTTGGTGCTATGGAATAGTTTTGACTGCCAGATATACACCCTTGGTAAAGGACAAACTGAAACCTCAGTTGCAGCCTCGCCTAAAGTTGCGGTAAGAGGTAGTAGCGTAATAATCGAAGGTACGGTTATAGATGAATCTCCTGGCACAAAAGACTCCAATAGGCAAGCACGGTTCCCCAAAGGTGTTCCTGCAGTTTCCGACGACTCGATGTCTTCATGGATGGAATATGTGTACATGCAACAAATTAAGCCAACTAATGTATCAGGTGTTCCAGTGAAAATATTTGTTACTGGACCAGACGGCAATACAGAACATATAGCGACCGTAACAAGCAATGCCGAAGGTCTATTCGGTCACCAATGGCAACCAACGCAGACCGGACTATACATAATTAAAGCTGTCTTTGATGGCTCAGAATCCTACTGGATGTCAACTGCAAGCACTATGATAGCAGTTGATCCTGCCGCTGCTGCTATAGTCCCAGTTCAACCTATTACTGCTCCAACCCCGACCCCCGAAGGCCCAAGCACAACAAATCCAACCATAGTCCCAACCACAACACCGTCGCCAGTTGTTGAGCCAGAAACAGGTCTGCCAACAGAAACACTACTTATCGCAGGCGCAGCAGTAATCATCATTGCAGTCGTTGCAGTAGCAGCAGTAATGCTAAGAAAACGCAAATAAACAAACAACAAAACCAACAAAATTTCCTTTCTTTCTTTTTTATTGAAGAAAACTAGAGACAAAAATGAGCGCTGAGGGGCTTTGGCGGCTTTAAACTCCTAAATGGTACTAGCAAAGATTTTTCATTCTTCTCTCTCCTATGTTCGCCCGACCAGAGGTCCAGCAAACCTTCTTTTAGAGTTATTATGAGAAAATATTACGTTTTTTCAAAGTTGTTGACAAGCACGAAGAAGTAAAATCCATATAGAAGTAGGATTCGAATACGTCCGCTAAAAGGACAACTTAATATTCATGAAAAAGCGTAAATGAAGAAGAAAAGTGTTCGAGGCTATCTGAATTGCGGCCGAGGTGAGGTAGCTTTTTCCGTTTTGGTGAATAATAACACATCACCCGCAACCTTTTCCACTTTTTTCAATTATGTGATTAATTTTTTTAGCTTTTATTATGATATCTCCAGTTAAGAGCGAAAGGCATTTTTTCAGAAATTAGTAAAAATTCCTGAGCAGGTAACATTTGATACATGAAAGCCAAATGCAGTTAAAAGTCTGAGCATGCTTTGTTGAATTTATATCATAATTATAGGTTCATAACCAATTTATACTAATATGATCTTTTCCTCTAGCTGATACAAATGCCCCCAAAAAAGTCAATTCTACTTATCGATGATGACCAATTAATACTAACAAGTCTAAGAATGATTTTTGAGTTTGAAGGTTATTGCGTTGATGTGGCTGAAAATGGGCAAAAAGCTCTTGAAAAGAGTAAACCCAGTTTTTATGTTTTGGCTATAGTGGATTGGCGCCTTCCCGACATCGAAGGTACTACGCTTATCCTCCAACTCAAAAAGATAAATCCCCGAATGTCGATAATAATGCTTACTGGCTATCCCTCGAAAGAAAATAAAGAGCAAGCATTTAGAAACGGTGCAGACGAATTCATACTAAAACCTGTTGATATAAAGTTTCTTCTTAATAAAATCGATGAACTTCTCAAAAAACAAGAAAAACCAATAGTTACCAGCCAAGAAGAAGTAAAGATTTTTGTCCCAACCCAAACCATAGAACCTATGCGGATATAATAATGCTTATTTTTCTTTCAAGTCTAAAAGGAGAGTCTAAAACCTGAAAATCCGCAAGAAAACTATGATGATAACTGGCCTCTTCATAATCATCACGTTTGCTATAATTATTGGATTAACACATACTTTCCTAATGAGTCGTTTTAATGCAATTGAATCAGAAAACACCCAGAAAAACATGCAACAAATACAAGAGGCATTTCAGAGTAGAATCGAATCATTAAATAGGTTAGATTGGGCAAGCTGGGATGATACTTACAATTTTGTTCAAGATTGTAATGAAGCCTTTATTGAAGCCAACCTCTACGATGAATCATTTGCAACACTTAAGCTAAACATATTATTATTTATTGATACATCTGGTCAACTAGTCTATGGCAAAGAATTCGACCTGCAAAGTCTAGAAGAGAAGTCCGTTCCACAAGACCTCATCGGCTATCTTTCCAGAAATAACGTTCTTTGGAATCACTCAGACATTACAAGCATAGTCTCGGGTGTTATTCTTTTAGATAAGAATCCCTTGTTGATTTCTTCTAAACCTATTTTGACAAGTCTAGGTGAGGGTCCTATCCGAGGAGCTTTACTAGCTGGACGCTACCTTGACTCTGAGGAACTAGATTCGCTTTCGCATATTACACATTTACCTATTGAGATATCAAGAGTTGAAGATTCCAATATGCCTCCTGATTCCCAGTTAGCCCTCTCCTCATTATCAAATAAAAATAGCATTTTCCAAAATCCAATAAATTCTAGTTATATTGGGGCATATTCTTTGATAAGAGATATTGAAGATTCTCCAATCCTAATAATTAAAACCAGTTCGTTTAGAGATGTTTACCTTCAAGGTCAAGAAAGTATTGTTGCCATTGCTTTATCGTTAATTTCTATCGGTGTAACCTTTAGCGTATTAGTGTGGATTACTATAAACATGTTAGTTATTTCACCACTAACTAAGCTTGATAAGCAAGTAAAAAGTATTAGCCAAAACCCCCAAGCTTCAAATTTACTGCAGATAAAAAGCACCGACGAGTTTTCAAGTCTTGCCAATTCTGTAAATGTAATGGTTAGTTCATTGGAAAAGGCTCAAAAGCTTTCAGCAGTCGGTCACTTAACCACTATGGTAGCTCATGATTTACGCAATCCACTACAAAGTATTAACACCGCAGCGTTTGGTTTGAAGAGAAAGTTAAACTCAACCCCTGACGAGGGTGTAATTAAATTGTTAAATCTCATTGAGGAAAGTGTAAAGTATTCGGATAAAATAATTAATGATCTTCTTGATTATTCCAGAGAACTTAATTTGGATCTTTCTGTGTCTGAGCTTAGTGAACTTATTAAAGAATCCTTAGAGCAGCTGGAGGTCCCAAAGAAAGTCAAGGTTATTAACGAAATCTCTAAGGGTAACTCGGTTAAGGTTGATGCTTATAAGATTAAGAGGGTTTTTATTAATATCATTAGAAATGCTATTGAGGCTATGCCAAACGGTGGCACTCTTTCTTTATCAAGCTTAAGTCAGAATGGCAATGTTGAGGTTGTTTTCGCTGATAGTGGAGTAGGCATTTCAGCTGATGTTTTAAAAAGAATGGGAGAACCACTTTTTACCACGAAAGCTAAAGGGATGGGACTAGGCTTTGTCATATGCAAGCGCATAGTTGAGGCTCATAAGGGCAATATTTCTGTGGAAAGCGAAGTTGGCAAAGGAACAACTATCAAAGTAAAGCTACCAGTTGAATAGTAGTTCACTGCACTATTTTTCTCCAATTCTTGGTATCCAGTCTTTCTTTTCGTTTCTCAGATACTTAGCAAACAGCAAAGCTTCTTCATTGAACAGTATATCGAGTGTTTGTATGAATTCAT
Source organism: Candidatus Bathyarchaeota archaeon (assembly GCA_963701765.1). Lineage (GTDB taxonomy): Archaea > Thermoproteota > Bathyarchaeia > Bathyarchaeales > Bathycorpusculaceae > JADGNF01. Next base: position 8,779 of record CAVPBD010000011.1, read on the forward strand.
TATGAATCCTTGGAATTGATACGGCTTGGTTAACGAATGTATTTAATGTATCTGCTAACTCATTGGTTTCATACAACAAGGACAGCCCAAAGAATTGGGGAAAAAATCGAGATTCATTACCCTTATCTCAAGGGCGATTTAATTACGAATTCGCTAATTTTGTTTTCTATTGTCAGAATGCTTTGAAAAGCCGTTTCTAGAAAAGTTTGCGCTATTATTTTTGAGGTTTCATTGAAAGAAAGGTATAGGAAGGGTTCACCAAGCAGGATCCGTTTTTTAGCTGTTTGGATACGATCTTTCGCAAGGGCTCTTTCACAGGTATCAGGTGAGCTGATTACGACTTGTGAATCAAAGTTTACAAAAAACATTTTTTGTTTGTAATCCTCAAATTGCATTAATTTATCATTTTCTTTGTTCATTTTTTCCGATAATTCGTTTATTTGCTTCTGGACGACTGGCGAGAATTCTGATATCATTGAAACGTTTCCTATATTCTCTGATATATCAATTATACTTTGTACCAATTCCTCAACGTTTGAAGCAATTACTAGCCCAATCCACCATGTTTTTGAAGCAAACAACCCATATTGTTTCCTTCTGAAGCAAGAAAGGTATGCAGAGGGTAAATTCTCCTCTGTTATCAAATCTTTAGCCCAAAGATGGTATACAACTGCTTTACCTAATTCGATGTCACTCAGAATGGTAAGTGCAAGGGCATGTCCATAACTTTTAAAGGTATATAACAATTCTGCATCCTTAACGTATTGTTTCGCGTTCTTCAAACATAGTTTTGTAACTTTTTCTAGAAGGATAGTTTCAGCCAATTTTCACACCATCTGTTTTTTTGCTGCAAGATTGTTTAGCTAACGAGTTCCTTAATATAACTCGGTTGATTTTTTGTATTTAGTTGCTTGTTTTACAATATATTAATTGTGAATATGCAAGCATTGTTTCCGATAAGTATTTCAAATTTATAGTTTTAAAAAAAGCGCCCTACAACTTGGATAAAGATTTCAAATTTGGCTACTCCAAATTACCTGAGAATCTTGAAGCTTTCGAAGATAGACTCAAAATACGATAAAATAGCCTTTAATGATATTACCATTTAGGGTTCAGATATTATTGATTTTTCATTTAAACGATTTAAAAAATCAGCAGGAATTGAATCGAGGTTGCTCTCACTAGTTAATATTAAATCGATTTGCAGATGGGACTCCACTTCAAAAGAGTTGAGTAAATCAAAACTTATTTCTCGAGCCATAAGTAGAGTTCCTTTAGTTGGTCCTTCATATTGACTTGTAATAATATGTCTTGAAGAAATAAGAATAAAATATCATCGATTAAAATAAGCTCTCTGCCATATTTCTCAGGTTGTGAGAAGCTTTAGGCGATTTTAATGCAAATCTTTGTTTTGGTTTTTTAGATATGCTACACATTCTGCAAAATTTGAGTAAGAGGTTAGATCTTTCCCCGTAACTTGATTTAGTTGATGGCGCAAAATATCATCTAGAAAGTTATAACCTAAACCAAAGAAGTTCTTCAATGCCTGTACAAAGCCTTCAATATTTTCTGGCGCATTTTCTGGAGTAAAACCTTCCTTTATAAGATAGAACCATAACGCTTGCTTACCACTTTCTCCAAGCGAAGAAAGACCCAAATCAATAACCTTAGCAATTACGTAATTAGGAAGAGGCTTCTCCACAACTATTCCGCCAAAACACCTATTTTTTTAATTGGTTCTTAGTAGAGATTAACTCGTTTGCTCTTGTTTGGATGAAATTGGCCACTTTATCTTGATCAAATTTCTTTGATTGCTCTTGTTGGAGTAGTAATTCTTTGATTTTATCAAGTAAGACTGTTACTTGTACAGGCTTTTGCAGGAAAGCATCTGCCTTGGCGTTTACTGAGTCGATGGCATTTTGCATAGAAGGATACCCCGTTAACATTATCTTCATCATCTTGGGTGTGGTTTCTCTAAATTGACCCAGCAATTTTGTTCCCTCAATATCACCTAATCTCCAATCAACAATAGCCAAATTATAAAAATTAGCAAAAGACTTAGCAACAGCATCCTCTCCATTCTGTGCAGTATCAACAACATATCCACTCTGCTCTAAAATTAACCTTAGAGATTCAAGAATGTTAAGATCATCATCCACAACTAATATACAAGATTGATTTATCATTGTATTCATTCCTATCAGTTATTGATTTTTTTATTTAGCTATTGTAAAGCTAATACATCTAATTTGTTATTGTTGTCGAATATTTAATATGTATGAATTCTGAATAAGTAAAAAAAATCAAAAAAGCCTACGAATTTAATTGAACTCGAAATGCAGAATATTAAAAAGACATGATAAAGCAAGAAATAAACGCAAATAAGCCTGTTTAAGTGATTAATATCTTGAAAATTTATTTTTCCTTATTTAATATTGCACTAATTTTAGAAGTAACCCGAATTTATAATTAAAAATAAACCCAAATTGTCAATTCATAAAAATAATAATATCAAACAACACAGGAAATAAATTAAATACATGTTATTTTAAAATATTAACAATAAATATATCAGCAGAATTCATAACTGACTTATATTCAAAAAACAACTAATTCTACGTATAAAACGCAAGAAGTGAGTAACAAATTTACATCAAGAAATACTGTACCATGAGCTCTTGCTTTAGCCTCGTAAGGTGTTCAATATAGCATGATTAATAGCATTTTCAACCTAGCCTGGATTTCTTTAATAATACTCGATTTTTATTTAGCAAAAAAACTATTCTTGATGTATAAAATAGACCAAGACATCCGAAAACTAATGTTCACAATCGGACTGCTAATGTGCACCCCCGTTTATGTGTTTGCAATAATTGGATTTGAAATTGCACCAATTGCCAGAAACATTTTTGAATGGTCTCCACTTCCAATTCTTCTCGCTTTTAATTTTACTACACTTAATCAAAGCTTCAAATTAAACCTCAATAAATTATACCTCTGTTTCGTTATTGGGACAATATCTACGCTCATTCTATTTCTTCTTCCTCTATCCGAATTATCTCCACCCATTTTGCTAAGTGGCCTGTTTTTCACTTTAATACTATCAACAATCCAAGTGATTAAGAAATTCGATGCCGAATTCATAACGCTAATCCTTTCGATGCCAAGCTTTGCAATTTGCTTCCTAGCCATAGGCTTAGGAATGATTGAATTTGCATTGTTTGCAGGATTCATCGCAAAAACAGCATTAATCCTCTCATTTGAAATATCAAAAAGAAATAACGGAATTTCAAATTCAGTTCTTTGCTTAAAAAAACAATTGAATACAGCTGAGGAAAATTTCTCAAAGTTGTTAGAAATACTTCCTGATCCAGCAGTAATTGTTGATAACAAAGGCACCTTCTTATTTGTAACCTCAAATGTGCCCACAAGGACAGGTTTTAGTAAAGAAGAACTTGTAGGTACTAATTTCCTCTCTTCTAATTTGATTACTGCCCACAGTAAAGCTTTACTTGTTAAAAATCTTGCAAAGCGAATGCTAGGTTTTCACATAGATCCATACGAAATAGAATTGGTTTTAAAAGATGGTAGAAAAATGCAGGTTGAACTTAACGCATCAAAGATCGAATTTAAAGCAAAACCTGCGGATATGGTAATCTTTCGTGATTTAACTGAAAGGAAAAAACTGGTTAGGTCTTTAGAACGTGAGCAAGAGCGTTTTCAAAGTGTTGCTGAGAGTTCAGGTGATTGGATTTGGGAAGTTGATAATGAAGGTAGATACACTTATTCTAATCCTGGGGTAGAAATGATGCTTGGTTTTACTGCTGAGGAGATAATTGGAAGGGAGTGCTGCGGATTATTATGTGAGGATGAAAAAGATGATAAACAATTACTTTTTAAGACACTCGCGAATACAAATGAGCGTTTTTGTTTCATTAAACATTGTAAGCATAAAAACGGAAAAAATAGAATTTTAGAAACTCATGGAGTTCCAGTTTATGAGCATAAAAAGTTTGTGGGTTTTAGAGGAGTAGATCGAGATATAACAGAACGTCAACTTGCTACAGAAAGGCTGAAAAAAAGCAGAAAATATCTTGAAGCCGTTTTGAATTCTATTCTATCTGGAGTTGTTATAATTGATAGTAAAACTCATCAAATAATCGATGCGAATAACGCTGCGCTTAACATGATGCAGACCACACGAGAAGAAGCAATAGGGAAAATTTGCCATAAGTTTATTTGTCCAGCCGAAATTGGTAAATGCCCTATTACAGATTTAGGCTTAAGTGTTGATAAGTCGGAGAGAGTCCTTTTAACAAAAAGTCAAACTCGTACTCCAATTCTTAAGAGTATTACTGAAATAGTGGAAGGGGAAAGGTGTTTGCTTATTGAGAATTTTACTGACCTGACTGAACGTAAAGAAATGGAAGAGAGATTAATTAAAACCGAAAAATTTGCTGCTATAGGCGAACTTGCCACTATGGTGGCGCATGATTTAAGAAATCCTCTGCAAGGAATAACTATTGGAATTGATTTTATTAAATCATCAACTCAACAAAACTGCGATAGCAAAATAAAATCTGTACTTGAACGCATTAATGATTCAGTACAGTATTCTGAGAAGATAATAAAAGATCTGTTAGATTTTTCAGCGACAATACAACCTGAGCAAATAGAAACTGAGCCTAGTAAACTAATTAAGCAGTCTTTGTCGGAACTTGTAATTCCTGCTCAGATTAAGTTGATTGATAGAACTGAGGAAACGCCAATATTCTTTGCTGATCCTGGAAAAATGAAACGAGTAATTCTAAACTTAGTTAATAATGCTTTTGAAGCGATGCCTTCGGGTGGAACTTTAACCATTTCGAGCCAAAAATATGCTGATGGCGTAGAAATTAGTTTTAGGGATACAGGAATTGGGATTCCTGAAAAGAAGATGGAAAAACTTTGGACTCCTTTTGTTACAACAAAAGCGAAAGGCATGGGATTAGGGTTACCAATATGTAAACGTATTATTGAAGCGCATAAAGGTGAAATAATTGTTGAAACCGAAAAAGGCAAGGGAACATGCTTTATTATAAAACTTCCTATTGGAGTTTTTGAAAAAAGATATGTACTTTCATAAATGATTCTCAACATGCGATTATAGAACCAAAGAATTAAAAGAGGGATTAGATAGATTAAACCTAATCACTAATTTTATCCTCTATGCGCTAAGCAGTTTGTTAAGTGCAAGATTGAAGGGCAAAATATTGTTTTGAAGAAACATGGATTGAGGACTGATACTTCTTTTGGGTTGAGAGTTGATGTTTTGAAGGCGGATAACTTGCTTTCTTTTAGAAGGAAAGTAATGATGATGGAGGCGAAGTTTAGTGAATTCTACTTCAAACAAATATTCCAATTGATGCCAGAGAATTTGCGGCCTGAAAGCAGAAAGACCTCAAGGCGTACGACGGAGTAAATAATCTTCTTAATTTGGCTTATGAGCTTCTTGCATGGAAGGGTCATAGCGCTTTGATTAATGCTAAGCTTGAGCCATTTTTGGGTTTTCTGCATTCAGTGCAGTTTGGCAAGACAAGTTTAGTGTGTGATTTCCAAGAGTTGTACCGTTATTTGATTGATGACTTTTTTATCCAATACTGCAAGGGATTAGTTAAGCGGGATTTCACTTTTAAGACTGAGATGATGTCGACTCAAAAAAAGGGAAAACGAGAGTATCTTAATGATGTTGAGACGGAAAATTTCACTTCTAAGCTGAACGATTACTTTGAAATGGTAGTTGAGATTCCAAGAATAAAAGTTGGAGAGAGGCAAACAATTGAGACGCTAATACGTGAAGAGATCCTTTTATTTGCAAGTATCTGAGAAATGAAAAGAAAGAGTGGATACCCAGAATCCCCAGGTTATAGTAAGGGAAATCGCCGACTGGTTAATCATATAAGTCCAATTGTTAGTACGAAATGGTTCTTATAATCTCAATATACGACTTTAATCCTAAACTAAAGTAATATTTCACAAACGTCTTCTAAGGTAATGTCACCTTTCTTTAAGCGTTAATTTTCCTTTTTCTTTTTTCAAACCTTTTGTAGACTGCTTTTGCTAAACGTTTTTAAGAAGCTGTACTATCATCTTAAGTATATAGTATCATAAGAAACAAGAGTAAATAGTGATTTAGAATGTCAACCAAATGCCAACAATGTAAAAAACAATTGAACCTATCCTTGTAATGTTTGAAGACCTAGACAACTATACATGCCCAAAATGTGGTTGCTCAATACATGCCAACACAAGCGGAATCCACGTCCCACGGTAGAGATATGTAGCCAGCATTAACCCAAAAATAATGAACTCCTCCCATTTCGGGAAAATATTCCTAGGTCATTTTGTATGACCCCTTTAAAGAGATAGTAGTCATGTGTCCTAAATGTGATAATAGTAGAATCGAAAAGGATGCTTAGATATATACTCCGCTATTGTGATGAAGCAATATTCTGCAAAAACTGCCCATCCGATTCTCAAAGAGATGAAAAGTTTCAAAAACGCTGATCTTGATATCAAAATCTCAATATATGAGAAGATTACAATGAGGATGTGAGGAGTAATTATGACAAATATAATTAAGATTGAAGGCATAGGAAAGGTTTATTCAGAAAAAATGGTTACTTCTGGAATAAAGACAACTGAAAAACTTCTTGAAGTAGGATGCAAGACGAAGGCTCGGGAAGAACTTGCTGAGAAAACAGGTATACCTGTTAAGTCTATTCTGGAATGGGTTAACCGTGCAGACCTCATGCGAATTAAAGGCGTTGGGGAAGAATACTCGGATCTCTTGGAGGTTGCGGGTGTTGATACGGTAGTTGAGCTGGCTAATAGGAAACCCGAAAATCTTCATTTGAAGTTGGTGGAAACAAATAAAGAGAAGAAAGTTGTTCGCCAATTGCCGGGTCTAAAACAGGTCCAAAGTTGGGTAGAAGAGGCTAAAAAACTACCTCGAAAAGTAGAATACTAAATCCTAAAAGCACGGTGTTTTTTGCCGTGTATTTGTTTTTTCTGGGTAGGAACACTCTTTGCATCAAAAAAGGAAGGATGGAACTGTTAGTCGATTTTGTCTTTGACTTTGGCTGCAGCTTCCTTTGTTTCTTCCACTACTTTTGCGCCAGCCTTCTTGAAGCTGCCGCCTACTTTTTCCGCACCTTCATGAATTGCTCCGCCTTCCTTCCGAGCCCTTGACTTTATCACCGGTTCTCCAGCCTCGTGAAGCACTCCGCCTTCTTTCACTGAGCCACTTTACCGCCACTCTTTTGTTTCTTCTACAATTTTCTTTTTGGCTTTATTTAAAAAAGACATGATTCTTTCCTCAGAACTGTTTATATTCTGAACAATTTTTAAGCATTTCGACTTTCAAAAATCACGTCTGCATTCTTTCGGTTTTGGGGAAAACAACTAATAATCCATTCTAAATTTTCGCCAATCCCACGTGGTTAATCCAGAGGTTAGCTGGAATGAAATGCGATGTTAAAGGAAAAAGAGAGGGGAAGGATTTTGGTTTTTACTTGTCCAAACCCCATTTTTGGGTGATTTTGACTATAAGGAAGATTACGAACGCTACGATTATGAATGTTATCAGCGCTACTAAGAATGGTCCTACTCCAAAGATTTGTCCCGTATAGCCTGCAGGTGGATTTCCACTCGCATCAAAAATCGTGTCTGGAATTGGAGCTTCCATGTTGCTAAGTTTCCTAAGCCCGGAATGGCTAGCCCAATGAGCGGCAGAAGTAGTCCTTAAGTAACAATTGCACTAGTCCACCTAAGTAGACACCCATAATGAAAGCAATAGCAAGACCAAGTACTTTGTATTTTCCAGAAAGTCTTTAAACTCGTTCCAAAGGCCCTTTGGCGGAGCAGCAGCTGGCGGCGCAGGTTTAGGTTCAAGCAATTGTCGAATTTGTTCTAATTTTTCAAGCATTTTCTGGTCGTCGACATAAAACCACATAAACTTATCTTTGCTTATCATTATTAAATCTATGCAACAAAAAAAGGCAACCCCGCCTACATTTGTCACGTTTATCTAATAGCTAAACTTGGGCCAATTGTAATTAGGATATTAAAGCGAAATTCACTAGCGAAACAAGTGGAAAATGCAAAAGTCCACTAATATAGACTCATTTTTCTCTTTGACAATGAACGCGATTTTGACGTTTACCCTGTATTCAACGATTTTGTTGTTTTCTACCTTCGTATTTACGCGCTTTACATAAATGGATTTGATGTTTTTAATCGTCTTTGCTGCCTCTGCGAAGGCGTTTTTGGTGGCGTCTTCCCAATGTTGGTAGCTCCCGACTAACTCAATAATTTTTACAACAGACATTTCTGGATCTTCCGCAATAATTAATCGAGGGAACATATTATCAAACCTCTATATGTTTTAATCGCGATGGTACCTTCTCTCATACGTCTGGCTCAGCATCAAAACCGTGGGGAAAATGGGTGCAAGTTGAAAGCATTTTAATGTGGCAGTTTGCCCTCTCTTCTGGATTAAAAGGATATTTTTATCTGCTAACTACCGCTCTCCTTTCACATGCACAATTACATGTCTGTTTTGATTATGTCTAATATTTGAGGAAGTAGGTATCTTTTGCAACATTCTACAATACTATCTTTATTTAGGCATCTCCGAAGCTACACTGTAAAACGTGTTCGGATACATTTGATTATTGTATTCAGTTTTAATCCAGTCTGTAGTTAAGGCGATACTCGAAAACCTCAATTCGTCGATGGCACCTTTGAATTTATAATTCCCAAAAGCATCAGACCCGATCCCAATAGCAGAACCATTCGCATAAGAACACGGATATGCTGTTAGCACCTGACTAGCAACGATTACCCCGTTTTTCCAGAGCGATTGATTTATGTTAGCCATATCAAACCTGCCAACGTAGGAATTCCAAACATTATAAGTTAAGGCAGTTGTCTTTTGCAGTGGATGCCAATCAGGTCCCCCAAAGTCGCATGCCAATGTTGTTGCTGCATCACCTGAGCCAAACTGAAACTTCGATGGACCTGAACTGTCAGTGCAATTTTGAGCCATAATATCTGCCCATGTTTGCGGTCTATTTGGTTTTACCCATGCTTCAATTGTAAATGTGGATACGTCAAAGGCCGTATTTGCGGCAATAAAAGCATAGTCATTTGTTCCGTCAAAATTATAAGCCCCGCCTACCTTTCCACTTGTCCAGTGAGAACTACCGCCATATAAGGTGGCATTATTTTGAAGAGTACTGTCTGTTATTTTTGAACCAGAACTGTCTTTAAAATGATAGACAGCTACATAATTGGTCCAGACATCTGCACTATTCTGCTGATTGCCAGAAGTCGGGTTACCATAGTACATATATAAAATTGTATTGTTTGTGCTCGAGAGAGCGGTACCTTAACCCACGCTACTAAATTTCCAGTACCACTAGAGTACATCTCTATCTCGTGACTCAGTTTAGTTCTGTCAGAAGAGGTAAAAACGATGTCCCAACCATCACTTCGGGCATGACTCGCCAAGTTGGCATCAGTGCTTAAACTTATTAAGACTGGAAAGTTGGTTAGATTGCCTGAAACTTTTGTATAGTCAATTGTTATTTGCTTCCTATACTGCCAGTTGGCGTCGTACCAAGCCTTCCTAATTGTTTGAGTGACACTTTGCATTCTTGTTTCATAGGTAAAAGCGTATGCTACGCTGGTTATTGTAATGCTCAACACGACTAGTATGCAGACTAGTTTGACGCTTTTGCAATTCATCGCTTATAATTCCTTCGAAACAGTATTTGAAATATGTGAATTGCTGGTTCATATTGTGTATTAATAATGCTTTATTATTACAAAAACGTATTCGTATTAAGAATTGCAAAGGGAAGATAAAAAAAATGGTAGTTACGAGAAAACGTATCATTGGTCTTTCGCTGTTACTCTTATCGCTATTAGTTGGTGCGGTTTCAGCTTACGTTTATGAAACAGGAACCATCGCAGTCAGTCAGACTGTGAAGAACATTGCCACTATAACAGTTCAGAACTCTGCCTTAGGTAACATCGAAGAAGGCCAAACGATCACTTACACAAAAGCCACAGTTTCCAGCCTCGGAAACATTCTAAACCTAACAACAACCAAGGCTAGCGTGGTTCTCCATTTCGCAAGTAACGTAAACACCCTTAACACTTACTATAGTACTTACACTATAACCGTAAAATATGCAAATGCAATCAACGGTCACGTTGTAGGCGATGTCTTAACAACAATATCGATTGCATCTCCAAACCCAACTGGAGTAACCTTGGCAGCAATTGGAGCCTACCAATTCGACTTTGAAATAACCACAACCGCATTGTCTGTCAGCTCTGACCAAGCAACATCTGCAACCATTACAGTCACAGCAGAAAGCACCTGATAGCTAGGCATAAAGATGAACTGGAAAAAAACATTACCCTACATCTTTCTTTCCGTTTTGTTTGTCATTTGGCTTTCTTTATTGTTAGCTGTGTATATTCCAACTACAAGTTGGGGAACTCCGACATTTCCTGTTAAGATAGATCCTAGCCTAAGAACGATGTTTCTGGCTTCCACAGTTCTTCTTGCAGTGACATCGTTATTGATGAGCTTCCAAAAACTTGGATTACTATCCCGCGTCTCTAACCTTCTTGATCATCGCAAGAAAAATGACTAATCTATCGATCTAATTTCCCGCTTGTCAATCGGATGTTCACAACAGAATTTTTAGGGGGGAGCCCAAATATCGGGTCTGAAAGAACTATCGTTTAATTATTCGTCAGAGCGTATGGGATTTTGAATAGTTTACCACAAGAGTTTTGGGAAAAAGGAACAAAGAACGGAATAGTAAGATTTTCCTTTGATTGGAAATATTTGTTGCATGCTTTTTAGTATATTAATTTGGTGACTGAGTGAGTGACTGAGTGACTGAGTGAGTGACTGAGTGACTGAGTGAGTGACCACACGTATACGGGTATACGGGTATGGCGTATGCGTATGTACGTTTGGGTTTGGGTTTGGGGACTAAAATTTAGTCTTTCTTTCTCTCTTAATTTCTAAACTACTACTAACTACTACTAACTTTAATCCTACTATCCCCCTCTCTACCACAACCAACCGCACAACACACAACAATACAAAAGAAAAAGAATATGTAAGTAAACACAAAAACTAAAAGCAAAGAATTTTGAATTACTCTCTGAGGACTTAATTAAGGCAGAAAAAGCTAAAATGAATAACTCTGATATGTGGAAAAAATGGGTTGTCAATCCTGAAGCCATTAGCGAAAGCGAAAAGGCAGTTTGGCTGGAACTTCAATGGATTATTCACGACTTATTGATGGAACTTAAAAGCAATAGAAAAGTGGAATTGAGTTTTACCAGCTCTGAAATTTATCATTTAAAAAAGCTCCTTAAAAATCGAAACGAAATAGTGTTCAACTTTAACAAAATTGAGGCTACTACAGACTCTTTGGAAAAAGTCAATAGTTTTGTTAAAGCCATAGAAAAATTTAGTTTTAATGATGTTAATTATGTTTACTTGCTTGTAGAGTTAGCTATTCTCTTGGTGATAACGGATACTGAGATTTTCAAAACTCTGATTCTTTTTCATCTAAAAGATGTAAGTTACAAAGCATCAGATTTTGTAGAAATTATGAAGAAATTTGCTCCTATAAGTTGGAAAAAACTTGAACCATTTATCAATACCAAATTTAGAAATGCACTCGCTCATGGAACTTGGGCGATAGAAAATAACCAGATTGTTCTGTTCGAAAACGCCAAACTTATTCCATTCGCAAAGTTTGAATTAATTGATTTTTTAATTAAGACAAGGAAGCAAAATTTGCTTTTTGCTTGTTTGTCAAGCGTTATTTCTGAGAAAACAGTTAATGGATTCTTTAGCTAATTTGTAGACTGATACTAAATTGATGCCCTTCTTGGAATCCAATCTTTTCATTCATTCCTGAGATATTTCGTAAACAGCAACGCCTCTTCGCTAATTCAGTGTATAAATGGTTTGTCTTTTTCCAACTTTGGTTCTTTCAACATCAACCATATGGTTAAATAATTGATGGCGCCATAATTTAATTGGTGTAAAAAAACAACTTGATGTTAAAAGTAAATCAATTTGACCTTTCTTCTTTAGAGATCGAGGTTTGGGAACACTACCCTGCAAAGGGATATGTTGCTGGAGGGTTCACCAGATAACTAACGCGGCTAACAGATGGGTTAAGCAGGCTATTCCGGAGCAGAAGCGTAGAATGGGCGGTAAATGTCAGCATAGGGGATGCGGAGAAAAACGCCTTTCAAAGTTAGAGTTTGCGCATAAACGTAAAACCGTTATTTCAGGAACAGGGCCTAGGGGAAGAAAAAGAGAAACTCGTAGACGTACACAAACACCCTAAAAGCTACACGCTAAGATGCAAGAAGCACCATCACAGCGACTTCAAAGGAAAACCGGGTCATTAGGAGAAGAAACAAATGGATACAAAAAACACACCCAAACCACCGATAGACTACAACAACCTAGTAGACTATGTGGTTAGTTTACATAAGGAACTACTAAAGATAGGGGAAAGAAAAATTTTAGTCGGCTACCTATACACGCTTAACAAAATCTGTGAATACCCCCACAAGCAAAAACCGCGAATCGAGCAAGACGAATTAGATTACGTAAACACTCTATCAAAATGTGGCTACCCCCTAAGCGAAATAGCCATCATTTTAGATCGGAGCAAAAGTACTATCCATGAATGCTTGCAGAAATTATGCAACACATCAACCGCGTAATTGCGTAAATCCTTATTTGCGTAAATGCCTATTTGCGTAAATACCTTTACTATTTTTGTTTCTGTTCGTTCGGTGATAGAGAGTCTTTAACTACATCATCAATGAACGCTTAGAGTATACACGAACAGGACATTGAAAATGCCATTATTGAATCGAATGATAACTAAAAAAATGCAAAAATGTCTGTTTTCTCTGTTTTCTCCATAGTATTCAATTAATTTATTGTAAGCAAAACGGAAAAAATATTGTGCCTCTTTAGTTTTTCATTAACGGTTTTATCATTTGTTGGCAAGTGATAAAAGCCATTGTTCCGGAAGTTTAGAGAAAGAATCTAAGTTATTTTATTAGTAATACTTACTATGAGTGTATGTAAAATTTTGTTCGGTTCGGTTGTCTAGTTAATTTTTGAAAAATACTGATTATTCTAATTCCTTGCCTTCAAGATAAGCATCAAATCTATTCCGGATTTCTCTTACATTATCTTTAATTTTCGGGATCATAAGACCAGCCTTTCTCAGTTCTCTAAATTCTTCTGCTGTAAAACCTATTGCAGGTGAAGCTTGACGCGACATGAGCAGATATGGTATTTGGATGTTAATGTCCAGAGCTGAATCACCAAAGGATAATACAGAACGCCCAGTGTGTCTAAGTAGTTTTAACATCAGTTTTTTGTTTAGTTTGTTTTCAAGTTCTAGGTAACTTTTGTTTACGTTTTTTTCCATAAACTCTTCATAATTACGGATGACTTGTTTGATTATTTTTTCATCAGAACTATAGGCTAAGATGAAAGCGACTCCGTTAGAAGACAGTTTGTAACTGGGGTTACTTTTAACCAAAGGTCCAATTTCAATAAGGCCTTTTTCAACAACTCTTTTAATTGACTCATGTACTACTTTGTAGTGTTTGTTTATTCCTTTTGGATTGGTTAAATTCGGCTGTTTTTATGTGCGGCTAAATATTCCATTATTAGCATTTCTACTTTACCGCATGGTGGTTTGTTGAACCCTGACTTACTCAAATTGTATAACCTTTTAAAAAGTATAACGTTATACGTGATATAAATAATTGTCTAAAGACTTCTTTTTGGGTGGTCAAAACGGAAGAACATAAATTCAAAAATAGCCCAGAAGTTCGCGCTTATTTGGCCAAAATTAAGCGTAAATATCGAGATAGAAAGAAAAAGGAATCTATGAAAGCCCAAACAGAATAGAAGGCATGCTATGAGCTACGTTACTATTGAAATATGTGATAATTGCGGAAAAATGGTAACGCTAGCTCATAAAGACGATATTGGAACACAATTCTACAACTGCCTTAACTGTGGATTAATCAACAATGTAAAAACCACGCAGATAGATGCAGCGAAGCAATCTTACAGCTCAGAAGCAGATAGAAAAACTGAAAAATTACTAGCCGAGATAGAAGATGATGGAAAAGAAATAAGCCTAGACGAACTTCGTGATATTTTAGACAGCACAATAAAACACGATAATGATAGTAAATTAATTACCTTCTTGGCTATGCTTCTTAACTACACTAAAGAAGATCAACAGAACATTGGCTATGTAGCTGAATCTAGCACCGGCAAAAGCTACATTCCCTTACAGCTCACGCCTTACTTTCCTAAAGTCGATGTTATCGAATTAGGCAGAGTTAACCCAACCGCGTTTTTTCACGAATGGGGGATCGCAAAAACAGATCCACGTGACAAAAGAGAAGTAGAAGAAGAAAAAAAGCATAAGATAATCCATATAGACTTAAAACAGAAAATTATTGTATTTTTAGATAATCCACACGCCCAATTATTGCAGAATCTTAGACCATTACTTAGTCATGACCGACAAGAAATTGAAGTCAGAAATGTAGATAGATCAAAAACTGGGAGTCACCGAACAAATACTTACATTTTGCACGGTTTTCTTACTGTGATTTTTTGTACTGCTAATGAAAAGCTGGATGAACAGGAAAAAACACGCTTGATCTTATTATCCCCTGAAACTTCTCAAGAAAAAATAGAGGCAGCTATTTTATTTGAAATAGAAAAAGACAGCGACAGAGTATCCTTTCAGGAAGTTATAGAAGCGGACCCTAACCGAAAATGGCCAGTAACCAGAGTTCATAGTATAGCCACAGCAGAAATTAACGAAATAATAATACCAATCGAGCTAAGACCGCAAATCTTTGAAAAATTTAAAGAAGCTCATAAGAACTGGATGCCCCGCCACCAACGAGACATAGGAAAACTCTTGGCATTAATCAAGACTAGTGCACTATTGAATTTCCAACATAGAAATAAGAAAGAAAATAACATCACTGCAACATCTGAAGATATTTTAAACGGTTTTAAATTATACAACTGAGTCTCAGAAAGTAACGAACTTGGCTTATCCCTGAAATATACCGAGAATTTTTAGAGATAAAAGAGGAATTTCTGGACCCTGGTTTAACTCTTGCTGAATATCAAAGAGCATATTATGTAAAATTTAAAAAACTCTTAGGTAGAGAAAAAGCCGATAATCGAATTAAACAATATCTAACTGTTGGTTTGTTACGAGAAGAAACCGACCCTAACGATAAAAGAAAAATAAGATATATGTCGGAAGGGGTGTGTGTCCTAAAAATTGAGCTTTTCCATGGTGTGAAGCCTATAACCTACTCAAAACATATTTTCCCACTATAAACTCTCAAGAAATTTTCTCTCCGCTACATACACCCCCTCCAGCATATATCTCAGATAAAAAGGAGGCTTCTTAGATGGAGGCCGTTAATGTTCAATGCCCTGAGTGTGGTTCAGATAAGATTTTCTTGGATGGACACCGAAAACTCAGTAATGGCCGATCTACACAGCGTTTTAGATGTTGCATTTGTGAAGCCTAGGTTTTCGGAAAATTATATTAGATGTAGAGGTACAATTAACCCTTCGATCCATTATGCGCTGAGAGAAGGAGATAGCGAAAAAATGGGTTCCACAACAGAAACTAAAACTGTTGCGGATGATGTGAAAAACACAAATGGAAAAGTCTTAGAATACCTCTTTTACCTCGAAAAGCAAGGCCGAGCTAAAGCAACATGCAGATTCGCAAGCTAATGTCTAAGAATACGTCAAACTTTAGGAGCAAACTTAGCTGATCCTGAATCTGTCAAAATAGTATTAGCTCGACGATCAAATCCTGATACAGCCTACATGAGAAAAGACAAGCCAATAGTATCTTGTTATAGCCGAAAACACAACATAATAGAGGCACACAATGTTTCTAAGATTCTCAGGTCAAACATGGGAAAAACCGACAAACAGAGTAACCCGGAAAATACCTTTCATACCAACCGAACAAGAACTAGACGATCTTATAGCAGCGTCACCTATCCCACTTGCAGCCTTTGAGCAATTACTAAAAGAAACCGCTATGAGACGAGGCGAAGCTCTGAATATCATGGAAAGACGTAGATTTAGACGCAAAATCATAATGTGCAATAATCCAGAGAAAGGCAGTAACACACGAATCTTTAGCGAATTAAGCTCCCAAACTAATATCGATGCTAAATACCCTACCTAAACATGAAAACAAAATGTTATTCGGCACAGCAACCGAGTTTATGCTTAAGAATCAGTTAATTCGAACCCGTAGAAAATTAGCCTTTAAAGCCTAGGAAATCCACGCATACTCGAAATTCACCTGCATGCCTTAAGACACTGGAAAGCCACAATGCTATATCACTACAAACCCGATTTACTGTTAGTAGCAGAGTTTCTTAGCCATAGGGAACTAGAGAACACACGCCTATACGTTCAACTGGAAAAGAACTTGTTCAAAAATCAGCCAAATGAAGAATACATAACAAAAGTTGCTTTCAACACTCAACAATGTTGCGAACTGATAGAAGTAGGCTTTGATTACCAGACAGGAAGCTTTGCAGATGGTGGGAAAATCTTCCGTAAACGTAAATAAGGGGTTTGCCATCAATGATAAGAGCCGAAACATAAACTAGCCAAAAACGGCCGAGGTCAAGGTAAAACCGAATATGTTCGGGATTTGTGGCCGAAGTCAGGTCATTAATCTTTCTCGTCGGATTTATCTCAATTTCTTCTCTTGGAACCCAATCCCTTTTTTCATCTCTTCAAGTTCTGTAACATTAGGAGTTTTGATTTTATCAGCAACATTATAATTTTTACGATGGATAGAATAATTCTTGTTGGAATATATTCTCGTTAGCGGTTTTATGCGCTTTAATTATTACAGTTCAGTTAGCATTGTTTTTGCTACCTAAGATTCTTCTAATTGTGTTTGCTCTCTTTGACTTTTTATTATTTTCGTAGAGTTTGACGGTTGGCTAACTTAGACTAGGGAGGGTTGGCTTATATATTGAGGATTTTTAGATAGCCTTCAGATCGTGCTTGTCGGCATTGACTAAGGTTTCGGCAGCGCAGTAGGCAGGCGGGATTAGCCAGGTATCTTGTCACGATAATTAAAGAAAAACGTGGGGAATCCAAACATGATTAACCCCGAAGAAGAAAAAATGAGTACTACACGCAATTGGCAAAAGAATCATCCTAGAAAATGTAAGGCTAATAAAACAAAGAGGTGGCGAAAAAAGCACCGTTCAAGACTCAATGCTTATCAAAGGAAGTATTAAGAGGAACATAAGGAGAAAGCACTTGCTTATCAGAGAAAGTGGAATCTGGATCTACTGCCAACAAACGCAGAAGCTTTCTAGATACATTGCAAAAAGGAACTTGAAGGTGTATCCTATACCTAGGGATTATTGGAGTTTTCATGAGTATCACCGATTAAATGTTAAAGATTTTGTGGAGATGTTTTGCAGTTGGAAGGCCTTACTTGAATTAACAAGTGTGGCTTTAGAAGAGGTTGAGGTGGTCGAGCCTTGTTTGCGAGCCTTCTATTACTCATTGGTGGCCAAGTCTCTGAAGTGTATATTTTTGAAACGTGATAACTTTGAAGTTAGAAAGCATGATGGGATAATTCTTGTTCGCAATATATGTCTTTGCTTACAATATTACTAAGAAACTAAGCGAGAAAATAAACGATGATGGAAGCAAAGGCTGGAACACACAGCAATTAATCAAGACTCGAAAGCCTTTTCCTATAATTGTCCGCGAACCTCTAACCCCAATACTCTAGAGTATTTAGAAAAGAAAGAAGGGTTGCTTTTTCCTAGTCCTTTCTTGTTGGGTTTACCTCTTTCCTAGGTCTTGGGCCTACAAACTCCATTAAGGGCAATAGATGAACGCGCACCCGAGCAGCTTAAAGAGGATTTGGGATTAAACAAACCTTTCATTAAGGATGGTGAGGAGATAGCTGATAGGATTCATTTGTGGCTTCATTCGTTTAGGTCTCAGAGAGCTTCACGAGCTAGTAAGTGATTATGGTTATGAAGTGATAGACTTGATTGATTTTTTTAGTTGGGAGAGATACAGACACAGCGTTAACTTATGCTCGTAAAGGTTAAAGATCACTAGTAAAATGCAGATCGCACAAGTAACTTATGCTTAATTCTGTTGATTGCTGTAAAGTTCTTAAGGACTAAAATTTAGACCCAAACCCAAACCCAAGCTGTTTCCTTGTTCTATTAATCACTTTCTTTGGGACATCATTCTGAGCTTGTGTCCCTAGCTGAATCTTAGTAAAAAATACGCTGAAAGCCTATTGAAGTGGGATATGACACTGACATAGAACGTATCAAGCAAAGGCTAATCACACTAACGTGCAACACACAACTGAACAAGTATTCACTCCATCTCAAAGTAGGTAGTCCAGTTTTGGACTGACTAGAAACTATAAGCAAAAACCGTCAACGAGCAACTTCTAAACAAAAATAAAGTGAAGAAGCAGGAGGTGAAAATGACATGAAAAGAACAATTGCTGTTTTGCCTTTACTGATATCTTGTCACTAACATTAATTAGTGCCCTACCAACAATGGCAACCACAGTAGTTGATAAAAAGATTGATGTATCAATATTATCTATTCCAACAACTTGGGCAAGTCTTAATACTCAATTTCCTGCTGGACAGAACCCGTATCAGGTTTCTTTTGATAGCATCAGATACTTTAAACCAGGACAGTTATGATAGTTGGTCCAGGTGTTCCTCCAGCAGATTTTGAAACAATGCAAGTATGGAACACTGGATATCTCCGTTCCACTATAACAATCGATGGCGTTGCAAATCCAGTTGTTTCATGCAATGCTCAACATTTAGAGTACAACGCTCATACCAAGAGTATGGTAGCAAAGGCTGAAGCAGTTTGTTTTATAGGCGCTATGGGCGATATCAGCAACGGATTTGAGGGTAGAGTTTTCATGAAATATTTAAACTAGGATATTTTCACAAGGGCTTACGATTTAAGGAGTGTTAACGCTGACTTGCAAGGATTCGGAATCTATGAGGGGCAAAAACTGCATGTGACCTATGAGGGAGGTATGCCTCCGGCGCCACAAGAATGGACAGGATACATCCTAGTACCATAATAGTGACTGGTAAACATCGAAAAATCTACTTTTTCTTTTTTTATCTGTTTTTTAATTTTATTTTTTGTTGAGAGAGGGGATTAAAATTTAGTCCCCCAAACCCAAACCCAAACTTTTTAATTTTTATTTTTCTAATTTTTAATTATTTTATTTTTTAATTAATTCTTAAAATTTCAAATTTTTATATTTATTTTCTCTTTTTCTTATTCTCTTTCTTTCACACCTGCTCCGCACGTACATCACACAAAAAACGAACAAAAAAGAAAAGGAATCGAAACTATCGGGCACACGCTACTTGCTGAAGTGAACCGTTCCCTCATACCTGTTAGGAGCTGAAAGCCATGCGCCTTCTCCATGAAGACCCTCTAATCCGCCTGTTGCGTCCTTGATTCTCCAGGTTCCATGATTGTCAGAAGAATCGGTTCGGTAATCATATTCATCTCAACGGTCATGGTTCCTGTCTTGCCATCCACTGTAGCAGTAGTAAAGAATATTTCTACATTAATGTTTACAGATTCAGGCGGAGGACCCCATTTGTGGGCTATGCAAGTTTGAGAACCAGTAGTAGAACCTGATATGCCCCCACTCCATGTGCTTGCAGTAGTGTAAAAATAGAAACGGTTTTCAGCAACATCTTTAACTGACGTTGAGCTCTAACGCTTAGAAGTTATGGTTCCTGAAACTTCAGTGACTGGGCTATCTGCAAGCTGCAGAAATAGGCAACGTCAAAATGGCAAAAGCCAAAAATGAGACCTTTCTCGCTTAAGACCTTTTTTATTCATTCTTTTTCACCTCCCTTAAAAATAGCTGTTTTCATTTATGCACCATCTAAGTACTTAAAATTTTAAGAATTATGCACAAATGTCAAAAATGTTAACATCTGAATAAATTATTGTAAAAAAAGCTATCATATTTGAGCAATAAATAATCAAATCAACTATCGCATAATTCGGACTTTAGGCACCCATTCTTTCTTTTCTTGTCTTAGATATTTTGCAAATAGAAGCGCCTCTTCACTAATCAGTGTATCAATGGTTTGTCTTTTTCCAATTTTGATTCTTTCAACATCAACCATACGGTCAAATAAACCGTTTAAGTCCTCAGCTAAGCCATCAGCAACAAACTCTTTCAGGTGAATCTTCTTTCCCATCTTCAGATGCATCATAAAATCAGTAACCAACACAAAATCCTTCTTTCGCAATTTCCTGCAACGTTCAATTAAGAAATCATCAATCATATAACGGTATAGTTCTTGAAAATCGCAAACTAAACTTGCTTTGCCATGTTGAACTGAATGCAGAAAAGATATAATGGTAAGTTTTTCCACACACCCACCTATACACTAAATATATAATAGTAAAAAAAAGTCCATGATTCGTTCGGTTCGCAGGTGTAAATTTAATTAATAGCATGGTCTTAACGAGAGCTTCTTATTATGGTCTTTTCAGACGATTACACGTTACATACATAACGAGTAATCAATGGAGTAAAGCGTTCGCTTACCTAGTTTTAGCCTTATATTGATGGTTTTGTAGGGTAAAGCGAACAAACAAACAGCATACGTTATTTAGTAACAATTTCAGCAAAGAAGCTCCTTATGATTGTCAGTTAAAAAGACTAACAAGCAAACTTGGAAGAAACCTAAAGGTGAAGCCGCTAATTTATAGAAAATCAAAAAATAATAGAATACCTTATGTCAAATCTGAAGCAACTAATGCTACGTAAATTTAAAATAGGATAATACTGAACTTTCTAAAATAGTTTCTATAAAAGTTGAGTGTATATTTTGGGTCAGTTTGCTAAAAAACTCTAGCTTCATCTCCCACACTTCACGTTCCTTCAATCTCTAATTTTCTTAATATTTCTTTATGTCTTCAATTGTTAATTGAGTAGGCTTGACCTTACATCAGATTACTTAGTGTTTAGATCCAATTTGTTAAAATAACTTTTCTCTTTTTTTACGTAGCTACCATTTTCTATTATATATTTTAGAGGTGTCTACAGTGTCTAAGAGGTGTTATAGCGACATATGTATTATTGAAATAGAGTTGTTTCAAACTGTTATACCTATTCTTGGTATCCAGTCTTTCTTTTCGCTTCGCAGAGAGTTAGCATACAGCAAGCTTCCTCACTGATTAAAGTTTCAATTGTCTGTCTCTCGCCGACTTTTATTCGTGGAATCTCAACTAGAGTCTCAAAATAGATGTTTAGCTTCGCGGTAAAATTCTTCGTTTCAACGTCATTAAGATATTTCCGTTTTCCCTTCTTCTGAGCAGAAAGCCTCTCAGTTTTAAACATAAAGTCTAGCTTTGCTAAACTTTTAGCGATTCGCTGCCAAAGAAAAGCCTAAAAGTGTTCGGAGACGTCAATAAACTCGACGAAAAGCACCTTCCTTAAAACCAGAAGAAGACTTGCATCAAAGCTTCAGAACCTAAGACTCATCTACCTTGACATTAATCACCCTTAACTCACTTAGTTCAGCTTTACGAGCGTATGTATGTTACCTTTTAATGTAACAGAGTAACATCTTGTACAATACAATTTCCCCCGATTTCTATTATGTCTGCAGCTTTTAGAAGTTGTACGGGAAAATTTTGTTTCTTTCCTCTAAATTCAACAAATTGATCTGAAAGTTTATCTCCATCTTCAATTTCCTTGCAAAGAGCTAATATTGCTGCTTGGGTGCCTGTGTGAGCCAAACCGCGACTATTAAAACAACTTTCTCAGGATTATAAGGATTAGGAACCAGCTCTATCAACCCCACATCCTTTTCATCCTCTTCATTTTTGATGTAGGATTTTTTGTCACCGGCAGGAAATAGTATGCGTTGGTCGGTTTGAGGTGTTTCAAATTTCACTGGCAAAATCTTACCCCATTTTTCTAGGACTTCACGTGTAATTTGGTTGACTGCTCCTGAACCTACTGCGATAATATTTTCTTTCTTCTCATCATCTGATAAAAGAAAGCTTTGCCTCGCAAGGAGCAATTGACCTGTATTTGATATTTTGCTTTGAACTTTTGACTGATTCTTCGCGGCACAGAAGGAAAAATATGCTATTAGTCTGGGCAAATAATCAAAATCACTCCGCCTGCCAGGATAAAGCTGCAATTCTGGTACAGGATATTTATGCTTTTTTAAGTCTCTTATGTACGCATCGTAGTCGCGTTTGCCAGCGCCATAAGCAATTATGAAATCAAGATTATTTTCTTTTGATATAAAGGGTGCAGGAAAATTGTTAAATGTGTACTTCATTTCTGGAAATTCTGAATTTGGAAACTCTAAAACTTTTGGAAGCACCCCAAAAATTAATGAACTAAAATCACGGTTTTCTGGAAAAATCTTGGGCTTATCGTCTTTATTCAAGTTACTCAGTGCTACATCGTTGATTGCACAATCAAAGGAATATTTGACATTTTCTCCTTCACATAGGTAACTGTAAAACTGTCTAGAAAAAGCTATGCCTGCATCTTCTGGCATTTGATTAGATATTCCAATAGCGCACTCAACATTTTCTGAGACAGCCTTAGCGATTTCATCAGAATTACAGGCGACTAAAATGACCAACCTTATTTTATTTCCGCCTTTCGTCTGTTGGGATTCATTGAAAAGTTTAATCGCGTCAACAAAAGGCTTTAGTTTTGTTCTTGACAGACTTCCGTCTTCATTTTGAAAAGTTAAACAATCCTTTTCACCATGCCCAAAATAATGAAAAATATCAGGTTCATAACTTATGAAAGTTTTTTGAAGTTGGGTAGGTAACAAATTAAACTCTGGGAAAAATTTAAATTGATCCCTGTTTGTCGAGGATATTATTACTTGCTTTATAGCGTTCGATAAAGTAATTGCATGCAACTGCTCAGCGTTCTTCTTATAATCCTGACTTGGTATTGGTGCGGTTGATGAAGTAAGAAAAATTGTTGTCTTAGCTATTTTATTTCCTTGGTCACTTTCGCTCATAAGATCCCACGAGAGAGATTGTTTTTATCTTTAAGCTTTTTTAAAAATAGGAAATAGGTGAAGGCTTAGTATTCTCATCACTTATTCTGCAACGCTTATGAAGGGGCTTGTCTCAATTAGTTTTGGGGTGTCTTTCTCGGGAAGACCCAGCATTACTTTTTGCACGGGTTCTATTCGGGTTATCTCTCCTTTGTCATAGAACAGTTGCCAACCTTGGAATCCAAATACCAAAGGAGTTCCCTCAAAGGTAATTACCGAAGAATCCTCCCCCTTGCCATACACTTTGATGTTTCCTCCAACAATTTTTTTATTCAGGAATTTTGATGTCTAATTTCGTCTCTTTCGATGCTTGCGGAAGAATTGAAAACTTTTGGCTCTTAATTACAGCACTAGTCACATAAACTTGATCTGCTTCAAGCAAATCGCCGACACGTTTGAATAAGGGTTAATGTCGGCAGCATTAAGGAATTGATCCAATTCGGGCCATCTCAATGCTATCTTCCAATACGTCCTCATATTGAAAAGAAATGGTTATAGCTTGTTTATAGGCAATATCTAGTCCAATAGCCGATCCTCCAAAAGCCGAAAGAATGCTGTTAAGTATAGAAAATCCTACACCTAGACTAAGCTCACCACTTTGCTTTCCAGATATGTTAGAGGCTTTCTGATTCTCAGTAATTGTGGGCAGAAAAACGTCTTCTCGTGTCTTAAAAACGCTCGATATTGAGCCCAGCGGATACGATTGATTTTTTTTCTTTGCAAACATCTGGAGGGGTTTTAATGTTGTTCTTGGCAACCTCACTGTATTGTAGCCAAAAGATCGCAAAAGTGAGAACAAGGGGTCGTTCAATAAAGATTCAAACAAATTAATTCTCCTCGTATATCAAATATGAGTAATTTACTAATAAGATTAACGATTGTATCTTTTGGGCTACTGTGGGTTTAGTCAAATTGAACTTGTCAGAAGTGACGCCTTGCCAGTAGACCACCACTTCGGCTTCGGGAAAACAGAAATACAATTGAATATTCTGAGTGACCCAACTCGAACATATACCTACACCTTTGTAACAATAAATAAAGCCCAAGTTCCAGCATAGACAAAGAGAAGGGCTCCAATGTTTTCCAAAGATTCACCTTTACATCTAACGAGTAATCAATGGGGTAAAGCGTTCGCTCTCTAGTTTAAGCCCTATATTGATGGTATTGTAGTGATAAGCAAACGAACAAACATTAAACGTTAAACAGTACCGAAATACGATAACTAATATAAGATAGGTTGTTCGGTTAATGAATTGAGGTCAAACCCTACGGAAGATCAAACAGGGCCCCGGAACAATACGATGTAGTTAGGATGCGACTTTCGCAAGTAGAACTTTTTATCCTATCCATTTTGGTTAATGAGAAATTAAACAGCTTAACCCTTTCAGAAAAGAAGCTCCCTTATGGTTTGCAGCTAAAGAATTGAGAAGAAACTTGATAGAAACCTAAAGATCAACCATTGCAACTTTGAAGTAAAAAGCAACAGAGTACCCTACGTTAAAACAGAAAGCAATTAAGGTGTGGTTGGGGTATTTTTTTCTTTGAGCTTTTATATTTCATTTTCTAATCTAGCAATTTCTTTTCGCCCATCCATACTCTGTTATCTCTTTTATCTACCGCATCTAGTTTAATTGAGAGAGCGATAACCAAGAAAATGCTTAAAACACCTATAATTAAACTCACCCAATAATTAGCCCAAAAAAAATTTTAAAAAAGCAAAATTTGGCTAAATTTATGCTGCATATATAGCATCACTTTCACATAGCTATATAAGCAAACTGTATACCTGATAGTACAGGTAGCTGTTTTCTACGGTGAATAATAATGGTTAATATTGATTCTATTATGAACTTGCCTCATCCAAACGAAAAGGCTAACCAGGACGGTAAGAATAAAGAAAAAAAAGTGAAGGGCTGTCTTTTGAGCAGAATTACTTCGAAGATCGTGAAAAGAAGGTATCCAATTATGTGGCTTATCGTGACCGTAATTATGATGGTCTTTGCAATGCGATTATAGAGACCTGTAGGATTCAGAAGGATGACTTTGTTGTTGATTATGGGTGCGCTACAGGTGTCCTGGTTTTAGCCTCAGAAAACGCGGTTATAATAACGTCATAGGTACAGATATTTCCTATTGGGCAATTGAACATGGAAAAACTGTAATCGACCTTGAAAAGGAATTACAGCATTTTAACAGAAACCTACTGGCTGAGGACAAGGACTGGTTGATAATGCTTGATGTTCTTGAGCATGTTCAGACTGAACAGGAACTTAAGCTCATGCTTAAGTTGGTTACTTTGAGGAAAAAGGAATGATTGTGCGCATTCCAGTTGCAGACAGTGATGGTAACTATCACCTCGAAGTTTCTAATAGCGATAAAACACACTTACAAAGACATACCAAGAAATGGTGGCTTAATCTTTTCTCTTCTTTTCATCTGAAACCAAAAAAATATTTTAGTAGTAATGAGATCATCTGGGATTCATTAGGAGTACTCGCGGTTTTTCTTACGAGAGAAGGTTAGCCTATGGTTTTTTTCCCTTGGCTCGCCATATTTGATCTTCAGAATTTATACTCAAACACAAAGAAACCGCTTCAAATGTACGGAAGAAACTTCTGAGGATTATACGATAATTGTTCCAGTTTATTATAACAATCCGTCTTATATGAAGAATTTAGATTGGTTAAGACGATATTAAGGATAAAGTAGTTATTGCATCTCTTTCAAATCAAAACAGAGAGATCGTTGGAAGATTTCTTAGTTGAGCTTCAAAATGGAAGGATTTAAACTTTCTATTTTTGACTCATCTGTTTCTCCTCTTTCTTATCCAGCAATATATTATTCTATTGTAAAACAAACAATTGCAATATGATTTGTTTGATAATCTGCGCAAAAAATCTGTATCTGCTGTCAAAACAAAATATGTCTGTATGTTGGATGGTGATTCCAGACCCGAAACCGATATTGGGAGAGCTGTTGCAGTCATGGAGAGACAAGGGTTAGATGTTGCAAGCGTGAATGTTATGCCATGTTCTAAATCGAATTTTATTGAAAGAATGCGATGAATAAAATACAATATTGCTATGCGCGCTCGCCAATCCCGTCCTTGGTTGACAAGTGGAGCTTGTTGGTGGGAAAAACAAGTGTTTTTAAGGAAATTATGGAAACGCACAGTCTTTATTTTTCCGGTGGAGACGCAGAGATGGGGATTCTTGCCCGGATGATGAAAAAGAAAATAGGGTTTATTGATTTTAAAGTATTTACTGCTGTTCCGGAAACTCTTGGCAAATGGTTTAAACAGAGAATGGATTCATTTTGGTGGCACTTTTAGATTATCAGTTATAAATTTTGATAGACATCCGTGGTTGTTCTGTATTCTTAACATATATGTTGGTTATAGTGTATTTGCTTTTGCCATTAAAATGGTATGAACTTTTTCTAAATTGGTGGTTGCTTCCAGTGATGTTTCTGTTTATATATTCCAATAACATTCGCCAATTGGCCGGTAAGAGATAATACATTTTTCTCTTCCCTTTGTACGGTGGTTTTCAAGTTCTAGTATTAACTGCTCTTGGAATTTTCAGATATTTTCAACTATTGGTTAAGTATAAGAAAGTCGGTAGAAATTAGCTAGACGCTCGAGCAAAATTAGTTTCAGTTTAGTTCACACCTGATTAGGGAGTTGTGGGGCAGAATTTTAATTTAGGATGACTATACTATTTCCATAAGCTGACAGTCAAGATCAACTGAAGATGTTTTGTTTTGAATAGACCAAAATACTTCGACCAGACTATTGAAATCTCCATAACTAATAAGTGGTGGGATCAGATCTTTCAGGGTTAATGTTAACGGCTATTGTAAAGGCGTTGTTCAGATGAGTCATTAACAATTCTGTATTCTTCCCTGCTCTGTGACCTGCTGAACCGTAATACATCATTAAAGTCAGGGAATCACAATCAAAGGCATTGAGCCCTCCACTATTATTTTTTAAAGATGCTTTCTCGATACCAATCCGGCAAAGTCATTGAAAAAGAGGCGTTATTACTTATTAGCTATGAGCGTGAAGGGTTGATGAGAGCGTTGATAAGCCTCCCCTGATCCCGTTCTTGTCTAATGTCCCAATCAGTGAGAGTGTGAGGCTCAATATCTACGGTGTAGCCCACAAAATTAAAGCCATAACTCTTGCTTAATTTGAGTACAGATTCAAAAAAACTTCGGCGTGTAGTTGAGGTAATCACCCCTTGACGCGAATGTAGGGTCTTCAAGGGTAACCCCGTAAACCTTGATACTTTTCGTCCCGTGTTTGCATAATCAATGAAGTCTTTGTACACTATACGATCATTTTCTGATAAATTCCATAGAAGGGGCAGTTGTAAGTATAGCTTTAAACCCATCGTTATACAATTGATCCACCACTTGATGGCTAACGAGGTGCAAGTTAAGTACTCTATTCTGGAAAGGATAATGGAAGATACTAAGCTCTGATAAAGGCACAATTGTTCAACAGATGGAATGACCACTTGCGCACTCCAACCCGAACTTGTGCCAGTCAAGATAATCGAAGAAACAAAAACAAGCGAAAGCATTATACCCTTATTTTTTCGGTGATTCGATCATTATCGGCCTAGCAATATTAGAAATAACCCCTTTTCTTCGATTGCGATTATTGCTCCTGCGGAGACTTTTTTCCTTGTCAGGGTGTATTCCACACACTTATACAGTCGCAAGTATTAATAAACAATACTGTTGAGAAGAAACACGCAAATACTCTCTAAATATGCTATCACGGGATTCTTTTGTTCTTTTATCTTTTCTTTTTTGGATAGTGGAAAATTGGTTAAATCAGATGAATAATGGTTAGGCTTCTGCTATCTTTGCTTCAATATGTTTGATTAGATTGATTAGCAAGTCTTTTTTTATGTCTCTTCCAAGTTGCCATCTTGAAGCATAATAATCAACAAACGCGCAATACCATCTAAGTTTGATATTTAGCATAAGTATTCTCCAGCCAAACGCCCTTTTCCCAAATTCCATCTTCCCAGACACCTTCATCGAATATGGTTCTATATTTTTTATCTAAGAAAACCCATGCCCTTTCTGTTTTATTTGAGTGAGGACCAAACGCTTCATTTTTTTTGATAATTATAGGATCGCTTTTGTCGGCTGCTATTTTATATTCTAAAAATGAGTATTTTACCAAGTTCTTCAATGGCAAATTGAACACTGATGTATGCATGGCTTAAACGATTTTCTTCAATGAGTATAAAAGCATCTTTTATAAAATCAAGGACATTAGTTCTACAAAGTTCTATTCCTTTTGGCATTTCAGCTCTGGCCGATAATCCTGTCACCAGATTCGTTTTTCAAAGATTAAAATCTCCACTTTGTTATTGTAGTTTATTTGGTTTAATAATTATTGAAATAAGAAAAGCAATTTTGCTTATCCTAGTTATAGTTTATTTTTCTATTTAAAATCACCGTTTGATACGGAATCAAAAATTAGTGCAATTATAGCTAAAATAATAAGAGGAAATCCCACGATTACTCCAGTTACCCAACTGGACAAACCCGAAAAACCTATTCCTATAGTTGTAACAACTCCGCATGTTAATATTAATGAGAGACCAACCAAACAAAGGGCTAAATACATTCTTTTAAGAGAATAAATGCCAGCTGTTAATCCAAAAGCAAAACCGATAATGCAGGATAAGCCCAAGAATAAACCCCAATATGAAATATGAGAATAGCTATTTATCAGAAAAACCAGAAAAGAAGCCAATTCAAAAAAACCAAAAACTGCAAGAATACAAAGACGATATAATAGCTAATATTCCTGCAGCAATAGGAAATCCAGATTTCTTTATAGGTACAGTAGATAGTTCATTACTGATTTTTGAATCTTTATCACTTGAGCTTGTTTCTGAAGATTGAAAGGGTATTTCTGGATGTAGTTTTGAAGTTTGCCAAATTTGGAAAACTGAATAAATTATTGAAAAAAATATTGTGAGAGAACCCATTACGAGAAAAATTTGATTGAGAGGAGTGAATAACAGGGTATTGTTAGGACCCACCATTGTAAGGACCCTGTAACTGTGTTGCGGTATTCCTGAGAGATGTTGTTCTTTGCGAGTTCATTTTGGAGATTAGAAATTACTGAATTGGGATAAAGAATAAAAAAAAGACCTATAAAAATCA
>CAVPBD010000012.1:0-20286 GCA_963701765.1 Candidatus Bathyarchaeota archaeon
AACGAAGAAAAGAAAAACAGTGAGTCATTCTTTTAGAATAATAAAAAAGCAAAAAAGAAGAAGGGGTATGGGATACTCCAAACTGACACAGAATACCTCATCGACAATGCTTTATTTTCAAAAAGAAGGGGGTTAATGTACGGGTGACTTCGTTACGGACAATAGTTTTATTAGAAGCTCTCCCATATTAGAAGAATTAATAGTTAAGTAACAGTTTACAAACCAGTGCATGAACATGAGATAATTCAAGTTCAAGCAAACTTAACCTAACTTAAAACATTACATATAAACAGGAGGATAATACTTACGGGAACATCACAGACCTTTACTATAAAGTATGTTATACATGCTAGATTTGAAATTGAAGGTGTAGTCGAGAAACCTGATGTTATAGGCGCAGTTTTTGGTCAAACAGAAGGTTTATTCGGACCTGAACTTGATTTACGAGAACTCCAGAAAGACTGGACGTATCGGCAGAATCGAGATTGATTTACATTCTAAGAACGACCGAACTACAGGCAACATTACAATTCCTATAGCTTAGATCGTGTCAGTACCGCTCTTATAGCTGCAAGTGTAGAAAGCATAAACCGCGTTGGACCTTGTAGTGCTAGAGTATTGCTTGATAAAATTGAAGATATACGCGAAGCAAGACGTAAGATCATAATTGACCGAGCTAAAGAGATTCTTCACAAATGGAACATTGAATCCATGCCTAGCGTTGATGAAGTCTATAAAGAAATCAGCGAAACCATGAAAGCAGGCAAAGTGGAGAAATTCGGTCCCGAGGACTTGCCCGCAGGACCTACCTTAGAAGGTAGCAAGGAAATCTATGTTGTTGAAGGACGCGCAGATATCATAAACTTGATGCGATGCGGCATAACCAACACCGTAGCTTTAGAAGGCGCAAAAGTCCCTGAATCAATCAAGCGATTAACTAAAGAAAAAGAAGCGACTGCACTATTAGATGGCGATCGCGGCGGTGACCTTATCCTTAAAGAACTACTCCAAGTCACTAGCATAAAATATGTAGGTCGCGCACCCAGAGGAAAAGAGATTGAAGAATGTAACTGCAAAGAAGTCAGTGAAGCAATAGAAAATAGAATAGCAGTCTCGGATCTCTTCAAACCAGTAGCTAAGAAAGCACCTGAAAAGCCAAAACCTGAATTTCCAGAGCAGATGGTCCAAGCAGTTAAGGCACTCCAAGGATCTCTAGAAGCAATTCTACTTAATGAGAAACTTGAACAAGTTGAACGCTTACCAGTTAGCCAGCTAGCAGAAAAACTTCAGCAAGTCACAGGCATAGACACAGTTATCTTTGATGGCATAATTACTCAAAGAATCATCGATATCGCCAGCGAGAAAAACATCAAGCACATAATCGCATCACGCGTTTCCGAAGCAGTCAAACCAGCACTAAACGTCGAACTCAATAAGTTCCACGAATTAGTCCCAAACCAAGCTTAAGCTCAAACAAAAAAACTTGAGCTTTCTCCAATTCTTCTTTTGTTACTTTTAATATTGAATCGTTGATTATTTTTTGGTAGAACTTGGTAAGCTATTGCTAAGTTTAGATTTTATTTATGATAAATAATGATGCGAATATAGACTTCGAGCTAGATTTGGGCTCTTCGACGCTTCGAAGTAACTTTAATGAGTGTAGAATATCTTCGCAATGGATTTCTGATGAGCATATTTATTCGAAGATACAAGGACTATTCATGTCTGGTTATTGAATTAATATGTTCATCTGTTTTCTTCTGTGTCTTTCGAATCACTAAATTTTTTTGCCTCTACAATATGGAAATAATCAATATAACTAGTTGAAACATGCACACTGTAGTACAATTTGAATTGAATATAAAAGTTACAATTTTTTACATTTGTATTGTAGAGAAAAGCTAATACGCATTAGTTCGTAAGTAATCATCGCTACTAGAGGCGACAATGTGCCGAATATGAATAATGAAAAGCTTGAGGGCATCACACTCAACGTATACTTATACATTGTCAAGAAAAGAAAACCTGTCGGTCCACGCGATGTAATGAAAGGCGCACATCTTAGTAGCCCAAGCGTAGCGTATAGGCACTTACAGAAGCTAGAAGATTGGGATTTGCTGCGGAAAAACGAGTATGGAGAATATCTAGTCAAAAACAAAGCTCATATGGATGGTTATTTTTGGATAGGTCACCATGTGATGCCAAAAATGTTTACGTATTCGCTTATTTTCTTAAGCATTTTTATAGTGGAAGTAGTCGTCCTTGCCATACACTACCCGGTTGAGAGCTATAAATTCGTCATCTTCTTTTCACTGTTGATTTTGGTGACTGGGTTAGCCACAGCAGTATTTGTCATAGAAGGTATACTGCAACGTAGAGGAATAAAAAGAAGCTTACAAGTCGAAAATTAGTCTAACTAGTTAATTAAAACTGCAGATAAAATAGAATCTATTTAAAATTCATGATTCATTGTTGAAAATACATCTTATTTCAGGAATTGTTTTTATTTTTCATCTATCGTATTATCGGTTAAGGAGATTTGTTATGGAGTTTAAAGGTAGTCAAACTGAAAAGAACCTTTTAGCCGCCTTTGCAGGAGAATCACAAGCCCGCAATCGATATACCTTTTTTGCCAGTGTAGCAAAAAAAGAAGGCTATGAACAAATAGCAGCAATTTTTCAGGAAACCGCTGATGAAGAAAAGGAACACGCAAAACTTTTCTTTAAGCAACTTAAGGGCGGATCTGCTGAAATAACCGCATCATACCCAGCGGGAATATTAGCAGATACAGCCAGCAACCTTCAGGCAGCTGCAGAAGGAGAAAAAACTGAATGGTCCATGCTCTATCCAAACTCTGGAGACGTAGCTGAAAAAGAAGGCTTCCTTGATGTAGCATTCACTTTTCGCCAAGTAGCAAAAGTCGAGGCCTACCACG
The DNA here is from genome assembly GCA_963701765.1 of Candidatus Bathyarchaeota archaeon. Classification (GTDB taxonomy): domain Archaea; phylum Thermoproteota; class Bathyarchaeia; order Bathyarchaeales; family Bathycorpusculaceae; genus JADGNF01. The sequence continues at coordinate 2,936 of CAVPBD010000012.1, forward strand.
AACGCAGATACCTCAAACTACTCGAAAACGTCAAACAAGGCAAAGTCTTCAAAAAAGATGCCCCAATAAAATGGAAATGCAGAAACTGCGGTTACGTACACGAAGGCATAGAAGCACCCGGCACCTGCCCAGTTTGCAGTCACCCAAGAAGTTACTTTGAAGTCTGGACAGAACCATACTAAAATCATCTTTTTTATTTTTTTAACCATTTACTAGGGACCTGATTTTTAGGTGCAATCATCCTTTCATTATTAGACGAAAAAATAATTTTGATAATATATTCCATCATCGCAAATTAATAGGCAATAAAGTATCTTTCAACATTTAGTTCATTTAATTTGGGAAAGGTTTGCTGGGATTCTGGTGGGCTAACATTTCAGGAGAGAGAAACGAAAACCCTTTGCTGCCACTACTTCAGAATTTTTTTCCTCCATTCCTATAAAGGCGAAACAAGACAGACACGTATAACGGACGAAGAAATCAATAGCAGATTATAATGGGCGTTTAAAATCTTGCTTTATTTGGCTTTTCGTTTTGGTTTAGTTCGAACTTTCTTTCTGATTGACTTAAGCTCTTGTTGTTCTGTAAGACCATTTATTGTAGTAATAGCTATATCCAGTTTTTTGTTTGTCCATTCGCTGTTTTTCTTTCTTGTTGGCAGTAATATAGCGAATCTCGGTGTATACTTCAGCAACTATGGCAAACGAAAAAATTATAATTACTAATAAACCAACCCAGACATTAACATGCCCATAATTAGCCCAATTATTAAAAGTTGTTAAAAGATACCCTGAAATTAACAATAGCAGATAAGTAAAGATTCGAAAGACTTTATAACCCAAATACCCTAAACTCAGATTCATTTAAACTAAGAAACACATAAAGACATTATAACTTTTGTCCTTAAGCAAAATTAAATCCGAAACGCTGCCATTCCTATTAAGGCGCATCCAGACAACGGACACGTGCAGTTCGTGGAGGTCAATTTGGTGATAGCAGAAGTCAGCACAACAATAGAATTAAATCCTCAATTAGCAAGTTTGGCTTACGAATTAGGGTTAAATTCATCAAAAATCTGCGAAAACGCGTTAAAATTGGCAATAAGTCGCCTGCAAGGCGTTAACATGAATAACAAAATGGTGGACGAGCCGGGATTTGAACCCGGGACCTCCACGATGCCAACGTGGCGATCATACCAGACTGATCTACCCGCCCACTTATTGAGGCATCCTAAAACGTTAACCCGCAACTTAAGCCTATAAGCATTTCTTTTATAATTTATAATAAGAACGGAAGTAGTTTCGCATAATTTAGATAGACTGGAGAACCTGATTTTCTTACTGTATATTTGCTTATTTGGCTATATTTGAGATTCAGAAGGTTTTTATTATATTATGTATCATTTGAGAGCTAAAAAATAAGGGCATAGATAAGTTTGAGTAAGAATCCAAAACTCGTCTTTAAAACATTGATGTCGGAACGAGGTTATGGTGAGCAAGTAGTGGATGCTCTTTGGGTTTGGTATGATTATTCTGAGAAAAAAGGTGTTGCTAGCTTCTAAGCCATAGGTTATTTGTAGAAAAGTCTTTTGTGTTTAGATTCGTAAGAATTGCATTTGTGAAAAGGCGGACAGTATTATTATTTTGCCCATCACCACTTAATTATACCCGCGCCTTTTCCCTTCTTTGTTCAATGCCAAAATAATCAAGAGGCATTTTGTTCAGTTTGGAGTACCTTATAATTTGTCTCTTTTTTAGGCTCACACACTTTTTACATTCGTCATCAGTACAGCAGCGCTCTACCATCTAGCGCATGCTTTCTATTAATCTTTGAGCAGGTATAGACCATTAGCCTGTATTCTTGTTGAACCTTCCTTTGTTGCAAGCCATAAATTCTCGTAATATTCCTTGGCAAGTGATATTAGGCTTGGATTGTTTGACCATAGAGCAGCTGATTCATTCAATCCAACAGCTGGATTTTCTATAATGAATACTTCTTTGTAATCATATAATCCCATTACCGTCTTAGGTGGAAAAACAAGAAATCTGATTTTGCATGGACTCTTTTTAAAAAAAATTAATTGCGATAAAGAATTTTCCTGCGGATAATCAGTTAATATTCTACAAGTTACATTTCTATTCAACGCTTTTTTTAAAGCCTCTTTGAAAAAATAAACTCCATAACTAAGCCTTTTCCAAGATAAAAGTAAATCAATATGTTCGGTAGATCCATTTATGGCCGATACTATTTTTTCAGCAACTCTATTAGACTGGACTAAAACAAATTTTGACTTCAAATCACAGTTAGGTGCATAATTTTTTTCTGCAAATTCTTTGCGTAATTTTGCTGCTCTATTTTGCAAATCAATGCTTTGACGGGTTCGAGCTTGAATTAAAATATCTAGGCATTCATTTAGCGAGACGGCTTTAAACTCTATTGGGTTAGCTATGATTCGTTCAACTAGCCCTTTTGTTTCTAATTCATGTAAAACCCTATAGAGGTCGGTTCGGGGAACTTTAGAGTATTCTGATATTGAAGCAATATTTTGGGGTAATGAAGAAAGCGCCAGGTACACTTTTGCCTGAACAAACGTTAAGCCAAGACCTTTTAGGGTTTCTACCGCTTCTTCCATAGCATCAGCCTCATATTTATAATGCAAAGAGGTCTCAAAATTATGCTATTATCTATTAGATGTAAGTGCCTTTTAAATTCTTGCAAGTGTTGCTCAAACTAATACTAATTATGTACCTTTGGGTAACTTTCAAAGTAATTTTCTAAGCTAAATAGCACGCTTGTAGGTAGGTGTGCTACCTAATAGGTTTTAAATACAAAAAATATCTAACATAAATTCGTTTACTTTTGGAGTAATAAAATATGAATTTTAAAAAAATCAAAGCAATAATTACAGTCGCTATAATTCTGATGATGGCTTTTAGTGCAGTCGCCGTAAGCATACCCATCGCTGATGCAAAGACTACAATCGATATCAACATAATCATCTCAAATCAACTAGGAATAAACTCGCCTGCAACGATAGCAATTGTTCCTACCCCATCAGCTTCAAATCCACTACAATACGCCGAGGAATATAAGCTAAAAACTTCAGTTTGGCCTAATGCTGTAGCTACTTTCATAAGACCGGATGGAACAAAAGACGTTGTTAATGGTCCTTTCAAGACACGCCCCTACGCTATGGCAGGGCACGATCCAGACATCGAAATAATTTATACGCCAAATATGAAAGGCAACTGGAGCGTTAACTTTTACTGGCCCGGAGACGCCAACTACAACGCTGTAAACAAAACACGAGCCTTCCCATTCCCAGTGGGTGACGCTTTTCCGAAGCGAACTACTTGGGCATTCCTTTCAATGAAACCATACCCTAATGTCGGACTTGGACAACCGCTGCTAATTAACGCTTGGATTTCACCTCCCCCGATTAATGGAATCGACTATTACGAAGATTACATGTTTAGCTTCACCTCTCCCAGTGGAAATAAATTTAACATTGGACCTATGTACTCAGAAACACCAGCTACAGTCTGGTTTGACATCCCGCTAACAGAAATAGGCGAATGGACTATAAAATTCGATTTCCCAGGTGACCACCACAGTGCACCCTCAACTGTTACACGTAAGATTATTGTGCAAAACAACTGGATACCTACATATGAAGATACCCCACTCCCAACTGAACAATGGACTTTTCCCATAAATGTTGAGAACAGAGAATGGCGAAATATAGCTGGACCTTGGTACCAAAGCAACTATAATGCGTCTGGAGGAGGATGGAACCCATACACAGAAGCACCAAAAACTGCCCACGTACTATGGAAACTAAACTCAACTGGCCAAATCGGAGGTTACATGGGGACCCCTCACAGTATACAAACTGGTGGAGGAGTTGAAGCATACGGAGCCGGAGATGCAGGAATATTCACTTCTAGTCCGCCGAACATTAGAACAGTCATGGCTGGGCGAGGATATTACACTGCTTCGGGTAACATAATTTGCTTAGATATGCAAACGGGCCAACAGCTATGGAGTGTACCTGGAAGTTTTAATGCTGGCGCTCGAGAAGGCAGAACTGCCTATCTATACAGTTTTGGTACGAGATTCATAAAATATGATGCCATAACTGGAGCAATGAGCCTTAACGTTACAGGTCTATCAAGCGCTTTCTATGTTCATCCTAATGTCTACAGTGTAAGTGGAGGGCGAATCATCAAATGGGACGTAGAAGGAACCTCAACTAACTTCACTACGAGAATAGTCTGGAACATAACTGATAATATGCCTTCAACTACAAGCGCCTACTCAGTTATATCAAGTGACGATATGTGGGTTTCTCGTTTCACAAACCCATATGACGCTGCTACAGCCATATTCAATAACGTTACTGGCCTAAACTTGAAAACTGGAACATACCAATATGCCTATGCACCCTATTACACTCCAACAGATCCAAACACATACATATACCGCCAAGGACCCGCAATCGGTGCTGGATACGGATTAGTATATTTCGCAGGTATACCATATGAGAATCAAGGAAAAGGATATCATGCCATAAATGCATCTACAGGGAGATTAGTATGGACTAGTGAAGCAGCAGATTATCCCTGGGGTAACTTCTGGGCTTACATGCCGCAAGCTTCTGCATACGGAATGAATTTTGGGCTCAGCTACTCAGGTGTATACGCCTTTAACATAACCAATGGCAAAATAGTTTGGCATTACGTTGCAACAGATGCAAACAATGAAACGCCTTATGCCTCAAACATCGACGCAGAAACCGGTAAACCTTACGCATCTTATCCATTTGGCTCGACAGGACCAGTTGTAGGTGGGGGTATTGTCTTTGCACCCAATACTGAGCATAGTCCATCATTCATCTATAGAGGGCAGCAATTGCATGCCATCGATGCTTTCACAGGCGAGAAAGTTTGGAGCATATTAGGCGTTTATACACCAACTGCTATCGCCTACGGTACATTACTCGCCTCAGATAGTTACAATGGCTATACATACGCTTTTGGCAAAGGCTCAACTGAAACCACAATCTCCACATCATCAAAGGTCATAACCAAAGGCTCCAGCGTACTGTTAGAAGGCACTGTTCTTGATGCATCTCCAGCTCAGAAGGGCACTGCCGCTGTCTCCGACGATAGCCAGACTGGATGGATGGAATATCTACACATGCAACAACCAATCCCTGGGAATACTACTGGTGTTCCAGTGAAATTGACCGCTATTGATTCGAACGGCAAAACCTGGGATATCGGCACGGTGACAAGCGATTTGAGCGGCGCATTCAAGAAGATGTGGACTCCACCAGCTGAAGGCGAATACACAATCATGGCAACCTTCGAAGGCTCAGAATCATACTATAGCTCAAATGCACAAACTGCAATAGGTGTAGATGTTGCCGCATCGGCACCTGTACCAACACAAACTCCAGCACAGACTACAACGCCGACCACAACAGTGACTCCAACTGCATCTGCTTCACCTACAGTAGCTCCAACACCTGGCACAGGCATCTCCACTGAGACTTTACTTATCGCAGCCGCAGCTGTTGTTATTATCATCGCTGTTGTTGCAGCAGCATTAGTGCTAAGAAAACGCAAAATATACTAAAGCAAATCAAACAATTTCCATTTCCCCTTTTTTTGGGTTTAAAAGAGTTACAGAAAGAGGAGCTGAGTGGGCTTTGGCGGCTTTAAACTCCTAGCAGTGGTAGCAAAGGGTTTTCATTCTTTCTCTCCTAGAATGTTCGCCAGCCAGAGCCCCAGCAGACCTTTGTTAAGAAGTATTATTCGTACATAGGGCATCTAGCTCTTGCTAACCTGCTTTTGTATTCATATCAGCTGCAAAACGCACAAGAAGCAGAGAGCGATCTTGCAGAAGGACAATAATGCAAACTCGCCAAGAACTTAGATGAGGCCTGCAAACTATTAGGAGAAAGCTTGAGTATGTGTGCGAAATGGACGGACAAAAACTCTTTAGGAAAAGAAAATAATATGGTAGCGCAGACCAAAATAGTCGTACTATATAGTGAAAAGGCGAACAAGATTATTAATCAATATAGATATGTCTGCGCAATGATATGTTTTTAGAATTCGTTAGCTTTATAATCAAACCTTTGCAATATAAGCTGCTTGAGGACTGAAGAGGAACATGTCTGAGAAACCACCATCTAAAGATGAAGCGCTAGAGGCACTGGATTTCATAGTTAACGTACTTAAAGAGCACGAAAAGGATCTTGACCGCTTGGTTAGCGAGCTTGGTAGTGTTGCTGGGCAGCTGGGGGAGTCGGGGGAACTTAACGGCAAGGTCAAAAAGATAGAAGATAAAATTAGTAATCTGCAAGGTGAAGTCGGCAGTTTAGTTAAGAACTTATCTGTTTCATCTAATGAGGCATCGTCGGTAACGTTAGTTGCGGCTGAAAATCCCAAATCCGTCGTGCCCGCAGTAGCTTCGGGGCAGATGGTTGCAGCTCAAATAAGCGCAGCTAATTTGACCAGCATAACAAGCAGCATGCCTTTAATGCTGCAGTGCAGTCGATGGGAAGACTTCCAAGAACTATCCGCGCAGGCCAACACCGTATCATATAAACTAAAAGAAGCAGAGAAAACCCTTGAAATCAGCGCCATCAAAAACAACCAAATAACAACCTACACCGGTCAGATCCCGGACTATTCATTGCTGCTAAAAATGTGGCTAAGCAAGCAGCTTGAAGTCCCGGAAAAGAGAATTTTAGAAGGCAACATCGCGTTAAGATAATACGCGAGTTACCTGTCAACTCCGAATTTTATTTATTGAAAATTCACAACGTTTTTATATAAAAATTATCTTAAGTCTTGTGATGCAAGATGGAAGGGTGAAGAGGTTGAAGGTACACCAGATAGCCAACACCAAATTTTTCCGTTCTCGAAGCCTTCTCCTTTCTCCTCGATTACGGATTGGCCCTTTGGTCGCCAACACACAATGACCCACCCTCCAAAATGCAGTTAAACTCCAATGCAGGCAGAACACAACATGGACCCACAGACTCTACAAACCAAAATGCATGAAGAAATCGCAAAATTCCAAGAAACAATGGAGGAATTCCACTTACTCAAAGCCGTTTCACAGGACCTAAAAAAATACCGAACCATGACAGCCCTTAAAAAATTCGATTAACTTAATAACAAAAAAAGAAAATGGTTTTTCTATCCTTGTGCTATTTGCCACCAATCGAGTTTTGTTTTATTTTGAGAATCTGCTCAATATTCATTTCAAAGGCCACTGTTGGATTCTCTAATTTCCAAGATTCCAGCACTTGAGGACTAATTTCACCTAAAAGACCTACTTTTGAACCATTTACTAATATTGCGCCAGTGCGACCTTCAATGAAGCTCGGGTGATTTATGGCTTCTATTTTCCAAGTGATACCCAAATTTTTAAAAAACCCGTCTATACAGGATTTTATTTCACTAAATCCAGCTTCTGCGTGGCTAGATACTGCTGCAAGCCATTCTTCATCACGTGTTTTTGTCTCTTTGGAATTGTCTAATAGGGTAATTTTTCCAAGCTCAAAAATCCTTTGTGGAAAAGTTACAGATTGATTTACACTTAGAAATTCAATTAGACCAGGCAATAACTTGTTTCGTATGCAGGTCATGGTGACTACTTTAGGATTAGAGATTTCTACGATGTCTGCTGGTTCGCAGTTCATTTTAGCGAATAGATTTTCGGGGCTTGTTAATGTGTAAGTTAAGACTTCTTGGTACCCTGAGCCGACCATAAGCTCGCGTGCTATGTCTACTAGCCGTTGTTGAGGCCGGGCAGCACCTGTTGTCGGTAAATTCCGCCATAAAGGCTCAATGTTATTATATCCAAAAGCAACTGCAACATCTTCTACCAAATCAATCGGATGCATAACATCGATTCGGTAACAAGGAACCGTAACTTCAACTTCGGTTTGGGTTGTGCCTTCAATTCCGAAGCCCGCGGTTATTAGTAAATCAGCCATCTGGCTACTGGTCAGATTGAGCCCAAGGATCTTATTAGCATAGTCTATGCTTAGCAACATTTGTTTATTGCTAAAGTTTGGCGTTATGATGGGAGTTATATCGTCTGCGTAGTATATCTTAGCGGAGTAAGCCTTACCACCTCTTTCAATTAATGCCGAAGCTACAAGAGCTAAAGTGTTAAGGACCGTTTGATGCTGCGTGCCAGTAACTTCTATTAACAAATTCTTTGTTTCGGCCGTTATTCTGCCTACATCGTTTGAGTTAATAACAGGCGGAAAAGAAAGAACTTTCTTTTTAGCATCTAATAGAATCGGGAAATGTTTATGATTTTTAACTATATGCCCATATTCCAAACCCTTTGGATGGCGTTCCAAGATTTCCTTTAGAGTTAGTTTTTCTGAGAAGCCCAGAGGAATAAAACTACAATCATCAGGATCAGCCACTGTATAGCTTAATGGTAAATCAAGCATGTCGATATTGTAAAGCCCAATCGATGTTTTTTGTCTATTTCGTCCATAGGTTTTATCGAGCTTGTCTTGCATATGCATTAATCCACGGATTATTGCATCGCTTAGGTTTACATTTTTGATAATAGCACAGCCGATAAAGGGTCGAATAGATTTCAGTCTGGAATCAACGTGAACATCAATTATTGAATCTTCAACAGAATATTGGCGAAGCCCTCGTTGAAGATTAAGATAACTACGCAGAGTGCGTGCTAAACCTTCGACACTCCACAGGTCAGGTCGATTAGTATCTTTTAGCTCTATGCTTACGATGTTTTCCTTTTGGTTACAAAGTTTTACTTCGCTCTTAACTAGAGCTAAGAGATCATCAAGCTTTTCCATATCACCATGGAACTCGACGCCGAGCATTTTTTCAAATTCTGCTAAATCCATATCAATTGTTGGCATATCAGGTCACCTGCTTTTTTCGAAGCCAATCTAGATCTTGACTGAAAATACTACGAATATCATCTAATCCTGCCCGCATCATAAATAACCGGTCTACACCTAAACCCCAAGCTATAACAGGTACTTCAATTCCTAAAGGTTTAGTCACTTCAGGTCTGAAAATACCTGAACCACCGAATTCTATCCAGCCTAACCCCTCTTTGTAAGCACTTAATTCAACACTAGGTTCAGTGAAAGGGAAATAATCAGGCTTAAAACGAATCTTATCCGCACCAGCTATTTCTTTAGCAAATTTCCCCAGAACTCCCAGCAAGTCTTTAAGGGTTAATTTTTCATCAACAACTATCCCTTCGACCTGGTTAAATTCGGATAAGTGGGTTCTATCTACAATTTCTGGTCGATATACTCGAGCGATGGAAAAATGCCTGCTGGGAACCTGCAAATCCTTCTTCAGTAACGTACGTGCACTAAGGCATGTTCCATGCCCTCTAAGAATGAGGCGACGTGCTTCTTGCAGAGAATATTTGTAACCCCAACCCGAAGAACCAGTTTCGTCTCCATTTTCATGCGTAACCTTTACACGATTAACCGCTTGAGAATATGCATCTGTATCGCCAAATTCAGGTTGCTTAATACGATAGATACCGTCGGCTTCTCTAGCAGGATGATCCTGCGGCGTATAAAGCGCATCAAAATTAAAAAAGGACAACTCTACACTTGTGCCAACCATTTCTTGAAAACCTAATGTGACAAGCTTAGCTCGAACTTCATCTAAAAAGCTCAGATAAGGATGCTTTTTTCCTGGCCAAGAAGCTGCTACAGGCGCTTGGATATTATATTTTTGGAAGCGAACATTTCGCCATTCACCTTTTATTATGAGGTCAGGGGTTAATTGGGTGATTTCTTTAGCGCCTAAGGTTAAATCTGCTGCGCCACCCTCTATAGCTTGCTCTCCTGCTTTTGTAAGTTCAAAAATACGTTCGACTTTATCTTCTACAGTTATGGCTTTGCGTTTTTTTAAAGGGTCAATAGCATTCTGTAATTCAGGGGTTAACTGGCTTAAGAGTAGTTGTTCTTTGCCAGATAGAATGCTTAAAAGTTTTTCATCGCTACCTTCATTTGGTGAAGAAATCACTTCTAGAGTACCTGTTTTAGGATCGAAACTAGCCCATTTCTTTTTTTGAGTCCAACCTAGTGCGATTTGAGCAAACTGCTGAACAAGAGAGGCTTCTTCCGCAGCTTGCTTTAGCGTAGCTTTTCCTCCCAGTGCAATAACCGCATTTATGATCCTGCGTTCAGGTAAACCGTTTTGAGAGTGAATTTCGCCTTCCGTAGTTAATTTAATCTTTGTTTCGATATTTGCATGGACAGTAACAAGACCGTTTTCTTGAAGAATTAATGCTGCACGCATAACTGCTGCATCAGGCAATTCACATTCAAGCATAAGTTGCTCAGCAGTCGCCTTATTGTCAAGTTTATCAAGTGCTGCCAGAATCCTGATTTCGTTTTCCCTAAGCTCCACCATGCCATTCCCTTCATCGATTTGATGTAGCGATTTAGTTATGTAGTTCTAATTGGTTAATAAAAGCATGTTGATACATCTAACCAAAAGAAAACCGCCATAATCAAGTAGAACCTTGTGAAATCAGACATCATAGCTGTAGAGGAAAATTATTTTTCAAAAATTTTCCGATGATAACCGATTTTTAGGAGTTAATTAGTACATTCACTTACAGATAAAATTAAAAATCTATTTAACAAATAGTATCAAATGAGAAAAAAGTGAATTAACCCCATGAAGATAAGTAAATCTCTACTCACGATTTGCCTGATTGGAATCCTTATAATTTCAGTGGGAGTCATGATTCAAAAACAAAAAAACACCCTCTTAACATGGAGCACCATTCAAGAGAACCCTATAAAAAATAAGGCTGACAGTCTTACCATGCCAATCTTTTCTAGAAGTATTTTTGAGAGTCCGGATGATTTGTTAATTCTTCCTATAGTTGTTCCTTCTTATAGCGGAGTTTCGGAAAAAGCTACTCTTCTTGAGAATACCAGCAGAACAGAAATCTTGCGATACATACAAGCTAATTCAGGTGTTCAATTTCGAGCCATCTGCAGTAGCCTAGGTTTAAGCATAGGTGCTGTTCAGTTCCATTTAGCAGTCCTACAAAAAAATGGGCTAATAAAATCTATATACATAGGCAAATACAAACGATTCTTTGCAGCAGGCAAATTCTCTCGAAAAGAAATGCAGACTATATCCACACTTAAACTGGAAACCGTAAAAAATATTCTAAAAACTTTGCTAGAACATAAGCAAGTTGCTCATCATGATCTAGCGACAAAACTGTGCATATCCAGCCAAGGCTTAACATGGCAAATGAATCGTCTACAAGAAACAGGACTAATTCAAGAAAATAGAAATGGATTAAATGTATCGTATTCACTTAACGCTTCGAGCATCGTATCTATAATTCACGCCATTAGTTTTGTTGAAAATACCACCGATTAATACTCTTAAACTAAAAAAGAAAAAAGAAATTATGACTTAGTGGCTGCTACTTTGAGGCTTACAGCTGCTCCGAAAATTTCTACAGCTTTCTGCTTATTCATATTGAGCTCTTTTAGTATTTGCTTCGCAGTCGCGTCACTAACAAGTGCTTCAAATGGCATCTCTGTTTCTTCGACAATCTCGATATTCTTAAAGCCAGCTTTCTTGATTTTGTCAAGATAATCGTTTTTACTTTCTGCTCCTGCAACACATCCAATGTAGGCTTCTACGCTATTGAGTATAGCTTCAGGAATTTCCTTGAGCAGAACAATATCAGAAATCATTATGCGTCCTTTGGGCTTTAATACTCGAAACGCTTCATTAAAAACTCGCTGTTTATCAGGGGAGAGGTTAATTACACAGTTGCTTATGATCAAATCTGCAGTATTGTCTGCAACGGGTAAGTTTTCAATTTCGCCTAGACGAAACTCGACGTTTGTGCGTTTACTTTTTTTCAGGTTTTCCCTAGCTCTATCAAGCATTTCAGAAGTCATATCTACTCCTATGACTTTGCCTTTTTCGCCAACTTTGTTTGCGACTAAAAAGCAATCTAAGCCACCTCCTGATCCTAGGTCGATAACTGTTTCGCCTTCTTTGATTGAAGCCATCGCAACTGGGTTTCCGCAACCCAAGTTCAGATTTGCACCTTCAGGAACTGAATCTAGTTCTTCTTTGCTGTAACCTACTTGCTCGCTGACATCAGTTATTGAGCCACAGCCGCATCCGCACCCAGATTTATTGGATTTAGCTATTTTTCCATATCCTTTTCTCACCATTTTTTGTATATTTCTTTCGGTCATTATATTTCACCTTTATTTGTAAATACATCAGTTAAAAGTGGTCCAAGCATACACTTGACTGAGTTACCAAGAGCATCAGCTCTCATCATAACTATGCAACAGGTTGTTTCACTACGTTCAATCCCAATTAGGGCTAGTTTGTCGTTGGGTTTTATGTTAGCTTTTTCGCGAAGGTCTTTGGGTAGAAGAATTTGCCCTTTGGCGTCTACTGTGACTATTGCGTCAATTTTGCAGCATTCATTATGATTGGAGTTTGTCAATATTTCTCACTAACTTAAAGATAGAAGTCCGATTATTTATATTTTTCTGAAAAATAAGAAAATTCTTAAATATCTACTTTATGATTAATACCGCACATCGCACCAAATGAGCAACCCGCTCACTAGTCCGCCCCAAAAACAATTGACGCACCTTACCCTTAGCTCCATGCCCAACTACAACTATGTCAAACGCTCCCTCAGAAGCAGCCAAAACAATCTGATCTGGAGGACTACCCTCACGAAGCTCAGTTTTAACCTTAACATTGGGTTTTAAAGCAGCTGCATGCTCGCTTGCTTGATCTAATGCATTATGATGAATCCTTCGGAGGTCATTTAAAAAAACTGATGAACTAGATGAAAGAGTCGTCACGGAATCATTTAAAATACCATAAACAGGTACATCAAGAACATTCAGGATCACAACAGAAGCATCATATTTTTCAGCTAAATCCAAAGCAAAATCTAATGCTTTAGTTCCAGATTCTGTACCATCAATTGCTACAAGAATTTTTGAAATCAAAACGCTTACACACTCTAATGTGTAATTGGCGCTCTTTATTCATAGCTTTTTCGCAAACTATACCAAATCAAAAACTTCAAAAAAAATATAGACAACCAAGATATCAGGCTAAACTCAACTGAGAACATTTTCATCCCTAAATGACGATTTAATATATTTCCACCACCATTTCTGAATTGAGGAGACAAATGACTTTGAGCGGTGCACATGAACTGACGGTTTACACAATCGGGCATTCAACAAAGTCATTAAAGGAATTCACTAACATCCTAAAAACCTTTAAAATATTTTTGGTTGTTGATGTACGAACTGTCCCTCATTCGAAACATAATGCCCAATTTAATAAAACACCTCTGTCTGAAACCCTCAAAGCGGAAGGCATAAAGTACATTCATTTACCAGAATTAGGTGGACTTCGCAGACCCCAAGCAGATTCAGTGAATTCAGCATTGGAAAGCAAATCTTTTCGAGGGTATGCTGATTATATGCAAACCAAAGAATTCATAGAGAATCTGTTAAAACTTGTAGCTCTCGCAAGGGAAAACTGCTTAGCAATAATGTGTGCTGAAGCAGTACCTTGGCGTTGCCATCGTTCTTTACTCTCAGATGCACTCTCAGTCAGAAACATTAAGGTAAAACATATTCTAAACGAAAATAACTGTATCAACCACGAGCTAAATCCTTTAGCACAAATCGAGGGCACAAAAATTACATACAGCCTTTTCCTCAAACAGAAAACTCAACGAACACTTTCTGACTTTGGCTCATAAACCTAAATCATTTTCATTTTATGGACTAGAGATTTTGGGAAGGATACTGGGAAAGTGATAAGTAAAAGTTTAAAGAAATATTTTTCGTAGATGGAGAAGCAGGATATAATGCTCAATAGATTGCCTCGACATTTCAAGAAGACTATATTGATATGCTTGCTTCTCTTTGCAGTTGCCTTTATAGCATATTGGGCCACTGGTGAAGGGCATCCTACATATTATAATTATTACGTTCGGTTAGCAGATGCTTTTCTTAATGGAAGATTATACCTTATCGAGAATCCTTCTTGGCTAAATGAGCTTGTTCCAAATCCATCAGGTCCAGGATATTACGTGGTTTATCCACCACTACCAGCTTTTCTTATAACTCTGGTAGTTGCCATCTTTGGATTACATACGAATCAAACATTAATTTCGCTTTTTATGGGTAGCGCAACTGTTATTCTCGCTTACATTGTGGCGAAGGATTTAACTAAAAAATCAGAGAATCCAGAAAACAATAATCAGAGTAAATGCATTTGGGCTGCGATAATGTTGGGCTTTGGCACAATTTTCTGGTGGCTAGCAAGTACAGGCTCAGTTTGGCTTATTGCACAAGTTTTTTCAGTTTTCTTTCTATTAGGAGCAATTCATGAAGCCTTTAACAAGGCACGTCCATTGATTATGGGATTGCTAGTTGGAGCCTCTTTTTGGTGCAGATTACCTACTCTTCTGGGCTTTTTTTTCTTTGCGGGGTTGATTATTTCACGCCAACAAGCGCAAAATTGGAAAACCAAATTCTTCATGTCAACGCCATCACTAATCAAGTTGGCGATAGGTGCAGGTATTTTTGTGGTGTTTGATATGGCTTATAATTATGTTAGATTTGGCACGCCATTTGACGTAGCCTACTGGATGATTCCGGGCATTTTAGATGAGCCATGGTTTAATCTTGGATTATTCAATTTATCATACATACCTCAGAACTTAACGCCATTTTTAACTGGATTACCAACATTCAGTTCTACCGCACCGTACATGATAGTACCATTATCAGGATTAGCAATTTGGTTCACAACTCCCGCCTTTATTTTTTCTTTGAAATCCAAAATAAAGGATGCCGCGACATTACCAGCTTGGATAGCAATATTCGCAATCGCTTTTATCATATTCACAAAAGGCCTTTCGGGTTGGGGCTTTGGCTATCGGTACGCAGTCGATTTTTACCCATTCCTTTATGTACTAACTTTACAGGGGATAGGTGAAAAAATCAGATGGTACCACAAAATACTCATTGTTCTGGGAATAATCGTCAATCTCTGGGGAGTAATAGCCTTTAATAAATATGGATATTAGAGATACTGAAATTTAGTGTAAAAAATTCAAGGTAGCTTTTGCGTAATAATTTTATTATAGAAATGTTTTAGCATACATCTGTACATTAAGAATTATAACAGGTGGTAAAAATGGATAAGAAATGCCCAGTATGTAAAAAAGTCTATATGACATTTGATGCTAAGAAGAAGTATTGCAGTGACAGCTGTGCTAAGGCAGCGAATAAGAAAAAATAGACACAGAATTGATACTGATATATGATTGACCCTTAGTATGCAATAGTATTTGCATTGTTTAGCTTGGGTATATACTTATTTTTTTTTCAGTATTTTTTATTATAAATGGGAAGAAAAGAATTTTAGAAATACTAACTCTTGTTTTCTTGCTATACAGATGGTTATCTAACAAATTTTTTTGGATACACTTAAATTATAGTCGTTTTAATTCAACTTAAGTTCCAACATAAGGGAACAGAAAAAAATAACACCCCAAGAAAGAGAATATGATATGGTAAGCGCAAATTATTTTGCAGAAACAGTAATAATACCAGCCGTTGAAGTTCTGCCTAGATTAATCAAAAAGTTCTACCTCTTCTGGTTCTCACCAGCACTGCTTCTATTTGGAACCACATTTGGCATTTAAACAGAAAAAACGTAGTCCATCATCCAAATCTTTCTTCATTTTTTCCTTCCAACTTTAAAGAAAGTCAATTTTGAATATATGACTCATAGTAAGCTGCTTTTTTGAATCACATTTAGAATTATGATGCTACCTTGCTCTAGAATTGTTGTGAAAAATCAGATTCTATTGCTGTACTTATCAGCACTTACGAATTAACGCGTATTTCTTTTTCTTTTTGGTGAATAAGTCCAAACATACGGTTTACCTTCATCTAATTTCGTGTTTCCGAGCCATTTATTGAATTGTAAATCTCCTTCGTATTTGCCGTATCGTGCTTGGAAAGCAGAAAGAATTCTATCAAACTCGGTATGTCTCAAAAAATACAGTCGCCCCAAGCTAAATAATACGATACCATCATTAAAAATTACCTTAGCGCACTTAGTATGTTAAAAAATTAAGGGAATTAAAACTCGATGCACACGTTTTTTTATTCTTTTGTGAGCATTATTTCGATTGTTGAGACCATTCGTGCTCTGGTTTCGCCCTCTCTTGGCGGCATCTCCTGCGTTCCTATTGAGATTTTGCTTACTTTTAGGTCTTTTAGGAACCGGTGCCGTGTTATTTCAGCCGCGTCAACCGCTGTGGTTATTGCTTGACCTCTAGCCTTCAAAGTAATCGCCTTAGCATCGCCCGCCGACAGACCTGTAATGATTGCTAGAACATAATCCATAGGGGTCTTATTTCCAATAAAAACAATTTTTGAATTTTCCGCCATTTTCCATCACAATTTAATAGAATATTACTATCTATAATACGCAATGCTCCTTATAAGATGATTAAAGTAAAATGGATTATATAGTGCGCGACCAAAGTGGGATATGGATTTACAGATCATTCATTAGCATGTTCTTCGGCATAATGGAGCAATTCATATTGCACTATTCCCAGAGCCATAGTTTTATCTGCATATGTAACTATTTTATCGAATTGGTGTAATGTTTTCCATATAGATTTTCTTAAGTTCTCAACTTCTACATCCATATGGACTATTAACTCATTTTTCGTTATTTCTTTCTTAACTGTACTTTTCATTAATATTACCTCATTAGAATAGAAACATGACTGAGAAAAGATGAGTGATGCATATTGCTTAATTTGTTTCTCGTCCCATTTCAGAAATAGAAACTGAAAATATCTATTCGCAGAAATATGTCTTTATCAAAAGCTATCTGGACTTTTGTCTTTCAATTCGAGCAGACTTTTTCTTTTTACGCTTATCGTCTCTTTCCTTCTTTGTAATAGGCTGAGGTTTTGACCAATCTTGTTGCCCTGTTGCCCCTTTCTTTGACATGTTCAACTCACATTCTCATAAAATAAATGACACACTCGTTCTTGAAGCTATCCTTGCCTTCTTGCATAACAAGACTTGTCTAAACAAAGAACAACCTTCCTATGCTCGCGGG
Organism: Candidatus Bathyarchaeota archaeon; assembly: GCA_963701765.1. Taxonomy (GTDB): domain Archaea; phylum Thermoproteota; class Bathyarchaeia; order Bathyarchaeales; family Bathycorpusculaceae; genus JADGNF01. Next base: position 20,173 of record CAVPBD010000012.1, read on the forward strand.
TGTAAATCTAATAAATCAAAAAGGCAATGTGCATTGTATTTAGATAGGAAATGGCTGAAAAATCGAACAAATCGAGATTCAATCTCTCAAAACGTTTGAAAACCATTTAATACA